>NZ_CP009170.1:725000-1362500 GCF_000763575.1 Thermoanaerobacter kivui
AGAACCCGAAAAAGTAGTAGCTTTTTGCCGACAGACCCTTTTGTGCCACCAGTTGACTTTTATTGAGGGGGCTGGAGGACTGTGTGTGCCTCTTTCTGGCCCTAACTTTACCGTAGCTGATTTGGCCCGGGAACTTTCCTTACCCCTAATTGTAGTGGCCAGGACTGGTTTGGGAACCATTAATCATACAGTTCTCACGGTGGCTTATGCCAAAAGCCTCGAACTAGAAGTAGCGGGGATAGTTTTTAATGCCTTAGGGCAGCAGCAATTAGGTCCTGCCGAAAGTGACAATCTCGAAATTATTGCCCAGATGACCGGTGTACCGATCCTGGGTATCTTACCCCACCTGTCGAGGGTGAACGTGGAAGGTGGGGCTGTTGAAGGACTGCTGGAGGCGGTGGAAGAATCTGTTTCCTGGAGTCAGTTGGCTCCATGGCTTAAACCTAAAGCATAAACGATATGGAGGTGTTTCTATTGAGCAACTATGATCCTTCTCTTCTGGAACAATGGGACAAACAGTATGTTTGGCATCCTTTTACCCAAATGCAGCAATATCTCCGGGAAAAACCCCTGATCATTGAGCGGGGAGAGGGCAGTTACCTGATTGATGTAGAGGGGAACCGCTATTTGGACGGTGTATCCTCCCTTTGGGTTACTGTCCACGGCCATTGTCACCCGGAATTAAACCGAGCCATTAAGGAACAATTAGATAGCATCGCTCATTCAACCCTCTTAGGTATTGCCAATGTACCGTCTATCTTGTTGGCTAAGAAATTAGTGGAAATTACCCCGCCAGGATTAAATAAAGTTTTTTACTCTGATAATGGAGCTACAGCGGTGGAAATTGCCCTCAAGATGGCCTTTCAGTATTGGCAACAAAAGGACGGCGGTCGTTATCGTAGAAAAACCAAGTTTATATCTTTGGTCAATGCTTACCACGGAGACACTATTGGTTCAGTAAGTGTCGGGGGTATACCCCTTTTCCATAACATTTTCAAACCACTACTCTTTGAGTGTTTACACGCCCCTGCGCCATATTGTTACCGGTGCCCTTTGAGTTTAGAAAGGGAAAGTTGTAAGATGGCCTGTCTTAATCAGTTGGAAAGGTTGATGGAAGAGCACTGTGAGGAGGTTGCTGCCCTCATCATTGAGCCTTTAGTCCAAGGGGCGGCGGGCATGATCACTGCTCCGGATGGTTTCCTTCGCCGGGTGCGGGAATTGTGTTCAAAGTATAACATTCTGCTCATTGCCGACGAGGTAGCAGTAGGTTTTGGCCGTACAGGTCGTCTCTTTGCCTGCGAGCACGAAGATGTAACTCCCGACTTAATGTGCCTAGCTAAGGGTATTACTGGAGGATATCTTCCCTTAGCTGCTACCTTGGTCACCGATGAGATCTACAGAACCTTTTTAGGCGAGCCGGAGGAATGTAAGACTTTTTACCATGGACATACCTACACAGGTAATCCCTTAGCCTGCGCTGCGGCTTTGGCCAACATTGAGCTCTTTGAAAAAACAGACTTGTTAGCCTCTCTCCAATCTAAAATTGAACTTTTACGCCGGGGGCTAAATAAATTCTGGGATTTACCTCATGTAGGAGATATCCGTCAACGAGGTATGATGGTAGGTATTGAACTTGTGGTAGATAAAGAGACCAAAGAGCCTTATGACATCAAGGAGCAAATAGGTCACCGAGTTATCTTGGAGGCTCGTAAGAGAGGGCTCATCATTCGGCCCCTGGATAACATCATTGTTCTCATGCCTGTGTTGTCCATCTCTAAAGAAGAACTAAACCGCGTTCTAGAGATTGTTTATGAATCTATAGAGGCAGTAACTGGTAAATGAGAGGAGGAATGGGTGCATGGAAAAGAATCTGATGTGGAAGAAGATTAAAGAAAAGACTCTTCAAGGAGAAGGTATATCTCAAGAGGAAGCGTATTACCTGGCTAGCTGGCCAATGGAAAAATTAGGAGAGATTTTTTATCTTTCTCGCCAAGTTCGGGAACGCTTCGGAGGGAGAAATGTAGAACTATGTGCCATTATCAATGCCCGTTCGGGTTTATGTAGTGAAGATTGCCACTTTTGTGCTCAATCATCACGTTTTAAAACTGGTGTGGAAGTGTATCCCCTTATTGATGTAGAAAAAGCTTTAGAAAAAGCCCAGCGCATGGAAGCTGCTGGAGTAAAGCGTTTTGCTTTAGTTACCAGTGGTAAAGGCATCGGTGAAAGGGATTTTGAAAAGGTATTAGAAATCTACCAGGTTCTAAAAACTAAAACTCGCCTAAAGCTGTGTGCTTCTCTGGGGATTATTGACGAAGAGAAAGCTCGTCGTTTGAAGGAGGTGGGGGTTACTTCCTACCACCATAACTTAGAAACTGGACGAAGCTATTTTTCTAAGATTTGTACTACTCATACCTTTGAAGAGAGAGTGGCTACTATTCAAGCCGCCCGGAATGCGGGGCTAAATATATGCTCTGGAGGAATTATTGGATTGGGGGAAATTATGGAACATCGACTGGAAATGATTTTTGAGCTAAAGAAGCTGGGAGTGATGTCAGTGCCGGTGAACATTTTGAATCCCATTCCTGGTACACCTCTTGCTAATCAGGAACGTCTTTCAATAGAAGAAATTCTCAAAACCTTAATTCTTTTTCGCCTTATTATTCCGAGAGCTGTTTTTCGTTTATGCGGTGGTAGGGAGCGAGGGTTAGGAGAGAACCAAAAAGAAGCCTTAGTAATGGCTGTAAATGGCTTGATGGTTGGCAATTACCTTACTACTTGGGGCAACAGAATCCAAGAAGACTTGGATATGATCGCTGAGGTAGGTTTAAAGGTGTTAGTTTAATTTCTCTCTGCAAGAAGGATTAGAAAAAGTTGTTACAAGGAAATCCTGGTAAGTGACCAACACTCTAATTTGATAAATTTGAAATACAAGGTAATAGTAAAGACTTGTTATAGAAGTGATATATAGAGAGGAGTTTGAATGCAATACAGAAGAATAAATAACAGTGTAGTGTTGTAAAAGTCAATATATTTTGTACAAAAAGTGGCATATAATTTTGTACAAAAAATGTACTAAGATACATTAGAAGAACTGTTAAAATATTCAACTTTTGACTTTAATCTATATGAAGGCCCTTTTATTGATATAACATGCGAATAATGAAGTAATCTATCTGATATTGCGTTAGCTATTGTCGCTGATCCAAATACCTCTGCCCTATCATTACTTGGTAGCGGAGATAGATACTCCTTTTCTTTTTCCTTCCAATCTACCTGGGTTTGTTTCCCAGCAGGAGTTTCAAATCTTGGATGACCACTTGCCTTTTTAGTAGGTTTCAGTCCCTTTCTCTTTACATATTTGTTGAAATTAGAATATGTTCCAATATCATAATTTTTAGAAACAAAGTATTCGTATACTCCCTTTACCGTAACCCCCTTTATCTCAAGCTTTGCTTTTATTTCATCATAATATTTATCTAATTTGCTTGCTTATTTCTTGTTTTTGGTTTGCCTTCATATCCTTCATAATACTTTTTAACAAAATAATTATTTACTTCCTACTTGATTTATGCCATATTATTTATTTATCGAAAATTATTTTCTACATTCAAGCAGGATTTTTAAAATTTATAAAGAATATATAATGTATAGATAGGTGGTGTTGGGTATGGGAGAAAATGGGAATGTTTTAATTAAAGACTTAGAGAAAAAAGATAAAAAGATATTTTCTTTTTGGCTTCAAGATGTAAATGTAGTTAAGTTTTTGATTGATTTGTTTAAAATATCCCGAGAGAAAGACAATGTTTTAAATATACCATTTGGGAAAAACAGAAAGATGTTTGTGTTAGAAACCAAGGAAGGTTTTAAATTGGGATTTTGTGTGCTTTACGATATTGATTGGCAACAGAAGAAATGCAGTATGTATATTTATATTGAAAAAGGAGAAAATGTCAATCTTGAGACTGCTCAAGAAATAATCAATTCTCTGTTAAAAAAAACTGTTTTGAAGTACAATTTAAAGGATATTGAAGTTCATACAAAAGATGACGTTTTAGCTAAATGCTTTAACAATGTGGCGGACTTTAAAAAAGGAGAAGATGGATATAGCTTTAGAATAGCTTTAGATGAAATAAAACTTCCTGTAAATATGGCCCAATAGGGCCTTTTGATTTTGCGTTTTTTGTATTATAATTTATATTAAATTTGGCAGGTAGAGGTGTTTAGATGAATATACCAAATTTTCTTACACTGGTTAGATTTTTTCTTATACCGCTTTTTGTATACACTTTTTTTTATGTGCCTAATGGCAATACATATGCTGTGGCGATTTTTATATTGTCAGGAATTACAGACATTTTAGACGGATATATAGCGAGGCATTACAATCAAATAACTAAGATTGGGACTTTGCTTGACCCTCTTGTGGACAAACTTATGATACTTACTGTTCTCACGAGTCTGTGGTTTAAGGATATAATTCCTTTTTTCATCATTTTTATTTTGATGATAAAAGAGCTGTCAATGATAATAGGGGCGGCAATACTTTATAAAAAACAAGAAGTTGCCATCCCTGCTAATAAATACGGCAAGGCTGCAACAGCTTTCTTTTATGTTGCTATAATTTTTTCAATCTTTGAATGGCCCTATGGATTTACCTTGATGATTATAGCACTGCTGTTAGCTATTTTAGCCTTTTTTATCTATGCTTTTGAATTTTATAAAAGGAGCAGAAAAAATTAAACTTTTTATGGGAAAAAGTCGATATAAAAATAATATAACACATTTGGGGGGAGATACATTGAAAAAAGCTATAAAATTCAAAAAAAGACGTGATATAGATGCACTACTAAACCTAAAAAAACAGGTAAGACTCTCAAGCTTACAAACAAAATTGAGTTTAATGATTATAATTATTGTGATTTCATCTTTAGCATTGAGTGGGTACATATTTTAGATTTTCTTCTAAGGAAATCACTAATGCAACTTTGTCTAATATGGCTAATAGGGTTGGTTCAGTAAATAAAGAGTTAGCTCTTTATTTAGAAGGAGTTGCCAATAAACTCAATTATTTCGCAAAAGATGATTCTAATTTGATGATTAAAGGAAATACAGGAGAAGAAACAGCTGACCGCATAAATAACGTGCTCATTAAATTAAAAAATATGACTCCAGATGACGCTTTGATTTATTATGGGACAGCTGATAAGAAGATTTTCACATTTCCTCACGTGGATTTAAACCCTGATTTTGATCCCATTATGCAGTCGGCAGATAAAAGTATTGAGAAGCAAAAATCAAGCTGTAAAGGATACGCAAAATGCTTTTGGCGAATTTGAGAATTTTATAAACAGCATTTCTGAAATGATAAATAACATAAATTCCTTAATGAATAGCATGGAAAAGGAGAAAAACGAGATTGTTCAGTCGATGGAAAACATCTCTGGAATTTCAGAAGAAACGGCGGCTTCTACTGAGGAAGTAAGTGCTTCTACGGAAGAGCAGCTTTCAGCTGTGGAAGAACTTAAAGAATCTGCAAAGAATTTAGAAGAAGTGGCTTTAAAATTAGATGAAGCTGTGAAGATTTTTAAAATTTAAGATTTAGGAGCGCTTAGAAGCTTTTAAGCTTTTAAGCGCTTTTTTATGCTTAATTTTGTTTATAACATCTTGTATGATAAAATAGTTTATGCGTAATGGAGTCTCTATACCATAGGGGGGTGTTAATTATAAATACCAAGGATAAATTGCAAAAGTTAAAAGACTATATACATAATTTGGATAACGCATTGATTGCTTTTTCTGGAGGGGTAGATAGTACTTTTTTGGCTAAAATAAGTTACGATGTCTTAGGAGATAGGGTATTGGCTGTTACTGCTACTTTTCCAATGTATTCTAAAAGCGAATTAAAAGAAGCTATAGACATTGCTAAAAAAATAGGAATTCCCCACTTGGTTGTGGAGTTTAATGATATTCTTGAAATAGAAGAATTTAAAAAAAATCCTTTAAATAGGTGCTATATATGTAAATCCAATTTATTTTCGAAATTTAAAGCTATTGCTAAAGATAGAGGCCTAAATTACGTTTTGGAAGGGACAAATGCTGATGATGTGTCTGATTTTAGGCCGGGAAGAAGGGTTTTAAAAGAATTGGGAATTTTGAGCCCTTTGCTGGAATGTGGTATAAAGAAAGAAGAAATAAGAATTTTGTCAAAAGAGATGAATCTTCCAACTTGGGATAAGCCTTCTTACGCTTGTCTTGCTTCCAGAATTCCTTATGGTGAAGAGATAACTTATGATAAGCTTTCTATGATAGAAAAAGCAGAAGAGGGTTTGAGAGATTTAGGTTTTTCAGGATTTAGAGTGAGATACCATGGAGATGTTGCAAGGATTGAACTTCCAAAAGAGCAGATGGATGCAATATTTGAAAAGAGTGTAAGGGAGGAAATTGTAAAGAGGCTTAAAAATGCTGGGTTTAAGTATGTAGCACTGGATTTAGAAGGATACAGAACTGGTAGCTTAAATGAACCGCATGTGAGGGTGGTAAAAGATGTACAGTGAGAAAATATTACAAGTTTTAACACAGTTTAAACAAAATAAAATAACAACAGAAGAAGCATTGGAGGCTTTAAGAAAGCTCCCTTATGAGGATTTGGGTTTTGCAAAAATCGATTATCACAGGGAGATAAGAAAGGGATTTCCTGAAGTAATTTTTTGTGGGGGAAAGACTCCACAGCAAGTCAAAGAAATCGCTTTTAATATGTACAAAAATGGGAGCGATGTTTTAGGGACAAGAGCTTCCCACGAGCATTTTGAGGCGGTAAGAGAACTTTTAGAAAAAGCAGTGTATTATGAGACAGCGAGAATTATTTCTATAAGAAATACTCCTCCTAGAAAGACAAAGGGGATAATTGGAGTGGTGGCTGCCGGCACTTCTGATTTAGCGGTTGCTGAAGAAGCTGCAGTTACTGCAGAGCTCATGGGCAATACCGTAAAAAGGTTTTACGATGTAGGAGTTGCAGGTTTGCACAGGCTTTTGGATAAGATTGAGGAGATTAGGGAATGCCGCGTGATAATCGCAATTGCTGGCATGGAAGGGGCACTTCCTACTGTGTTAGGAGGTTTAGTGGGCTCCCCCATAATTGCTGTACCTACCAGCGTGGGATACGGTGCAAATTTTCACGGTTTGTCCGCTCTTTTGGCTATGCTTAACTCCTGCGCCAGTGGAGTGAGTGTTGTAAATATTGACAACGGTTTTGGAGCGGCGTATTCTGCCAGTTTGATAAATAAAATAGGGGAGGAAGGAAAGTGAAAGTAGTGTATTTTGATTGTTTTGCAGGAATTTCTGGCGATATGACTATTGCTTCACTATTATCTCATGTTGATGTTGGGGAATTTAAAGATAGATTAAAAGGAGTAGCTTTAACTAATTTTGATGTAGAAATAGGAGAAACACAGAAAAAAAGCATTAGTGCCAAGACATTTAAAGTGATATACGATGAGACCCATCACTATCATCACAGACATATGAAAGACATAAGAGAGATTATTGAAAAGAGCGACTTGGAAGATGAAGTAAAGAGGATGAGCATTGAAATGTTTGAAAATCTGGCAAAAGCAGAGGCAAAAGTGCATGGAAAATCTCCCGAAGAAGTGCATTTTCATGAGGTTGGAGTGGTAGACTCTATAGTGGATATAATAGGTACGGCGATACTTATAAACATGATAAAACCGGAGAGAATTATTTCTTCGCCGATTCCGATAAGTTCGGGATTTGTAATGAGCCAGCACGGTCTTATGCCTGTACCTGCTCCAGCGACAGCAGAGCTTTTAAAGGGAATACCTGTGTATCAAAGCGATGTAAAAGGTGAAATTGTGACTCCAACAGGTGCTGCTATTGTAAAAACTTTGGCAAATGAATTTGGCGGTATGCCCGATATGACGATAAATTCTGTTGGATATGGTGCTGGTACAAAGGATTTAGAGATACCAAATGTTTTGAGGACGTATGTAGGAGAGGAAGAAGTAAAAAAAAACCTGAGACATTGATGGTTTTGGAGACAAATATAGATGACATGAATCCAGAGTTTTATCAGTATTTGTTTGAACTGCTTTTTAAAAATGGAGCATTAGACGTGTTTTTGACTCCTATTATAATGAAAAAGCAAAGGCCGGGAACACTCCTGACTGTAATTTGTGAAAATGAAAATGCAGATAAATTAAAAGAGATAATATTTAGAGAAACTTCTACTTTTGGCATAAGATACTACGAAGCTTTAAGGCACAAGCTTGATAGAGATTTTTCAGTTGTGGATACTCCTTACGGGAAGATAAGAGTGAAAAAAGGCTATTTAAATGAAAAACTTATTAAGGCGTATCCTGAGTATGAGGATGTTAAAGCTATTGCTGAAAAGACTGGAATTTCAATTAGCGATATTTATAGAAATGTGATAAGACATATTGATTTGCTATTTTTTAAAGATTGAAAGCGGGGTTAACCCGCTTTTAATGTGAAATAAAAAGTGGTGCCTACTCCTTCTTGACTTTCTATTCCATATTTGCTGCCGTGCAATGTCAATATTTCTTTTACTATTGCAAGGCCAAGGCCTGTTCCTGATTTGTTTCCTTTGTAATATCTGTCAAATATGTGTTCCAAATCTTTTTGAGGGATGCCGCATCCTGTATCTGATATTTTAATTAAAACATTTTTATCCTGTGGTATTGCCTCTATTGAAAGAGTTCCTTTTTTTGTCATGCTCGCTATAGCGTTGCTTATTATATTTATAATGGCTCGCTTTATCATTTCTCTATCTGCCATTACTTTGAGTTTGAGATTGTTCACTTTTACATTGATATTTTTTTCCAAAATTTGAATTTCAAATATGTCTAAAATCTCAGAAATCAGTTTTTCTAAATCTATATTTTCTTCTTTTATCTCTACCATTCCTGACTGAAGTTTAGAAAGTTCTAATACATCGTCTACTAATTTAGACATTCTTTCTGTCTCTTTGATCATCGTATTTAAGTATTTTTCTCGCTTTTCTTTGTCATCTCCATAGTAGTCCAAAAGCATTTCAGAATATCCCCGTATAAGGCCAAGAGGTGTTTTTAAGTCATGGCTTATGTTTGCAATCAAATCTTTTCTGAATTTATCTGTAATAGACAGCTGCTTTACCATTGTGTTCATAGATTTTGCAAGGTCTCCTAATTCATCTTCTTCTTTGTAATTTATTTTGACATCTAAATTTCCAGAAGCGATTTGGTGAGCAGCGTTTTTTAGTATTTGTATGGGTCGAGTAAATTTTTTTGACATATAGACGGATATAGATAATATGGCAATTAGTGTGATGACAAAAATCCACCAAAAAACTTGCTTAAAAAGATTGACAGAATCGTTTATAGCGGCGATAGGAATGCTCATTATTAAAGTAGCGGGTTTTCCGTTATATAAAAAAGGTCTTATGATTGAAAGGTATTCTATGTGCAAAAAAGGGTGTTCATATTTTACCACTTTTACGCTGTCGCTGGGGCGCAAAAGTGCTTCAGGGATTCCGAAACCTCTGCCGTATCCTCTATTTCCAGCTATTATTATGTTGTTTTCAGAAATGGCAATGACTCGAGCATTTGACTTGTCAATGAGTTCACTCATTAGTCTTTCGTCATTATTGTTTATTGCTTCAACGATTTTTTCACTGTAACTTTTAAGCTGGTTTATTTTGTAATAAGAGTATATCTTATTAATAAAAACTACCTGTGTCAACCAAAACAGTGATAATATGATGCCTCCAATCAAAAGATAAGAGATAAAAAGTTTCTTTTGTATTCCCTTCAATTTATTCACCATCCAATTTATAACCTATCCCCCATACTGTTTTTATGAGTTTACGCTTTTCTCCTAATTTTTCTCTCAACTGTTTTATATGGGTATCAACTGTTCTTAAATCTCCATAAAAATCATATCCCCATACTTCATTAAGGCACTTTTCGCGGGATACAACTTTTCTTTTATTATCTATTAAGAGTTTTAAAAGGTCAAATTCTTTTGGCGTAAGGTCAATTTTTTCTCCATCAACCGTGACTTCTCTAGAACTTACATTTATAGAAATTCCTTCATATTCTGTTTTCCCATCTTCTTCTGAAGCTCCATAAGTTCTTGACAAAATTGCTTTAACTCGAGCAACTACTTCTTTAGGGCTAAAGGGTTTTACGACGTAGTCGTCTGCTCCTAATTCAAATCCTAAAAGTTTATCATATTCTTCTCCTCTTGCTGTTATCATCATTACGGGCACTTTTGACTTTTCTCTAATTGTTTTTAAAAGGCTCCACCCACTTATATCTGGAAGCATTATGTCTAAAAGAATTATGTCTATATCTTTATGATGATTATTAAAATATTCAAGCCCTATTTTGCCATTTTCAGCTATCAGTACTTCGTATCCATTATTTTCTAAATAAGTTTTTAAAATATCTCTCATTCCTTCTTCGTCTTCAATTACTAAAACTTTTTGCATAAAAAACCACCTCCCATCTCTAGTTTAATTATTTTTTAATCAGTTTACAATATTTAAAATTAAACTTCACACTTTTCTCACAAATTATATAAAATTACTTCAAACTATTTGGGTATCATAAAGAATGAAAAGGAAAAATTTAAAAGGAGGTATCCATATATGAAGAGAAACAAATGGTTAATAGTTTTAGCAGTTGTATTGGCTTTGGCAATTCCTTTGACAGTTTTTGCAGCAAATACTGATTCACCACTGACAAACAGCATAAAAGGTTTTTTTGGAATTGACACATCAAAGCTTACACCAGAGCAAGAGCAAATAATTACAGATTACAACAAAAAATAGCCGACCTTGAAAAAGAGTTTATAAACAAACTCTTATCAGAAGGGCTTATAACTCAACAACAAGCAGATAATATAATTAAAAACATTGATAGCAAAGTTACGAAAGCAAATCAAGACAATGTTCCCTTCTTTATTGGTGGTGTAAGAGGATTTGACAAAGGATTTTTTGGAATAGGCCGAATTGATACTTCAAAGCTCACAGAACAGCAAAAAGCAGCTTTAACAGAAATATACAAACAAATGGCAGCACTACAAAAGAATGTAGTAAATAAGTTGACATCAGAAGGATTATTGACTCAAGATCAAGCAAACAAAATCACAAGCAAAATAGATAATATTGTGGCTAATATAGATAAAAATGGATTTAGCAGTTTTAAAGGCCTATTTGAAGGAAAAGATGGATTAGGGTTTATCTTAAGAGAAGTTGATCCTTCTAAGCTTACAGAACAGCAAAAAACAGAGCTGATGAATTATTTTAAACAAATGGCGCAGTTACAAAAACAATTAGTTGATAAATTTGTAAGCTTTGGAGTTATTACTCAGGACCAAGGTAATACGATTAAAAATAGAATTGATACAATGGTGAAAAATATGGAACAAAACGGATTGCCTCAAGGATTTTTCAAACATTTTGAAGGAAGAAGAGGAGATTTTAAAGGTAAATGGCAAAATGAAAATTGGCAAACCAATACTGCTCCTCAATGATATAGTAACCCTCTCTAATTGAATTTTTTGAATAAAAAGAGATGGTTAAATGCCATCTCTTTTCTATTTTTTTTGCATAGTAGGAACCCTCATATTACTCTAAAAAAATGTTCACACATCCTTCACAAATCCAATATAGTTATCTCAAACTAAAGGGTTATTATATAAATGTAGCAAATAAAAAATCAAAAAAGGAGTGTGGTTTTAAATGAATCTCAAAAAGGTAGTAGCAGTAGTACTTACAGGAGGTATGCTTTTAAGTGGAATAGCTGCTTATGCAGCCACAACTGGCAATACAACTGGTTCTTCAACGCCACGTCAATATTCTACGACAGCACCAAGATATGGAATGAGTAGAAATGCAGATTTTCTTGCAAAACTGACTGGCAAGACGACAGATGAAATTTTAAGTGAACTACAAGCAGGGAAGACATTAGTCCAAATAGCAGAAGAGAATGGCATAACACTTGACAATCTGAAAAAAGCTTTAATTGAGCAAAAAGAAGGGGTTATAGACCAATTAGTCAAAGATGGGAAAATAACTCAGGATAGAGCTGACACAATCAAAAAAGCCATTGAAGACAGAATAAATTCCTGGGATGGAACATGTCAATATGGTAAAGGTTCAGGTGCTGGCTTAGGTCTTGGATTTGGAAAAACAGGATTAGGAGCAGGTTTTGGTGCTAAAGGAGCACATAAAGGAGTAGGTTATAGGGGAGGAAACTTTGGACCAACTGTTCAGCAGTAGGGAAAAAAGGCAAGGGTTTAACCTTGCCTTTTTTCATAGGACTCTACAATAGGCTTTAACTTTAAAGTGAGATACGAAGCGATACTTGCCTTGATTAAATCGCCAGGTATAAAAGGAAGTGCCCCGACTAAAATGGCTTTTTTAAATGGCATTCCTGTAACAAAAGAGAGCTGAGTTACTCCTAAAATATAAACAAAAATTATTGCAAATAAGAGATAGCTTATAAAAATATTAATAAAATTTGCTTTTTTATTTTTTAAAGTCAAAGAAATTAAAAAAGCTGCAAAGGGCCAACTTAAAATATATCCTCCTGTAGGTCCTACTAAAACATTAAAACCTCCTGTAAGTCCAGAAAAGACAGGTATTCCAATTGCACCTAAAAGGTCAAAAATAAGAAGGCTTAAAAATGCTGATGTAGGATTTAAAAGTCCTCCAGCTAACATTACTGCAAAAGTCTGTCCTGTGATAGGTACTGGAGAAAAAGGTAAGGGTATTTTTACAAAACCCATTATAAAAGTAATAGCAGCAAAAAGAGAAGCTAAAATCATGTCTTTAGTTTTTATCATATTTTTCCTCCTCATTGTATTATTACAACAATTATTATATTTTTTTTAAAAAGAATTGTCAACTATTTTTGTATAATGGTTAACAATTCTTTAAAAAGTGGCCCTCTTAAATTTTTAAGAGGGCCAGTAGAATTTTAACTATCGCCATCATCAAATTTTAAATCTGCCATATCATAAGTGAATTCCGCTAAACGAACATTTATGAAAATCGGTATATCAGTTCGCATTGCTAAAGCTATCGCATCACTAGGTCTTGAGTCTAATTTTATAACTCTATCCCCTTGTTTTATATAAAGCTCTGCATAATAAGTGTCATCTTTTAAATCAGTAATTACAACTTTTTCAGGTTTTCCTCCAAGTTCTTCAATAGCAGATTTTAAAAGGTCAGGGGTTAAAGGGCGAGGCGGTGTAATTCCTTGAAGAGGGATAGCTATGTTTTGAGCTTCCAGTGGACCTATGACTATAGGCAAAACTTTCTTTTCCTCTTCATCTGTCAATAGGACGGAGAAATTTCCTTCCACGTCCATCGTAATTGCCTTAACACGAAATTTTAACATTTTTTACACCTCGATTTAAAACATCTTCTTATTATCATTATATCATACTTATGCGAATTTAATCTGATTGTTTTTACACAGTCCGAGAACTCGATATAAATTCAAAATCGACACTTTCGTTCCAAAATAAACAAATTTTATAAATTAAGTGATATAATATAAAAAATGGGCGAAAAGTATGTTAAATTTTGTTTTAAGCCAAAAAATGGTAAAGTTGTTAAGGCACTTGCAAAGTCCATCAAAATACAGGAAGTGATAATTAATGAGGTGATGGCTGGTGCTGTCGCAACGGGTGCCGGACAATATACATTACAAGCAGGGATAGGTGGAGCAATTGCTGGTGGAATCAATTATTATTTTGAACATCCAATGCCAACCTACTTTTTTGTGATATATTAAAATTTTGATTTTTTCTATCAATCTTTTATTTTTTGTAAGATAATTTTGACGAAAAGTTAAGTAATAATTTGAGGAAATTGCATATAAAATAATTTTAAAAATATGCAATTTCCTCATAAATAAATTTTTAAAAACTATTAATATAAACTCTTGTGAATAATGTCAAATTTTGTTCCACTTTATAATCTAATTAAAAATGGAAATGGCAGGGTATTTGTTATAATTGATATGCTTATAAGCTGACTCATCTATAAATTATTTATTATCAGGGCTATTATACAATTTATTATAACTTTTAATTTTTATACTTGAGGAGAGAATGGATGTTATGAAAAATTCTGATAAAAAAAATTATTATGTTGTTGGTATAATTTCTGGAACACTTACTTATTGGTTAACTAAAAACATAAATTCTTATTTATCACTAGTTGTAGCTGTTTTAATTGGTTTTGGCGTAGGATATTTATATAGAATTATATCTGAATTTATCGAGAACAAAAAACATAAAAAATGATTTTTAAATAACAAAAATAGCGGAATAACTTTTGTAACGAGGCTTTTTATAACATATATTTAACAAAATCTTATAAGGACATAACTTCAGAAATATAAAATTTAAGGTGAAAAGTAAGTTGGCCCTTGAAAGAAGCAAATAGAAATTTAGAGGTGTAAAATAAATGAATTAAATAAAATGTAAAGCTTATGAGAAAGTTTTAAAACTTTCTCATAAGCTTTATTAAGTAAAAAAATAGAAACTTAAAAGGTGGTTAAATGTATAAAAATCAAGATTATTTATTAAAAAGTTTAATGGTATTGCTATTAGCAATAATTATGATAGATATCTATAAGAGTACTTTGATGAAGGATAATGCAATGTTTTCAAATATAATGGCTTTATGGATTTTATTTACTTCTTATATTGTCTATAGAAAATATAATAATAGTTTAACTCCTAAAATGGGTATTATTTTTGTTTCAATAATATCAATCACAAATTTATTATGCTATTTATTTCCTGATATAAATTATTCTTTTGCAGGAGAGATTATTTATCATATAGTTTTACTTATTGGATTGGGTTTATTAATTTATGCTTCATATAGCGATTTTAAAAACGTGTTTAACAAAAAGTGAATATAATCCGTAGTTAAGTCTATATAATTGTGTAAAAAGTTGAGACATTCCTCTTGTCTAAGATACATTAAATTATTATTGTAATTTTAATTTTTGATATTATTAGAGGGATAGTAAAAAATTAGGTAAAAAAGGGGAATAAAATACCATGAAAAATTTAAGTTATACAAATTTTTTTATTTTTGGTATGATTGTTGGGCTAGTTTCAGCTTTGTTAACAGAAAATATGAATTATTATTCACGAATGATAGTGTCAATATTAGTTGGGTTAAGTGTAGGTATTGTGTATAGAATTGTATACAATTTTTATTGGAGGCAAAAAAAGTCAAAATAAAAAGTTAAGTCTATATAATTAAAACTTGAATTCAGCAAGTGAATTTATAAAATACCCAAATAGAGCCATTTGAGGGCCAAATTAAGCGAAAATTTTTTACAAAAAATATATGGAGATTGCTCTTTTTCCTGATAAAATTTAATGTTAACTAATCATGCTTAACAAAGCACAACCATGGATGAAAATCTATTTTCGCATAAAATATAGGGAAAATAGAGTAATTCTTATAATAGTTAGGAATGGTAAGTACATTGTCTGGAAGGGAAATAAACAATAACCCTACATTTTCTTTAGCTTAGATTAAAAAAACGTGAAACTACAGAAAAATGTAGTAGACAACGAAAAAAATTTTATGCTAAATTAGAGGTAAGATATAGAAATGGATGTGAATTCAAGAAAAATTAAGAAAGAAAAGCGAGTTTCTTACATATTGCCATGCATGGCAGGTTAAAATAGATGAAAATCGCGCGATTGGAGTCAGAAAGGAGAGGAGGGAAAGGAATGGAAGCCGTAATACCAATGAATGAATTTATGGAATTGACAGAAGATGATTTAATAGTTGTTGATGGTGGAGATATAAAAGCTGCAGCTGAACACTATCTTGAAGGCCTTGCTGGAGTAGCATTAGGTGTAGAGATGATTGGGGCTTCAGTAAAACAAAAAAATGGGGTTAGAAGAGTTGGAGAAGTTGTAGGTGGCATTGGTGCAATATTGTCTGGTGTTTATTTAATGGGATACGGTGTCGTAGATCTTTTTAGATAATTCAAAAGAGGGGGATTTTTTACCCCCCTTCTATTAATGCAAAGGAGAGATATTTCATGTTAAAATTAAACAAAAATAATATTTTTAATATCATACTATTACTGGTATTTATTTTAATTATAATAAATATTTATAAAAGCATTTTAAAGAAAAATGATTTGTTTCCTTATATTGTATCACTTTGGATACTTTTTGCTTCTTATGTTTTACGGTATAAATTTAAAATGAAGTTTTCTTCAACTGCAGGTACAATTTTTGCTTCTATAATTAATATAACTCATATTATGTCATATGTATTTCCAGTAATATTTGAGAGATATTCTTTTATTAGTACAATATATATTATTTTATTAAGTGTTAGTTTATTTTTGATTTTTTACGGATCATATATAGATTTTAAGAATCCGCCCAAAAAAGATTTTAGCCAGTTATAGGCTATATAAATATCCAGAATGAATGATATAAAGAAAGACAGAGTTAAATCTATAATAATTGTGTAGGGATGTGAAAAATTAATAAAAATAATTATGACCAAAAGCTAAAATATGTATAACATACAATATATAGTAATTGGAATGACCAATCAAGCAGAAAGAAAGTGACAAGTGAAAAGAAAAGAACGAAAGAGGTGCCAAAGAAGGACATAAATATCCTGTAGAAGTCAAATGTTAAAAAATGGCCTGAACTAGATTCAGTGAAAATTAAGCCGATTGCATCAGACCACTAAGAGATTTAAACTCATCAAATTTACCCAGTTTAATAGCTACAATAGCGACAGTAAGCAAAGTAATATGGCCAAAAGTATTAACGTTGCTGACAGAATTAATATTTCTAACATAAGCCTTTTCAAAATCCAGAGCTTTAAATCTAAATTTATCTTTTTGATTCTACTCTTAGTCTATAGACAGCCTTAAAATATAGGGAGTCTCTATTAATAGAAGACCTATAATCAGAAGATATAATAACATACTTAGTACAGCCTCTATGCTTTTTGCCATTAAAATATTTAGGATGCTGAATAGGGCAAGCAGAGTCATCTTTAGAATTGCAGAACTTGCAAACAAATTTTTGCTTAATAAAACCATCAAAATATTGCTTGCCGTCTTTGAGCATTTTAATACCCGCTTCACAAACGATATAACCATCATCAGTCAGAGGGGGATTTTTAGAATTACGCTTGTTAAGAGGAATAAAACAATGACCATGGAGAGTATTTCTAACATAATTATAGAGTTTCTTAACGTCATAACCTTTATCAGCGATAAAATTAGTACCAGTCAGTTTAAACCAATTATTAGTATCAGCAAGTAAAGACAAAGCGACATCAAAATCAGGGACATCAGCAGGAGTAGTAGTTTCAGCGATAGGTAATCCAGAGATAGCATCAACAATAATATGATTTTTATAGCCCCAATAAAACTTATAACGTTTATTAGAAGAATCATTAGAAGCAGAATAAACGCCTAATTTACAATCCTTATCAGATTTAGGCTGATTATCTTTAGAGAATTTATTTTTAGAAAAAGACTTAGGGTTATTTAACTTAGTGTTAGCTTTAATAGGGGTAGAGTCCATGGAAATAAACTCACCAGAGATAATACCCATATTTTTGAGGATATTGACTTGATTTTGAAAGATAGTGGTTAAATAATCATGAGAGAACTCATTAATAAAACGGCGGAAAGTCCAATAAGAAGGAAGAGGTTTAAGGATGTTAAAGCCACAAAGATGAGCAATGATAAGATTATTGCGGAGATAATCTAAAAGGTCAGAAATTGTACCGAATCTTAAAGCTTAATAACAATAAAAGCTCTAAACATTGCATGATGAGAATAACCCTTACGGCCATGACTAGAGGAAGGGAATTCAGGTATTGAAGACAAGTCTAGATTTTTAAACATAGAAAAATAAAAGTCTATTTTAGACTGGAAGTAAAAAGTTCAGGTATATTTAAAAGTAATTGAAGCTGGTACATGTAGGATTTCCTCCTCCTTAAGAAATATTTTCATGCTGTATATATAATAATTCGACAAATGGGAGGAGAAATCCTACATAAAAGATAAAAAATTCAAGAGTGATAGAAAAAAAGTATGTCTCCAGAATCGCTTAAATGAAGGCTTTTGAATTTTGCACAAGTCTAGTATAACTTCATAAGGAGTTATCTTAATAAGAACCCTGCTATTAGCATACTTTGGAGCAGTAGAGTAAATATGTTTTCCACCATTTAGACTGAATTTCCCATAAGCATTGGTTTTGACTGTTACATACTCAGCCACATCAAAGGGGTTACTAGGTAATTTGAGCATGGCCTTTCTGTCTTCTCTGAAAAGTTCGGCATGAGTTCCTTCTTTCCGATAGTGTTCCCGTTCCATGTCCTCATCGCATAATCGTAAAAGTTCAACATTAAAGTCCTCTAACTTTTCAAACCGAGGAGGTGGCACTAGAAAGTTACGCCTGTGATACCCTACTTTGTTCTCTACATTTCCTTTCTCATGCCCGGCATTTGAATTGCAAAATGTAACTTCAAAACCGTAGTGCTGTTTAAACCTTAGAAATGCATCTGTAAGTTTTCTTTCACTATTTTTTAATAGCTTCACAATATTACTGGCATTATCAAACCACAGCTTATGCGGTACCCCACCGATATGTTCAAATATGTTTTTCAATCCCTGGAATAAACATTCCTGATTTTCTCCCTTGAAAAGCTGTGTATAACCTACATTGCTATAGGGGAATGATAGATTCAAATAAAATCCATGATACAATGTTCCATTCTCATAAAAATCAGCTTCACCAAAATCTACTTGAGCCTCCCCTGGTATATGTTCTAATGGTAAACGGCATGAGTTGTTTTGATACAGCTCTTTTTCTTCATAGCCACATATCCTGCTACAGTGCGATAAGAACAATTAAATTTATCACCATATTTTTCGCACAGCCTATCATAAACCCGTTTGGCAGTATGCCTTTGTTTTCTTCGGGCTTTTTTGTCTTCTTCAAGCCATTGATCTATATCTTCTTTGAAAGGCTCAAGTTTTGGAAATACCTTTTTCGCTTTGGTGTCAGTTGAAGCATTCCAGTCTTCCTGGTAAACATATTTGCGCACCGTTTTCCGGTCAACTTTAAATTTCCTTGCTATTTCACTGATATTTAACCCTTTAAAAAAGAACGCATTTCTGATATCATCTATTTGGGTCATTGTGAGCATCCTCCATTCCTCCCTTGCAGTTAAGAGTTTCCCTAACTACAAGGATAATGGTTTTTATGGGTGCCTGCAATGACCCTTTGCAAATCTGGGGATTTTTGAGTTGCAAAAGTGGGGATTTTTCTTTGCAACTTTGTCCATTTTTATTTTACAATAAACAAGCTAGCGCGGCCCTTGACAGAACCAATAGAAATTATGGAGGTAAAATAAATGGATGGTGTCAATTTTTTGATGGAAAAATTAAATAATTTTCCTGTAATTAAGGTTTCTTTGTTGTTTATACTAGTTGCTCTTGTAGTATTAAGCGGAATAAAAATAGGAGAAATAGTAGGAAAATTTGTATATTATATACTACACTAGATGTTTTAATAGCACAGTTAGTTGGGAAAGCACAGTAATATGGTGAAAGTATATACTTTCACCATATCAGTTTGTTGACAAAGCAAAATTTTAGCCCCTGTTTTCTTAGTACCGAAAGCAGGGGCTGTATATATCTGGATAAAATTTTCTTTAAAACTCCAAATAATGGATATTTTAACTTGGATTCGGCAAGTGAATTTATGAAATACCCAAATAGAGCCATTTGAGGGCTAAATTAAGCGAAAATTTTTTACAAAAAATATATGGAGATTCCCCTTTTTTTGATAAAATTTAAGTGACAAACAAAAACATTAACAGAAAGGAGAATCTCCATAGTATGAGTTTAACACTTAATCTTACAAAAGAAAAGGGGTTTTCAAAATATATTTTGCCAGCAACTTTTGATAATTTTACAGTATCAAACAATGTAACTTTCACCTATATCCAAGCATTTAAAGAAAAAATCGGCTTTAATAAAATTCTTTCAAGCATATTATCCTTTAAAAAAGCACCAAATGCTGTTTTTCAACCAGCCGAGATTATTGACTTTATGATTGATTCTGTAATTCAAGGGAATACCCGCTTTCTTCACATGGACCAACTAAGATATGCTAATGCATACACAGAAATTAAAGGACATAAAGTTCCCAGCGAAAAAGTATGCAGGGACTTAATTAAAGCCATGCCTGAAAGTTCTCTTGAAGAATTAAGACTTATTAACAAGACTTTGCTTTCCTTGCAATCTAAAGGAACGAAACATGAAGTCATTATGAATTTTGATGATACAGTTTGTACTATATTTGGAGAGCAGGAAGGTGCTTCAGTAGGTTATAATCTAAGGTACCATGGTCGACCATCTATCAGGCTATAGTAACGAACATTGAATACATGACACCTGAACAGATATTTCATGAATACAACCAACGCTGCGACATTGAAAACAAAATAGATGAACTAAAAGAAGGATTTGCTTTTTCAAAAAACAGTCAAAGAAACAAATTTTGCAACGAAATATTTTTGCTTATCAAAATGATCGCTTACAATCTCCACAATTGGTTCAAAAGGACTATCTTGCCAGAGTTTATGAGTCATCATGAGATAACCACAATAAGGCGAATATTATATAATGTACCTGGTAATCTTGTTGGGAAAGGACGTTATAGGCATATACGTTATCCTAATAATCCATTTCTTAAAACTGTGATAACATATATACGAAAAGCACTAATGGTATTTTTTAAAGGCAAAAAACATTTTTCTCAAATTATCACAACCTGATTAAAAAATTTTCTCACTTTCTGAGAACATTACAGCTAAGATATATTAATATCTGTTATTGATAATTTGGATTAATTGACGTATAATAGAGTAGAATGAAAGTAGTGAGAACTACTACTCTCATAAACTGATTTCATTTTGTGCCTGGTAAACTGCTTCTTTGGTAAGAATAGGGGGTTAATTTAAAATGTCAGAAAAACATGATTTATATTTTCAACCTGAACCTGGCTTTACCGCGGAAGAGGCTTATGAAGAGGCTTCTCGCTGTTTGAATTGTAAAATTCCTTCCTGTCAGAGAGCCTGCCCTTTAAAAGTAGATATCCCAGGCTTTATTAATGCCATTAAGGAAAAAGATCTGGAAACGGCTATGATGATTATTAGAGATCGTCATCCC
Organism: Thermoanaerobacter kivui; assembly: GCF_000763575.1. Lineage (NCBI taxonomy): Bacteria > Bacillati > Bacillota > Clostridia > Thermoanaerobacterales > Thermoanaerobacteraceae > Thermoanaerobacter > Thermoanaerobacter kivui. The sequence goes on from NZ_CP009170.1 coordinate 746,288, forward strand.
TTGCCCGCTATGTGTGGTTATGCCTGCCCCAGCAGTAAATTTTGTGAAGGGCATTGTGCTTTGGCTAAAAAAGGCAAGCCTATTGCAATAGCCAAGCTAAAACGTTTTGTAGCTGATTGGGAATATGCTAACAGTATCAACGCTCAAAGATGGGCAAAACCTAGAGATGTTGCTGTTGTAGGAGGTGGACCGGCTGGAATCACTGCTGCCTATGAACTTTTGAAACTGGGGCATAGAGTGACCATTTTAGAAGCTAGTAATTTATTAGGAGGACTTTTAAGAAAGGCTTTGCCTGATTTTCGTTTGCCCAGGGAATTGGTGGATATTGAAGTTCAGAGGATAAAAAGATTTGGGGTTAGAGTAGAGACAGGAGAGATTTTGGGCAAAAACATCACCTTAAAAGATTTAAAACGTGTTTATGATGCAATTTTAATTGCCGGCGCCCCATATAAATCTAAAAAGTTAAATATTCCTGGAGAAGAACTACCTCAGGTATATTCCGGTATAGAATTTTTGATAAAACTTAAAAGTCTTCAATTGGATGAAGTGGATAAAATAAAGGTTGGTGAAAAGGTAGTTGTCATCGGTGGCGGGAATGTTAGTATAGACGTTGCGAGGTCATGTTTGCGCTTAGGAGCTAAGGAAGTGATAATTATTTATCGTAAAGGACCTGAAGAAATGCCTGCCTTAAAAAAAGAGGTAGATAAAGCTTTAGAAGAAGGAGCGAAAATCGTTTACTGGAGTACTCCGATTGAGATTAAAGGAGAGAATGGAAGGGTAACAGCAATAAACATTCAAAACCCTAATGGACAAGAAACTCTCCCGGTGGACGAAGTTTATGTAACTATTGGATACACCCCTAACCCTGAAAGCTTTAAAATTCCTGAATTAAAGCTGACAGAAAAAGGCTTAGTTGAAATAGATCCAAACACTTGTGAAACCTCCATCGAAGGGGTTTTTGCAGCTGGAGATGTAGCCTATGGTCCTTCCACTATTGCTGAGGCTATGGCTAGTGGCAAAAAGGCTGCTTGGGGTATCCATAAATATTTATCCCGAAAATAAAACACTAACAAAAAAGACAAAAAACAACAACTACTCCTAATGCCTCTAGCTTTTTGATGGACTGTTTCACAATTGCTTCTTTCTTGCGTTCTTCATAATAGGTTATTCCTAAGTCGCTATATGTTTCTTTTCGCTTCAATAAATAATGCACAATTGTAAGAATGCTATGGGCAACAGCAACTGCAGCGCGATTGGCTCCTCGCTGGGCAGCTATACGGTGATACTGCGCTGATAAATATGTATCTTTCGTGTGAGCAGCAGCTCTTGCAGCTTCTACTAACACAGACCGTAATTTTTCGTTCCCTTTTCGTGTTCTACCCGATTTTCTTTTCCCTACACTTTCATTTTACCTGGAGCTACCCCCGCCCAGGAGCAAAGATGAGCTGCAGAAGGAAATTGCTCCATGTCAAGTACCAATCTCAGCTATAATGTGTTTAGCTGTGCGTCTGCCCACTCCTGGAATAGTGTCTAAACGCTCCAGGTCCTCCTCAAAAGGGAGCATTCGCCTCTTTATCTCTTCATCCAATAAGGCTATTTGTTCATCGAGAAAATCTATATGTGCCAGCTGTGTCTTTAACATTAATCTTTGATGTGGCCCTATTAAACCATTTAAAGCTTTCTTTAGTTCTTCTTTCTTATTCTTTAATCGTTTCTGAGCCAATTCGGATAAAATGGCAGGATCTTCTTCTCCATTAATTATAGCTTCAATCATCGCACGTGATGATTTCCCCAGTATATCTGTAGTTACAGAAGCAAGTTTAATATTTGCTCCCTCTAATACTTTTTGCATCCGGTTTATTTCTCTGGCACGTTCTTCTATTAAGCTCCGTCGATATCTTATTAATTCCCGCAATTCCCTCTGCTCTCTTGAAGGTATATAACTGCCCTGCAGTAAACCATGCTGCAATAGCCCTGCAATTCACTCTGTCAATGGTAATGTAATATTTTATAGGCCCCTTTTTCATATACACCTTTATGAAAAACAAATGCAAATTCATTCCTTAATTTCTTCTATGAAGTTAGTCACAATATCAATATATTCGTTAACTAACTCTATAAGGGTTTTTATAATTGTCAAAAATTATTTTGTGGTTTATATCTTCATACTGGTGAACAATTCTATTTCTTACACCAGTAAAAGAGGCAAGCTGTTTTGAAACTTTGTTAGGTAAAATCTTTTTATCCCCAAGTATTATAAAAGATTCATAATAACTTTTAGGAGGTCTTAACCCTTTGTATTCTATAATTAAAGAATTTATATCCATGCAGGTTTCTATTATAAGCTGTACCAGTCTTTCACCAGTATAATAAATGAAGTAATTGCTTTTTATTGATAAATCGAGTTTAAGTTATAAATAGTTTTTGATATAGTTTTAAAATACGTTTGTTATGCGAGGGGAAGTACATGTTTTATGAGATAGATGGCATTTTTTACGACAAAGAAAAATTAAATGAATTTGTTAACAAATATAATCCATCATTAATCTTGATATTTGGCTCCTATGCAAGAGGAAGAGTACATGAATTGAGCGATTTAGATATTGGAATAAAATTTGATAAAAACATAGAAATGGCTTTGTATAGCTCAATATTAAAAGAGCTTGTAGAAATTTTCAATAGAGAGGATATTGATGTTGTAATTTTAAACTATGCTGATCCACTTTTGCGTTTTGAAATTATAAGTAGTTGCAAAGTGTTGTATCAGGCTTATCCTGAAGCATACCTAGATTTTTATTTGTATTCTGTCAAAGGTTATGATGATGTGAAAAGATTAAGAAAATTGGAAGAAAATTATTTAAAAAAGGGGATAAAAAATGAATTACAAAGATGTCATCCGCCGCAAATTAATAAGCCTCTCTAATTATGTAAAACAACTTCTGCCAATAACTGAATATACTTATGAGGAATACATAAAAGCCTTAATATTTCAAGTCCCATACCTTCTAAATTGCTCTTTGTACCGCTTCCAAAAAGTACGCTAAAAGGATTTGGCGTTGTATAATATTTTAACACAGGTTTGTCTTTTATGCCTGCCTCTTCCGCAGCAATATCTACTGCATCATAAAAATCTCCCAGTTTATCCACAAGACCAATTTTAAGGGCCTGCCTTCCTGTAAATATTCTTCCATCTGCTAATTCTTTTACTTTATCTATAGGCATTTTTCTTCCTTAAGACACAATCTCTAAAAACTGTTGAAAAGTGTCGTCTATTATCCCCTGCAATATTTTCTTTTCTTCAGGAGTCAAATCCCTTGTAGGAGAACCCATGTCTTTGTGAACGCCACTTTTTATAGTCACTTCTTTTAACCCCAATTTGTCGTAAAGCTCTTTATAATTGGTATACTGCATAATAACACCAATGCTTCCTGTTATTATAGCAGGGTTTGCCACTATTATGTCTCCTGCACATGCTGCCATATATCCCCCTGAAGCTGCAGTATCTCCCATTGAAACTATGACTTTTTTACCGGTTTCTTTTAATTTTTTAATCTCTTTGTAAATTTCTATTGATTTTGCAGCAGAACCACCTGGACTGTTTATTTTAATTATAACGGCTTTGACAGTGTTATCTTCTTGAGCTTTCCTTATCTGTTCAACTGGGTCATTTAAATTTTGCGGTATTCCCAATAAATTTGTTGTCTCTCCAATAATACCTTCAATTGTTATAACGCCTATTGTGTTGGAAGTCAATGGCACATTTTTGTTCTCTTGAGGCATTGTAAGAAAAATAGAGGCAATAGAAGTACCGATTATCAAGACAATCACAATTAGTCCTATTAAGGCTTTTTTACTCATTTTTTCTCCTCCCTCATTCTCCTTTATATAATCTCTCCACAAAGCTTTTTGCCATTAAATACACCACAATATTTAATGCGATAAACAAACCCTCTATTACCGAAGCAATTATCACTTTAGCATTAGCAAAGCCAAACTTTTCAAATAGCCCAATAATCGCAAACATACAACCTATCAAAAAAATCGTAACAATCATGCAAAAGCACATTTAAATTTCCCTTCATAGCCTTTTGAGGATTCTCCCATTCAAAGGAAGGCTTCATGGCGTCTATCAAAAGGCTTAGTATATTTACTGCGGAAATGCCTATAAGCATTAAAACAATCAGTATTACCATACTTAAAAGGTGTATTTTAAAAAGATACCAGCCCAATACATATATAGGAAGTATAATCACTATTGTAATAATTATACCAAAAATCCATTTTGCTTTTAACTGTAGTGCCGGCTCAACTGGCATCAACTTTGATATGTAAAACATTTTTCCTTCCCTTGAAAAGGAAGTAGATGAAAGGCTATTGCTTCCTGCTACAAAAAGCGAAAAAGCAAGTCCTATCATTGAAACCCAAAACCAGCCGTTAGGAGCTGACGTATAATTTGTGATATTTTCAAGTCCAATTTTTGTATTTTCTATAAAAGAAACAATGAATATAAAAGGAATTATTATAGCAACTGGCAGTACATTCATAGCATACACAGGTACTCTTGTAAAAAGCTTTCATTCTCTTAAAGGCAAAGCCTTTAATACGCTTGACTTTACTATACTCTTTTCAAGGAATATTTTCTTTCTTTTCGCTTCAACTTCCTGTCCTGAAATTACCGCTTTAAAATACATTTTTTGAGCAGAAACAACTAAAATACCTGTAAACAGTGCTGATACGGCAATAAACATCAAAAGATTCAAAAATCCTGACATAGTATTGTAGTCAGTCATAGAAACAGCTTCCCATAGAGCAGGAGGAAAACTTCTGGATATCATCTTTGCAATATTAACATTTTGCAAAATAAAACTGTCTATTGCCTGCTGTCCGCCATTCTGTGGCATTCTATTTATGACAAATTGTATCCCAAAGGAGAAAATTAACGCAAAAACACTCACTATAACTGTATATAAGTCCTTTTTCTTTCTTAAATTCACAAACCTCATCATTAAAACAGAGACAATTGCCGCAAGCGAAAGAGGTATTACAGGTGTAAATATGAATACAATAAATGAAACGAGGTAGTATAAAATTCCTGCCTGTGTGCCAATGCCGTAAATGAAAATTGCCGGCAGCATCAAAAATGCCAGTATCACATACTCATTTAACAAAATTATGCAATATTTTGACAAAAGTATTTTATAAGGTTGTATGGGAAGGGGTATTAAAATATTCGTGTCATCAGAAAAATAAAACACAGAAATAGTCCAAAAAAAGCCGAATACCAATGTCAAAAGCTGAGCTAAAAGAAGGACTGTCACAGGCATAAGCTGAGGCTGGTTAATTAACATGCTTGCTACATACATGCTGTTTAAATACATTATGTACATAAAAAGCAATGTTCCCCCGCCAACAGCCATTCCAAATAGAGCAAGCACTATTTCCCATAAATCTTTCTTTTTAACAAAATATTTATATCTCATTGCCGAAATGCCATAATAAACTTTCATTTGTGTTTTTAAAAGGGAGATAAACTCTTTCATTTTTCTGTCAACTCCAGGAATATTTTCTCTAAAGATTCCCATTCATGTTGGCTCTTTATCTCTTCCATAGTACCATAAGCTATAATTTTGCCTTTGTTTATTATCGCTATTTTATCGCACAGCCTTTCTGCAACTTCCAAGACGTGTGTTAAAAAAAAACACAGTAAAACCTGCTTTTGTATGTTCTGCCATAAGCTCTTTAAGTAAAAAGGCAGATTTTAGGTCCAGCCCTACCATGGGTTCATCCAAAATCCAAACAGAAGGATTGTGAATAAGTGCGGCTGTAATGAGGAGCTTTTGTTTCATTCCATGAGAATAACTTTGTATTAAGTCTCCAATGGCATTCTTTAGATCAAAAGCCTCCAAGAAATATTCAATCCTCTCTTTCCTGTCTTTTTCAGATACGCCGTATACATCTGCAATAAAATTGAGATATTCTATGCCTGTCAGTTTGTCATAAATATCAGGGCTGTCTGGAACATATCCTATGCGCTTTTTAACCTCTATAGGATTTTTGTCGATATCAATTCCGTCTACTTTAATTTCTCCCGTATCGTGAGACAGAAGACCTACTATCATTTTTATCGTAGTAGTTTTGACAGCACCGTTAGGACCTAAAAATCCAAATATTTCACCTGGATTTACAACAAGGTCAATGTTGTCGACAGCTTTTATTATATCATAAATTTGTTCAAAATTTGCCAATTAAATTAATAAATTTTATCATTTTTTCTTGTATTTTCAGCCAAAAGGTAGTATTAAAAAACTTTTAAACTTCATATTATTATTTTGAATTACATTAACAGGGAGGAGAGCTATTGGACACCAAAAAATATTAAAACCAATTCTCCTTTTACTAGCACTCATTTTTTTAACTTACTTTTCTATTTCCTTTTTCAATAAAACCATAGAGACAGTTGCAGACAATAAAGAAGAGATAAAAACTGTACTGGATGAATTTTTTAAAAGAAGAGGAAGTGTACTTTTAAGCGGCGACATAAGAGAAATAGAAGGTTTTTACGACAAGTCATCTACATACGGCAAATGGGCATTGGACCATGAAAGGAGGCGAATCGAATACGTTAAAGGATGGTCTGAAAAGAGAGATCTTAAGTTTACAGAAGCAGAGTCTTTTTACAGGATAAAAAGCGTAAAAGCTGGTGAAAACTCTATTTGGGTGTATCTTGTTGAGACGATGAAAATGGGATACGCTTACAACATAAAAAGCGATGTAATAAATTACATGGGATTAGGTATACGGCATTCCATACAGTTCGTAAAAGTTGATGGAAAATGGCTTATAAGAAGAGATTGGTATTATGACCCACTTGACGAAGACTCTGCCTATATAGACGCTACTCCCGCCGAAATACTTCCGATAGATATCATGTCCCTTTCGACTTAGGATGGGATAAGAGGGTAATTTATAGATTTATACATATAAATGATTAAAAGATAGAGAAAAAATCCTCTATCTTTCAGACTGTTGACAAAATATCGGGAACCCGTTATGATGAGAAGGGTTCCTTGTTTTTTTAACGGTACAAAGCAAAAGAGGAGAGGAGAAGAAAGATGTTATCAAAGAAACAGGATGCCAGACATCAAATAGAATTTGTAAGCATAGATCAGTTAGTTCCAAAAGATCACCTTTTAAGGAAGATAGAAAGAGTTATAGATTTTAGTTTCATATATGATTTAGTAAAAGAGAAATATTCCGAAGATCACGGCAGACCAAGCATAGACCCAGTAGTACTCATAAAAATACTTTTCATTCAATATCTTTTTGGTATACCATCGATGAGGAGGACAATAGCAGAAATAAAAACAAATGTAGCGTATAGATGGTTTTTAGGGTATGGGCTGACAGAAGAAATACCTCATTTTTCAACATTTAGTCAGAACTACATAAGAAGATTCAAGGGGACGGATATATTTGAAAAAATATTTACGAAAATTTTAGAAGAAGCAATAAAACATGGGCTAGTAAATGCAGAGGAAGTATTCATAGATTCAACCCATGTAAAAGCAAGTGCCAACAAGAAGAAATACACCAAAGAAATAGTAGAAAAAGAAGCCAGGACTTATCAAGAAAAACTAGAAGAAGAAATAAACAAGGATAGAGAGGCTCATGGCAAAAAGCCATTAAAGAAAATCAAGAAGATAAAGACGAAAGAAGTGAAAGTAAGCAAAACAGACCCGGATAGCGGAATGTTAAACAAAAACGGAAAAGAAAAAATCTTTGCATATTCTTTTCACACAGCCTGCGATAAAAACGGATTTGTATTAGGAGTAAAAGTTGAAGCTGCAAATGTACACGACAGTGTGATGTTTCAAGAAGTATTAGAAGAAGTTGAAAAGAGGGTAAGAAAACCGAAAGCAATAGCAGTAGACGCAGGCTATAAAAATCCGTACATATTAAAGACAATATTTGATAGACAAATAATACCATCAGTGCCGTATACAAGGCCAAAAACAAAAGATGGTTTCATGAAAAAACATGAATTTGTTTATGATGAATACTATGACTGTTACATATGCCCGCAGAATGAAATATTAACATATGTTACAACCAACAGAGAAGGATATAGAGAATACAAATCAAACCCAGAAAAATGTAAAAACTGTCCTCTAAGAGAAAAGTGTACCCAAAGTAAAGACTACACAAAGAGGATATTCAGGCACATATGGGAAGGATATGTAGAAGAAGCAGAACACCTAAGGCATACACCTTACTGTAAAGAAGTATATGAGAGAAGGAAAGAGACAATAGAGAGAGTATTTGCAGATTTAAAGGAGAAGCATGGTTTGCGATGGACGACGTTAAGAGGGAAGGAAAAATTGTCCATGCAAGCGATGCTTGTTTTTGCTGCCATGAATTTAAAGAAAATGGCCTTATGGTTATGGAGGAAGGGCAAAGGGCCCTTTGACATTTCAAAACTTTATTCATTATTTGGAGTTTTAAAGAAAATTTTATCCAGATATATACAGCCCCTGCTTTCGGTACTAAGAAAACAGGGGCTAAAATTTTGCTTTGTCAACAAACTGAAAGATAGAGAAAAAATCCTCTATCTTTAATTTTCTTTATCTGCTTCCTGAAGTTTTATAACATCTTCGTCTATAGAATTTTTGTCATGGTGATGCCTTACAATATCGACTATTCTCTCATTTAATCCAATTTCTTTACAAATTTGTGCACCATATTCTGCATGATTATAATACACTTTTAAAAAATATACATACCTTTTGATAAAATTACTCAAAAAAAAGGAATTTTATTCAAAATCACTGCTATGGCTTTTTTTGTAGGAGTAATTTTTGTTTTTATTTTTCCAATATCATGAAAAAGAGCCGCTTTTAAAAGGTCATATTCCTCTACCCTATATTTATCAATAAGATAATAACACACATCTAAAAAATGCCTTTTTTCATACACAGGCAATTTATTAAAGTATTCTAACTCTTTTTCATTTAAAAAACCCATTAAAAATTTATAATCTTCCTTATAAATTTTGGCCTTTTTCGCTTTAAAATATTGTTTTATCCTATTCATAAAATCACCTTTATTCTAATATTATTCCTTCTTTTTCAAGAGCCTCTAATACTTTATCTGACTTTATAGTATCAAAACAGGCATTTATGTCAATATAAAGTTCCCTATCTTCTTCCAATGGCTTAACATATTTTCTTACTAAATCATATATTACTTGTGTTCCTTTTCCTTTTTTAAAACCTTTCTTGAACTCCATTGCCTGTAAAGCTGCCATAAGTTCTATTGCTATAAACCCTAAAAAACCTTTTTCAGATATTACAGGAGTTACTCCATTTTACGTTAATTCTTTATCGCAATAAAACAAAAAACACGAGAGTTTTTTCTCTCGCGTTTTATTATTAAATTGTAAAATTTTTCTATCATTTTTTAACCCCATACTCAAAACTCTTAAAATTAAATTATAAACTATAGATGAGAAAATTTAATAACAAATATTACCATTAGATAGATACACTTTATCTAAGCCAATTTTAGTTGCTCAAAAATCTCATCGATAGGTATATTATTTTTAGCTTGATCATAGTTCCATTGAATACGCTGCTTTTGTACATCTTTACGAACTATAACTATTCCACAACCAAATTGACAATATTTATCACTTGAAACTGTACAATACAGGTATGTCAATGATATAAGACATAATAACCTATCTATTGATTTTGTAGAGCGTACTCGATATGTATTTAAGCCAAGGTTGTTCTTTGTCTGCCTGAAAAAAATCTCTATGGGTCACCTCTGACTGTAGTAATTTAGAATAGTCTCAGTATTTAGTTCAGTATCAGTGCATAAAAATGCATGTAGAGCTTTTTGATTTTTAAAAGCTTTTTCAGGCCAGCATATTAGAACTACAGCATTATCTATCCCATTTAAAGCACCTTCATAACGATATACCCAGTAATTAGAACCTTTCACTGTAACGAGGTGAACTTCGTTCTTATCAATATACTGGGCAAAGTCTTTTATCTGGATGCGAATCCCTTTGAGATATATAATGCGGTTGATTTTAAGCGCACCAATAAGATGATAGCCTTGCTTAAAGTGTGCATTAATTACTTTTTCATTTGCAAACCAGGAATCACAAAGACCATATGCTGGCCCTTTGGGTATCGGGAGTGTTGATACCATAATGTAGTATGGCAATACTATTCTGCCACAAGATATCACCATAGCAAGAAATTGATGGTCCCAAACCTGTTTTCCTTTTAAATGCGATTGATGAAATCCTGTTGCTTGAATAGGATGTTTAGCCTGTAACGAAGGTATCAAACAATGTAACTTTCACATACATACAAGCATTTAAAGAAAAAATCGGCTTTAATAAAATTCTTTCAAGCATATTATCCTTTAAAAAAGCACCAAATGCTGTTTTTCAACCAGCCGAGATTATTGACTTTATGATTGATTCTGTAATTCAAGGGAATACCCGCTTTCTTCACATGGACCAACTAAGATATGATAATGCATACACAGAAATTAAAGGGCATAAAGTTCCCAGCGAAAAAGTATGCAGAGACTTAATTAAAGCTTTGCCTGAAAGTTCTCTTGAAGAATTAAGACTTATTAACAAGACTTTGCTTTCCTTGCAATCTAAAGGAACGAAACGTGAAGTCATTATGAATTTTGATGATACAGTTTGTACTATATTTGGAGAGCAGGAAGGTGCTTCAGTAGGTTATAATCCAAGGTACCATGGTCGACCATCTATCAGGCTATAGTAACGAACATTGAATACATGACACCTGAAGAGATATTTCATGAATACAACCAACGCTGCGACATTGAAAACAAAATAGATGAACTAAAAGAAGGATTTGCTTTTTCAAAAAACAGTCAAAGAAACAAATTTTGCAACGAAATATTTTTGCTTATCAAAATGATCGCTTACAATCTCCATAATTGGTTCAAAAGGACTATTTTGCCAGAGTTTATGAGGCATCATGAGATAACCACAATAAGGCGAATATTATATAATGTACCTGGTAATCTTGTTGGGAAAGGACGTTATAGGCATATACGTTATCCTAATAATCCGTTTCTTAAAACTGTGATAACGTATATACGAAAAGCACTAATGGTATTTTGCTTAACATAGTAAACACATAGAATATACCAAAAAATATACCAAATGATAGAAACCGCCATATCAAGTAGACGGTTAGCTTTGCTATACCTTAAAAGAGTAAATTAACTGTAAAAAAGGATATAGCTTTTATTCTTTCAATGTAAATATGCAGTTATCAAAGTGCAAAACTTATAACAAAACACCTGTTTTTTTACATTCATGGAAATTGAATTTTTAATTTGCTTGCTACTTGCCGAATTCAAGTTTATATACCTGCTATTGTTGGATTTATTATGGGTGTTTTGGGATCAACTATTTATATTATAATTAGCAAAAATAATAAACGAAAGGGTTAAGTGTAAGATACTATATTATAAAAAGTTTAAATTAAAAATTATAGAGGCGAATAAAAGATGAAGGAAAAAGCAAGTAAGTTATTAATTATAATAACTGGCTTTGTTATTTCAGCGTGTGGTTTATTAAATCTTATTATACTGTCGGATTCCTCAAAAAAGATTTTTCTTATTGTGGGTCCTTTATTGATAGTTTGCGGAATAATTGCAATAATATTTGGATTTAACATACTAAAGAAAGGGAACAGTAGGAGAGTGTTGGAAAAGTTCCATCAAATTGGAGGATAAAGGTGCGATTCTGGGTGCCGAGCAAAGCCAGGTGCTAAAGAAGTGCTAAAGCGAATGTGGTACAATGTTTTTCCAAGGAAAAGCAAAGAGTTTTTGAGAGTTATTGCAAGTATTCTCTAAAATTAGGAAATTATCTTATTAACTTTCCGGGATGGGATCTAAAAATAGAAATGTTGATTTAGGTAATTTTTCTGAAAGAGGATTACAAGATATAACATCTGAGCAAGAACTTCAAGAAATAAATTGAGGTGCTTTGCCAATTCTTGCAGTGGCTGGGGCAGTAGCAGCAGTAGGAGGAGTAGTTTATCTAGGAATTCAAATTGGTGAATATGTAGGAAAAGCTATTTATTATGCTACACATCCATGATTTAAGCTATAATAAAAGTGAGAGGAGGCATAACAAAAAATGGAATTAATGAATGTTGTTGGATTTAATGAAATTTCTGAAAATGAATTGTATGATATTAACGGTGGAATAGCTCCTGTAGTTATAGCAGGTATTATAGTAGGGGGAGCTTTTGTGATAGGCTTAGGCATAGGAGCTTATGTAGGATATAAAGAAGCAGAAAGAGCAGATAGAAAATAGAAAGGTAGTATCTGTCAAGGGTAGAGGCTTTGCCCCAGCTAGCGCTGGCCCTTGACAGAACCAAATAGAAATTATGGAGAGGGTAAAATAAATGGATGGTGTCAATTTTTTGATGGAAAAATTAAATAAATTTCCTGTAATTAAGGTTTCTTTGTTGTTTATAATAGTTACTCTTGTAGTATTAAGCGGAATAAAAATAGGAGAAATAGTAGGAAAATTTGTATATTATCTACTACACTAGATGTTTTAATAGCACAGTTAGTTGGGAAAGCACAATAATGCAGTATGGTCTTAAAATACCTATCTCGAAAATAAGAGAAACTGCAGGAACAGATAAACAGGTTACAAGTGCATAATATAAAATTTAAGTGTTTTAAAATATTTCTAAATATTTTAAAACACTTAAAAATAGCTCTTTTACATAAAAAATAATGAAAAACCAAGTAAAAGAGAGGAAATGTAAGCAAATAATAGCAAGCAGGAGCTAATTCAAAAAAAAAAAAAAAAAGAACAGATAAAAATGAAGCTTTTTGAAGGTTGAACGTATTTACCAATAGAGGTAAACTATTCTTATAGAGAAACACATAAATAAAGAATTATCAGTTGAGCAAATTTTACATAAACATCTGGAATGGTCGTAATTTCTAAGTCATCAGTGCTGTTCATTATTTTTAATACTTATTTTGTAAAAAGATTTACCATGGTATTTTAAAATTTAGATGAAAATCGGCCGATTGTAGTCAAAAAGGAGAGGAGGGAATAAGATGGAAGCAGTATTACCAATGAATGGATTTATGGAATTGACAGAAGAGGACTTGATGATGATTGACGGTGGAAAAGGCTTTTTGCATGGTGCTGGATTTTGGATTGGTTTAATAGATATGGCAATAGATTTTGGCAATGGGGTTGTTGATGGTTTTAAAGATGGATTAAATGCTTGGAAGTGAGAAAGAAAGATTTTTTGAGAGGAGGTATAAAATGGATAGCGAATTTAAAGTTTTAAATGAAACGGAATTAAGAGATGTTAATGGTGGAGGTATACTATATTACATTGGGTATGCTGTTGGATATATAGGGGGAATGATATTTAATGCTCCTATTGATTATCCACCAGCTTCGATGAGCTCAAATACAGTTTGGGGTAGTGTTTTTAATCAAAATTAATAGTTTAGAAAATATCACAAGAGAAGGAAATATTCCTTCGCTTGTGATATCTAAAATATGAGTTACTACTTAGCTATCATTGCTGTTTTGCTATGGGGACTTGTACAGTGTCGTCTTTTTGGTGTTTTATTACATTCAGTGAACGCTGTACCAGTAATCATGACTCTGCTTTTTATATACAATTTATAAATTAGCTGGGTAGTAACAAATATAATAGATGAAATTATACTTAAACTTATTTTTGAGAAAATGGAGCGAATTATATGAATAAAGATAATCAAATTTTTGAGAATATAATTATATATTTAGGAATATATTTTCTTTGTTCACTATTAATTGCGGGAATTTTGATGGTATTTATAGGTAATATAGATTTTAATATAATGACTTTGTTATCGTCAATATTAACAATAGTATGTTTATTTTTACTTTTTAAAAATAGAAATATAAGCTTATACAGATATTGCTCATTCAAAAAAATAAAATTTAGTGAATTGATATTATTAATATTTATGGGTTTAATTTTTAACATGGTTTTAGAAATAATGAATTTTACATTAGAATTATACAAGCATTTTCCTGATTATTATAAGTACCAAGATTTTTATAACAAAATAGGGAATTATAAAGTAAATTTTCTAACAGTTTTTTTATCTGTTGTAATCATAGCACCAATAGTAGAAGAAATAATTTTTAGAGGTTTAATTTTTAATGAATTAAGAAAAGAATTATCAATTTATACGGCAATAATAATACAGTCAGCTATATTTGCTATAATTCATGGTTCATTATACCAAGGCTTTTATGCATTTTTACTAGGCATTTTTTTATCAGTTATGTATTATTTAACTGGATCAATTTGGGCTCCTATTATTATACATATATCTTCAAATTTAATTGGATTATTAGGAGGATTGTTTGATAATATAATTCATAATATGAATAAGATAGAATCAACATTTTATTTTTTTCTTGGCTGTATTTTATTAATTATAACAATTAAATTTTTTTATTCTCAAAGAAAAAAGTGCTATATGTAAAAATATGTTATTTAATTAATAATGATTTATATAAGATGAAAATATATTATAAATTATCGAGGTAATAAAATATGTCAATCTTCACTCATTTCATATGCATAAAACAACACGATATAAAAGATTGTGGTGCAGCATGTATTGCAACAATATCAAAGCAATATGGGCTTAATACCTATGTCAAAAATACGAGAAGCTGCAGGAACGGATAAACAAGGGACAAGTGTATATGGCTTGATAAAATCAGCCGAAAAGCTTGGCTTTACGGCAAAAGGAGTTAAAGCGAATAAATCGGAAGATATTTTTGGTTTATGACAATTATTAGTATACTAAAGTATACTTTTTGCAGAAAAATTTATTTAAAAAAATTAAAAATAGTATACTTTCGGATATTGAAAAAATGAACAATTTTATATTATTATAAAGAAAACGTAAATATGAAGATGCATGGACATATAGTCGGTACATAATTGTATGTTTTTTAAAACTTAAGTCAGAGGAAATTGCACTTAAAACAAACAATTAGGATAATTAATGTAAAATTAAGATAAATTAAGGAAACGTGAGCAAATTCAAAAAAAAAAAAAAAAAAAAAAACGGATAAAAATGGAGCCTTTTGAAGGTTGAACGTGTTTATCAATAGAGGTAAATTGTTCTTATAGAGAAACACATAAATAAAGAATTATCAGTTGAGCAAATTTTACATAAACATCTGGAATGGTCGTAATTTCTAAGTCATCAGTGCTGTTCATTATTTTTAATACTTATTTTGTAAAAAGATTTACCATGGTATTTTAAAATTTAGATGAAAATCGCGCGATTGGAGTCAGAAAGGAGAGGAGGGAATAAGATGGAGGTTGCATTATCAATGAATGAATTTATGGAATTGACAGAAGAAGATTTGATGGTTGTTGACGGCGGTGGACCAATGCTTGCTGCATATCCTGTTGATTGGAAAGGTTTATATAATGAGGTAGTTGGTGGGTTTCTAGGTGGAGCAGCTGGGGCTATAGCAACTGGTAATATAGAAAAAGCATTGGTATCAGGAATAGGGGGTGCAGTTGCTGGTGGAGTTAAATATTATGTTAAAAACCCATGGCCAACATACTTTTTCATGATATATTGAAGCTTTGCTTATAAAATTTTGTTAAAACTAAATATATCCATAACTATGTTATTTTAATTATATTAAAAAACTCCATGTAGTGAGAATAAGTATGAGGGTAATTACGTTAAATTCTCACTACATGGAGTTATCATTAAATAAATTAAGAATGTTAGTTGAAAAATATGTAAGTTTTTACTCAAAGATTCTTGCTTAAATTTTTTCTTGTTTTGTTTAGGATATTTATAAATAAGATTATGAGAGAAAATTTTTTATTTTGTTTAAGATACATTAAATTATTATTGTAATTTTAATTTTTGATATTATTAAAGGGATAATAAAAAATAAGTTAAAAAGGGGAATAAAATACTATGAAAAATTTAAGTTATATAAATTCTTTTATTTTTGGTATGATTGTTGGGCTAGTTTCAGTTTTGTTAACAGAAAATATGAATTTTTATTCACGAATGATAGTGTCAATATTAGTTGGGTTAAGTGTAGGTATTGTGTATAGAATTGTATACAATTTTTATTGGAGGCAAAAAAAGTCAAAATAAAAAGTTAAGTCTATATAATTAAAACTTGAATTCAGCAAGTGAATTTATAAAATACCCAAATAGAGCCATTTGAGGGCCAAATTAAGCGAAAATTTTTTACAAAAAATATATGGAGATTGCTCTTTTTCCTGATAAAATTTAATGTTAACTAATCATGCTTAACAAAGCACAACCATGGATGAAAATCTATTTTCGCATAAAATATAGGGAAAATAGAGTAATTCTTATAATAGTTAGGAATGGTAAGTACATTGTCTGGAAGGGAAATAAACAATAACCCTACATTTTCTTTAGCTTAGATTAAAAAAACGTGAAACTACAGAAAAATGTAGTAGACAACGAAAAAAATTTTATGCTAAATTAGAGGTAAGATATAGAAATGGATGTGAATTCAAGAAAAATTAAGAAAGAAAAGCGAGTTTCTTACATATTGCCATGCATGGCAGGTTAAAATAGATGAAAATCGTGCGATTGGAGTAAGAAAGGAGAGGAGGGAAAGGAATGGAAGCCGTAATACCAATGAATGAATTTATGGAATTGACAGAAGATGATTTAATAGTTGTTGATGGTGGAGTTGATTGGGCTGCTGTTGCAGCAGGTACAGGCATTGTATTAGGGGCTGCAGGTTTAGCGGTTAGTGCTGGACTTGCTTTTATACCTGTAGCTGTTATCTTAGGAGCTGGAACAGCAGGTGAAATTGCACTTGCGGGTTTGACAGTTGCTGCATCTGGTATAGGTGGTGCAACAATTGGCTATGGTTTTAGCCATTAATCTAATTGAACTTCGAGTTATCAGCAAGTTTATTTGCTGATAACTCGAAACTAAAGAAATGAGGTACGATAAAATGGGTTCTAAGAAAATGGAAAAACTATTGTTTTTTTTGACTTTTTTAATTTCTATAATTGCAGTTTTGTCTTCTTTGATATTTTTAATGAACTTATTGGTTTCAGGTAATATTGCTAATACAAATATTATAGTGGTAATAGCTTTGATATTTGATCCGTGTGTAATTTTAATACTTAATTATATAGTATACACTAAGAATTACAAGTATTCCCCGTTGAAACAACCTGATGAAGTGAAAGAAAAAATAATTATAGGATTTATCTGGGCAATTTCAATAGTAGTTTTGCTAACAATAGTTCTTGCTATTATTACAAATTTGAGTTTTTAGGTTTTTAAATAATGATTTTTAAATAACAAAAGTAGCGGAATAACTTTTGTAATTATGAGAACAATAAGTGCATTTAATAATGATTTTGATTATTCTATTAAAGAATGGAAGGAAAATAAAAAGCACCCTTATATTTTTCTATAGTTTGGAGTAAAAAAATACAAAAACTACAGAAAAACGTAGTAGTAGGTTTAGGAAAAACAAAAAAGAAAAGCGGGTTTTTTACATATCGTATAGTTGATAAAAAATTTGCCATGCATGGCAGTTTAAAATAAATAGGCGAAAGCTGTTGGTTTAAGTCAAGTTAAAAAGAAGGAGGGAGGAAGATGGAAGCTAGTTTAAACCAACCTAATTCTAATATGTTGTATTTAACTGAAGATGAGTTACAAAAAATAAATGGAGGCAATCCATGGGAAACTTTAGGGAAATTAGGTACTCTAATAGGAATAATTGATGCAGTGTATGATTTTGGGAAGGGATTTGTTGATGGTTTTAAGGCAGCTTATGCTCGGGACCGTGATAAGTAAAATATATAAATAATGAAATTAGAATGTTCATTTTTCGCGTTAAAGTGGGTATCAAACCGAAAAAAGGAGTGTGAAATAAATGAATACAATAAAAGAAGAAGAATTACTCACTATTAATGGAGGCGATAATGGTTTTTTTTCTAAAGTTGGTTTCGTAGCAGGATATTTAACTTATTATCTAATGAAGGGTGCTTCTTATACGCAACCCAGTGCTTTTGAAATAATGAAAAAATCAAGAGAAAAAGAAAGAAATAAAGAACTTTTACTACAGGGATTGGTATAAGAGAGTGTAGTTTTTTAATGACAAATAGGTTATAAGCAGCTTTCGCCTATTTTAAAAATTTTTGTCTAATAACTAATATAATCTAATTTGCACTATATCATTATAGTTTTATGAAAAAATTTAGAAAAGAATTATGTTATTTTTTGTATTTTATGAAAAAAGGAGTATTTTAATTGATGAGTATCAATAAAAAGATTCAAGATTACCTAAATAATGTTTCAGATTATTCTTATATTTTGATAATGGTGATGTTTACATGGATGGCAAATGTTTTGACAGGATTATATACTAATATTTTTAATATTCCTTTTAAGAGGCCGCAATTCGGTATGTCGCCAATATTGATGCTTATTTTAGTAGGAATAGTAGGACCAATAATAGAAACATACCTTTTTCAAGTTGTTTTAATTTATTTTTTAAAAAAAATAAATTATTTAAATAACAACAAAGCTTTGCTTGTAATTGTAGCTTCAATAATTTTTGGGATATTGCATAATTATAGTTCTGATTACATAATTTTTGGTTTCCTCTTAGGGGTGATTTTAAATTATTCGTATTTAATATATAAAAATAAAACTCTGAGTTCATTTATTATTGCTCTAACTATACATATCATTTATAATATACTAGTTCTACTAGTTTTTTATTTATAATAACAGTCCTCACAAAACAACTAGTGTTTAAAAGTTAGATCTAAATGTTTGAAAAACATGAAAAGTTAAAGGAGTATTTTAATGAATATATGTAAAAAAATTCATGACTATTTAAATAACCTTTCTGATTTATGTTATATTCTAATAATGATAATACTTTCATAATTTAATAGATAACTTAATGGTCTTGTATGCTAATATTTTCTAATATTGATTTTAGTGGACCTGAATTTAATATGTCACCAATATTAATGTTTATTTTAGTAGGAATAATAGGTCCAGTATTAGAAACATACCTTTTCCAAGTTGTTTTACTTTACTTTTTAAGCAAGATAAACTATTTAAATAATCACAAGGCCTTACTTATAATTGTGGCTTCAATAATCTTTGGAATATTACATAGCTATAGCTTATTTTACATGATTTCAACTTTTTTAGCGGTAGTAATTTTAAATTATTCATATTTGATTTATAGAAATAAAACCCTAAGTTCATTTGCGATTGTTTTATCTATTCCTAGTATTCACAATATAATAGATGTACTGCTCTTCATAATTACCAATAGAAATACGTTAATATTTAACTTGTAATCTTATGATTGATTTAATGATGTTAGTGATAATTTTATAAAAGGTGAGATATTATGAACATATTTAAGCGCTATGTATGCATTAAACAACATGACATAAAAGATTGTGGAGCTGCATGTCTTGCAACAATATCGAAACAGTATGGATTAAAAATACCAATATCAAAAATAAGAGAAGTTGCAGGGACAGACAAACAGGGCACAAGTGCTTACGGTTTAATAAAAGCAGCAGAGAAACTTGGTTTTACAGCTAAAGGAGTTAAAGCAAACAAACCCGAAGATATTTTTAATGAATTTCCACTTCCTGCAATAGCCCATGTGATTATTGACGGGAGATTACTTCATTATGTGGTAATACATAAGATAACTAAAAAAGAATTAATTATTGCTGACCCTGCAAAGGGAATCGTAAGATATACTCCTAAAGAATTTTTTAAAATATGGACAGGCGTACTCATTCTTATGGTGCCAACAGTTCAATTTAAAAAAGGTGATGAAACGCAAGGACTATTTTCAAGATTCTTTTCATTATTAAAACCTCAAAAAAGACTGATAGTACACATATTTTTTGTATCCCTAGTATTTACTATTTTAGGAATTATAGGCTCATTCTATTTCAAATTCTTAATGGACTCCATACTTCCAAATGGCTTAGTTAAAACTCTTAATATGTTCTCAATAGGAATTATTGTATTATACATTTTTAAAATTTTACTGAATGCCTTTAGAACGCAGTTACTTTTATATTTAAGCCAAAATATTGATATACCATTGATGCTTGGATACTACAACCATGTCATTGAATTGCCTATGAATTTCTTTGATACGCGGGAAGTAGGAGAAATAATATCTCGTTTTAATGATGCAGCAAGGATAAGGGAAGCTATATCAGGAGCGACTCTTACTGTAATGATAGATACGTTAATGGTTATAATAGGTGGTGCTATATTATATAGTCAAAACCACATGCTATTTGGTATAACCCTTGTTCCTGTTATTTTATATGCTATTATTGTCTGGGTATTTAACAATCCTTTAAAAAACATAAATAGAACAATGATGGAAAATAATGCAAAATTGACATCTTATCTTGTAGAATCATTAAACGGGATTGGAACTGTAAAAGCATTCAATGCAGAACGGAAGGTAAATTTTGAAACAGAAAAGAGATTTATAAAATTTATAAAAAGTGCTTTTAAAAATGGATGGATGAATAATTTACAATCCTCATTAAAAAGTGGAGTAAAAAGTGTATTTGGAATTGTTTTACTATGGGTTGGAGCCAATGAAGTAATACATGGCAGGTTGTCCATAGGTGAACTTTTAACCTTTAATGCTTTACTTGCTTACTTTTTAGAGCCTATAGAAAATCTTATAAATCTTCAACCCCAAATACAGACAGCCTTAGTTGCAGCAGACCGATTAGGTGAAATACTAGATTTAGAAATAGAAAAGAGCAAAAATGAAGATAAAAAGATCAATCCTGCATCATTAAGAGGAGATATAGACTTTGTAAATGTAACTTTTAGGTATGGAACAAGGCAGAAGGTTTTAGATGACATAACTTTACACATCTCTTCAGGAGAAAAAATAGCACTTGTTGGTGAAAGCGGTTCGGGTAAAACAACTCTGGTAAAGCTCCTAATGAGTTTTTATCAACCGGAGAAAGGCGAAATACTTATAAATGGATATAATATAAAAGATATAAATTTAGAAGTTCTAAGAGAAAAAATTGCGTACATATCACAGAATGCTTTTTTCTTTAATGGCACTATCAGAGAAAATCTTACTCTTGGATCAGATAATATAGAATTTGAAGAAATAATAGAGGCTTGTAAAAAAGCCCAGATTCATGATTTTATTAATAGTCTACCTTTACGATATGAAACTATGTTAGAAGAAAATGGTGCAAATTTGTCTGGTGGGCAAAAGCAAAGACTTGCAATAGCAAGAGCAATCTTGAAAAAGCCTGATATATTAATAATGGATGAAGCTACTAGTAATTTGGATAGTACTACCGAAAAAACAATACATGATATGATAGATGAATTCAGTAAAGATATTACTACTATAATAATTGCTCATAGATTAAGTACTATTATGAGAAGTGATACTATATATGTTATGGATAAAGGAAAAATCGTAGAAAGTGGTAGTCATGAAGAATTAATGAGATTAGGAGGAAAGTATTATGAATTATGGAAGGACCAAATTCCAATATCTAATTACGAACTTGGAGATGAAGAAGCAGCAGCTTCTAATTCGATAGGAGCGTGACCTTTGTGAGAGAGATAGTACAAAATATAGAAGAACTTACAGACAGCAGAGAACTTTTAGAATCCAAACCGCATCCTATTGCGAGTGTTTCTGTTTATATTTTATTGCTTCTTATTATATCTTTCTTGATATGGTCTTATTTTAGCGAGAAAGAAATAGTAGTTAAAGCAAACGGAATTATAAGACCTTACAAAGAATTTATCATCTCAAACAAAGTGACAGGCAATGTGGAGAAAATATATGTTACAGATGGTCAAAAAGTGAAAAAAGGAGATGTTTTATACGTAATAGAGCATAAAAACTTAGAATTACAAAAATCCATATTAGAAAAACAACTTGCTAATAAGATTAGTGAAGTAGAAAATTTAAAAAAATTAAAAAATAGTATTCAGGATGGAAAAAACTATTTTGATAAAAGTTCTGAGAATGAAATGTATTATTACTATAAGTATTTAGATTTTTACATAAATAAAAAAGCCATAGAAAGCCAACTTTACGGTATTAATGTTCAGGCACAGAATATAGATAACATATTGGAGAATTTAAAAAATTTAAAAAAATCCATAGACCAAAATGAAAATAAGATAAACAATGACACTTCTTATTACAACCAATTTGTTGATTATCAAATGAATATTAATCAGAGACAGGATAAAATTGAGCAATTGCAAAATGCCTTAACTCAAAAATATTATGATGCAGAAAATACAGTTCAAAATGCAAAAGATGACCTTATAAGTTATCAAAATCAATATATGCTTAGCCTCAAGTCAAATATCGAGCAGAATGAAGAAAAACTCAAGGAAATCAAAGCTAATTTGAATAATGTAAATGTAGAAAAATTCACAGCAGATACCATAGCTCAAATAGAAGATAATATCTACTCCGATGAAAAAGAAATAGAGAAATTAAAAGGAGAACTTCAGAATATAAATCTTGCAATTGAGGATTATATAATAAAGTCTCCAGCAAACGGCAAAATTGATATGATAACGAGTATAAAAGAAGGAGATTTAATACAAAGTGGATTAGAAATGGTTAAAATTATTCCAGATAATTCAGAATATATAGTAAAACTTTATATTCCTAACAAAGATATTGCAGATATAAAAGTTGGCCAAAAAATAAAATATCATATTTTAGCTTTGCCTTATCAAGAATACGGAGAGCTGTCAGGTGAAATAGTAAAATTAAGTATAGACTCGAGATTAGACAAACAAAGTGGGCTTAATTACTATGAAGCAGAGGCGACCATTGATAATAAACCTCTGTATAATCGTAAAGGAGAAAAGAAAAACATAAAGGTGGGCATGATAGTAGAAGCCCATGTTATTGGCCATAGGGAAAAAATGCTTTACTATCTTTTAGAACAACTCAATTTGAAAGATTAGTTGAGTTCCTTTAACCTGTAGGGAATTAACTGTTGACAATTCATGAGATTTTATATATATTATATATCAAATGGAATATGAGGCTATGAAAGAGAGGAGTAAGTGTATACTGGCTAAAGAGAGGGATATCCCATGGGCTGAAAGGATTCCCGCCAAAGGTACACTGAAGGTAGCTCTGGAGCCTGTAAACCGAAGTTTAGTAGGTTTAAACGGGTCTGCCCGTTATAGCTTGAGTGATAAATGAAGGTGGTACCGCGAAATGCCCTTTCGCCCTTTGTGGGTGAAAGGGTTTTAAAATTCTGTAGAAGGAGTGTGAGGAATGAAAGAGATAGCTAAAACCTACAATCCAAAGGAATTTGAAGATAGAATTTATGCTTTTTGGATGGAAAAAGGATATTTTACTCCTAAAATAGACCCTGAAAAACAGCCATTTACCATTGTTATACCGCCTCCAAACATAACAGGGCAATTGCACATGGGACATGCACTTGATAATACTTTGCAGGACATATTGATAAGATGGAAAAGAATGCAGGGTTATGCAGCTTTGTGGATACCTGGCTCAGACCATGCCAGCATTGCGACGGAGATAAAAGTTTTAGACACGATAAGAGAAGAAACGGGGCTCACAAAGGAAGAAATAGGAAGAGAAGAGTTTTTGAAAAGGGCATGGGCATGGAAGGACAAATACGAAAACCGTATTTTAAGCCAATTAAAAAAGTTGGGTTCTTCTTGTGATTGGATAAGGACACGCTTTACTATGGATGAAGTATGTTCAAGGGCGGTAAGAGAGGTTTTTGTTTCACTCTATGAAAAAGGGCTCATATACAGAGGTGATAGGATAATAAATTGGTGCCCAGACTGCAACACTGCTTTATCTGATGCGGAAGTGGAACATAAAGAGCAAAAAGGGCATTTGTGGTACATCAAATATCCCATAAAAGGGGAAGATGGATATGTAGTTATAGCTACTACAAGGCCAGAGACGATGCTGGGGGATGTAGCAGTTGCTGTAAATCCTGATGATAAAAGGTATAAGGATGTGGTAGGTAAGACTTTGATACTGCCACTTGTGGGAAGGGAGATACCTGTAATTGCTGACAGCTACGTTGATCCTTCATTTGGAACAGGTGCTGTTAAAGTTACACCTGCTCACGACCCAAATGACTTTGAGATGGGGACAAGACACAATCTTCCATTTATCAATATAATGAATGAGAATGCGATAATCAATGAAAATGGGGGAAAATATAAAGGGCTTGATAGATATGAGGCGAGAGAAAAGATAGTAGAAGACCTCAAAAATCTCGGACTACTTCTAAAAGTTGAAGACCACGTTCACAATGTGGGACATTGTTACAGGTGCGATACGGTAGTTGAACCTCTACTTTCCAAGCAGTGGTTTGTAAAAATGGAGCCCTTAGCAAAACCTGCTTTAGAAGTTGTAAAAGAAGGAAAAATTAAGTTTGTCCCTGAAAGATTCGAAAAAATATACACTAATTGGTTAGAAAACATAAAGGATTGGTGTATTTCCAGGCAATTATGGTGGGGACACAGAATTCCTGCCTGGTACTGCGATGACTGTGGTCATATAACTGTATCGCGTAAAGACCCGCAAAAATGTGAAGCGTGCGGAAGCATACACATACATCAAGACGAAGATGTATTAGATACTTGGTTTAGTTCTGCACTTTGGCCTTTCTCTACTATGGGTTGGCCAGAAGAAACAGAAGATTTAAGATATTTCTATCCGACAGATGTACTTGTTACGGGATATGACATAATTTTCTTCTGGGTTGCAAGAATGATTTTTATGAGTTTGGAATTTATGAAAGAAGTGCCATTTAAGCATGTTTTGATACATGGTTTAGTCAGGGATGCTCAAGGTAGAAAAATGAGCAAATCTCTTGGCAATGGAATAGACCCGTTAGAGGTTATTGAAAAGTATGGAGCAGATACTTTAAGGTTTACATTAGTTATAGGAAATGCTCCAGGAAACGATATGAGGTTTAGTCAGGACAAAGTTGAACTCAGCAGAAACTTTGCAAATAAATTGTGGAACGCTTCAAGATATGTGTTGCTGAATTTAACTGATAATGATACTAATCTTTATACAGAGGGGTTAACTATTGCTGATAAGTGGATTTTGACAAGGTATAACAATATAGTAAAAGAAGTGACAGAGAATTTAGAAAAATTTGAGTTAGGAATAGCCGCGACAAAGCTTTATGACTTTGTGTGGAGCAAATTTTGTGATTGGTATATAGAGCTTAGTAAACCTGTGCTATACAGTGATAACCTTGAAGCTAAAAAGGTTACAAAGTCTGTTTTAAGATATGTGCTTGACAATACTTTGAGGCTTTTGCACCCCTTTATGCCTTTTATAACTGAAGAAATATGGCAGAATTTACCTCATGAGGGCGAGAGCATAATGATTGCTGAATGGCCGAAATACAAAGAAGAACTGGATTTCACTGAAGAAGCGAAAAATGCTGAGATTATAATGGAAGCTATTAGGACCATTAGAAATTTAAGAGCAGAAGCAAATGTTTCCCCTTCTAAAAAAGCAAAAGTTATTGTGGCTGTTGAAAATGAAAATTATGTAAAGGTGTTTGAAGTGGGTACAAATTATATAATGAAACTTGCAGGTGCTAGCGAAGTTGTAATTGAAACAGATAAAAGTAAAATTCCTCATAAAGCTTTGAGTGGAGCAATAGAAGGAGGATTGGTGGTACTTCCACTTGAAGATTTAATAGACTTAGAAGAAGAGATAAAGAGGCTTAATGAAGAAAGACAAAAAGTGATAAGCGAAATTGAAAGAGCACAAGGGCTTTTAAATAATGAAAATTTCGTCAAAAAAGCGCCAGAAAAAGTAGTAAATGCAGAAAGAGAGAAATTAGAAAAATACACTGCAATGCTTAAAAACATAGAAGAAAGACTTAAGTTATTAAAGAGTTAACCTCTAGGGGTATTTGTATGTTATCTTTGTTTAAAAGGCCAAAAAAAGAGTCTCACCTGGTTATAAGAGAAGCTAAGATAAAAGATGCGAGGGGGATAATAAAGCTTTTAAGCAGTGTTGGAAGAGAAAAATTGTATATGGTGTCAGAGACATTTAACTGGTCTGAAGAGGAAGAAAAACAGCTTATAAAAAATTTAGACCGCAACAAAGATTTGATTTTGGTGGCAGACTACGGTGGAGAAATCATAGGCTGCCTTACTCTCTTTCGTTATTATGGAGGAAGGTCTCCTAAAGTACAACATGTAGGAGAAATAGGTATAAGTATAGACGCTCGATTTAGGAATGTAGGAATCGGGACAAAATTGTTTACGGAAGCTATTAATTGGGCAAAAAGCAAAGGTTATGAAAAACTTTGCCTCAGTGTTTTTAGTACAAATGAGGTGGCAATACACCTTTATAAAAAATTTGGCTTTGAAGAAGAGGGCAGAAGAAGGCGGCAGTTTAAAATTGGAGATGAGTATGTAGATGAAGTTTTAATGGGATTGTTTTTGTAAAATCAGTCTGTATAGGAGATGAGCTTGAATGAATTATGAAGAGGCGATTAACTACATACACGGTACTTACAAATTTGGCGTAAAATTAGGACTGGAAAATATAAAAAGATTATTAAGTTATATGGGAAATCCTCAAAAAAAACTTAAAATTATCCACGTTGCTGGTACAAATGGAAAAGGCTCTACATCAGCTTTTATAAGCAACATTTTGCAGCAGGCTGGGTACAAAGTAGCTTTATATACTTCGCCTTTCCTGGAAGAATTTGAAGAGAGAATGAGAATAAACGGAGAAAATATTTCCAAGGAAAAGTTGATTTATTATGTTGAATATATAAAGCCTATAATATCTCGCATGGTGGAGGAAGGATACAATCATCCGACGGAATTTGAAGTGGTAACTGCAATTGCTTTTAAATATTTTTATGATGAAAAAGTGGATTTTGTAGTGTTGGAAGTGGGGCTTGGGGGCAGATTTGATGCAACAAATGCTATAGATTCTTCTTTAGTTTCTGTCATAACGACTATTGATTATGACCACACAGACAGATTAGGGCATACTTTAGGAGAAATTGCTTATGAAAAAGCTGGAATCATCAAACAAAATGGAGTTGTCGTAAGTTTTTATCAACATCCTCAAGCGATGAAAGTTATCATGGAAGCATGTGAAGTGAGGAACGCATATTTGACTGTTCTTGAAAAAAGCAATGTGGTTATAAAAGAACAAAATGCAGATTTCCAAGTTTTTGACTATAAAAAACATAAAGATTTAAAAATCACTATACTGGGAGAACATCAGATTTATAATGCTGCTTTGGCGATAGAGGCTGTTAAAAAGTTAGAAATGTATGGATATAAAATAACAGAAGAAGATATAAAAAAAGGGCTTTATAAAGCGAAATGGGCAGGAAGATTGGAAGTCATGAGGAAACAGCCTTATGTGGTGATAGATGGAGCTCATAATCCTCAAGGAATTTCTGTGCTAAAAAATTCTTTAAAGCTATTTAATTACGACAGACTGATTCTTGTGGTAGGGATGCTTAAGGACAAGGACACTCAAAATATGCTTAATATAATTGTGCCAAAGGCGGATGTAATAATAACGACGATGCCAATAAGTGAAAGAGCTTATAGGGCAAGTGAACTTGCACAAAAGATAGATAAAGAAAACGTAATTCCAATTGAAAATATTGAAGAGGCGGTAAAATACGCCTTGGATATAGCTAAGGAAGAGGATATGGTGCTTTTTTGTGGGTCACTCTACATGATAGGTCATGTGAGATCATTACTTAAAAAGGTAATATTTAAGGGAGGGTTTTAATATAATGTAAGGTGTAAAGGACATAATAAGAAGGTGGTTGTTATGGAAATAAATAATACTACGTTGCTACAGGAGATAGATAAGGCACTAAAGGTTATGAAAGAAGCAGAGAGAAATTTGGAGATGATAGAAAATGACAACTACCTTAAGACGAAATTGGCGAGATTAAAATACGATTTTGCAAGGCAGGAGTATATAAGACTTTTGAGAATTGCCAAAGAACAAAAAATAAAGTACAACATGAATGAGCTGATGGAAAAAATAATAGACGCATGATAAAAGCAGTTTTGTTTTATCGAATTATTATAAGAATAATAGCTTATCTCAAAATTATTAATGTAGGCCTTATGTGAGAAATAATTAATTTTATTTCCACATAAGGCAATTTTCATCTTAACATTCATTCTGTTGCTACGCTCTAGCACAAAACTGTATAAAGACAAGTGTATAGTTCTTGTGTAATCATTTTAAATTAAAAACAAACATTAAGCGAAAAAAATTATTAATTAGTATTGACTTTGATTTATAATGAAAGTAAAATTATATTATAAACAATAAATATAAAAAAAGGAGTTGTGATAATATGAGTGATAATTACATTTATTCTGCTGAAAAAGTCATTGATGAACTTTCTCGAAAGCCTGGTTTTGTTGATACGGCTATAAAACGTTGGGAAAAGCGTGATCCAAAATGTGGTTTCGGCTACAAAGGTATTTGTTGTAGGTTGTGTTCTAATGGACCTTGTAGAATAACCCCAACTCAACCAGTAGGAATTTGTGGTGCCACTGCAGATACAATAGTTGCACGCAATCTTTTGAGAGCAATAGCGGCCGGTACTTCTTGTTATGTGCATCATTGTCGCAATGCGGCTAATACATTACTTTCCGTAGCTGAAGGTAAATCTTCTTATACTATTAAAGATGAAGAAAAGCTAAAAAAATATGCTAAAAAAATGGGTATAAATACTAACAAGGATATAAAAAGAATTGCTTATGAATTTGCTACAAGGGTTTTGAATGATCTTTCAAAGCCTTATACGGAAAAGGCTGAACTTGTTGAAAAATTATCTCTACCAGCAAGAGTTTCGACATGGAAAAGTCTTAACATAATGCCTGGTGGGGTGAATGAAGAAATTATTGCAGCTCTTACTAAAACTTCTACCAATTTGAATAGTGACCCTGTTGATATGGCAGTGCATTGTTTAAGACTTGGTATTATAACAGGTATATACGGTCTTGAATTAACTTGTATAATGCAGGATATATTGCTTGGAAGTCCAAAGATTGCTTCAACCTATTCTAATTTTGGTGTTATCGATCAGGGTTATATTAATCTTGCTACTATTGGAGGACATCAACAGGTTGTTTCAAATCGTATTTTGGAAATGGCGAGCAGCAAGGAATGGGTTAAGAAGGCTCAGGAAGCAGGTGCTAAAGGTTTTAAAATATATGGTGTAACCTGTGTTGGTCAGGATTATGAATTGAGATGTGCTTCCGATAAAAACAGTGCGTTTGGTGGATATGTCGGTAATAATTTCACACAAGAATATATTTTGGGTACAGGAGCGATTGACCTTGTATTTTCAGAGTTTAACTGTACTTTACCTGGTATTGAACCAATATGTAAAGAATACTTGGTAAAACAGATATGCCTTGATGATGTAGCCAAAAAAGTAGGGGCAGATCTCTATCAATTCCAGCCTGAAAAAGCTGATGAATATGCCGCTATTACTCTTGATGAAGCTATAAAAGCTTACAAAAATAGGCGCGGAAAGGTTAAAATAGATGTCCCAACTGAGAAAACCCCAGCTATGACAGGATTCACTGAAGACAGTATTAAAGGAGCTTTAGGTGGTTCATGGAAACTTCTCATTGATTTAATAGTTAAAGGCGATATAAAGGGTGTAGCAGGTGTTGTTGGTTGTTCTAATATGGCTGCAAAGGGTCATGGTATATATGGTGTTGAACTAACCAAAGAACTTATCAAAAGAGATATATTAGTGCTTGGCAACGGATGTGTAGGAGGAAATCTAGAAAATGCCGGACTTTACGGATTGGAAAGCATTGAACTGGCAGGTCCTAAGCTTAAAGAAGTATGCCGTAAATTAAACATACCTCCTGTTTTAAATATAGGTCCTTGTCTTTCTATAGGAAGAATTCATATAATAGCAGAGGAAATTGCTGAAGAATTAAAAGTGGATGTTCCCCAAATACCTGTAGTTGCTTCTGCACCACAATGGCTTGAAGAACAGGCTTTAGCCGACGGAACCTTCGGAGTTGTTCTTGGACTTGACCTGCTTTTGGGGACCCCACCGGCTGTAACGGGCAGCAACTTAATAACAGAACTTCTTACATCAAAATTAAAGGATATGGTAGGTGCACGGTTTATAATAGAAGCTGATCCAATTCTCGGAGCCGATGCTATGGAAAGTTCTATAATGGAAAGGCGCAAACTACTCAATATATAATTGAAAAATATGGGAGGAATAAAATATGGATGTCAAAAGCGGCACAAAATATATATTTGCTGATATAAAAAAATGTCTCGGATGCCGTTGCTGCGAACAAGCCTGTGCTGATGCTAATGGAAACCGACCATATTGGGAGCTTTTAGGGTCTGGAATTCCTTTAAGCCCAAATATAAATATTTTATATATTTTTCTACAGGATAAAAATTATCCTGTTATGGCTCAGGCAGTATGCCGACAATGTGAAGATGCTCCTTGTGTTAAAATATGTCCGGTAAAGGCTATAAGTGTAAATCCAGACGGTATAAAAGTAATTGATAAACAGCGTTGTATTGGATGCCACAGTTGCTCAATTGTATGTCCTTTTGGTGCAGTATATATTCCGGATAAACATGCCGTTGCGACAAAGTGTACACTTTGCATAGAAAGAAAAGGTGCGGAAGGGCAACCAGCCTGCGTAGAGGCGTGTCCAAACGGTGCTTTGCAATTAGTTGATACAAAAGAAATTGGACGGGAAAAAGTCAAAAAAATCGTTAGTGACACATTCTCAAATAAATAATAAAACTCCCCATCAAAGGGACTCCCCATAAGGTTTGTCAACAAACTAAAGCGGTCTTTTGACCGCTTAATTTATTGCTCAGGTATTTTGGTTTCTTCGTGAAAATCGCATTTAGAATCTTTAAAGGCAATGCAAAAGCCGCTACAATTATAGATGCATGTAATTGCATTACATTTCTTCATACATTTAAGAGGTATATTTGCTGGCTTTGAAGAGCGCATAAATGCTATTTCTAAATAATTCATAGTAATCGCCCTTTCTAGTTTGATAACTTTATTATAGACATAATTCATTTATCTGTGAAATGCGGGTTTTATTTCACTTATTGAAAAAAGAGAAAGAGTGTGGTAAAATGAATATTGCGTCGGGGCATGGCGCAGCGGTAGCGCGCGCGGTTCGGGACCGTGAGGTCGCAGGTTCAAATCCTGTTGCCCCGACCAGATATAGTAATCATGCAGGTTTTATGACTTATCAACAGGCTAAAAAACGTGTGGTTGCGAAGTAATTAAAATGTTTGAATAATGACAACAATATATCAGAAAGATAAGGCCACCCTAGTGTTAAAATTAACAAGAGGGTGGTCTTTTATAATTTCTTTATCACAAGTATGCCATTTTCCTTAGAAATTTCTAAATCATAAAACTTCCTGCAGGATTCTATAGTTGTTTTTATAAGTTTTTCCTGACCAGTTATTTCGAGTAAATGTATGGATTTAGATAAAGAGTCTTTGTATTCTTCTCTGCCTAGATTGTACTCTGCAATTGCTTTTCTAAAGTATAAAAGCCCCAAGCCACATAAAGTGTTATTTTTTGTACAGGTTTCTATGCCTAGATTTACATAATGTAAAGATTCTTCATAAAGAGAAAGAATATGATAATTATAAGATATGTTGTAATGAATTTTTATTTTTGTTTCCCATTCTTCTGGAGATAAATTTTCTAAACAGAATAAAAGCATTTTAAGGCTTTTTTCTACATTTTCTGTTTTTTTAATAATCAAAGCCATGTTCATTAAGATTCTAATTTCCATATCATTGTAAACAAAATCGGCATAATTAGAAAGAGAAAAATCAGGGATAGTGATTTTCATTGCCTCTTGGAGTTTTTCCATGGCTTTTCCATAATCTTCATTGATTGTTTTTTCAAAAACAGAAATTATATTGGTGAAGATTTTGCAGGATAGATTTATAATAAGGGGTTTGGGCATTTGAATAAAGAGTTAACAGAAAAAAATAGTGCAGCTGTTATGACGTATAAGAATTTGATAATTTTAGTTCAATATTCATCAACAAAAGAAGTGGATATAGGAGTAATGAATGATGTAATGATAGAATTGGAAAAAATATTGAGAAAGTTTTAGTATTAATGAAAGTTAAGTATGTTCCACCTTATAGAAAATGAAGATTTTTTACTAAATTTACGTTATAAATTTTTATTGACGTACGTTTTTATGTACGTTATAATTATCCACAGAGGTGATTTAAATGAAGACAATGCCTGTAACAAAAGTAAGGCAGAACATATATAAAATAATTGAGCAAGTAAGGGAAAACAGCGAACCAATCCAAATAACTTCTAGAAAAGGCAATGCAATTTTGATTGGGGATTTAAAAGGAAAATTTTCAAGAAGGATAAACATACAGCACAGGATAATATACGAAGTTTTGAAAGAAAAAATTGTAAAGGTTTATAAATGAGGATACACTATGAGTGAAAACAGGCAGGCTCAAAGCCGGTCTTTTTTGCATGTGTACTCTTATTTTTCTAACCCCTGGAGAAAGAGTTAAAAAAATAAGAAAAATGCTCAAAATGAAACAAAGAGGACTGCAATCTGAAAATATCACAAGAGGTTTTTTAAGCATGATTGAAAGTAACCGAACCACTATGAGCAGGGAAACGGCCTCTATCATTGCAGAGAAATTTAATAAAAGAGCTCGGGAACTTGGCATTGATTTATTGATTTAAATATAGATAGTGACTACCTTTTAATGACTCCTGCCCAAGAAGCAGAGTATTAAAGTGAATAAAATACATATAATTTACATTTTTTAGTGAGTAACCCCGATTCAAATCGGGTTGAATTTATGTAATTTAATGATATGATGAAAGTGGGAGGAAAATATTAGGGCGGGAAGTGATGGGAGATGAATGGAAGAGAAAAGATTATATTGAATATTTTAATTATGTTGTTGATACTTTGCTCCTACAGTGTAATGGCCTTTGAACAACTGGTTCCTTTAGGTGAAGTAGATCAGATAGTGCTTCATTCGATTGTTTTGCCTAGATAAATTGACAAGCCAGTGGGATGATAAAGGAATGTAGAAAATGTTCTTGTTGCTTTTTGAGGCATGTCATAAACAAAAATTTAAAGCCTTTATCAAGGTGACGGAATTTATTTTAATTTAGAGAATCAATGAAAACGGCTTTAAAACATTCATTAAAGTGTTTTCCAAATCTTTATGTAACAGTTGCTATAAGGTTTTATGACCTTCAAAAATTTTGGACTTATCTGACACAACAGGGTGTGATGCAGTGCAGCATTTCAGCGTGCAGATAATGTTATCAACTAGTTTGTATGCAGACCTATATTATTAAGGAAAACAAGGAGGAGTGAATAATATGTCAACGGTAAGAAAAAGCTTGGTAAAACACATTGTGTGGCTTCTAGCGGTAGCTGTTATTATCTACAGTATTGGAATTAAAAGTAATGTTGTTAAAGCAGTAGACAATGACCTTAAATATCAGGGGGAAATAACGAATTTTATTAAGCAATGGATTGTAAATAATTGGTCCTATTATTATCACGTAAATAATGTAGATGTTGAAATTGCTGATTTTAAAAAGTCTGGAGATAAAGTTGAAGGAATTGCTAAAGTATGTGTTACTAAAGTGTTGAAAGCACAGAAAGTTGGTGAATTACCGTACATCAAAGGAATGTTAAGAAAAATCAACATGGCTGATTATGATGTTCAACTTCAAAAAGAGTATAAAATCAATAAAGTACTGAGTGCTAATAGTGGCGTACTTACAAAAGAAAAAGCACAGAGAGTGGTGAAGATGTTAGATGATAGGTACTCAGAACTCAAAGAATATATTGGGGTTCCGGATGAATCGTATATGATATTAAAATTTGAGGCAGAACTCAGAGGAAGTAATATTGAGGAAAATGCGATAAAGTTATATGCAGAACAGATGAATACGTTTGTGCCGGCAGAGGAATTAATTCCAAAATCTCCTGCAGAATATGAAAATGCAGGATATAAAGAAATGGAGAGTAAATTAATTGAAGAAGGAACTTTTGCAGTAGCAGCTTTATATCCTTATTATGATAGGCTCAAAGCAAGAGATTATGCGAATACTTGGACCTCCAATGCAACTACTTATTGTCCTCATAATATTGCATTACAGGATATTGCTAAGTGGAATAATGCTAAATGGCCATATTATGATTGCTTCTGTCATAATGATTGTGCAGATTATGTTTCGCAAGCACTAAATGCTGGTGGTATACCTGTTGATCCAGGTAAATGGGAAAGATTAAAAGACAGTAGTAATAATTGGGCGTGGACATATGTTCCTGGTTTAAAAAATTATATGCTTAATCAAAAAGGATATTGGAAGAGATCGACATGGGAAAGTGCTGCAGCAGGTGGTGTTATTGTGATTCCAGATTCGCATGTAATGATGATTGTAAAAAACGATACTATTGAGAGGCTATTTAGCGCACATACTAATGATCGTTTAAAGTATCCATATGGAAAAAATACGACGTGGGAATATTATGTACTTTGGGAATAAGTTAGTTTAAGTATAGTAAGTTAGAGACGGGTTTTCTCCAATAAAGTGGGTAGTAAAGAGAAGACCCGTCTCTAATAAAATTTCTAAATTATTCAAACAGAATTAAATTTTAAAAGACAAGGAGTTGAAAGAATGGTAGTAAAAGAGCAAAAATTTAAACAAGTCTTGTCCTTCTTTATAACCTTTGTATTAACTTTTATAATGACCTGCGGTTGTTCTACTGAAGAGAAAAAAGAGAAGGTAAAATTGAATGGAAGTCCTTTTGCAATTCTTGAGGAGGAAGAAGGGGGAGTAAAAGCGAAGCTTTATTATTGGGACCTTGAACATAAGAAAATAAAAAATGAATCAAAAAATATATATACCATTCTTAAAAAAGATGTACCGAAAGAAATTCACAAGAAGTCTCCAATTTCATGGGATGGGAAAGGGCATTTGGTAATTCCCTCATATGCACAAGTTTCTCAGGAGTATCAAGGAAACGTCGAGAAAGTAGAAGTTCCTCTGCAAGAAAAAATAATTTGGGGGAAAGGTGTAAAACTAGTCAGTAAAGGAAAGGGCAAGTACATTTTGGTTTTTACTGAGAATGGTAGGAATAAAGAAATAGAGCTGGTTATTCCTCCACACTTTTTTAAAATGGATGATGGCAAAGAGTACAGCGTAGAGGAGTCAGGTACTATAGCAGGAATTACCAAAAATGGAAATGAGGTATTTATACTGTACTCGTGCTTTATACCAGGTACAGGGAAAATCTATGCAAAACTTTTCATAGCAAAATACGATCTTAAGGCAGAGAAAATAGAATGGGGAGAAGTAAAGATTCCAGAAGATGCAGAATTATCACCGGCGTTACCCCCTTTACCAGACAATACAACTTCTATTGAGAAAAGCTTTTTTATACCTACTCTCACAGTTCCTGCAGAAGTAGATATTGATACTATGAAACTTAAGCCAATCAACAATATTATAGAGTATCAGAAGAAATATGCTTCAGAAACATTGAAATCAGCCATGCCGGTTAATATAGAAATTTTGGGGAGCTATGAAAATATTTTATTTGTAGGCATTCAAATGGTGAAGCCCACCGAGCCTCCAGAACTCTATGTTTTTGCTTTAAGAGATGGGAAAATGATGGGCCTTTTGCACAGGACAGTGAAAGGGATAGAGCTAATAGACCAAGAAAATAAGGTAGTAGGAACATATGACATACCTAGAAACAGTAGTTTCGATGGAGGGAGGGATATAATTTTTCCAAATACAAGTGGAACAAATAGCATGATGGATTGAAAACTTAAAAAATTATTTGGATACCATAGTACTGGCTGTAACTTGAATTTGAGCATTTATGTTTTAAAGACATTTAAACGCGTATATATTCTTGAAAGATTTTATTGATTTTTTAATTTTGCGTGATACAAAACATTGTGTTTTCCATTAGAATCTAAAAATGCTCTTACAGGTTTAGAAATAATAAAAAGCTAGGGTATTTTTACAGTCTGTATAGATTTTGTAGAAATTCACAAGTTCCTTATCACAATCATACCATTTTCTTTAGTGATTTCTAAGTTATAAAGTTTTTTACAGGACTCTATGGTTATTTTTTTAAGCTTATCCTGACCAGTTATTTCAAATATATTTATAGATTTAATGAGGGAATCTTTGTATTCCTCTCTGCCAAGGTTAAGCTCTGCAATTGCTTTTCTGAAGAGTAAAAGTCCTAAGCCGCTTAAGGTATTATTTTTTACACAGGTTTCTATGCCTAGATTAGCGTAATAGAGTGACTTTTCGTAAATGGATAAAAGGTGATAAGTATATGAGATATTATAGTAAACTTTTATTTTAATTTCCCATTCTTCCTCTGACAACGCCTCAAGGCAGAAGAGCAACATTTCAAGGCCTTGCTGGCGTTTTTCCGTTTTTTCAAATACAAATATTAAAGCTATGTTCATTAAAATTCTGACTTCTAAGTCACTGTACACAAAATTAGCGTAGTTGTAAACAGAAAAATCAGGTATAGTTACTTTCATTGCTTTTTCAAGCTTTATTAAAGATGTGTGTGGGTCTTTATTTACTGCTTTTTCATAAATAGATTCGGAAAGAAGCAGAAGTTGGCGCAAAAATTTTGCATAATAAGGGCTCATTTTTTCTTCTTCAAGAGTTTTTAATTTTTCCATGTCTTCTTTTAACCCTTCAAAGTCTCCACTTTCAAGTTTATTCTCAATAGAGTTTTTTATTTTACAAAAAGTAGAGTAATCTTTAACTCTGTATTTGAGCAACACTTCATTTAGGTCTTTTTTGTAAAAATGAGAAAGCAAATCCAGGGTTTCCTGTTTGGGCATTACCTTGCCATTTTCAATTTTTCTTAAAGTATCTATGTTTATAAATGCTTGTTCAGCAACTTCGTTTTGAGTAAGCCTCAAGGACTTTCTTATGTTTTTCAATTCTTTCCCAAAGCCTTCCAGGTCGTAATAGAATCCATCCATTTTTTAACACCCCATGCAGATTCAAATCGGCTTGCAATTGTTTCCTTTACCATGTATTATATAATTAAGGAAGAGATATGTAAAGGGGGGATAGAATGAAAAAGAAATTGATGGTTATTTTCTTTATTGTCAATATCATATTTACATCTTTTCAATTCGCGTTTTCTCTAAATAGCGCATTAGCAGTGCCTTTTGATGAAAGCTTACCAAGTACGAAAGATGATAGAATTATATTGAAATCTCAAATAATTATTCCGACTCAATTAGGTTCTGACAGGGGAATAGGAGTAGAATATATAGCTCCAGATTACGGAACTGTAAAAATAGAAGATGTTTTAACAAAAGAAGCAGGATATTTTAATGGAACTCCAAGGAAAAGTTTTACCAACTTTGAAACTTTTAAATATGCTTCAATATTAATAATTAAGGCAGTGCCTGGTATTGGGGATATATTTAGAAGAGGAGAAGAAATTTATAATGCGCTAAAGGCTGTTTATACGGATTTGTCGAATATTGACCCTTATAAAAAGGTCGAAGCTGAAACGAAGTATACATATAGAGACTTTTATCACGATCTTTATGTCTGGGATTATAGCAAGACCTGGAAATATGTTGGTTATAGTTTAAGCAGATATTATTATAAGTATTATGGCATATGGTATTTCGATACAAAAATCGGAGAGTTTAGACATAAAGATGAACATTACACTCATCAAAATGGCTATCCTCCGGAGGTTATAGCAAAAGCTCCAAACTATATGAAATACAATATATTGAGTCAATTGGCATATGAAGCATGGAGGATGGGGAGAACGTATTATGAAACATATTAAGAAGATGATTTTTTTTCATATTCTTTTCTCCTTTTTATTTTTAACTGGATGCAGATATTTTGCCACTCCTTTTCTCCCAAGTGTTGATTTTGTAATAGAAAGAATAAATTCAGGGGAAAGCGAAATAGATTATGAAAAATACGTAAAAATCGAAATGTATAAATCTCGATTGCTTTTCGATCATACCACAGAGGAAGGTGGTCCAGATAATGAGTTATGCACTCTAATATACGGATTTAGAATATACAATATTTCCAATGAACCGATAAAATTAAACTATAAAAAATTTGTTCCTCCGGAATTAACTAAAATAATTATAGCTGGGATAGTGGATGAATTCTACCCTCCTCATAGATACTTGGAGTTGAACCCGGGAGAAAGAATATTTGATGAAGGAGGAGTATTGATGAAGCATTATAATAAACTTTCAGAAAAAGAAAAGGAGATATTCAATAAATATAAAGATACCCTTTATTTCGAGTTAAGGATCAATGGGAAGAGGGCTTATGTTAAAGTTTCTGCAGAATAAGTTAAATGTCACCTTCAGTGCATGATTGAACCAAGAGAAATGAAAAAATTGACCACCCCGTGGTGAAATACCCCTCCGATACTAGTTAGAAGATCTAGGGGAAATAAGTGATATGGAGTAGATATACGCCAAGCCCGAGTTCCTTTTAATCAACAAAATAAACTACTTCACACTTGACGGCATTGGTTCAAACTTTTTTCCAGCTAATAAGTGCCCGGCATGAAAAGGGGAGTACAATACTACCAGCAACGAAGGCTTTTGTAGCGTCAAACAAGAATATTAAGATTTCCTAAAAAATGGAGATCGCAGGTAGTAGTTGGCAAATTACAAGGAACAAAAGTAGCTGATCAATGGAAGTTATAGAGAATAATAAAGGAACTTTAACGAAAAAAGCGCACTTTACCCTTGCGGTAAAAAGACTGCTTTTAAATTCAGTCTAGTTTACCGTATAAACCTTAGAATCAGTTTGGCCCAACTATAGA
This sequence comes from Thermoanaerobacter kivui, assembly GCF_000763575.1. Taxonomy (NCBI): domain Bacteria; kingdom Bacillati; phylum Bacillota; class Clostridia; order Thermoanaerobacterales; family Thermoanaerobacteraceae; genus Thermoanaerobacter; species Thermoanaerobacter kivui. The sequence goes on from NZ_CP009170.1 coordinate 785,402, forward strand.
CCTTTTTACCATACTTATCTTTAATGGATACAAGCGCTTTACCGTTAAAAACCTTATGAGGCTTTAAGTAATCGTAGTATAGCTGATACAGCAAGGCATGGGCTATACAGCACCTTCAAAAGAACTAAAAGACTTATGGCGCTTGTAATGGGCCTTGTATGAACCGAAAAAAACTAAGCGGCATGGACTGCCACATCTCAAACCATCGCAAGCAGTAAAGCAGAAACAGTCTGTCTCAAAGAAAGCCCAAGACAATAAGTGAAGCGACTTTTAGCAAGGTTACAAGTAAAATTTTTTCTGGTTTTATCTTTGCTAAGAGCATAGCCGTAGAAAGGGCAGCGATAAGTAGGATGAAACTTTTTAGGTGCAGGCCTACCCGGAGCCCATTGGTGTTTACACACTTTACACTGGAGCTTTTGGAAGCCTTCAAGATCTTTACCGAAGCTATACAGGTAATCGGCAGGAGCGCCACAAACTGGGCACTTATCGATATCTACACTAAGTGGTTTTATACGTCTGACGGGAGAAATAGGCTTACCCTGTGCTTCAGCGTCAGCGAGGATTTTCCTGTAATCTTTTTTCTCCACAACGGGCAAAGGGTCCTTTAGAGGAGATAAGATTTTGTAATTTGCAGGTTGAAGGTCAGCAGGTGGTTTGATATCGACTTTAAAATGTTTAGCAGTGAAAAGGAAGAGTTTCAGTAAAAAATTTAATAAATGAGCGAAGAGGAAAACGGGTAGTGGTTGTCGAAACATTAGGTTGATGGTGATTGTTTTTGGCAACTACTACCTACGACACCAAGGGGAGGGAATCCTCCTTTTTCTCGAAAAAATTTTTATTCCAATGTTTTGGAGACTATAGATATGCGAATTTAAGGCTTTAATTTGACGTTACATGATGAAAATGGGGAGGTCAAAAAGTGAAAAATGTTAAAGTTATTTTGATAATTTTAATAATAGGTTTATTATGGGGCGGTGTATAAAAGGCGGTTCATGGCCTGGAGAAGCTTTGGGAAGGATGTTTATTACATTTCCTGTTTTTGGATGGTTTGCATTAATTGTCTTTACACTTTTAGGAGGAATTATTTTTGTTGCTCTACTTAGTTTAATTTCAAACTGGATGGCATATTTAATAGTGAAGCTTGCAAAAACAAAAATAAAGCCTTTTAATAAAGTTGCAACTCTTAAGAAAATTATAATGGTTGGTTTGTTATGGGGAATAACAGGAATTTTTGCTAGGGCTAGTATTGGGGATTTCCGTGGAGGATTTACATCTGAGAGTATTGGTGAAGAATTAATTAAATATGGTGGTTTTACTTGGCCTATGAGCCATGTAATTGGAACAATTATTCCAATATTATGGCCACCTGCAGGGGTGAGAGGCAGAATTATGTTACATGACTTTTTTACAGTACCCCTGAGGCACATTTCTCGCTTACCTTACTCAGTAGGGATAGATTTAGCTATATGGACGATTGGGCTGATAAGTTGGATAGTAATGGGGGGCAGAGGGCCAGGAGAAGCAATAGGGAAAATGTTTATTGCATATCCTTGCTTTGGAGTATTTGTATTTGTTATCTTTGTACTTTTGGGAGGAATCATAACTGCGGGATTGTTCTATTTAATAATGTGTGGAGTAGGTTATTTATTAAAAAAGCTGTCTAAAGCTACAGAATAAAATTTTAAAGAAAAAAACAACAAGCAAAGCACAACCATAGATGAAAATAAATTTTCAAGTTGCAAAAAATTCGCTTTTTGTTAAACTAAAATTAATAAGGAGAAAGGTTGATTTAGTTTTGATGGATTAATACCTTGGAAATTAACCTAATCTGATTACCTTTGAGCACAGCCAATTGTCGCCCCATATTGACTAATATGGGAACAGCACAGGTGTTAAGTTTCTTATTTTTCTCAGGTAATCAGCCCTGTAATAAATTTAACAGGAGTGAAGAAAATGGCGGATTTACTAGAAGTTTGCTGTGGATTAGGTGTTCACAAAGAAACAATAGCGGCTTGTTTGCTTAAAGGCTCTGTCAATGATGAAAAGCCGGAAAAACGATAAGATTTTCCACTTTATTAAAAAACCTTGAAAAATTAAAAACGATTGGTACGATTGCCTGGCTGAACGTAACAAGAATAAAGACTTATCAGTAAAACTTACAAAGTATACATAAAAGAAAATGAAAATGGCGTGATAAATGTAGTTAAAAGCTTTTTTAAGCGAAGGCACAAGTACATACAAGCAGTAAAGGACATTTCTTTTACTGTAAATCAAGGAGAAATACTTGGACTGATTGGTTTAAACGGTGCGGGGAAAACTACTACTATTAAACTGGTATCTGGAATTATTAAAGCAGATGAAGGTATTATAAGAGTACTGGGAGAAGACCCCTTTTTACGAAGCAAAGATTACAGGTTAAAAGAATGGTGATTTGATATAGCAGACAAAGGAAGCTAAAAAGTTTCCCAAAGGCATTCCTCTGCATATTATGAAACTATACTGGTATGTGGAGGGATGCCTTTTGTATTTATATGTAGCTAGTATGGGAGAAGATTTTGTTGATCGGATTGATTTGGAAAAACACTCAAGAGATTCTGTTAGAATAAAGTCTTATAACAATAAACATCTTCCATTAAATATCTATTCTAAATACCTCTGTGGACCTCATAGGTTGATTTTAGATGAAAATAGAAAGAAAATTTACACTCTAAACTGTTATGATAATTCAATCAGCGTAATAGATAAAGAAAAGTTTGAATTTGAAGGATCGTGGTATGTAGGGCTTTACCCTGTTTATGGAGTTTTGTATAATGGCAATATCTTTATTGTAAATGCAGATTCTAATTCTGTTACTGTTTTCGATATAGAGGGAAAGAGAGTTATAGGGCAGTTTAAAGTGGGGAACTACCCGCAAAAAATAATCTACAACAGCAAGTATAATCTGTTTTTTGTAAGCAATATGATTTCAGGAGATATTTTATTAATTGAACCGGAGAATTATACAATTTTGGATTTCATAATAACAGGACCTAATCCTACAGACATAATTTTTTCGGAAGATGAAGAGTATCTTTATGTAGCAAATAGCTATTTTGACTCCGGAGAGAATGGTAAAATTTCTATAATAGATTTAAGAGACTTTAAAATTGTGAAAGAGATAAATGCAGGAAAAGTCCCTATAAAAATTTACAAGGAGAATGATTTTCTGTACATCTTAAGTAGTTATTCAAATACCTTTTGCCGGGTTAGTCTTATTACAAAAGATAAAGAAGAAGTATACTGTGGGGAGGCTCCTTCAGATTTTTGTTTATATGACAACTACGCCTATGTAACTTATCTAGGAGACAATAAAATTTTTATTTTTGATTTATCAAATATGGAAAAGGTAGGGACTATAAAGACAAGAAAAGAGCCCCAAGGCCTTGTTATTGACCCGTGAGGACTTTTATTATGTATGCATATACGTCTTGAGATTTTTGTTTCCAATTATCGCAGATAAGTTTTGCCTGCTCGCTGTTTACTACATTTATATTTAGCTCAATCAAAACTATATCATTTTCTACGACTTTGCAATTAGCTATATATTGATTTTCGTCTTTTTTGTAATAAGTGGCTATATATTGAGATTCCTGTTTTATTTTTTCTTTGTTTAAAAGGATGTATTCGTCTATTTTTTGCCGTGTTTCAAAGGGGATTCTTGTGAAAAATAGTTTTAAAATGTTTATACCTTCTTCCGTAATAAAATATTTTTCTTCTTCTAATTTTATAAAGCCAGTTTCTATTAACTCGTCAAGGTATTGTCTTAAATAGAAATAGTTCATAAGTTTGTTATCTAAGATAATTTTGCTTATTTGCTCGTCTGTAATAGGCATATTTATTCTGTTTAAGATGTATAGTATAATTAACTTGTTTTCTGCTAATTCTTGTATTTCGTACGCCAAGTTACCACCTCGCATTATTACTACATGTGGTATATTTAAATTAATTCTATCACAAAATATACAATAATAAAAGAGAGTACACGAAATACTCTCTCAGTTTGTTGACAAAGTTAAAAAATATTCAAAGGAGATATTTTGCATCGTCGCTCCGATGTTCCAAAGCGACAAAACTAAAGCTCGACCTTCGGGCTCCGGCAGGGTACCGGGCACAATCGGCCTCCTTGCCTCAGGTGCCCGCCTTCGCCATCCATGGCTTCGGCCCTGCCTCCACCCTCGGTCTTGCTAAGTTTTGTTACCGCTTTGTAACAAGTCGCTCCTTATGCAAAATATCTCCTTTACGAAAGTTTGTCTACAGTCTGAGAGAGTATACGAAATACTCTCTTTTTCTCTTTCTATCTTTGCATGTATTCTGATTCGCTCCCTGCAGCACCTTGTGGGCCGCCTTGTGCAGGAGTAGAACCATATATACTAATGCCTCTTGCCATGGCAGATTCAGCAAAATGAACCATTCGTCTTAACATTTGTCCTCCTACTTTGCCGCAATCTCTACTACTTATATATCCCCAATAATCTTCAGAACCTTGCTTAACTGGAAGGCCAAGTTCTGATGCGATTTCGTATTTCATATTATCAAGGGCTTTGTGAGCCTCTGGTACCATTTTTGGACGATCGTTCCAACTACCTCTTGCCATTTAAATCCCTCCTTATTCTTTCTCATACTTAATTTGTGTAGGTGGATAAAAAATATACTTTGAAAAATTTTAAAAAAATATATTTTGTTGTGCTAAAATATTTATATGCAAAAATTTTACTAAAAGGGTTGATAGAGATGGAGAAACAAAAAATTTTAGAGCAAAAAATAAGGGAATGGGGAGCGTCTTTAGTAGGTTTTTCAAATCTTACAGGTATCCTTCCCGATACTCTTTCAGATATTCCGTATGCCATTGCAGTTGTAATAAAATTAGCGGATAGAATAGTGGATGAAATTGAGAATAAGCCTACTCACACTTATTATCACCATTACCGTTCTGTAAATACGCTAATTGACCAGATAACCTTAAGGACGGGTCTTCTTCTTGAAGAATGGGGCTATAAAGCATTAGCTGTTCCTGCGTCTCAATCGATTGCTGATTTGGGAGAATATAGAGGACTTTTTCCACATAAAACTGCTGCTACAAGAGCAGGGCTTGGTTGGATAGGGAAAAATGGGCTTCTTGTGACTGAAAAATATGGACCAAGAGTGAGATTAGGAACAGTTCTAACAAATATGCCTTTTGAAACCGGAACCCCCATTACTGAAAGTAAATGTGGCAGCTGTAAATTATGTGTAGATGCCTGTCCTGCTATGGCACTTTATGGTACTCTATGGAAAGAGGGAATGCCGAGAGAAGAAATAGTTGACGCAAGAGCTTGTAGCGAATACATGAATAAAAAATTTAAACACATTGGAAGAGGCTATGTCTGCGGTATTTGTATGGAAGTGTGTCCTTACGGAAGGAAAAAATCTGTTGACAGGTTAAAAGGTTTTTGATAAAATGAAATCAAACAACCAAAACGTTTTGGAAAAGGTGGATATTAAATGGCTGTTACAATAAAAGATATAGCGAAATATGCGGGTGTATCTGTTACAACGGTTTCGAGAGCTTTAAACGGATATCCGGATGTAAGCGAGGAAACACGTGAAAGAATTAAAAAAATAGCGGAACAACTTAATTATACTCCAAACTCCATTGCAAGAGGACTTGTCACAAATAAGACCCACACAGTTGGCTTGATTGTTTCTGAATTAATAAAACCTGGGGCGTATCATCCTTTCTTCCTCGAAGTGCTTGCAGGTATAAAAGCAGGATTAAAAAAAGATAAATATGACCTTATACTTTTTACTGTAGACCCGGAAAGCCAAGATGCCACTTCCTATGAGAAGCTTTGCAATGACAGAAAAGTGGAAGGGGCTATTGTAGAAGGTTTAAGATTGAGTGATCCTTACATTGAAGAAATAAAGAGAACACAAATTCCCACTGTTCTGATTGATATACCGATACTGACTGATAAAGTGGGATATGTAAGTTCGGATAACGTTCAGGCGGCTTTTGAAGCTACAAGTTATCTTATAAAGTTAGGACATAGAAATATTGGATTTATAAATGGGCATAATGATGCGGCTGTAAGCTTTGAAAGGTTAGAAGGTTATAAAAAAGCTCTTGAAAAAAATAATATACCTTACAAAGAGGAATATGTAGTTTTTGATGATTTTACTCAAGAAGGTGGATATAATTCTTTTAAGACGTTAGTTTTTGAACATCCGGAAATAACTGCTGTTTTCCATGCTTCTGATTTGATGGCAATAGGGTCTTTCAAAGCAGCAAAAGACTTAGGAATGAAAGTGCCTGATGACATCTCTATTGTAGGTTTTGACGATATTGAACTTGCATCCCTTATTACTCCTGGACTTACTACTATAAGACAAGATACTTTTAAGATGGGATATAATGCAGCAAAACATCTTTTATCTATTATAAAAGGGGAAAAGCCTCAGCATATATTAATACCTCATAAGCTTGTAATTAGAGATTCAGCTAGAAAGATATAATTTTTTTTAAAAAGTACCCAAAACGTTTCGGATAAAATTTTTAGCAGGAATCAGGAGGTATATAAGTGGTAAAGCACATGTTTTTAGAGGATGTAAACAATTTAATAAGTGATGACAAATGGCTTATTTTCCAAAATGAGTATAATACAGAGGTAAATCCTCGATATGAGACCCTTTTTACACTTACAAATGGTTACATGGGCGTAAGAGGTACTTTTGAGGAAGGAAGCGAGGGAGAAAAGCCGGGAAATTTTATTGCAGGAATTTTTGACAAGTCAGATGCGCAGGTTAGAGAAATAGTAAATGCTCAAAATTGGTTGAGAATAAAGTTGTATGTTGAAGGTGAAGAATTAAGTTTGGATAAATGCCAGTTGATAGAATTTAAAAGAATTCTTGATATGAAAAAAGGTATTCTATTTAGGAGTATGTTGATAAAAGACAGCAAAGATAGAATTACTCGAATTGAGGGATACAGGTTTATAAGCCGTAGCGACCTTCATCGTTCTGCAATTAAGCTATTTGTAACACCTGTAAATTACAGTGGTGTTGTAGGTATAGAGAGCATTATTGATGGGACTGTTTTAAATTCAGCAGATAGCCCAAAGCATAGGGTAAAGCATTTGAAAGTGACTGACAATAGCAGTTTAAATAAAAGCGGAGTTTATCTTGAAACAGCAACTATTGACGATGATATTCGCATTGCAACAGGTAGTGCAGTGAGGTTATATCATTATGAGGATAAAGAGAAAAATAACATAGCTAAATTTAAGAGATTTTTGCCTTTAGGTGAAATGAGTATTGAATACTTTGAGTTTGATGGCACAGAGAACAAAACAGTAGTAATTGACAAATTTATTATAACCTATACCTCAAGAGACGTAAAAAAAGGCCTATTAAAGAGTACGGTGGAAAAAGAACTCTTTGCTTTTGCTGGAGAAGGTATTGACAAAGAGTTGCAGAGACATATTGAGGTATATGAAGAACTATGGTCTGTTGCAGATATAAATATTGAAGGGGATGAAGAAGCAGATAAAGCTTTGAGGTTTAATATTTTTCATCTTATGAGTTCTGTCAATGAAAATGACCCCATGGTAAGTATTGCTGCAAAGGCCCTTCATGGTGAGGGATACAAAGGCCATGTCTTTTGGGATACAGAAATATTTATGCTTCCGTTTTTCATATATGTGCATCCAAAAGCGGCAAAGACACTTTTGATGTACAGGTACAATATGCTGGATGCAGCGAGAAAAAATGCGGCTTTAAACGGGTATAAGGGAGCACAATACCCTTGGGAATCTGCAGATACAGGAGAGGAAGAGACACCTAAATGGGGATTTGATTACATGGGAAACCCTGTAAGGATATGGACGGGTGATTTAGAGCATCATATAACTGCTGATATAGCTTTTGCAGTGTGGGAGTATTTTAGAGCGACAGAGGATATTGAGTTTATGTTGAATTACGGTGCAGAAGTCATTTTTGAGACTGCAAGGTTTTGGGTATCTAGATGTGAATATGTAAAAGAATTAGACAGGTATAAAATAAACAATGTCATAGGTCCTGATGAATTTCATGAGCATGTTGATAATAATGCTTATACTAATTACCTTGCAAAATGGAATATTAAAAAGGGACTTGAACTAATCAATATGTTAAAAGAAAAATACCCTGAACATTATCATGCTATATCAAACAAGATATGTTTGACAAATGAGGAAATGGAAAAGTGGAAAGAAGTTGAAGAAAAAATATATATACCTTATGACAAAGACAAAAAGCTGATAGAACAATTTGAAGGCTATTTTGATAAAAAAGATTATGTTATTGATAAATTTGATGAAAACAATATGCCTATATGGCCTGAAGGTGTTGATATAACAAAATTGGGTGATACCCAGCTTATTAAACAGGCTGATGTTGTTATGTTAATGCTTTTGTTAGGTGAGGAATTTGACGAAGAAACGAAAAGAATCAATTACGAATATTATGAAAAGCGGACTATGCACAAGTCTTCTTTAGGTCCAAGTATGTATGCCATTATGGGTTTAAAAGTTGGGGACCACAAAAACGCGTACCAATCTTTTATGAGAAGTGCCAACGTTGACCTTGTGGACAATCAGGGTAACACTAAAGAAGGTTTGCATGCTGCATCTGCTGGTGGTACATGGCAAGTAGCTGTTTTTGGATTTGGCGGAATGGAAATTGACAAAGAAGAGATATTAAATATAAATCCGTGGCTGCCAGAAAAATGGGATAAACTTTCCTATAAAGTATTCTGGAAAGGCAATTTAATTGAGGTAATTGTTACAAAACAGGAAGTGACAGTAAAAAAATTAAAAGGAAAAGGAAATATAAAAGTAAAGGTAAAAGGGAAAGAGCTGACAATAGAATAGTCAAAAAGGTATAGGCAGGTGGATAACCTGCTATACCTTAAAATAAATTGATTATGTTTTAAGGGGGGATAAGTGGAGTTAGAGTAAAATTTTAAGTTCTCAATCAGATATTTTACTATAAAATTGTGAAAGGGGAAAGTGGTAATGAGTAAAAAACTTTTAAGCATCTTTGTATTGACGATCTTTGTATTAGCTACTGTTTTAGCTGGTTGTTCATCCAGTAAAAATAATACTTCCAGTGCCAATGAGACAAATACACAAAAACAAGAGACAGCAAAACCAGTTACTATAAAATTAGGCATGTGGTCTTCATCTCCAGCAGAAAAGAAGATAGTGGATGACCAAATAGCTAAGTTTAAAGAAAAATATCCAAATATAGATGTGCAAATTGAGACAATTGTGGGAGATTACATGCAAAAATTACAAACAGAACTGGCGTCAAATACAGCACCAGACATATTCTATCTTGACAGCATGCCGGCACCACAGCTTATGTCTTCAGGAGTTTTAGAGCCATTAGATGATTATATTAAGAAATACAATGTGGATGTAAATGATTTCGAGCCAGCATTGCTTTCCGCTTTTCAGTGGGAGGGAAAAACTTATGGTTTACCAAAGGATTTCAATACTCTAGCTTTGTTTTACAACAAAGACATGTTTAAAGCGGCTGGAATAAATGAGCCTCCAAAAACATGGGAGGAATTAAGAGATGTAGCTAAAAAGTTGACAAAAGACGGTGTCAAAGGTTTGGTTTTATCAGCAGACCTTGCAAGATTTGATGCTTTTATAAATCAAAATGGCGGTTCAGTATATCAAGATGGAAAAGTTACTTTAAATCTGCCAGAGAATGCACAAGCTCTTGATTTTTATGTAGGCCTCATTACAAAAGACAAAGTTGCTGACACACCACAAAACATGGGAGAAGGCTGGAATGGAGATGCTTTTGCTGCTAAAAAAGCTGCAATGGCAATAGAAGGTGGCTGGATGATACCATTCCTCAAAGAAAAAGCTCCTGATTTAAACTATGGTATAGCAGAGCTTCCAGCAGGAAAGCAAAAATCTACAATGGCTTTCACTGTTGCATATGTGATGAATAAAAACAGCAAACATAAAGATGAAGCCTTTAAACTTATTGAATTTTTAACCGGTAAAGAAGGACAGCAATTTGTAGTAGATTCAGGCCTTGCACTTCCATCGAGAAAGTCTATGCAAGAAGGATTTAAGGAGAAATATCCTGAAAGAGCTGCCTTTGTAGATGGTGCTTCTTATGCGGTACCATGGCAATTCGGTTTGTATGGCACAAAGGTAGTAGATGCGGCTAATAAAGCCTGTGAAGCATTAATAATGAAGCAAATAAGTAGTGCTCAGCAAGCTCTTGACAACGCACAAAAGGAAGTTGGACAATAATTTAAGTAAGCAGCACCTTACTAAAATAAGGTGCTGCAATTATGATTTTTTAAGGTTGAAGGGAAGGATGTATTTATGGAAGCTAAAATGACTATGAAAAAGAGGTATTTATACGAAGCTTTGTCAGGGTATGCTTTTGCGTTGCCTTTTATTGCTTCAATATCTATTTTTTTGATAGGACCATTAATTTATGCTTTTATTATAAGTTTTAAAGAATTTTTTTTAAATCCTGAAGCAAGCCGATGGGTTGGATTTACAAATTATACAAAATTATTCAGTGACCCAACGGTTAAAAGAGCTCTTTTAAATACAACACTTTATTCTTTAGGAGTAGTACCAACACAGCTAATTATTGCCTTAATACTAGCATTAATTGTAAATTCGGATATTAAAGGTAAAACATTTTTTAGAGTTGCCTATTATATACCAACTGTTACATCCACAGTTGCAGTTTCTGTAATATTTTTATATCTATTTAAAGCAGATGGTTTAGTTAATGCTTTGTTAGCTAAATTTGGCATACAAGGGCCTACTTGGTTCAATGACGTCAGGTTTGCGCTTCCTTCTATCATGATGATGGCAATATGGTCTTCTGTAGGTAATTACATGGTGATTTTTCTTGCAGGATTACAAGATATACCATCAGAATTGTACGAGGCTGCAGAAGTAGATGGGGCTAATAAATTTCAAAGATTTTTCAAGATTACTCTTCCAATGTTGCGGCCAATAGTGTTTTTTAATCTAGTAATGTCATTAATTGGTACTTTCCAGGTTTTTGACCAAGCCTATGTAGTATCGCAAGGGACTGGTGGGCCTCTTGATGCTACAATGACAGTCGTGCTGAATATATATAGGACAGGATTTAGAGATTTTAACATGGGTTACGCTTCAGCTATGGCTTTTGTATTATTTGTAATAATCTTGATATTGACTCTTATACAGCGAAAGCTTTTCAAAGAAGAAACCTATTAGGAGGTGGCAATAGATGAAAAAGGTGTTGCGGTTTTTATTTTATACCGTTGTTGTAGGATATGCAGTAATTACACTTGGCCCTTTTATTTGGTCTATAATAACATCTCTAAAACCCACCAGTGAATTAAATACTTTTGTTGTAAATATAAAGCATTTAACTTTAGATAACTATAAAATGATAATCACAAAATTTCCCTTTTTGAGATGGTTTATAAATAGTGCTATAGTTGCAGCTATAGTGACGTTTGGAAATATGCTGTTTAATTCTATGGCAGGGTATGCACTTGCAAGAATAAATTTTCCTGGAAGAAATTTATTGTTTATGGTTGTGCTTGCTCTCATGATGGTGCCAGGACAGGTAGTGATGGTGCCGACTTATATCCTTCTCAGCAAATTAGGCTGGGTAAACACTTACATGGGTCTTACAATTCCGTTTTTGACCAGCAATTTTGGAATATTTTTAATGAGGCAATTTTTCTTATCTCTTCCCAAAGAGTTAGAAGAAGCAGCTACAATTGACGGTTTGTCACGATTTGGGATTTTCTTTAAAATAGTTTTGCCTTTGTCTAAACCTGCTCTTGCAACTCAATTCATTTTTATGTTTACTGGCAATTGGAATAGTTTCTTGTGGCCTAGCCTCTTGACGTCTAGTGATGATATGTATACACTGCCGGTAGGACTTAATTCCTTTTACGGGCAGTATTATCAATTTTGGAACCAGGTAATGGCAGGAGCTATACTTTTGACATTACCGACTATATTAATATTCTTAATATTCCAGAGATATTTTGTAAAAGGAATATCTACAACGGGATTAAAATAAACGTAACGAAGGAGGAATAAAATGGCAAGATATTGTGGAGTGATTTTTGATTTAGATGGTGTTATTACAGATACTGCAAGATACCACTATTTGGCATGGAAAAAGCTTGCTGATGAGTTAGGAATATATTTTGATGAAGTTATCAATGAGAGGCTAAAAGGTGTAAGTCGTTTAGAATCTTTAGAGATAATTTTAGAAAAAAGTGATAAAAAATATTCTCAAGAAGAAAAAGAATATTATGCAAATAAGAAGAATGAGTACTATAAAGAGATGATAAAAAAGATCACGCCTGAGGATTTATTGCCTGGAGTGGAGAGATTTATTGAGGAACTTAAAAAAAGAGGTATTAAAACGGCAATTGCTTCTGTCAGTAAAAACGCTTTTACTGTTGTTGAAAATTTAAAAATAAGAGATAAGTTTGACTATATAGTGGATGCAAATGAAATTAAGCATGGAAAACCTGACCCTGAGATATTTTTAAACGCAGCAGAGCATCTTGGCATTTCTCCTGAAAAGTGTATTGGAATAGAAGATTCTGCTGCGGGCATCACTGCAATAAAAAGAGCAGGAATGTTTGCAGTAGGAGTGGGCAATCCTGAAACGGTGAAAGAAGCAGACTTAATTTTAAAGGATTTAAGTGAAGCGGATAAAATATTAGAATTGCTGTAGTGTGGAAATATTCCCCTGTATTTGGATGTCATTTCTCAAATTAATTTAGCCTAAAACCGACAGTGTAAAATTTCTGTAGGAAAATGACGTTAAAGTTCTTCAATGATAAGTTTATCTAAAACCATCTCCTACAGTATCTTTACACTATCAGTTGACGAATACAGATTGAATTTTTGCTTGTTTGTTGTTATAATTAAAATTAAGAACAACTAAGACATTTATCATAGCTTCTTAGCAAAGTTTGCAAAATCGAATATTGGGGGGAGCTGAGCGGGGCAAAAGCTCGGCTGAGAGTAGGCACTTAAAAAAATCCCTGTGCCTTGACCCTTTGAACCTGCTTCGGGTAATGCCGGCGAAGGGAGAGAAAGAAGATGAAGCCTTTAATGCAATATTCCGGCATTAAAGGCTTTTTTGTTTAAGTTGATACAAAAATCGGTGTTTTTAAATTTAAAACCACAAGCCGCCGGTAAAAGCGGCTTTTTTATTTTGGATTTTTAGGGGTGATCAAAGTTGATAAAGGTAAATGACAAAGAGATGGATTTTAATGGCAGTGTAAAAGAGCTTTTGCTTTCATTAGGTCTTAATCTGAATGCGTGCGCTGTGCTGGTAAATGGGGAGATTGTAAAAAGAGAAAGCTGGGAAGATTTTCGGCTAAAGGATGGGGATTTTGTTGAGATTGTCAGCTTTGTTGGTGGTGGTTAAAAAAACAAATTGGTTTTAAATATTGCTTTGATAAACATAGAATTTCAAATAAGGAGTGGGAAAGATGTTTAAAATAGGCGGAAGAATTCTAAAGTCAAGGCTTTTTGTTGGAACAGGGAAGCTTCCTGATTACTCACTTATTGAGAAAATGTATAGCGAGGCTAAAGTCGAGGTTTTTGCGGTGGCAGTGAGGAGAATAGGACCAAACACAAAGCATACCAAAAATGTCTTAGAGTATATTCCAAAGGATGCAATCACCATGGTAAACACATCAGGGGCTATGAATCACAAAGAGGCAGTAAAGATTGCGCAGATAGGAAGGGAGCTGACATCATCAGATTGGGTTAAAGTGGAGATTGAAAAGGATACAAAATATCTTTTCCCTGACAACTACGAAACCTTAAAGGCGTGTGAAATCCTTGTTAAAGAAGGGTTTAAGGTCTTTCCGTATATTTATCCTGACCTGAATATAGCAAAAGAGCTTGAGCAAATTGGGGTTGAGGCGGTCATGCCACTTGGCTCGCCAATCGGCACGAACAAAGGGATTGGCTGTGAAGTATTGTTAAAACCTATTATAAACGAAGTTAAAATTCCTGTGATAATCGATGCAGGCATAGGAAGGCCATCCCATGCAGCACATGCAATGGAGCTTGGTGCAGATGCTGTTTTGATAAACACAGCAATTGCGACCTCGTCTGACCCGGTGAAAATGGCGGTTGCCTTTTCAAAAGCGGTTGAAGCAGGAAGGCTGGCTTTTGAGGTTGGGCTTTTGAAGGAATATGAGTATGCACAGGCTTCATCGCCACTTGACGAATTTATCAAAGGCTAAAAATTTTGGATTTTCAAGAAGGTGTTTTAAAGATGATGGAGTATTTAAAAGAAGCCCTTGAAGTTTACAGCCAATATGAAAACTACATTCCCTCATTTGATGAGGCAAGAGAGATTCTGATAAAGGAGTTTCTGGATAAGTCCGACCTTGTAAAGCTTTTAAACATTGAGGATGAAAGACTAATCAGGATAATGGCTAAAAAAGCCAAGAAATTGACAGAGGCAAACTTTGGCAAGGTGATTATGCTCTTTGCTCCCCTTTATATATCAAACTTTTGCCAAAATGGCTGTACCTATTGCGGATTTTCAAATTTGAAAAACTGCCCTCGTGAGAGACTTGAGAGAGAGCAGATGGAGATTGAGATGAAAAGTCTCAAAGACGAAGGGATTGACTCTGTGATAATTCTAACAGGCGAAGACAGGGTAAATTCGGATTTTGAATATATAAAAAGCGCATGCTCTGTTGCAGTAGACTACTTTTCTGAGGTTTCAATTGAGGTATACCCGCTTTTGGAAAATGAATATGAAGAGCTTGCAAAGATAGGAGTTGTTGGCATAACAATCTATCAGGAAACTTATCAAAAGGATGACTACGAAAAGCTTCATCTTTTTGGACCAAAAAAAGATTATGAGTTTAGACTTCTCACACCAGAAAGAGCACTCAAGACTGGCTTTCACGAAGCGTGTGTTGGCCCACTTTTGGGCCTTTCTCATCCCGAAAAAGATGCTTTTTGTGCAATCTTGCATGCCGAGTATTTGATGAATAAATTCCCCAAAGCCGAGATTTCTCTATCCTTTCCTCGCTTTAGGGATGCCAATACAGGTTTTAAACCAAGCTATTTGGTATCTGATAAAGAATATATAAAGTTTTTGCTGGCTGCAAGGATATATTTGCCAAGGGTTGGGATTGTGATTTCAACAAGGGAGAGAGCGGCTTTGCGTGATGCTTTAATGGATATTTGCATAACAAAGATGTCTGCAGGCTCTAAAACAACTGTCGGTGGTTATGCAACTTCAAAGGATGAAAAACTTGGACAGTTTGAAATAGACGATTCAAGAAGTGTCAGCGAAATTGTAAATGTAATAATTCAAAAAGGACTAAGACCAGAGTTTACAAACTGGGTAAAAGGTGTGGGCAAATTATGAGCTTGTTTGAGCTTATGCTAAGAAATTACTTTGATGAAAAAATGCTTGAAAAACTTGGAAAAGTAATGGTTTTGATTATTGGCTGTGGTGGTCTTGGTTCGAACATTGCAGCTATGCTTGTGAGATGTGGAATAAAAAATCTTACCATAGTTGACTTTGACAAGGTTGACATATCAAATTTAAATAGGCAAAACTATTTCTTCTACCAAGCTGGGCAAAATAAAGTCTCTGCACTTTCTCAAATTCTTACAAAGATAAATCCATATATTAGCATAAAGACTCTAAATACCAAGGTTGATGAGTCAAACATAGATAAGATTATTGCAGAATATGATGTAATTGTTGAAGCGGTTGACGATGAATGTACTAAAGCCTTGATATTTGGCAAAGCATTAGAGCACAGCAAAAAAGTGGTTTTAGCATCTGGCATTGCAGGCTTTGGCGATTGTGAGAACATCAAGGTCAAGCGGGGCAAAGGTTTTGCGATAGTTGGTGATTTTTCCACTTCAGAAAAGGATAAAAAGCCATATGCGCCAAAAGTGCTTGCGGTGGCAGCAATTCAAGCAGATGAAGTTTTAAGGATGGTGAGTGAGCTTGACAAAGAATGAAAAATTAAGGCTTTTTCAAGACTATAACATCTATTGCTTGACAGCCGAGAAATTTTCAAAAGGCCGTAGCAATATTGAGGTTGTGAAAGATATGCTTGAATCTGGAATAAAGATTATTCAATACAGAGAAAAGTATAAAACTTTAAAAGAGAAATATCATGAATGTTTGAAGATTAGAAAAATGACCAAAGAATTTGGTGCAATCTTGATTGTGAACGACCATGTGGACCTTTGCATGATGGTTGGTGCAGATGGAGTTCATATAGGGCAGAATGATTATCCAATAAAAGAGGTGAGAAAACTCCTTGGTGATGAGTATATAATCGGTGTGACAGCTCATACAAAAGAGCAAATCAAAGAAGCTGAAAGCAATGCTGACTATGTTGGTGTTGCTCCGATATTTCAAAGCTTTACAAAGGATAATCCTTTGCCTCCTATCGGGCTTGAGATGGTAAAGTGGACGGCTGAAAATTGCAAGCTCCCATTTGTTGCAATAGGTGGGATAAAAGAAGGAAATCTAAAAAGTGTTTTGGATATGGGTGCAAAGTGCGTATCGCTAGTGACAGAGATTGTTGGCGCAGATGATATTAAAAATAAAATCAAAAAACTACAGGAAATAATGATGTCTAAAAAGGCTGAGTTTTAAATTTCTCAAAAACAATAAAAGGAGTGAAGATTGTAATCATTGATTTTAAAACTGTCTTTACAACATCTCGGCCTGTTAAAGAAAAACCTGCTTTATATCTCACTAATGCTTCTCTACAAGCAAGAGAAGCTCCATCTCTTTACATAATATATAAACTTTCTTTTTATTGATTTTTATACCAACATCACTTAATTTTTGCTCGCTTTTTTTAACAGTTTGGACAACTTTTAGAGGGTTAAAAAAATTGTCTATACAGTCGATGCTTGTTTTTGCATGTATGAATTTAAAGAAATTAGCGACATGGTTATGGAAAAAAGATAGGGGACCCTCACTCTTATTTCATTATATTTATCAAATTATAGTTAAAAACAACGAAAACCTCACTTTTTGTATTAGTTAAAAGTGGGGTTTGTCTTCAAACTGAATATTCTCCTATGTTTGGGGAATAATTTTTTTGTAAAAAACTCTTGCATTTTTAAAAAGGTAGTAATATAATATAACTGTAAGCGGTTACAGTAAATTGAGAAAAGGGTGTCAAAATGGCGACAATAGACGATGTAGCAAAATTAGCAGGAGTTTCTATTGCAACTGTTTCGAGAGTTTTTAATAATAGCCCTTTGGTAAGTGAAAAAGCAAGGCAAAAAGTTTTAAAAGCTGCAGAAGAGCTGGGATACAAACCCAGTATGCCAGCCAGAAGCCTGGCGATGAAGAAGACAAACACTATAGGGCTAATTGTGCCTGATATATCAAACCCTTACTATGCAGAAGTAGTAAGAGGTATTGAAGATGTCTGCAATATTTATAAATACAATATTACTTTGTGCAATGCAGACAATAAAAGAGAAAAAGAATTTCAATATATAGAAATGCTAAAAAATCGGTGGGTTGATGGAATAATATTTCACTGTGACTATTTTTCTGAAGAGCATTATGAAGTCTTTAAAAATGACAATATAAAGGTGGTACTTGCAGGAAGAACAACAAAGTTTGATGTGCCTTATGTAGGGATTGATAATTTTAAAGCGGCTTATGATGCAGTGAATTATTTGATATCATTAGGCCACAAGAGGATTGGAATTATTCATGGCCCTCTTGATGACATGAAAGAGACAATAGATAGCGTAGACAGGCTAAAAGGGTATAAGCAAGCTCTTATTGATAATGGCTTACCAATTTATGATAAATTTATTAAAGAAGCAAATTTTAAGTATAAAGGCGGATATAATGCGGCGATGGAAATGCTAAAAGGCGAAATGAGACCTACTGCTATTTTTGCGATAAGTGATATTATGGCAATGGGAGCAATAAATGCGGTGTTTGACAGTGGACTTTCATGTCCTGAAGATATTTCTGTGATGGGCTTTGATAATATTGACTTGTCAGAAGCTACAAGGCCTTCTCTTACGACTGTATCACAGCCTATGTATGAAATAGGGGCTGTTGCAGCTAGAATGCTTATAAAAATGTTAAATGGGGAAGAAATTGATGATTATCAAATAATTTTAAAACACAAAATTGTGTTAAGAAATTCTTGTATATCTCCAAAAGATTAAATTTTGTTTTATTTTTTAAATTGTAAGCGCTTACAGTTTTAAGCATGAAAAGCGCATCATTCAAACTATTACTTTAAGTTTTCAAGACCAGTATACTAAAGCATTCACATTGGCAAATTATAAAGAGATTATAGGAAAAACAGAATTTAAAAATGCTTTTTTCAATACCATAGCTCTTACATTTATAAGTCTCACTTTGGAAATGACTGCAGGCCTCGTCATTGCGCTTATTTTAAAAAGGAATTTTAAAGGAAAAGAGCTTTTGAGGTCTTTGATGTTGGTTCCTATGGGAGTTCCTACTCTTGTGTCAGGTGTTGCGATGACCTATATTTTTGGGTTGTATGGTTATTTTAATGCGCTTTTGCAAAAACTACACATTATTGAAATGCCTATAGATTGGGCAAGTGGTGGTTTTAAGACATTACTTATGGTTTCTGTAGCGGATATGTGGAAAGTTACTCCGATGGTCATACTTTTGCTTTTGGCTGGTCTTGAAAGTATACCAGATGAAGTTTATGAAGCTTCCAATATTGACGGGGCAACTGCGTGGCAAACTTTTAAATATGTGACATTGCCACTTTTAAAGCCCTCTATAACGATGGCCTTGATATTAAGAGCGATAGATGCTTTTAGAATATTTGAACTTGTACTTGTTCTTGCAGGCCGTGCTACTCCTGTTATTTCTACCTTTGCGTATGATGAGTATAACAATTATGCAAATGCCTATACATCCGCAGCAGCATCTACAATATTGCTTTTAATGATAGCGGTATTTATAGTGAGCTACTTAAAAATAGCTGGTACTAAGGAGGAACAATGATGAGAAAAATAGATATTAGTGAAAAGATTTCAAATACAGCGTATATT
Source organism: Thermoanaerobacter kivui (assembly GCF_000763575.1). Lineage (NCBI taxonomy): Bacteria > Bacillati > Bacillota > Clostridia > Thermoanaerobacterales > Thermoanaerobacteraceae > Thermoanaerobacter > Thermoanaerobacter kivui. The sequence continues at coordinate 804,547 of NZ_CP009170.1, forward strand.
CCAATAGCTATAATAGCGGCAATATTCATGATTATACCAGTATATATACTTTTTATAACTTCTTTTGCAGTGCCAAGTGATATATTAAAGCCTCATCCAGACTTTTTCATCACTCGCTTTACTTTGGACCATTGGAAAGACAAATATATGGCCTCCTTTTAAAAAAAGTTTTGTAGTGGCAACAATGACTACTATCATCGCAATTATAATAGCTGCTTCAGCGGCTTATGTTATAGCGAGGATGCCATCGAAAGTAAAATACGCAGTAGTATTATCACTGTTTTTTACAAGGATATTTCCTGATGTAGGTATTGCTCTTCCGATAGCAGTTGAGTTTATAAAATTAAATTTAATGGACACTTATTTAGGATTAGTTATGGCACACCTTATTGTAAATTTACCTTTTGCAGCATGGATATTGGTTGGAACTTTTGAGACAATACCAAAGGACTTATTCTCCTGACTCAAAGAAAGCTGACTGGAATACACCTGTAGAATATCTTGCAAAAGAGAGCGTATATTTGGTTCAAAATTGGCCGTACACTGCAAACGTTCTTGTAGAGCAGTATGGAAAAAAGAACATTTTGTCATCTCACGGATGGACAGGTCCGGTTAAAGAGTCCCACGTTTTGGGAGGAAAAGTTATAGGAATACCAACTGGTGCACCTAATAAAGAGATGGCTATAAAGTTTATGGAATACCTTATGAGTAAAGAAGTTCAAGAGAAACTTGTCACTAAATTAGGATGGCCATCAATGAGAAGCGATGCTTATGGTAAAGTTGCAGATTGGCAGAAGCCATATTTTGAGGCTATAAATGAGGTATTAAAACATGCAGAACCAAGGCCAAACCTTGTATACTGGGCTGATGTGGATAAGGCTATAAATGGAGCATTGAGAGAAATAATATTTGAAGGCAAAGATATCAAGACAACTCTTGATAAATATCACAACATGATAGAAGAAGCTAAGAAAGCTGCAGAAAGCAAGTAAATGTTTTAAATTGTTTTTAGTCGGAAACGACTTTGTTTCCGACCAAAATTTTGAATTAAAGTAAGAGTGGAGGATGGATATGGCCAACAAAACGAAGAAACCAATTTACCCTTTTGAAGATTGGGTTATAAGAGAGACGCAGTTTAGCATAGATACTAACTACAGAAATGAAACTATTTTTGCTTTAGCAAATGGATATATTGGAATGAGAGGAACTTTTGAAGAAGGATATTCAGGGCCTAAAAATACTTCTTTTAATGGGACGTATATCAATGGGTTTTATGAAATACACGATATAGTTTACCCTGAAGGGGGATATGGTTTTGCAAAAATAGGTCAGACAATGTTAAATGTGGCTGATAGTAAAATAATAAAATTGTATGTAGATGGGGAACAGTTTGATTTACTAAAAGGGAAAATCCTATTTTATGAGAGAGTACTTGACATGAAGAAGGGGGTTGTAGAAAGAAAAGTAAAATGGGAATCCCCTACAGGAAAAGTTTTAGAGGTAAAAATAAAGAGAATTGTATCATTAAATAGGCAACATTTAGCGGCAATTTCTTTTACTGTGGAACCTGTAAATTTTAGCGGAAAAATTAGATTTATTTCCGCTATTGACGGAAATGTTTCAAATATAAATGATAGTGAAGATGTAAGAGTAGGGTCAAATTTAAAAGGAAAGGTTTTAAAGACGATAGATAAAGGTGTAGAGGGTTTAAAAGGGTGGATTGTTCAAAAGACGCAAAAGAGCAATTTCTCCTATGTTTGCGCGATAGACAATGTATTAGTGAGAGATAGTAAATATGAAGTCTCAAATAGTTTAGAAGAAGATGGAGTAAAAGTAATTGTAGATCTAGAGGCTGAAAAAGGCACCTCATACACATTGAATAAATTTATTTCCTATTACACTTCAAAGGATTTTGATGAAAATAAATTGGTTGCTCTTGCTTTAGAAGAAATAGAAAAAGCCAAAAATGACGGCTTTGAAACGATAGAAAAGGAGCAGGAAGAATTTTTGAATTCTTTTTGGAAAAATGCTGATGTAATCATAGAAGGAGATAAAGCTCTGCAGCAAGGCATACGCTTTAATGAATTTCATCTACTTCAATCTGTCGGGAGAGATGGAAAGACAAACATTGCAGCAAAAGGGCTGACTGGAGAAGGTTATGAAGGTCATTATTTTTGGGATTCTGATATTTATATAATGCCTTTCTTTCTTTATACAAAGCCCGAAATTGCAAAAGCTTTGGTAATGTACAGGTATAATCTTTTGGATGCAGCAAGATCCAGGGCAAAGGAATTAGGTCACAAAGGAGCTTTGTATCCTTGGAGAACGATAGATGGGCCTGAATGTTCTGCATACTTTCCAGCTGGTACGGCACAGTATCACATAAATGCTGATATAGTTTATGCTTTAAAAAGATATGTGGAGGCTACAAATGATTTGGACTTTCTCTATGACTATGGCTGTGAAATATTATTTGAAACTGCAAGATTTTGGGAAGATTTAGGAGCGTATATTCCTCTTAAGGGCAATAGATTCTGCATAAACTGTGTCACTGGTCCGGATGAGTATACGGCATTAGTCGACAATAACGCTTATACCAATTACATAGCAAAAATGAATTTGGAATATGCCTATGATATTGCAAATAAAATGAAAAAAGAAGTGCCTGAGAAATACCAAAAAATTGCTTCTAAGTTAAATCTAAAAGATCAAGAAATTAATGCGTGGAAAAAAGCTGTTGACAATATGTACCTTCCTTATTCAAAAGAACTTGATATTATACCACAGGATGACAGTTTTTTGTATAAAGAAAGGATAACAGTGGATGAAATACCACAAGATCAATTTCCACTTTTGTTGCACTGGCATTACCTAGATATTTATAGATATCAAATATGTAAACAGCCTGATGTGTTGCTTTTGATGTTTTTACAGAGAGAAAAATTTACTAAAGATGAACTTAAAAAGAATTACGATTATTATGAACCTATTACCACTCACGACTCCTCCTTGTCGCCAGCTATATTTAGCATACTAGCCAATGAAATAGGATATACTGACAAAGCTTATAAATACTTTATGATGACTGCAAGAATGGATTTGGACGACTACAATGACAATGTTAAGGACGGAATTCACGCTGCTTCTATGGCAGGGACATGGAGCGCAGTTGTGAATGGTTTTGGTGGAATGAGGGTTTATACAAATGAACTGCATTTTGAGCCGAGATTGCCAAAAGAATGGAATTTGCTTTCTTTTAATGTGAGATACAAAGGGAGAAAAATAAATGTCAAATTAACCAAAGAAAATGTTGTGTTTGCATTATTAGAAGGAGAGCCTATAGAAATCTACTGCTTTGACGAAAAAATTTTACTTGAAAAAGGAGAAAATAAAGTAGAAAGTCGCAATAATTAAAGAAGTATAGAGCCAATCGGCACCATACTTCTTTAATTATTTTATATGTCGTTATTTGAAAGGGTGAGTGAACCGCCGCCCGTACTTAAATCAAGGTAATAATTTCCACTGCCTCTATATGAATATACTCTGATATAATAGGTTCCCGTTTGTGTTGGAGTATATGTTATTGTCTCCTGCCTTTGTGTTCCAGTGGAACTTTTAACAAGAGTACCAGTTGGGTCATAGAGATATATATCGAAATCAGGGTTATAGTTTGCCCAATCAGGTATTATGAAAGTTATTGCAATAGGGTATGATGTGTCTGTCACGTTAAATGTCCAAATGTCACTGTAACGAGACCCAGGGAGTGAATCTTTAGCATAATAGTGGTTTGGTACAGATATATTAGTTCCTGTGAAATTTCCAGCTGTTTTAATTGCTTCATATGCATCCAATCTTCCTGCACCATAGTCAATGTTTTTGCTTGGAGGTCCCCAACTTTTTGCAGTAGTCATTATTATGTTTTTTACATCAAGTGGTGCAAGGCTTATATTTGCATTGAGCATAAGGGCTACTGTACCTGCTACAAAAGGTGTTGCCATGCTTGTACCACTGTATGTCACATAACCATTTATAGAGTTTGCTTTTGCGGCGGTTATATTATATCCGGGTGCTGCAATGTCAGGTTTTATCCTTCCGTCAGCTGTGGGGCCACGGCTGGAGAAACTTGCAAGGTTAAATCCAAGTTCTCCTACATCCGCCATTGCTGCAACGGTTATGGCTTTTTCTGCTGCACCAGGTGATCCTATGGTGTACCTTGCAGGGCCTGAATTTCCAGCTGCAACTACTACTACAATTCCGCTATCTACGGCGCTGTTTACTGCTAATGAGGTAGAGTCAGTTCCATCAGAACTTGTAGAAGTGCCGAGGCTTAAATTTATAACTTTGATTCCGTATACATCTTTGTTTTGAACAGCCCAATCAATTCCTGCCGTTACAGTGCTCATACTTCCGCTTCCATTTGAATCGAGTACTTTTATTCCTACCAAAGCTGCACCAGGAGCAACACCTGTATAAAGGCTGTTCCCTGTCCCAGTGCCTGCCGCAATGCTTGCTACATGAGTTCCATGTCCATTATCATCGTAAGGGGTAGTTTTACCGTTTACAAAATCTTGCCATCCTATTATTTTGCCACCAGCAAGGTCAACATGGGATCCATCAATACCTGTATCAATAACTGCTATTACTATATCATTCTTGGAGTAAGAGGAAGGATTACCATCTTTGTCTCCAGTTACGCCAAAGTCACTTCTCGCTTTTGTAACGCCAAACCATTTTGTTGCAGTGTCTAATGTCGCATATACAGGCTCGTCATACTCAATTTGCTTTACTATATCTAATTTTGACAAAGCGTTTATTTGTCCTTTAGTTAAAGTAGCAGCAACTCCTGGAATAATTTTGTATTTATGCTTTATATTAAACTTTCCAATGGATTTAGAAATATTTAATAGTTCGTTATCATCTATGTTTTTGTTGAAGGTTATTATGACAGGGAATTCCGCACTGTCAGGCTTATCAGTAAGCTTTGCTTCCAGGTTATCAAAGATTTTGTTTTTGTTAGAATCTTGCATCAAAATTTTTTGAATTTGAGGCGAGTAATTTTTTGTTGGAGAGTCGCCAGATAAGTTTGTTAAGTTGGGCTGCGCTTTGACTAATACTCCACTTAGCGACATTAAAGCTACAATTAACACAAAAGCCAGTAAAGCTTTTAATGTTTGTCGGTTCTTCATTTTTTCTTCCTCCTTAAAAATTTAATATTTTTTAAAATTTAAGTCAGCCCTTCTAGTTGCTAAGTGAAACTTTGCTTTTCCTTATTCATCATCTCCTTTCTGTAACATTTTTCTACAATAAAACTTAAGCAACTTTTATGCCAGTTTATTGTATATAGACAAAACCTATAAAAGTTTTTGAAATGTATAATTTTTTATACACATTTTTATACATTTAAAAAAATAATGTAGTTGGTGCTAAAAATAAAACCATTATACTATAAAAATTTTCCAGTGTATAACGTTTTGCTTATATAAAAAAATTTGCAAAGAAAAGAATAGATTAATAATTTGACGAATTATGTAGAAAAAATCTTTTTTTAAAAAAGAAGGAAAATTTGTATTTGTATCGAAATAATAATATATGGGAAATTAAATAAATTTTGTCGAAAAAAGCAAACTCGTCGAAAGGCGGGGACGCAAAGCCACGGGTCTAATGCAATAGTTTTGCTATGATAGCCGGGCTGCCAACTATAATGTAGGAACTCCTGCCTTTGAGCGGGAGTTTTATTAATTGATAAAGTGGTGTGTCGTATGACTAACAAAGAGAAAATTTATAACATTATTTTGGAAAAAAGTGAAGATTTTAAAATTGAAGATTTTTTGATTGACAGAAAGGGTGGAATTACCACAGAAGAAATAGCAAAACTGTTAAAAATCGCACGGCCTAACGTGTCTTCAATTTTGAATCTTCTTGTAAAAGAAAAGAAAGTTGTGAAAATAATTTCAAAACCTGTGTATTATGTCGAAAAAAATAAATTAGAAAAGGTTTTAGGGGAAGAAGTCAAAGAAAAATTAATATTGGAAGAGTTGATTAATTTTGCGACTTTTAAAAAAGAAAAAAAGCTGTGTGCTTTTGAAGATATTGTTGGGTATAACGGTAGCATTAAAGAACAAATAGAACAAGCTAAGGCAGCAGTATTGTATCCTCCCTATGGACTTCATACTCTTATCATTGGACCACCTGGTTGTGGTAAGTCTTATTTAGCGGAAACCATGTATAAATTTAGCCTTCAACACGGTAGGAAAGGACCTTTTGAAGTGCTAAACTGCGCAGACTACTATAATAATCCTCAGCTTCTCATGTCACATTTATTTGGTCATGTTAAAGGAGCCTATACTGGAGCTGATGTAGATAAGATAGGATTAGTAGAAAAAGCTAATAAAGGGATATTATTTCTTGATGAAGTTCATAGATTACCTCCAGAGGGGCAAGAGATGCTATTTTACCTTATTGACAAGGGAGTATATCGGAGATTAGGGGATACTGTTGAAAGAACAGCTAATTTGATGATTATAGCAGCTACTACAGAGAAACCTGGTTCTTTTTTAAAAACTTTTATGAGAAGAATACCTGTCGTCATCCAACTCCCCTCTTTTGAGGAAAGGCCTCTTAATGAAAAGGTGGAAATATTGACAGGACTGTTTAAAGAAGAGGCGAAGCGCTTGAATTTGAATATCATTGTACATCCTGAAATAATTTCTACAATTTTGTCTATTAATTATGAAGGTAATATTGGAGAGTTGAAATCGTTTATTCAACAACTTTGTTCAAAAGCTTTTTTAAGGTATTATGGGTTAACAGCAAATTTACTAAAAATTGATTCAACTCTTTTACCTGAAGATTACTTATTAAAGTTGAGTGTGCATGCAATTTTTGATAAATTTTTAATCATTTCGTCTGATTTTAGAGAATGGAAAATAGATAAATATGATTTTTATGAGTTGATAGCGGCGAAATATCACGAATTAAAGAAAAGTGGTTTGGATGGAGCAGTGCTTAAAGAACAATTAAATAATTATATGAATAATTTCTTAAAAAACCTTTTGAACGGCAATTTTATCTAAAAGTGGAAAGGTTCTATAGATTAGTATATCTAAGAATATATCACTATAATATATCATTCTGGAGATATTTTTAATTAACGGAGAATTATCGGGAAATACGAAAGATGACAATATTGATAGAAGAGTTTATAATTGTAATCGAATTAACTCCTGCTATCGCGCAACAATAGAAAGGAGGTAGGTAACAGTTGAAGATAGTCATGCAAAGTGGTATAATTTTAATTGGGTGATAACAAATGTTACTAAGCATGCAAAAAGTAAAGGAAATGTACTCAATTAGTCGAAGAACACTTATAAACTGGGAAAAGGAAGGATTAATAACACCTGTGAGAACTCCAAAAGGCATCAGAAGGTATAAAAAAGAAGATATAGAGGAGTTATTAGGCATGCTGGAAGAAAAACCAAAACCTAAAGTGAGTGTCCACAAAGAAACAAGAAGAATATCTTAAGAATCAAATTAGAAGGCTTGAAGAATACGCTAATTCCAAAGGATGGCAGTATGAAGTCATACATGAGATAGCAAGTGGGGTAAATGAAAATAGAAGAGGCTTATTAAAGCTTTTGAACAAGATAAAAAGAGGAGAAGTTGAAAAAGTTGTAATAGAATATCCTGATAGACTAGCGAGATTTGGCTTTGAATATCTCAAATTTTTCATGGAAAGTTTTGGGGTAGAGCTTATAGTTTTAAACGGGAAAGAAAACGAAGAAGATACAAATAAAGAGCTAGCAGAAGACTTAATAGCAATAGTAACATCTTTCGCAGCAAGAATTTACGGGCAAAGGGGCAAAAAACATGATAGTGATACAGGCTAAACTCATTTTTCCAAATCAACAAGACAAACAAATAGTATTAGATCTTCTGAGAAGATGGTCATCCTGCGTAAGATACGCATACAAAAGGCTTCTAGAAGGTTATGATAGAAAAACATTAAAAAGAGACCTTCAGGGAATATTTGACTTAAACTCAAGATATGTAGATGATGCAATAATGAAAGCAAGGAGTACACTGGAATCTGCGAAAGAACTAGGTAAAAGTCCAAGAAAAGTCATTTTTGGCGGGAAAAAACTGTTTAGAAAACTTCAAAAACATCATTTAAATGGTAAAGCATATAAAAAATTAAAAATTAGGTGGCAGGAGAAAAGAAAAGGAAATCTCTATTCAAGAGGGGATAAAAGCAAAAAAGGAAATCTCAACACAAGAATAGAAGTAAGAAAAAACGGCACTTTCTTAAGGATAAATGTAGGGGAAAGAAAATATGTATACGCCAAAATAGAAGCAGGCTACAAAAAGAATAAAAAAAGAAAAGAACTCCTGCAGGAAATTGCCCAATCAAACATACCATACTCTGTAGAACTAAAACTCAAAAATGGCAGCATATGCGCCTATTTTGCCATTGAAGAAGAATATCCAGAAATAAAAATAACAAAAGAAAAAGGAATCATAGGAATAGATGTGAACGCATATCCGGACAACATATCATGGGCAGAGGTAGATGAAAAAGGAAATCTAATAAGCTATAGCAGTATACCGATGCCGGAACTTGCAAGCGGCAATTCAGATAAAAGAGAGTATTTCAGATGGCAGTATGCTCATGAGATAGTAAAGATAGCAAAAGAAAAAAGAAAAGCAATAGTAATTGAAAAATTAGACATAAAAAACAAAGGAGAAAAAGGAGACTTTTCAGGCAAAAAGTCAAGGAGAATAAGACATAACTTTAGCTACAAATCCCTTTTAAAAAAGATAAAAATTTTAGCAAAAAAGGAAGGGATAGAAGTAATAGAAGTCAATCCTTCTTACACCTCAATAATAGGCATGTTAAAATATGCGCCGCAGTACATGATAACAAAAGACATAGCAGCAGCTTACGTAATAGCAAGAAGAGGATTAGGCAGAGAAGAAAAGATACCAGACAATTATATAAAGTTTCTTAACGCACTAACTATAGATGAATTAGAAGAATTAAAAAAGCATGTAAAGAAAACAGTCAGGAACAAGCAGTTGAAGAAAAAACACTTAAAAGAGATAAAGAAAGCGGTAGAATTTCTACAAAGCCTTGAGAGTGAGCCAGGAAGGGTACTAAAACCTCTGGATGGAACAAGTTTTAGTGCCCATGATTTCTGGCAAGTTCTCAAGGTAGCGGTGGTAACTCCACTCTCCCCTGAGAAGGTGCCAAGAGACTTCTCTGCCCTAAAAAAGCTGTTAATTCAGGGCAAGTGGGGAGACCCATAAAGGCGCGAGTTCCTGCTTCTTGGGGCAGGGGCTATGGCTTTCCCAAAAACCGCCTGCTGGGGCTGGGAAAGTCTGAAGGGCGGACTACAAATACCCCAGCTACCAAACTGCACAGTCTTGCACAGTTTGGGTAACCAGGAAACTGATGATGAAGAATAAAATTTTGAAAATTGCTGTAGCATATTTAATGATATTTATAATGATATTTGGAGGAATTACTTCGGCGTACGCTTACGACAAAATCCACGTTGTTTCAAAAGGTGAATCGTTATATTTAATAGCTAAGTGGTATGGCAGTGATGTAAATAGCATAAAAGAGGCAAATGGGAATTGGAGCGACTTAATATATCCGGGTGAAAAATTGGTTGTGCCAGTAAATGAAAATAGCGCTTATTACAATTATTTTGTGGACAGGTATCTAATTGCAAAAATGATTTACGCTGAAGCTCGAGGAGAAAGCTTTGAAGGTCAGGTAGCTGTAGGTGCGGTGATTTTAAATAGAGTAAAAAGTGGTATTTTCCCTAACACTGTGGCAGGAGTTATATATCAGCCAGATGCTTTTGAATCTGTGGCAAACGGAGAATTTTTCAATCATGAACCTGACCTTACAGCTTTTAAAGCGGCAGATGCAGCTTTAGCCGGATGGGACCCAACAGGAGGAGCGTTGTATTTCTTCAATCCAGCTACTTCAACTTCTTGGTGGATATGGACAAGGACAATTACAAATGTAATCGGACACCACTGGTTTGGAATATAGGAAGGCATGATGCCTTCCTATATTTCATATAATTGGCATTATAATAATTAATGTTTAAGAAAACACTAAAAATAGCACTCAAAAATGGGAGCTGATCCTATGAAAAATATTCTAATCGGTGGCAGCAGAGGGAAAACCACAATTTCAAAATTTATATTCCATTGTGTTAATCCAAAAGAAGCTTATATACAAGAGTTTACGGAACAAAACAAAAAAGTTGACATTTTAATTATTTCTAATATTTGCGAGAAAGATGATTTTAAGAAATTAAAAAATTATGTTGCTAAGAATTTGGCTAACAACATCATAATTAATGCGGATGATAAAAATGTAAACAAGCTTTTTATGGAGGACATAAATTCCACTCTTATAACATGTGGCATGAATCCCAAGTCCTCTATCACTGCTTCTTCTATAGTATATGAAGAAGGCGGTTATAAGTTTAACTATTGTGTCCAAAGGTCTTTTTTTAATTTAAGAGGTGAATTGATAGAGCCCATGGAAATACCTGTTGAAATAAAAATGTATGGACAGTATAATATATATAACTCGTTGTTTGTAATAACCGTTTTATTGCTTTTAGGCTATGAAATTGAGGATATAAAAAATGCTATTAAGGGCTTTAAAAATGATGGCAATTTTGAAATACTGTACGATGGTAATTTTAAAGTGATGTTTCACTATGCTCGTAAACAAGTAGATTTTATTAATGCTTTTAATGCTCTTTGTGATGTTTCTTATGAAAACTTATATCTTTTGTTGAGAAGAGAGGATAAAGAAATGTTAAAAAGTGTTTTAGAAAGCAACAAAGATTTATTGAATATTAAAGAAATTATTGATATAGATGAAAATAACTTTTATTCTTATGATCGCTATATTGAAGATATTGGAGAAAATGGTTTGTTTTTAGCGATAGGGAACTTTAAAGAAGGTTTTAGCAAAACTTTTTTAAATTACATCCATAACCTGTCATAAATACCTTCCGAGTTTAATATATATTCTTAGAAGGTACACATGATGGAAGGGGAGAGTGAACACATGGCAGGGAACTTTTTGGAAAACAATGCAGTTGTAGTAGTGGGAAAGATATTTACAGATTTCGAATACAGCCATGAGTTATATGGGGAGCAGTTTTTTAATTTTATTTTAGAAGTGCCAAGGCTGAGCGAAACTAAGGATTATCTTCCGATTACTATTTCTAACAGGTTATTTGAAGGTATGAATTTACAAGTGGGAACAAGGGTAAAAATTGAGGGGCAATTGAGGTCATACAATAGAAAATCTCCAGAAGAAGGGAAAAATAAGCTGATTTTGACCATATTTGCCCGAGACATAATGGTATTGCCAGAAGATGAAATAGTAAAGAATCCGAATGAAATTTTTTTAGATGGCTTTATTTGCAAAAAACCTGTTTATAGAACAACTCCCTTTGGAAGAGAGATAACTGATTTGCTTATTGCTGTAAATAGGCCTTATAACAAATCCGACTACATACCTGTTATAGCATGGGGGAGGAACGCTAGATTTTCTGAAAAATTAGAAGTAGGAGATCGAATACGGTTATGGGGAAGAGTACAGAGCAGGGAATACCAGAAAAAGATTAACGATGAAGTGGTTACAAAAATCGCTTATGAGGTTTCTATTACGAGGATGGAAGTAGTTGAAAAGGAAACCCAAAAGAGTTAGAATGAAATTAACAGAAGATAAAAGGGGGGATAAGTTTTGGAAAGAGGACTTATACAAGTTTATACTGGAGATGGTAAAGGAAAGACTACAGCTTCTATTGGGCTTGGCATAAGGGCAGTGGGCAGAGGCTTTAAAGTTTATATGGTGCAGTTTTTAAAAGAAACAGATACAGGAGAACTTCATACACTTAAGAATATTGAAAATTTTAAAGTTTTTAGGTTTCAATCTTCAGATAAATTCTTTTGGACGTTAAATGAAGAAGAGAAAAAAGTTCTTGCAAAAGAAATGAAAAAGGCTTATGAATTTGTTGTAGATGTGTTGGAAAACAAAAAATGCGATGTGCTTATTTTAGATGAGATAATGGCAGCTATACATAGTAAGATGTACACTGTGGAGGATGTACTAAAATTAATAGAAATAAAACCCAAAGAGATAGAACTTGTTTTGACGGGTAGAAGTGCTCCTCAAGAAATTATTGAAAAAGCAGACTTGGTTACAGAGATGAAAGCGATTAAACATCCTTTTGAAAGGGGAATACCGGCGAGATACGGAATAGAATATTAAAAACACCCGACAAAATCGGGTGTTTTAATTAACCTCTTAAGTCCTCCATGAGTTTTGTCTTTTCACGGGTTTTGTCGCCTACTATTTTTACAATTTTTGCCGGAACTCCTGCGACTACTGTGTTAGGTGGTACATCTTCTGTCACAACTGATCCTGCTGCAACAACAGCGCCATGACCTACTCTTACTCCTTCTAATATAACTGCATTTGCCCCGACAAGTACGTTATCTTCAAGCACAACTGGTACACTGCTGGGGGGTTCTAACACTCCTGCTATGACAGCTCCAGCTCCTACATGGACGTTTTTGCCTATAATTCCTCTGGCTCCTATTACTGCGTTCATGTCTATCATAGAGTTTTCACCAATTTCTGCACCTATGTTTATTACTGCACCCATCATTATCACAGCGTTTTTGCCTATTTTTACTTTATCTCTAATTATTGCACCTGGTTCTATTCTTGCATCAAGATGCTTAATATCCAGCAAAGGAATTGCAGAATTTCTGCGATCATACTCTAAGCGATAATGTTTTATTTTATCTTTATTTGCTTCAATCAATTTTTCGACGACGTACAATTCACCAAAGACGACTTTAAAGTTGTCACAGCCATATACTTCCAATTCTTCGGTTTCTTCAATCTCTATATTCCCTTGTATGTAAGCCCTAACAGGTGTGGATTTTTTTGCTTCTTTGATGTATCTTGCAATTTCATAAGGGGTTGTCAAGTTATCATTTGTGTTCAAATACTATCATCCTTTCTTTACAAGGTCTTCCATGTTGTATAATCCAGGGTTTTGATTTATTATGAATTTTGCAGCTTTTAAAGCGCCATAACCAAAAATTTCGCGGGATTGGGCAGAGTGACTTATGGTGATTACTTCATCGTGACCTGCAAAAATGACTTGGTGCTCACCTACAATTGTGCCGCCCCTTACTGCGTGTATCCCTAGTTCGTTTGGTTTTCTCTGTTCAGTTTTGGTATGACGTCCATATACGTATTCTTTTTTATCATTTAGTACTTGGTTTATGGCATCGGCGATCATCAAAGCAGTACCACTTGGGGCATCTTTTTTCATGTTGTGATGCTTTTCTATTATTTCTATGTCAAAGTCTTGCTGTAAGATTTTTGCAGCTTCTTTTACGAGGTTTATAAGTATATTTACTCCAAGTGACATATTTGCAGATTTAAAAATCGGTATTTCTTTTGATGCTTCTTCTATAACTTTTAATTCTTCTTCACTGAGTCCTGTTGTAGCTATGACTACAGGAAGTTTCTTTTGAGCGGCGGCTTTGACCATATCAGGCACAGCTTCATGGTATGAAAAGTCAATTACTACATCTGCTTCTTCTTTTACTTCTTTTAAATCGCTGTAAACAGGAAAATCGAGAGGAGAAGTGTTTTTATCTACTCCTGCTACGACTTTGAAATCGGGACTTTCTGCTGCCAATTTTGCTATGACTTTTCCCATTTTTCCATTGCAACCGTGAATTATTATTTTAATCATTAATGAGCCTCCTTCAATAAACCATATTTTGCAAGAACAGATTTCAAATATTCTAAGTTTTTATCACTCATTTCAACCAATGGGAGACGCAAAGGTCCTACATTGAATCCCATTAAGTTCATAGCAGTCTTTACAGGTATAGGATTTGTTTCTATGAAAAGAGCTCTGTTTAATGGATTAAGTTCTAACTGCATGTCTCTTGCTTTTTCAATATCTCCGTTTAAGTAAGCGATTGTCATTTCATGTATTTTTGCAGGAATTATGTTTGCTGTAACAGATATTACGCCCAGCCCTCCTAAAGACATTATTGGTATTACTTGGTCGTCATTTCCTGAGTATATTTCAAAAGATTTACCCATAATGCGGGCAATTTCAGCTACCTGTACGATGTCACCGCTGGCTTCTTTTACACCTACTACATTGTCTACATGTTTACTTATTTCAAGGAAGGTTTCAGGCTGCATATTGAGGGAGGTTCTGCTGGGAACATTATAGACGATAATAGGTATATCTACATGCCTTGCTATTTCGGTAAAGTGAGCCACTAATCCTTTTTGTGTCGTTTTGTTGTAATAAGGTGTTATAACTAAAAGAGCATCAGCGCCTACAGATTGAGCGTACTCACTCATTTCAACAGCGTGGGCGGTGTTGTTAGAACCAGTCCCTGCAATTACCGGTATTCTTCCGGCAACTTTCTCTACTGTAAATTTAATTGCCGCTTGTTGCTCTTCTTGTGTCATTGTGGAGGCTTCACCAGTGGTACCACATATGATGATAGCATCAGTTCCTTCTTTTATATGCCATTCTATAAGCTCGCCAAGCTTTTCGAAATTTACACCTTTTTCGTTAAAAGGGGTGACAATGGCGACGCCCGAACCTTTAAAAACAGGCATAATTATTCTCCTTTCACATATTTTTGATTAAAAGTTCTGCTATTTGAACAGCGTTTGTAGCCGCTCCTTTTCTTATGTTGTCGGCTACAATCCACATGTTCAGACCGCTGTAAACTGTTTCATCTCTTCTTATTCTGCCGACAAAAACTTTGTCTCGCCCTGAGGCATAGGTTGCAAGGGGATAAATGTTGTTTTGTGGGTCGTCTTCTACAACAACGCCTGGGGCATTTTTTAAAATTTCTATTAATTCTTTCATTTCATAAGGTCTTGCAAATTCTACGTTGACAGACTCACTGTGAGAGTTTGCAACAGGTACTCTTACTGTTGTTGGAGATACCTTTATTGAACTATCTCCCATGATCTTCTTGGTTTCGTTTATCATCTTTAATTCTTCTTTTGTGTATCCGTTTGGTGTAAAGGAGTCTATGTGTGGAATGCAGTTATTTGCAATAGGGTGAGGGAATACTTGGCATGGTTCTCCTCTTAAGCTTCTTTCAAGGTCATCTACGCCTTTTTTGCCTGCTCCGGATACTGCTTGATAAGTTGATACAACTATTCTCTTTATTTTATATTTGTCGTGAAGCGGTTTTAAAGGAACTACCATTTGAATGGTAGAGCAATTTGGATTTGCTATTATTCCTTTGTGCCATGAAATGTCCTCCGGATTTACTTCAGGGACAACCAAAGGTACGTTTTCGTCCATTCTCCAAGCGCTGGAATTATCTATAACTACTATTCCATGAGATGCTGCTATTGGCGCAAAGTGTTTACTTATAGTTGCACCAGCGGAAAAAAGAGCGATTTGAATGTCTCTTTTAAAGCTTTCTTCAGTAAGTTCTTCTACAATGTATTCATTACCTCTAAATGTGATTTTTTGTCCTGCAGATTTTGAAGAAGCAAATAGATAAAGTTGGTCAACAGGGAAATTTCTGTCTTCCATTACTTTAAGAAAAGTCCTTCCTACCATTCCGGTAGCTCCTACAATTGCTACATTAACTCCCATTATTTATCCTCCTCTAAAAAATAACAAGATTTCAATTGTACCCTGCATTAAAGTATGTTTATTTAATTTAAAATATATCATTATTATTATATGAAGTCAATAAAATAAGGATTACAAATGTACAAAAAGCCCAAAAAGTACAAAAACTACTTTTTAGGCTTTGAGGTTTTTTCAAGAGATTTTATGTCTTGAAGAAGTACGTCAGCTTTTATTTTAATTAAAACTTTGTTTTGGGATTTTACTGCTTTTTCAAGTTCTGAAAGCCCTGCTTCAAATTTATCAGCAGAATTTTTAGCCTCTTTAGGAAGCTTTGGCTTTAAAGTTTTCCACACAGAATTCATATCTATTATATCTTTTGAGACTTCATCCCATTTTTGGACCTCGCTTTTAAAACTTATATCCTGTGCATAAAATTTTAATCTTTTTATATCAGTAGGTGTCTCTGTTTGAAAGAGGTCTTCTAAATCAGGGATGTATTTATATACGTTATTTGCACTTATTAATACATCAATTTTCGATTTTTTGTTTGTTGTTATAGTAAAATCGTTTATGGCTGCACTCATGCTGTTTATTAAATTTAATTTTGCACCTGCTTTGACGGCAATGGGATTTAATGAATTCCAATTTATATGAATATCTTTTGTTAATTTATCAACCTGCTCCCACGATTTTTCTTCTGGGGTTTTTTGAGTAATTTGTTTTGATTTGTTTTTATCTTTTTCTTTTTTCTCGTCTTTTTTGTCTTTTTGGGCGTTTTGTGCTGTTTGCGTTTTTTCTTTTATCTTTTGAACTTCTTTTATTATTTTTTCTATATCTTCTTCTATTTTGGATAGTTCCTTTGGCAATTCTGTTTTTTGACTCGTTTGGGGCTTTTTTTGAGGTTTATTTTGTTGTTTATTTTTACAACCGGATAAACTAAATAAAAGTAAGAAAATAAGGAGGGCACATACTATTTTAGAGTATTTTTTCACACTATCACCTCAAAAATAGTATGTCCATCCTAAATTTTAGTATGCTAGTTATGCTTCCTTTTCTATTAATTGGTCTTTGTACTGCAGCATATATAAATTGTAATATAAGCCTTACATTGACATCCCCATTATTTTCATTCGCCAAATAAATCTAAAAGCAAATACCAAAATAGCTATACCTATTATCCAAAACGAATACGTTAATAGTACTTTTGGAGTTAAATCTTTACTTTTAAATAAATCAGTTACTGAACCTAGTAAATGGGGAACTATCATTTGAAGCAAGTCTACTGCTAATAAAAAAATTATACCTATTATGTAATCCCACTTGTGCTTTTTTATAAATGGAATAACTATTGTAAAACTTTTCATAAAATCCCCCCTGAAACTACAGACAGGCATAATTATTTTTGGATATAATATAATTATAACGTAAACATTTAAAATTTCAAAAAAGGAAGGAGGTGTTAAAATGTGGAATTATAAACTCAAAAAAATATCTGTTTTGTCAGTTTTTAAATTTACTTTGATTTACGGGATTGTGATAGGCCTAATTCTGGGACTCATTGGTGGTTTATTTGGTGGACTTTTTGCAAACAGCTTTGGAGCTTTTGGTGCAGGAATAATTGGTGGCCTCATTGGCGGAATAGTTTATGGCATAATTTTTTCTATAGTTAGTGCTTTTGGAGCATGGCTTTTCAACGTAGTTTCTGGTTGGATTGATGGCATTGACATACTAGTAGAGAAAAAATAGCAAAAAATTATTAAAACTATATTGCACTGTGAAAAAAATGTGATATAATATTTCTTAGTTAAAATTTAATAATAATTTATAGGGAAGGCAAGGGCGTCTTCAAATGGGTATTGGCACCCTATTTGAGTGCGCCCTTAATTTATTAGAGGAGGAAGATTATGGGTAAAAAATATAGCAAAGAGGATGTTTTAAAACTGGCAAATGAGTATGGAGTGGAATATGTACATCTTCAATTCAGTGACATCTTTGGAGTCATGAAAAATGTTTCTATCCCAGTAGAAGAACTAAATAAAGCTCTCAACAATGAAATTATGTTTGACGGATCTTCAATTGACGGATTTGTGAGAATCGAAGAATCAGACATGTATTTAAGGCCGGATCCTGATACGTTTGTGATCTTCCCATGGAGGACAAACTCTGGTGTAGAGGCAAGACTCATATGTGATATTTACAATTACGATGGAACTCCCTTTGAAGGAGACCCTCGCTATGTTTTAAAAAGAAATTTAGAAGAGGCGAAGAAATTAGGTTATCAATTTAATGTAGGGCCTGAATGCGAGTTTTATCTCTTTTTGACGGATGAAAAGGGTAATCTTACAACAATAACTCAAGATAATGCAAGCTATTTTGATATGGCACCTGTAGATTTAGGAGAAAGCGCAAGAAAAGAAATGGTATCCACTCTTAAGCAACTAGGGTTTCAAATTGAAGCATCTCATCATGAAGTAGGACCAGGACAACATGAGATAGATTTCAAATATGACGATGCATTAACTACTGCTGACAATGTGATGACTTTTAAAATGGTGGTAAGAATAATTGCTCAAAAACATGGGTTACACGCCACCTTTATGCCAAAACCAGTTTTTGGCATTGCGGGTTCTGGAATGCATATGAACATGTCACTTACAAAAGATGGTAAAAATGCTTTTTATGACCTTTCTGACCCTATAGGGCTAAGTAAAGTATGTTATAACTATATAGGAGGAATTATAAAACATGCAAAAGCTATGACAGCTATTACTAACCCTATTGTTAATTCTTATAAACGCCTAGTTTCAGGCTATGAAGCTCCTGTAAATATTGCTTGGTCTGCAAGAAACAGAAGTCCTTTAATACGAATTCCTGCCAAAAGAGGAGAATCTACAAGGATAGAACTTAGAAGTCCTGATCCAACCAGCAATCCTTATCTTGCTTTGGCTGTTGCATTGGCAGCAGGATTAGATGGTATAAAGAATAATATAACACCGCCACCACCTGTAAATGCAAATATATACCATATGAATAAAGAAGAATTAGAAAACTTAGGAATTGAAAGACTGCCAGGCTCTTTAGAAGAAGCTTTAAACGAGTTAGAAAAGGATGAAGTTATAAAAGAAGCATTAGGCGATCATGTGTATACAAAATTCTTGGAGGCTAAAAGAGCAGAATGGGATGAGTACAAAATATACGTTACTCAATGGGAATTAGATCAATATCTATCTAAATTCTAAGTTAAATTAGAGGTGTCTCGATGAGCCAATGGCGAATTGTTTTGGCAGACAGCAGCGATTTGTCTCGGCAGTTCATAAAGAATGTGTTATTAGCGAATGGACACTTGGTTTATGAAGCGAGAGATGGCGGAAGTGCTATAAGGCTTTGTCGCGCTCTCGCTCCTGATTTAGTTATAGCGGATTTGAATCTTACTAACATGAATGGTTTTGAAATTGGACGCATTATAAATGAAGCAGATATAGCCCCTGTAATTTTGATGACACCTACTCTTTCAAGAGATTTTATCGAAGAAGTAAGAAAATACTCTGTATTTTCTTATCTATTAAAACCTATAGACAGAACGGTGCTTTTAGCGACAGTGGAATTTGTCATAGAAAATTACAAAAAATTTAGAAGTATGAAAGAAGAAATTCAAAAATTAAAGCATGAACTTGAAGCGAGAAAAAAGATTGAAAAAGCAAAAGGGTATATTATGAAAGCTAAAGGATTGAGTGAGGATGAGGCTTATAAAACTATGAGGAAGATGAGCATGGATTTGTCTATTCCAATGGAGATAATAGCTGACATGATTTTAAAAGAGTATCAAGAATATAAGACGTAAAATCGCCTCAGTTTGTTGACAAACTTTTTACGTATAAATTAAAGTCTCCAGCTTTATATTAAAGTGCAGGCTCACGTATCTAAGTCGTGTCTATGGCTCGTTTTGGGCAGTAGGATGCACTTTATGCATAAAAGCGGAGACTTTTTAAAAGTGACTTTGTCTAAAGTCTAAGGCGTTTTCGCGCCTTTTATTCTTCAAACATGCCTTTTTTAACTGATTTCTTCTCATTTATCATGAATCTTCCCTTTGCAATGACAGAGTGAATGTTTAAGTTATTGTCTAATATTACAATGTCTCCGTCTGACTTTTCTTTGATACAGCCTTTATTAGGATACAGATTTAATACTTTTGCTACATTTTCTGTTATTATCTTAATTGCTTGTTCTATTGGCAGTATCCCTTCCACTATAACTTCTCTTAAATCGCGGTATAGAGTTTGTGCACTTCCCACCATAACCTTTACCAATCGCTTATTTTCATCAAATACAGGAATGCTACCATTGCTATCAGAGCTCATAGTGACTTTTTCTATAGGTAATTTGTTTTCTACGATTTTTTTAATTGCTTCTTTTGGTGTTAAAGCAGTTTTTGTGTGGGCGTCCGGCTTTATATCAGAAGTAAGGTCAATTACGCCACCCATTTCTATAAATTTCAATCCTTGCTCAAAAAGGTGTCCTATTCTGTTTATATGAGTCGGGACAAATTGCGTAATAGGTATTTCTGTATTTTTTACTATCTCAAAAATAGGAGTGAGCCCTCTTATCCCATCTCCAACGTGGAGGTGAACTACTCCGGGCTTATTGCCTAAAAGTCCACCGACTCTCGCTTCTGCAGCAAGTTTTGTCAAGTCTTCAATAGTTGGTTGTGCAGACCTGTGGTCTGAAATGGCTATTTCGCCAGTTCCTATAACTTTATCTATTAAAACTAAATCAGATCTTACACTTCCTGTTAAAGTTCGAGTGGGAAGTTCATAAGCTCCTGTGTAAATGTATGTAGTTATGCCTTCTTGTTCTAATGCTCGCGCTTTTGCAAGAAGTGAGGCCATGCTTCGGGTTATTCCATCAGCTCCTAAAAGGCCTACGACTGTGGTAATGCCGCCTTTTATAATGTCAGAAAGCTTTATTTCTGGAGTTCTTGTGATAGGTCCTCCTTCTCCGCCGCCTCCTGCTATGTGTACATGTTGGTCAATAAAACCGGGAACTACAATGAAGCCTTTTAAATCTACTGTTTCTACATTGCCAAACTCATTGGTGGCTTTTATTTCATCTGCGATTTTTAGTATTTTACCGTTGCATATCAGTATGTCTTTTCTTCCCAAAGGTTCAGGAGAGTACACTTCTCCACCTTTTAAAAGCAAAAACATAGTTTCACCTCGCCAAATTTCTTTTTAATATTTTTTTACCTACATCCATTATAATACATTTGATATTTAAAAAGAATTTTTGTTGTGATAATGGTATAATAATTGTAACGATACAATTCTGTGGGGTGTTAGTATGAATAAAATAACGATTGATAAGAATAAAAATATACCTTTGTACATGCAAGTCTACAGCCAAATAAAGAGGTTTATAGAAAACGGCAGTCTCCCAGGAGGTTACAAACTTCCCACAATAAGAAGTCTTGCAAAAGAGCTGGGTGTAAATAACATTACCATAATAAATGCTTATAAACTTTTGGAGCAAAACGGTTATGTATATACCAAAGTAGGAAGTGGAACTTATGTTTGTGAAGATATAAAAAAAGACGATGAAATGGAGGAAAACATTAAATCATTGGACCAAGGGCAGTTTGCCCTGCGAAAAGGTATGATAAATTTTGCTTCTTCTTCTCCTAACCCTGAACTTTTTCCTGTAGAAGATTTTAGGGAATTAATTAACAGGGTATTGAAAAGAGATGGAGGATATGCTTTTGAGTATCAAGACACAAAAGGATATAAACCTCTTAGGGAATCTGTCAAAGAATTTGTAAAAAAAGACCAAATATTTACCTCTATAGACAATATACAAATAATATCGGGAGGACAGCAAGGGATAGATGTTGTATCCAAAGCTCTTATAAATTTCGAGGATGCCATAATTGCTGAAAGACCGACTTATTCGTGGGCTTTGGCTTCTTTTGAGTCCCGCGGAGCAGAAATATTAGAAGTGGAATTGCAAAAGGATGGGATAGACTTGGAAGAATTAGAAGATAAACTAAAAAAATTTAAGCCCAGATTTATATATGTAATACCCAATTTTCATAATCCTACAGGGATTACCTACAGTGAAGAAAAAAAGAAAAAATTGATTAGTTTAGCAGAAAAGTACGAAACTTATGTGGTGGAAGATGACTTTGCCAGCGAACTTAGCTTTACAAAAGAAAAAACATTGCCTCTTAAGGCATATGACAAACACGACAGAGTGATTTACATAAAAAGTTTTTCTAAAGTATATATGCCAGGGTTGAGACTTGGTTTTATAATTGCTCCTGAGAGATTTGTGAGTTCTTTTTTAAAAGCTAAATACGTATCAGACCTTTCTACATCGGGACTCATGCAGAGGGCTTTTGATTTGTATTTAAGAGAAAATATCTGGGTGAAACATGTTGAAAGTATAAAACAGGTAATGTATGAAAGATTTAGTGAGATGGGAAGGCGTCTTGAAAACCTTAAAAACTACACAGAGTTTGAACATCCCAAAGGAGGGTTTTATTTTTGGTTAAAGCTTAAAAATAATCTTTCTGCTAAAAGTTTGTACTCAAAGTGTTTGGACAGAAATTTAATGATAGTACCTGGCGATATATTCTTTATGGGTAAAAAAGAAAATAGCTTTGTAAGGCTGAGTTTTGCTTCTTGTGAGGTGAAGGAAATAGCAAAGGGCATTGAAATATTAGGAGAAATTTTAAAAGGATATTTTGATGAAAACAACAATGTGTATGTGCCAATAATTTAAGAAAGGCCGCATGGCCGGCCTTTTTTAAATTATTTTTTTTGTTCGTCATTTTTAACAGGATTGCTTTGAGGAGATTTTAACATTTTACATTTGCCGTCAAAAATGGCTCCATCTTCTATTATCAAGTTTTGAACTTCTATATCGCCGGAAAGTTTTCCTGTAGAAGTAAGTTGCAATTGTCCTTTTGCAAATATGTTTCCTTTTACTTCACCGGAAAGAATGATGTTATCTGTAGTTATATTGGCTTCTACTTTAGCTGATTCGCCTATTATGATGTTGCCTTTTGTCTCTATTTGGCCAGTGAAATTACCATCTATTCTGAGGGTACCTTGTGATTTAATGGTGCCTTCAAAAGTTGAATTTTTGCCTATGACAGTGTCTATTTTGTCTGGGTTAACTTCCAAAACTTGCTCTTTCCTTTGAAACATATCAATTCCCCTTTGCAAGATAGTTCATTGGATTTACAGGGTTGCCATTTACCCTAACTTCAAAGTGAACATGGGGCCCAGTGCTTCTTCCAGTATTTCCTGATTTTGCAATTATATCTCCTCTTTTCACAGTTTGGCCCACTTTGACGATGATTTGTGAATTGTGTCCATAAACCGACTGAATACCATATCCGTGGTCTATTATTACAGCTTTTCCGTATCCTGAAAGCCAACCTGCGTATGTAACTACTCCTTTTCCTGCAGCTCTTACTGGAGTACCAACTGAGACTGCTATATCAATTCCTGGATGAAATTCAGTGCCATATCCGTAAGGTGACTTTCTCGTTCCAAAAGGAGAAGTGATGGTACCCTGTACTGGATAGGTACTGGGTATTGATTCGAGGTAATCCAGTCTTGCTGCTACCTTTGAAATGAGGTCTTTTAAATCTTGTGTTTTTTGATCTATTTCTGAAGTGAGCTGTGCTGTTGTTTCATTGTCATAGGTAATGCTGCCTTCATTTCTGGCATCTCTTGAAAGGCCACCACGGCTGGTAGTTGGAGTTGACAATCCTACCATTCGCCTTACCTTTTCTTCAAGTTCATTTAAACTCTTAATTTTTTCGTTGACTAATTGTGCGTTTTTATCGAGCGTGGCAATTTTTTTGTCTTGTTCTTCTTTAATTGACGTCAATTGTGCAATTTTTTCATCTTTTTCTCTGATTACAGTATATAAATAAGAGGTGGTTTTTCCAAAATACACTAAAGAAAGTGTAGCAGCCAGAAATATTGAAAAAGTTATTATCGCCGTCGTTTTTATAAGGGGAATAGAAACCCGTGTGAGCACCTTCCCAACGGCAACCTTAAGCGGCGCCGTCGTTTTTATAAGGGGAATAGAAACCCTAAAGCTTTTGATTTGGTGGTTTGAGTCGGGAATTATCATTATGTTTAAATATTTCTCTTTTTTCTTTTTTTTCATTTAATACCCCCACCCTTAAAAAAATGGACAACTATATCTATTCTATACAAAGGTATGAAAATCCTTCTTGAAACTTAAATTTTAAATTTTAACAATTTTAAAACAAATCATTTTGTTTATCGTTTGTGATATAATCGAAATATAATCTGGTGAAATCGAGGTGGAATATGAAAAAGGGAATTATTTTAGGAATTGTTATGGGAATAATAGCTATAGTGTCAAATATTATTGTAAATGGTTTTTACACCTCTTTTGTATATTACAGCAACTATCTTTTTTTGGCAGGTACAGCAGTGGGATTATTAGGAGGAATATTGTACATATCTTATTGGATAAATGACTTGAAGACAGTTAAAAAAATTTACTACCACGAAGAATTGCCTGAAAAAAGAAAAGAAATAGAATTTATGGAAAGATGGGGAAGTTATCTTGTCATTGCTATGATTGTGATGTGGCTTTTGTCTTTAGTTTTTGTATTAGTAGGAGAGATGTTTACAAGTATAAAATAACTGCTGTGGAGAATACTATTTGGTAAAGGGAATCAGGAGGTGTTGTGATGGGGAAAAAGGTAGCAGTGGAAAGCCAGCTTTCTAATATTAAAAATTATTTAAAAGAAAGAGGATATGAAGTTGTGGAATTGGAGGAATACCTTTTGAGCAAAAACAATTTTAATGCCTATGATGCTGTTGTCATTACAGGCCAAAGTAGAAATATGTTGGGGATGGATGATATTTCAACGAAAGCTGCTGTGATAGATGCGACAGGTATGACACCTTTTGATGTAGAGGAAAGGATAAAAAGATTGTAGGTGGTGGTTTTGTGGTAAGTGTTGAACAATTGAGGACAGTTGGAAAGAATTGCAAGGACTTTGAATTAGACCAGTCCCTTTATGCTAATAATTTTTCTATGTCTATTGCTAATGGAGATAGAAGCTGTGAAATATGTCGCCATTGGGATGTCAATAGAAAAATTTGCAGAATAGGTGTTTTTGATGATGTGTTATCAAGTCTTGACCAAAGTTAAAAATTTAAGGTTTGGAAGGATTTTTTAAAACTTTGTTAAATATTATAATATATACAAGTAAAATGAAATTTTTTGTGTGTGGTAAATACATTAAACCTCTCAATGAGGACAGAGAGCTTTATATTGACATGAAGATATGTTTTGATATTATAAAAAAGGCGAGTTGTTAGATGCGCTTGAAAAAGAGGGAATACTGTTAGATTAAAAGGTGATTTTGTGAATAGAGTATTGCAGTATTTCAAGTCTTTGACTGCTGGCATTTATGATAGGGATTATGAATTTTTAAAGAAATTTTTAACCAAAAGAGAGTTAGAGTATTTTAATAGGCTTCCTGTCTATGAAAAAAGGCATTCTTTGGATGTGTGTTATACTCTCATGGATAAATATAAGGTAAAAGATGAGGAACTTTTAAAAGCTGCCCTTTTTCATGACATAGGCAAAATAAAGGTTAAAATAACCCCTGATAAAAAAGCAATTGCTGTGTTGATAAAAAAGATACCACCTTTGGCAAGATATCTTGAAAAGCGTTTGTATTTTTTACAAGTGTATTATAACCATGCAGAATATAGTGGAGAAATTTGCAAAGAAATTGGATTAAGCGATAAAGTAATATATATTGTCAAGCACCACCACGACAAAAATGTAAAGGATGAAGATGTAATAAAACTTCAAAGGGCAGATAAAGAAAATTAAAGATAGAGATTTTTCTCTATCTCAGACTGTAGACAAAGTCCTTTCGCTTCTCTCAGGCTTCTGCTGCGCACCTCCTCAGGATGACCCATGAAAGAAAGCGAATTCAGAAGCTGCTCAAAACGAGCCTTAGGCACGACTTAGATACGTGAGCCTGCACTTTAATATAAAGCAAGAGACTTTAAATTACTCACAAAAAGGTTTGTCAACAAACTGAGATAGAGAGGCTTTCTCTATCTTTAATCATTTATATGTATGAATCTGTAAATTACCCTTTTGTCCCACCCTAAATCGAAGGGGACATGGTATCTATCAGAAGTGTGAGTGTTTACAACAGGGATTCCTATGGAGTCAAAGCCTGTCACTACTCCAAAGTGAACTATTTCTCCCTTTTCTTCATAGCAAATAAGGTCTCCTTTTTCAATTTCTCTTATTGCCCCTTTTGGATGTTGTTCGGTGGGTTGTACCATGTCTAAATAATAGCCCTTTGCAATTAATTTTCCTTTTCCTGTATAAATGAGATAATTAAAAAGTGCCGGCGCTTGTGCCCAAGCAGTAGAAGAGTCTTTTCCATTAAAATTCCATACGTAGTCCATTGGAAGGCCTCCACCTTCATGTAGCACTTGTGATGCAAAATTTGTGCAGTCTCCTCCAAGACCATTGTAATCTCTGTATTTTTTGTTGTACTCGTAGTTGTTGCCACTTCCCCATGCGGCTCCTGCATATTTATCTGCATAGGCTACTGCTCCTTCTCTGTCGTACTTTCCTTTCTTTTTAGGTTTTGATTCTTCTTCGGTGACAGGTTTTGAACTGGCAGGGGTAATTTCAGGGATTATACCTTCGGCGGGGCTGACATCTATAAAAGCAGAGTCTTCGTCAAGGGGGTCATAATACCAATCTCTTCTTATAAGCCATTTTCCATCAACTTTTACGAGCTGTATGGAATGCCGTATACCTAATCCCATGTAATTTATTACATCGCTTTTTATGTTGTAAGCGTATCCCATTTTCATAGTTTCCACAAGATACACCCAAATAGAGTTTTCACCAGCTTTTACGCTTTTTATCCTGTAAAAAGACTCTGCTTCTGTAAACTTAAGATCTCTCTTTTCAGACCATCCTTTAACGTATTCGATTCGCCTCCTTTCATGGTCCAATGCCCATTTGCCGTATGTAGATGACTTGTCGTAAAAACCTTCTATTTCTCTTATGTCGCCGCTTAAAAGTACACTTCCTCTTCTTTTAAAAAATTCATCCAGTACAGTTTTTATCTCTTCTTTATTGTCTGCAACTGTCTCTATGGTTTTATTGAAAAAGGAAATAGAAAAGTAAGTTAAAAAAATGAGTGCTAGTAAAAGGAGAATTGGTTTGTAATATTTTTTGGTGTCCAATAGCTCTCCTCCCTGTTAATGTAATTCAAAATAATAATATGAAGTTTAAAAGTTTTTTAATACTACCTTTTGGCTGAAAATACAAGAAAAAATGATAAAATTTAATAAATTTATTGGCAAATTTTGAACGAAATTATGTTATAATAAAAAAAGTGATAGGGTGGAGGTGTAAAACTTGATAGAATTAAAAGGCGTTTCAAAATCTTACAATAAAGGTAAAATAAAAGCTGTTGACAACATTGACCTTGTTGTAAATCCCGGTGAAATATTTGGATTTTTAGGTCCTAACGGTGCTGGCAAAACTACTACGATAAAAATGATAGTAGGTCTTCTGTCTCACGATACAGGAGAAATTAAAGTAGACGGAATTGATATCGACAAAAATCCTATAGAGGTTAAAAAGCGCATAGGATATGTTCCAGACAGCCCTGATATTTATGACAAACTGACAGGCATAGAATATCTCAATTTTATTGCAGATGTGTATGGCGTATCTGAAAAAGACAGGAAAGAGAGGATTGAATATTTCTTGGAGGCTTTTGATCTAAAGAATGCCATTGGAGACTTAATACAAAGTTATTCTCATGGAATGAAACAAAAGCTCCTCATTACAGCCGCACTTATTCACAATCCTTCTGTTTGGATTTTGGATGAACCCATGGTAGGGCTGGACCCAAAATCTGCCTTTTTACTTAAAGAGCTTATGGCAGAACATACAAAAGCAGGTTTTACTGTGTTTTTTTCAACACACGTCTTGGAAGTTGCAGAAAGGCTGTGCGATAAAATAGCGATAATAAACAAAGGCAAAATTATAGCCTGTGGAACAATGGAAGAAATAAAAAGCCAACACGAAAGGGAATCCTTAGAAAAAATATTCTTGGAGTTGACAGAAAAATGAGGGAGTTTTTATCGCTTTTAAGAACACAAATGAAAGTTTATTATAGCATTTCGGCAATGAGATATAAATATTTTGTTAAAAAGAAAGATTTATGGGAAATAGTGCTTGCTCTATTTGGAATGGCTGTTGGCGGGGGAACATTGCTTTTTATGTACATAATGTATTTAAACAGCATGTATGCAGCAAGCATGTTAATTAACCAGCCTCAGCTTATGCCTGTGACAGTCCTTCTTTTAGCTCAGCTTTTGACATTGGTATTCGGCTTTTTTTGGACTATTTCTGTGTTTTATTTTTCTGATGATATAAATATTTTGCTTCCTCTTCCTATACAGCCTTATAAAATAGTTTTGTCAAAATATAGCATAATTTTATTGAATGAATATGTTACATTGGCATTTTTAATGCTACCAGCAATCTTTATATATGGCATTGGCACGCAGGCAGGAATTTTATACTATCTCGTTTCATTTATTGTATTTATATTTACACCTATTATACCTCTTTCTATTGCGGCAATTGCTTCTGTTTTAATTATGAGATTTGTAAATTTGAAAAGGAAAAAGGACTTGTATACAGTTATAGTGAGTATATTAGCGCTAATTTTCTTCTTTACAATACAATTTTTTATCAATCGGATTCCTCAAAATGGAGAACAACAGGCAATAGAAAATTTTATTTTGCAAAATGCTAACCTTGCAAAGATGATATCTAGAAGTTTCCCTCCTGCTTTATGGGGAGCAGTTTCTATGACGAATTATAATACTTTGTCAGGGTTTTTAAATCTTTTGATGTTTATCGCTGTATCAATAATATTTACAGCCGTTTTGGCTGTTTCTGCTCAAAAAATGTACTTAAAAGCTGTAATTTCAGGGCAAGAGGTTGAAGCAAAAAGAAAAGAAGTTTCATTGAAAAAAGAAATAGTGAGGTCCAGCCTATTGAAGGCATTGCTGGTAAGGGAATGGAAGCTTTTTATAAGAGTTCCTGTATATGCTATGAATGTGTTGCCTGTGGCTATAATAATTCCCTTTGTATTTCTTGTTTCTTTTGTGGGGAATCCACAAATTGGGCTTGAAATGGCTATAAAATACACCTCAGCTCCTGACGGCTGGTTTTGGGTTTCGATGATAGGGCTTTTCTTTTCTCTTTTTGTAGCAGGAAGTAACAGCCTTTCCTCTACTTCCTTCTCTAGGGAAGGAAAAATGTTTTACATATCAAAGTTGATGCCAGTTGAGCCGGCACTACAGTTAAAAGCAAAATGGATTTTTGGTATAATTATTACAATAGTGATTATACTTCCTACATATGTATTGGGCTGGTATCTTTTTAAAATACACCTTTTAAGTATGGTAATACTGATTGTTTTAATGCTTATAGGCATTTCCGCAGTAAATATACTAAGCCTTTTGATAGACGCCATGAAGCCTTCCTTTGAATGGGAGAATCCTCAAAAGGCTATGAAGGGGAATTTAAATGTGCTTTTGAGTCTTATACTGACTACTATTTTGATAGGGTGCATTGTTGGAATTGTGTTGTTACTAAAGAAATTATATGTTTCTGAAATAATAATAACTTTAATAATAGGGATTTTGCTCATTTTGTTAAACTTAGGTGTTTATTTATTGGCAAAAAGTGCTGTAAAAAAGCTGTACAAAGGAGAATGAAGGAGGAAGAAAAAAATGAGTAAAAAAGCGTTAATAGGATTAATTTTTATAGTCTTGATAATTAGTACTGTTATTGCTTCCATTTTTCTTACAATGCCCCAAGAGAATAAAAGTGTGCCATCGGTTTCAAACACAATAGGTGTTATAACAATTGAAGGAGTTATAGGGGAGACAAACATATTGGGGATTCCACAAGTCACAGGGGATCCAGTCGAGCAGATAAGAAAAGCTCAAGAGGATAGTACTGTAAAGGCAGTTGTTGTCAAGATAAATAGTCCAGGAGGTTCTGCAGCAAAATCTGTAGAAATATACACAGAGCTTAAAAGGTTAAAAGAAACAGGGAAAAAAGTGATAATTTCAATGGGGGATGCGGCTGCGTCAGGAGGATACATGGCAGCTTGTGGCGGAGATATAATAGTGGCAAATCCTGCCACAATAACAGGAAGTATTGGAGTTATAATGCAGTATACAAATTATGAAGGGCTTTACAATAAGTTGGGATTAAAAGAGATAACAATAAAGAGCGGTCCTTATAAAGATATGGGTTCTCCTACCAGAGATTTAACTCCGGAAGAAAAGAAAATATTACAAGGAGTCATAGATGATACTTATGAGCAGTTTGTAGAGATTGTATCTGAAGGGAGAAAGATGCCTATAGACAAAGTAAAAGAATTAGCAGATGGCAGGATATTCACAGGAAGGCAGGCACTTAAAGTTGGTCTTGTGGATAAATTAGGGGATTTCTACGATGCTGTAGATATCGCTGCAAAAGAGGCTGGCATACAGGGCAAACCTGTGTTAAAATATTACACAACTCCAAACCCTTTGAGTATACTTTTTGGAAGCGGGGCAAAGAGCAATTTAGAAGGTACGGGACTTGAGATATTAAGGCTTTTGTTTATTGATAAATGGAGTTTAAATTACAAGTAAAGATGAGTTTGTTATGTGGGGGTAAAGTTTATGTTTTATGAAATAGATGGTGTCTTTTATGACAAAGAAAAATTAAGTGAGTTTGTGAAAGAATACGATGTATCTTTAATCTTGATATTTGGTGGTTATGCAAGAGGAAAGGCAAATTAATTGAGTGACTTAGATATTGGAATAAAATTTACTAAAAAGATAGATATGAATTTGTATAATTCAATATTAAGAGATCTTCTTATAGAAATTTTTAAAAGAGATGAGATTGATGTTGTTATTTTAAATTATGCAGATCCTCTTTTGCGCTTTGAAATCATAAGCAATTGCAAGATTTTATATGAGGCGCATTCTGAAGCTTATATAAATTAAACTCAAAACAAGGATAACAGGAAATCTAAGAGAAGTCAGGATAATTCCAAAAGGAAGTATTTATGTCGTTGAAATAGTTTATGAAAAAGAAATAGCTGAGATAAAAAGACTTCCAAAGGGAATAGCGAGCATAGATTTAGGGCTTAATAACTTTGCAACTTAACTTTGGAAGAATCTTTAATTTCACAATGATAAGAATCAATTTCTAGGGACAGAGATTTCGAGGTTACCCAGAGGAGTTGCAAGTTTTCTATCATAGAATCCATTGCCCTTATCGTTAGCATTATTGGAAAGATAGATACTACGTTCAGATAGCACGAGTAATTCTTCTAATAATTTTTTTAAAGCAGGGCGAGAAGGATCTTCTTTTTCACAATATTTATTCAAAACTTTTTCAATAGCCATACTTTTTACTGTTTCATACATGATACATCAGACACAATTTTATTTTAACACCCGCAGGATATTATCGGAGAAAGCAAATGGCAGATTAGAAGACTATACAAAGCAATGGCATTTAAGACAAGAAGAAATAAAAAGGATAATACTGTCGGCAAAGCAGGAGGAAAAAAGAAAGTACAAAGAAGAAGACATAGAAGAATGGTTAAGAGTTTCATTACCGATATTAGAAGGTCCATTTGCGGGCAAGTCATGGATAAAATACGTTTTAAAGGAATTAACACGAGCAAATGGTTTAGCAGTAGGTATTTGAAGAAGGAGTATAGTTCCATTATTTTACATTTAAAACCACACAGAAATCGAGGTTGAGGTTGTAGATTCGAGGAATTTTTTCTTTTTTCTTTATCTGCTCAAATACAATATAAAAGGTGGTAAAATTGCCTGGATAATGGAAGGTAAAAAAGTTTTTGAAGGTATACCCACCATTGAACAACTTGAACAAATTTTGCAGGCGCATTAAAGTATTATTTCAAGGGATTTTTCAAATTAATGAAAGAATTTCCACAAAAATGCTGACAGATGATAGTGCAAAATTTAAGAGGAGGTATATATATGGTAACAGCATTAGTTGTAATTTTAGTACTTATTCTGTTATTGCCATTTGTGGTAAAACAAGTAGAACACAATCTGGAATATTTTTTATTTACAATGGGAATTATATCTGTAATTGTGTCAAAACAATTTAGTGCAGAATTGTTTTTCCATATTTTCAAAAATCCACTCATTTACTATATAACTTTGGCAGTTTTGATTGCAGGGTTAATTTTTACATTATTAAAAGAAAAATTGAAAATAGGTGTTGAAAAAGTTGCAGATAAAATATCTTTGAGGCTTTTCGCATTCATTATAATCGTGATACTTGGGCTCATGTCAAGCATTATTACAGCAATAATT
The DNA here is from genome assembly GCF_000763575.1 of Thermoanaerobacter kivui. Classification (NCBI taxonomy): domain Bacteria; kingdom Bacillati; phylum Bacillota; class Clostridia; order Thermoanaerobacterales; family Thermoanaerobacteraceae; genus Thermoanaerobacter; species Thermoanaerobacter kivui. The sequence continues at coordinate 836,723 of NZ_CP009170.1, forward strand.
GCCTCTTTGGTTTTGGTTGAAGTCGTAAACTACTTGCCTCTTACTAGAAAAAACAAAATAAATTTGATTGTCATTGCTTGTTTCTCCATAGGCCTTGGTGCTGCTTTAACACCTGTAGGGGAGCCACTGGCTACTATTGTTGTATCCAAGTTACATGCCGACTTTTTTTATCTTGCACGATTAATAGGTATTGATATAATAATTGCAATTTTAGCTCTTGGATTAATAGGAACATTTTTTGCAAAAAGAGAAAGCGGGATAGGTGAGCCTACAGAAGATGTTGAGGCAGATGAGAATATAAAAGAAGTATTCATTAGAGCTTTTAAAGTATTCGTCTTTATTTTTGCATTAGAGCTACTGGGAACAGGTTTTAAGCCTATAATTGATTTATATATTGTTAAAATGAAAAGTGAGATTTTATACTGGGTAAATACAATTTCTGCAATTGTTGATAATGCTACGCTAGCAGCAGCAGAAATTTCTCCATCAATGACGCCGGAACAGATAAGAGCTATTTTAATGGGAATGCTTATTAGTGGAGGGATGTTAATTCCAGGTAATATTCCAAACATCATTTCAGCGGGTAAATTAAAAATAAAAAGTACAGAATGGGCACGAATTGCTGTTCCTCTAGGTGCAATACTTTTGATAGTGTATTATATTGTGCTGTTTGTGATCTAAATAAGTCAAGGAGGATAGTGTAAAATTTCAGTAAGTAATGAAGCAGAAAAATGAGGTATAGATGTAGAAAAAAGGACCTCACCGCGAAAAAATCAAAAATCAAATCATTTGTCTGTTTTAAATTTTTTCTCTGCAGATAAATATTGATTTCAAGCACGTCGACAGAATTGAAACATCTACTCACTTTTATACGAATTTTCTCAATGTGCTGTTGACACTTTCTACAACATTAGTTATACATTTACGAATATTTCTTTGAAGATGCACAAAACAGAGCTGGTGGTCAGCATAAGGATTAAAGCCTTGACTGTTTCAATTATACCTGGGAAATCATCACTTTTGCCTTCCATGTCGATACCAAGGACTATGTAAAAGGCAGCTTTTTTAACTTTTGAGCCATCTTTAATTTCACAATAGGAGGCATCAATTAGTAATGCAAATACTGCCTCAGGCAATTCTCTTTGTTTAAAAAGGTCTAATTCACTTTTAAGGTCATTTTTAATTTTATTGAGTTCATCTTCAGAGTAGGGCAGTTGGAGGTTTTTGAGGGTATTCAAGAGAGAAGATTCTGAGTAGCCGTTAATAACTAGGTTTTTTCAAATTATTAAAGAAAGCGGAAAATTTATCTTTAACACACCGATATATTATTCTTACTTTTTTCCACTATGGTAGTTTTATCCTTTATATATTTAGCAAAAAATCTTGAACAAACATATTTGTATTTCAATAAGGTACCACCATATTACTTTGGAATACTAATAGCTATCTTCAATTTGATTGCGGGATTCTTTTCCAGAAAAAGCGAGCAAATAACTGATTTATTTAAAGATAAAGGACAGGTTTATATATATGTAGTATTTTCAAACGTTTGAATGAGTGTATAATTTCAGAAATGCGTGCCTCAATATTATCTTTTTACAATTTATTGATGGGTTTATTTGTGGCTGTTGCTGCTCCTCTACTGGGATATTTGACGGATAGAACAGGCATATATTATACATATCTGATAATGTCGCTAAGTTTTTTATGTTTGATAGCCGTTATTTCTCTTTTAAAGGCGAAAAAAAATTAAAAAAAGGGATATTAACACTTTTGAATGAGTTAATAATTTCCGGAATGAATAGAGGGAGGTTTTTGTCTCAGACATAAACCTCCCTCTATATAAGTTTTATTTAAAAAGAATGCATTTCTATCCAAGAGGTAACCCTTCTATTTACTTCCTCCCATTTTATATTGTTCATAAAGGCCTCTATATAGCTTCTTTTATCAGTTCCGTAGTCTATAAAATAGGCATGTTCATAAGTGTCAAGAACTAAAAGAGGAATTGTCCTTAATACTATTCCTTGATTGTGAAGGTCTTGAAGGTAATTGTGAAGTTTTAAATCTATAGGGTCAAAACAAAGGACAGTCCAACCGCGGGAAGCCATTCCACAGGCTATGAAGTCCTGTCTCCAGTTTTCAAAAGAGCCAAAGTCAAGTGTAATCATTGAAGCTATTATGCCATCTGGGATGCCACCTGGTCCTCCTAAGTTTTCAAAATATAACTCGTGAAGTTTTACTCCATCTAAATTGTAAGTCTCTTCTAATTTAAGTTCTCTGTATTCACTATAACTGGCATTTGCTTTTGAACGATCGACTGTTTTTAATTTTTCACGTATTTCGTTTGTCTTTTCTACATATCCATTGTATAACTTGTAGTGTTCTTCAAGAGTCCTTTGAGATATTCCTCTTAAAACTAAATTATATTTTTTTGCTACAAGCTTATCCATATTATGCCTCCTTTTGAATATCTAATTTTAGCATATGAAAAGATGTATAATTAGTGCATATAAAGAATTTATATAGTGATCTATTCAAAATGCTATTTTAATCTATCGAGTAACTTTTGGTACAATCGGCCAAAAGGAACCGTCCCCCGTGTCTGACAAACAAAGGGGACGGTTCCTCTTATCTGAATAATTTAAAGTTCAGACAAAAGGAACCGCCCCCATGTCTTAAAGGGAAATGTGATATAATGATAGTAAATGATAGTTCAGGAGGGATAATGAATGGATTTAAAAGAGATTTCAAAGCAGGCAGAGGAAGTCATAGAGGAGTTACTTGACATAACGAATTTAAAGCCGGGGAGTCTTTTTGTCTTGGGTGGAAGTACAAGTGAAATATTGGGCAAGAAAGTGGGAACTGCAGGAAGTCTTGATGTGGCAAAAGCAGTGGTGGACCCAATTTTAGAGGCTCTACATAAGCGAGGGTTATACCTTGCAGTACAGGGTTGTGAGCACATAAACAGGGCGCTTTTGGTGGAGGAAGAAGCACAAGATAAGTACGGGCTTGAAGAGGTAAATGTCATTCCCCATGAACATGCAGGAGGGTCAATACAGACTTATGCTTATCAGCAGTTTAAAAATCCTGTTATGGTAGAAAATGTGAAAGGATTAGGACATGCAGGGCTTGACATAGGGCTTGTCCTGATTGGAATGCATTTGAGGCCTGTGGTTGTACCTGTGAGATTGAGTCGGAATAAGATAGGAGAAGCCACAATTGTTGCTGCAAGGACAAGGCCTAAGATGGTAGGAGGAGAAAGGGCAAGATATAAAAAATTATAAAAGGCACGGGAGGCCGTGCCCTTAATTTTTATTTATTTGTAAGTATCTTACTAACACTGCTGCAGCTTCTGCTCTTGTGAGATACAAATCAGGATAGAAGTACCCGTTGCTTCCTCTCATTATTTTAAGGCCTGATACTATAGCTATATAGCCTTTTGAGGAGGAGGAGATTTTGTCAGCATCTTTAAAGTTTATGACAAAAATATCATTTAGATCTGCGATGTAACCTGCTCCAAGAGCATTTACAAGGTATTTTGCTGCTTGTTCTCTTGTGACGAGGGTGTCAGGTTTTTTCTCTTTCTCTGTTATAATTTTTTTCTGTATTGCAACATCGTAGAAATAACTGTATTCATCAGAAGACTTAGGTGGTATTGGATCATAATAGGGAGGTTGGATTGCTTTTATTAGCATTTTTATAAAATCTTTTTGAAGGATATTGTGTTCGGGATAGAATTTGTCATCTTTGGTGTCAATAATGCCTATTTGAACAAGAAGCTTTATGTCCTTTTCTGCCCAATTTCCGTCTATGTCCTTAAAAGTAGTTTCTGACTTTTTTACAACAGGTTTTCCAGAGTAGTCTATAATTTGACCCGTTTTTGCATCTATATAGTTATAAAAGTTTAACTGATAGACAAGGTTTATTGTAGGGGGCTTATCTGGTGATTTATAATCATAATTTGGCGCATACATTAAACTAAATTCTGCATTTTCAAAGAGTATTTTATAAGCTTCATCAAGGCTTATTATGTTTTCGGAAGAAGGCAGTTTTACATCAGTCCAAGATAACGCATACCCCACTATTTCACCTGTGTAAGGACTTACAGTTACACTTATATTATTGAAGGGGCACAGTATGCCATTTGCTTTTTCAACAAAGCGGAAAGAATATGTTGGCATTTCAATCATTTTATTGTTTTCAGGATTGATATTTTGATATTCTGTTTTACTGAATTTATCTGGTACAATCTTTTTAAGATAGTCTTCAGCGGTCTTTTTCATTTCTTCTTCTGTATATGCGGGTTTTTTATCCTGCATATTATCATCGGGTCCGCCCTTGAAAAAGGATTTAAACTCCCCTGTTGCAGCATCTACAGTAGCACTTACATAATAGTATTTGTTGTCTTTATTGTAGCTCCAGTAAAGGGACCACATAGGGTTAGACTTTGCAGGAGGATAATCATATCCTGTATATAAATTAACATTGGTTAATTTATACTCACTTCCAAGAGGGAAAGGGAGGCTGTTTTTAACTATTTCTATAGCTTTATCTTTTGATATGTATTTTTCTGCATTGTCAACTGCCTTTTGTTCTTCTGGAGATAGTTTTTGTGAAGACATCCCTTCACCGCCGCCTCCTCCATACATTGGTTCATAGTAGTAGTCGTTTCTTATTATTTTTCCTGTCTTTGCATCAATGGGGGCGTTTTGGAATATGCCGTAAACAAGTACTGCTTTAGGCTCACTTCCATAAACTTGGTCATATACTAAATTGTACATAAGTTCTATACCTAATTTTTCTTTAAAAATTTCTATGGCCTTTTCTTTAGAAATTATGTCCTTTGGTTCAGGAAAGGAGTAGTCATTCCAATTTAAATAGTAAGAAGTAACCTTCAGCGTGCTTTTGTTAACTGATACATATATGCTGTCGGAGGGGAAGGGTATACCATTTACTATCCTTTCAAATGTAAAGGAATAGTCTGGTGAATAATAACTGCTGTAATTATTAACAGAAGTATTTTCTTTTGTCTGTTTAAATAAGTCGGGTACCAGTTTTTGTATAAATTCTACTGCAACTTTTTTTGCTTCCTCCTGTGTATATTTAGGTATTCTCAGTTCTGACTGCTGCGCTGGAGTCCAACTATAGAAGTTTGTAATTCTCCCTGTGTCAGCATCGACTGTTACACTGATACTGCCTTTAGATGTAGAGTTCCAATTCAGGTTCCAATATTTTTTATTGGCATATTCATTGTAGCTGGAATTAAACTCATAGCCGCTTTCACCTATGCCGAGCTTTTCTTTTGCTATCTCAATTGCCTGCTTTAAACTTATCTTTGTATCAGCTTGTGCCTGTGCCATGTTTGATGGTATCATAAGTGTAAACAGGAAGGCAAGGGCAATTGCGATGGAAATAAATTTTTTCATAAAAGAAACCTCCTCCTTTAGTTTTTTCATTTTATTAGACGTAAAAAAGATAAAAAAGTTCCTAGAAAAATAGAAAAATCATCTTCCTCTTAAAATATTCCATATATTAGGGTCTTCTTGACCTAATCTCCACACGGCTATACCGGATAGTTTGTAGCTGTCCACTAAAGATAATTTTGCAGAAAAACTTTTTGAATCTTCAAACCACACTGTATGAACTTTGCCATCCAATACATAGGTATAAGTAGATTCCTGGGCAGTTTGGTCGTACATTATAGTTACTCCTAAATTTTTTGCCAGTTAAATTGCCTGCTGGTAGGTGAGAGTTCTTGGGTAATTTACTCCTTCCGTCCAGTCATATCCATAGACTGCCATTCCAAGCCATATCTTTTGAGGTGGTATAACTGTTGTAGCGTAATTTAAAACATTTGTTACAAAACCTATAGAGGCGATGGGCCCTGGCTGTGAGAAGTGTTCGTCGTATGCGAGAATGTATATCTGGTCTGCATTTTGGGCGATAAAGGAATATTGAAAAGCGCCTGAAAAAGGGTGAAGGGGGTTGTCACTTAATTCTGCTGGTACTGATATTGTGACAACTTTTCCTACCGCTTTTAGTGAAATATAAAGGTCTTTTAAAAAAGTGTTTAAATTTGATCTGTCTTCGGGCGGTACAAATTCAAAGTCTATATTGATACCGGGGTAATTGTTAATTACTGCAACATCTCTGATACTTGCAATAAGAGTGTTTCTTAAAGAGGAAGTCGACAATAAATCGTGTATTAGTTGTGACTTTTTAGGGTCTGAATAGTTGTGGATTATGGCATAAATAGGTAAATTGTTGTCGGAGGCAATTTTTTTGACGTCAGTAGAAGACATGTCAGCGAGAGTTCCATCTTCTTTTACTCCATACCAAAAAGGGATAAGGGTTGTTATATCTTTCGCATGGGCTTTTAAATCGTCGACAGCGCCGGGAGCTATATCAAAATACCATTTGTTGTCCATTATTACACCTCCAATTTTATTTTTATGAAAGTTTTTTTATTTTGACTTTATACTTTAATAATATGTATAATGTTTTATAGAGTGAAGTAAAGGAGGCGACGGTAAAAATGAAAAGAAGGACGGGCATCTTAGCCAGTGCACTTTCTCTCATATTTGTGGGAATTGTGTTGCTTTTACCGAGTTTTGACGTATATGTACCTTCATTTGTTTACAAAGCTGTATGGCCTGTGTTTTTTATTTTGCTGGGTTTAGAGCTGATATTTAGCAAGAAATTATATGGGGAGGAAAACAGTGATATCAATGTAGGAGTCATACTATTGGCCATTCTGATTTTAATTTTTACTAGTGAATTTTTTTATTTATCTCCTTTAAGCTTGAAAATTATTAAAGGAAATTTTATTGGCAATGGGATATGAGAATAGAAAGGTAAAATGTATCAAGGCTGCGACAAATATGTTGCCAAAATCTTACATGTACATGGGAACCTTTTATAAATCAGATTGGAGGTTGAAATATGAGTAAAAGATTGTACAGGTCTAGAGAGCAAAAGATGTTAGGAGGAGTCTGCGGAGGCATAGCAGAGTATTTTGACATTGACGTGACATTAGTAAGGCTTATTTGCCTTTTAACGATATTTAGTGGTATTGGCATACTTCCATACCTCGTTGCATGGATAGTAATACCAGAAAACCCTTACCAGTTAAAAGGTAAAGTCATTTACGAAAAAGGGGAAAGCGAGGAATTTCAAAGCGACAATGGGGAAGGAGAAACTGAAAATAAGCCCAACAGAGCAAATGAATTTTTTGGTTGGTTTTTGGTGATTTTAGGAGTAGTGCTTTTATTAGACAAATTATTGTCCTGGTTTGATTTTAAAATAATATGGTCTATATTGTTAATTGCAATTGGCATTGCAATTTTATTTAAAAAAACATAAGGAGCGTAAGCTCCTTAATTTGTCTTAGAGGTATCATTTTGTTGTTGATTTTGCTGGCTTTCGCTGCTATTTGTCACATTATTTTTGTCATAGTTTAAAAGTTCTGATATTGTCACAAAGTTGTAGCCTTCGGATTTGAGTTTTTCGATTATTTGCGGAAGTGCAGCCAATGTATGGGGTTTTCCTTCATGCATCAATATGACTGAACCATTTTTTGCATGGGAGACAACTCTCTCTACCAAGTTTTGCATTCCAGGATTTCGCCAGTCGTCTGGGTCTACATTCCATAAAACGACGTGAAGCCCTAACGCATCTGATATTTCTAAAAGGGCTTTGTTAAAGGCGCCGTATGGAGGCCTAAAAAGCGTAGGCTTTATTCCTGTAGCTTCGACGACGATTTTTTGTGTTTTGTAAAGTTCATCTACCATTTGTTCTGGTTTCATTTTCGACATATTAAAGTGGCTGTAGGAATGTAGTCCAATTTCATTGCCATTTTCATAAATATATTTTAGAAGTTCAGGATGTTTTTGAGCATTTTTACCAATGACAAAAAATGTAGCTTTTACCCCCATACTTTTTAATATATCAACATGTTTCTCTGTATATTCTGGTATCGGTCCGTCATCAAAGGTAAGAGCGACTACTTTAACTGCACTTTTGTTGTAACCAAAAACCCTTTTATTAAAAGGGATAGGAGGTCCAAAGAGTTTATCTCTATCGGGTCTATCAACGAGTTTGAGGACGAAATTACTTATGCCATAATTTTTATCTAAGTTATCAAGCTGAGGAGAAGTATTTTCATCAGTTGACACATTTATGGCATCGCTTGTTTGAGTGTCTTTTGGCGTACTAACGCTTGTAGGATTTTCGTTTGAGGGAGCTGGCTCAGAATTACTGCTATTCTGATTTTTTGTGGTATTAGATTCCTCTTGCTGTAAAGTTGAACTTTTTCCGTTATCAGAGGGTATGTCCATAATTTTTGGTGCAGAATTCGCGTGGACATACTTATTCTCAAAAACGTATTTATAGGCAAAAGCTCCTGAGCCTATGAGTACAGACAATAAAAAAATTGTTGCAATGGTGTAGATTATACTTCTGTTTTTTTTACGACGTCTTCTTAGTATCACACAATCATCCCCTTGTTGCTTTAATTATACCACTTAAATTATTAATAATTATTAATTTTGTGTTACAGTTTTGTAACATTTGTGTGTCAAAAATTATTTTTTCATGTATATAGACGCGAAAAAAATCGACAAAGTTGCAAAAAATTTTGAATTATTCGGTTTGTTGATAAAACTTTTGAAAGTAATTTAAAGTCTCTTGCTTTATATTAAAGTGCAGGCTCACGTATCTAAGTGTAATTATTTTTATCCCTTTGTCGTTTTTTTTTACCATTTATCGAAAAGTTCAAGTTTTTTTGCTGCAATATAAAGTGTTAAGATTATCAAAAGTAATGCGATACCTCCTATAAAGCCTATTCTTTGTTTTGGAACAAATAATGTGGATAGTAATGTTATCGCTATTAAGGCTATTGTAATCCAGGGGTTGACAAAATATTGGCTTCTGTTATCAGAATTAGGTGACTTTTCCTCCATTATCGGCTTGTATTTTATAAATGTGTATAATATGATTATCCAGTTAAAAAATTGTACAAACCCTGTAGCGCTTGTTATGTATTCGTATACGTCTTTTGGTAAGACATAGGAAAGAATAACTGCTATAAAAAGTCCAAGGCTGCTTAAGAGAAGAGCATATATTGGGACATCTCTTTTTGTCTTTTTTGTCAAAAAAGTAGGAGCAAACCTTCCTTGCCCCAAAGAATAGAGAACTTGTGTTACGGCGTACATTGCTCCGTTCATTGTAGTTAAAGCTGCCGTCAGTATTACAAAGTTCATTATTGAATCTATAAAAGGAATTTTAGTGAAATACAAAAGTTTTATAAAAGGGCTTTCTTTGATAGAAATATGATTCCATGGAATTATCAGTAATAATAATGTTATCGATAAAATATATAAGGTTGTGAGAAATAAAACTATATATTTACGAGCTATTGGAGTATATTTTTGAGGATTTTTCGTTTTTACAGACGACATTGCTACAACTTCTACACCCCCAAAAGGGATTAAGGACATGAGCATTGCCCCTAAAAATCCTTTTACGCCATGAGGAGCAAATCCGCCGTGGGCATAGAGATTTTTAATTCCTATAGCTGAGCTTTTTACAAAAAAGCCCGTTAATGTTAATAAACCTACTAACACTATGATGAATAAAGCTACTATTTTAATAGTAGAAAACCAAGATTCAATTTGCCCAAAATTTTTTGTTCCCATCAAATTGATACCTATGACCAGTATAGAATAAAGAAGTACAAAAATCCAAAGGGGTGTTTTTGGAAACCAATATTTAGTAAATATAGCCGAAGCAGTGACTTCACTGGACATGATAAACACTCCTGCTGTCCAGTATAGCCATCCACTAAAAAATCCTCCAATATCTCCCAATGCTTCTTCTGCATAAACTCTAAAAGACCCTTCAACAGGTTTATAAACAATCATTTGTGAAAGGGCGTAAAAAACTTGCGACATGATAAAAGCTGACACAGCGTAATTGAGTATGACAATGGGTCCTGCTGTACGTATTGCAATTCCACTGGCTAAAAAAAATCCTGCTCCCAAAATTCCACCAACTCCAATAAGTACCAGTTCATTGACGGATAGTTCACCTTTTTCCATAAATACACCTCCATAAATTGTCGATATTATTATTGGCATATTTGAGTTGCTTTATTATATTGCAAATCTAAAGTTTATATAGTAAAATGTAATATTATAAATTGGAGGAGGTGGAAAATGAGATATAGGGCTTTGGGGATAAAAGCAAAAGTATTTTTATGCTTTATTGTATTATCAATTTGTGCATTGTTTTTAATAAGTTTTTTCAATATTTTTATTGATGTGAATAAAAAGGGAATTAGTGTATTTGATACTGTATTTGAATGGTTTATATATGTTGTTTTGGTGACGATAGTTTCAGGATTTTTATTGTCGTTGGTTAATTCATCTCATGAATTGACAGAAAATCAATTAATATTGAGATTGGGACTTATGGGTTTTGTACGTTTAAAGTATAATGATATTAAAGTAGTTTCAAAATTCGAAGAGAAAAAACTTCCTCCAAGAGGGATGCGTATTTTAGGGAATACTTGCTATATGTTTTTTGAAAAGGATAATCTTGTTAAGATACAATTAAAGGGAAAAGTTAGAGTATATTATTTGCTTTTTTTAAAGCGATATATTGATACAATTGTTTTTTCTGCTGAAAAAAGAGAAGAATTTATAGAGGAGTTAAAAAGCAGAATATAAAAAGATCTGCCCGGCTAGAACAGATCTTTTTACTTTAAATTACTTTCCATCCATCAATTACAAGATATTTTATTCCAAAAATATTTTTCAGGTCAATTATGACCTCTTCAATTTCTCTCTCGTATATTATTCTATCTACATAAATGTTTATGGAGTCAACGCTTAGTATATAATATTTTTCTTTATTTCTTGGAATACCAATAAACACTTCTGGGGTGAGATTAGGTTCTATACAGCAATTTTGGATATCATGATATTTAATGTATACATTGCCGCCTTTTTTTAGTATATATTCTTTTGCGGCTTTAGTGATTTTCAAATAAAACACCCCGTTTCAAAATTAATTTTAATTAAATACACTTGCTTGTTTAGGAAGTTCTCCTTTTTTAAGCCATCTATACCATTTTATAGCTGAATCTATTATAATAATTATGGTAAGTAATATTATTGCAATTGAAAGTACGACAAGTAATGTGTTACCCTTTGGAAGATAGTTGGTAACTATATTTAAGTATGCAGCGTACAATGTAGTTGCAGCCACAAATATGAAAGGAATTAATGTTATCCACATATATTGTGGCTTTCCTTTTTTAATGATGACAGTAGTTCCTAAAGCTAAAGCTATTGCTCCAAGTAGCTGGTTGGAAGTTCCAAACAAAGGCCATATTGTTGAAATGTTTCCACCATATACTAAGTAACCCCATGCGAAAGACATCAAGAAACTTGTCAAAATTATCCCTGGCCACCAATTCCTATCTCTTAAAGGTTTGTATATTGCTCCACCTGCTTCTTGTAACAAATATCTTCCAATACGAGTGCCTGCGTCTATTGTAGTTAAGATGAATAATGCTTCAAATAGTATTACAAAATGATAGAGATATGCACCCAGATTCTCTAAAAAAGGAATTTTAGAGAAGATAAATGTCATCCCTACACCAAGTGTCACTGCACCTCCTGGCCTTCCCGCTACATTTTCTCCGACTAACTGCGATAAAACTGGAAGATCTACAACTTTCATGCCCAACTTTTGGAAGACTTCAGGAGTTACGTTTATGGCAAAGTAGTCAGCAGGAATTAAGCTTGTCGCAGCGATTAAAGCCATCATTGCGACAAAACCTTCTGCCAGCATTGCTCCATAAGCTATAGGCAGTATGTCTTTTTCATTTTTAATCATTTTAGGAGTTGTCCCTGAGGACACAAGTGAGTGGAAACCGGATAAAGCACCGCAGGCAATTGTGATAAACACATAGGGCCATACTTTTCCAGAGATTATAGGACCGCCGCCTGCGACAAATTCTGTTATAGCAGGCATTCTTATCGTAGGATTTACGATTATAACGCCTATTGCGAGAAGAAGCATTACTCCCAATTTCATATAAGTGCTTAAATAATCTCTGGGCACTAACAAAAGCCATACAGGTAAAACTGCTGCGAAAAAGCCATAGGTAGCCAATATTATCGTCATTTCTTTTTGGTTAAATGTTAAATAATGAGCTAAAGCGGTGTGTTCAATGTAAGGACCTGCAACAACGGACAATATCAAAAGGGTTACACCTATTATTGTTGCTCCTTTTACATCGTCAGGTCTAATCCATTTCATGTATATTCCCATAAAGATTGCTATAGGAATAGTGGCAGCAACTGTGAATGTTCCCCATGGGCTGTTGTATAAGGCATTTACTACAACAAGTGCAAGACCTGCCATTGCTATTACAAGTATGAAAATAACAGCTATTGCAGTTGCTACTCCTGATACTTTACCTACTTCTTTTCGGGTAATGTCTATTATTGAAGACCCATCGTGCCTTACGGATGCGAAAAGTATTACCATGTCGTGAACTGCTCCTGCCAGTACTGCCCCAATTAAAATCCATAAAGCTCCTGGTAGCCAGCCAAATTGTGCAGCGAGCACTGGTCCTACAAGAGGTCCTGCGCCGGCTATTGCGGCAAAATGGTGACCAAAAAGGACCCATTTGTTAGTTGGAACGTAGTCATAGCCATTTTCAAACTTATAGGCAGGTGTTGTTCTGTTTTCATCAAATGCAAGAACTTTGGCAGCAATGAAGGCGCCGTAAAAGCGGTATGCCAGAGCGTATACGCTTGCTGCTATGATGACTAATACCATTGCACTCATATAAAAACCTCCCATGTTAATAGATTTCAGCATAAATTTAACATATATTTTAAACGATTTCAGTCAATTTGAGATGAAAAGAAGAAATTAAACTATGAAAAGAAATATATAGTGATAAAAAGAAAAGACAGGGTTATACATCCCTGTCAAGACCCAGCAAAAGTTTTAGTTCTTTTATTTGAGATTTGCCTACAGGTATTTGGGTTTTTTTGTTGTCATCCATTACCACCCAGTAAGTGCCTTTGAACCAAGGCAATATTTCTATTATTTTATTTAAGTTAACAATGTAACTTTTTTGAACCCTAAAAAAGGCATTTTCTTTAAGCTTTTCTTCAAGGCTTTTTATCGTTCCTTTGTATATAAAATTGTCACTTTTAGTTTTTACCATAACGTCTCCTTCATAGGCTTCTGCAAAAATTATTTCATCTAAATCGATAAGTTTTATTCTTCCATTTTTTTCAACAGCTAATTTTTCTATTTTTTTGTTTTCGAATTCTAAGGAGGGATTATATTGTCGTTTCCATTCCATATCTTTATAAAAGGTTCTTATTTTTTCTAATGTCTTATATAGCCTATGCTGACTTATTGGTTTTAAAAGATAATCAAGGGCTCCTATTTCAAAAGCTTCTATTGCGTGCATATCATAAGCGGTTACAAAAACCACATAAGGCAGTTTCCCGACAGAAGATATATGTTTTGCTACATCGGAACCGTTTATTTTTGGAATGTTTATGTCGAGAAATACTACTTCAGGCTTTAACTCTTCTATCAATTTTAGCGCTGAAAGACCGTTGTCAGCCTCTCCTACAATTTCTATGTCTTCATACTCACTAAGAAGATATTTGAGTTCATCTCTTGCAGGTGGTTCGTCGTCAATAATTAACGCTTTCAATTTCTTCATATACATCATCCCTTTTTAAGTAAGCTTTGGGTATTTTAAAAGAAACTTTTGTACCAATCTTTTCTTCGCTTTTAACTACTAGAGAACATTCTTTACAAAATATAGTAGTAAGCCTTTCATTTACATTATAAAGACCAATTCCTGCTCCATTGCCAAAACCTTTTCTCAAAAGATTTTGTTGGTCTTCTTGTTTTATTCCTATTCCATCGTCTTCTACACAAAAGCTAATGTAGTCTACTTTGTCTTTTATTTTTATTTTGATAGTTCCACCATCACCTTTCGGGAGGATACCGTGTTTTACGGCATTTTCAACTATTGGCTGAAGGGTAAAAGAAGGCATGTAATAGGACATTACACTTTCATCAATGTCTTGTTCTATGTTTAGTTTATCTCCAAAGCGAGCTTTTTCTATATATAAGTAAGCATTGATATTATTTAACTCTTGCTCAATAGTGACATACTTTCCTACATTTTTTAAATTGTGTCTAAAATATTCACTTAAATTTATTAAAAGTTCTCTTGCTTCATCAGGCTTTGTTCTTATAAAGGATATGACTGTATTTAAAGCATTAAACAAAAAATGAGGATTGATTTGGGATTGAAGAGCGTTAAGTTTTGCTTCAGTGGCCAATTTTCTTTGATATTCTGCATCAGCAATTTCTAATTGATAAGATATTAAGTGCCCTAATCCTTTAGCGAGTTCAATTTCTGTATTTGAGATGACATCATTTCTCGATTTACTTCCTCCTTTGTAGAGTTTTAATGTTCCTACCAATTTATCGTACTTAAAAAGAGGTACAACTACAGCAGAGGATAAAGGGCAATCCTGATGGGAACATCCGATTTCTTCTTTTGATTTGGCTATGCGGATTTTTCTAGTTTTTAAAACTTCTTTTGTCGCTTTTGTGAGTACTGGTGTACCAGGTTTATGGTGGTCTGAAGCGATGCCGACATGAGCTAAAATTTTCTTTTTGTCGGTTAATGTAACAGCCGATACATTTGTGGAATTATATATTATTTCTGCTGTTTTTTGTGCCGATTCTTCATTTAATCCTTTTCTTAAGTATGGCAGAGTTTTGGATGCAATTTCAAGGGCGATTTTTGCTTGCATGGCAGAGATTTGTTCTTTTTCATCGAAGACCGATTTAATTATTATCATAAATATAGCTATACCTGTTGCATTGACTATCATCATAGGTAATCCTATAATATCTACCAATTCTAAAGCTTGGGAAAAAGGCTTGGCAGTTGTTAAAATGATTAACATTTGTACAGCTTCACCTATAAATCCTGCCACAAATGCCAATTCCCAAGGGACATGTTCCCCTTTATAATATTTTCTTATAAGTCCACCAGAAAATCCTTCTAAAATAGTAGATACGCCACAAGACATTGCTGTAAAACCACCTAAGAAAAATCTGTGAACTCCTGCTATTAAACCTGCACCTAAACCTACTAAAGGGCCTCCTATTAAGCCTGCTACCATTGGACCTACCACTCTTGAGTTTGCAATAGCGTCTTTTATAGGTACACCGACGTAAGTTCCTGCAATACCTATTACCCCAAAGATGACCATGGTCAAAAGAAGGTCTTTTTTTGTAACGCGACTGTTATAGATTATTTTTTTGAAAAATTCTGCCTTAGAAAGCACAAAAGCTAGAAGAGCTATTATACTAAACCTTTCTGCAAGTATTATCAGAAGCTCATACATATTTGTTCACTCCATTATCAAAAATTTTCTAAATTAGAAGGATAAAGTAATCAGCATGTCGTATTATTAATATATATCTCAATTATATTTATTCTACAGAAATAACTTTTTTCCTGCAACACATATTTTCCATATATTGCATCTTAATATTTGGGAACAAGTTTTATTTTTTTTACGTCTAAATTGAATGAAAGGGAGGTTAGAAAGTGGGACAGGAGGAGTTGTTGGAAAGGGCAAAAGCTGGAGAGGTGGAGGCTTTTGAAATTCTCGCAAGTGAGCATCAAAAATACATCTACAATGTGATATTAAGAATTATTTTTGATAAAGAAGAAGCATTAGACCTCACTCAGGAGACGTTACTTAAAGCGTATTTAAATATAAAAAAATTTAAAGGGAATAGTAGTTTCAGAACATGGCTTTATAGAATTGCTGTAAACAGTGCTATGGATTATTTAAGAAAAAGAAATGTGGAAAGAAATAATTTTAGAGAGATAGTGGAATTTGAAAATGGAGTAAAAGATTTTGAAACTCCTGAAGAGGTGGTAGATAAAAAATTAACTGCAGAAATTGTAATGAAAGAAATAAACAAACTTCCTATAGACTATAAAGTGGTTTTGATTTTAAGAGATATAGAAGGTTTAAACTATGAAGAAATATCCAAGATAATGAATTTGAACTTAGGCACTGTAAAGTCTCGCTTGTGGCGAGCCAGGAATCTGCTTAAAGAGAGAATAAAGTCTTTGCCAGAATTTTTATCATTAGACGAAAGGAGGCAAGTATGATGGATTGCAAAAAGGCACTTCAACTTATACCCCGATATATAGATGGTGAATTGGATGTAGCACAAAAGGAAGAATTAGAAAAACACATAGAAAGCTGTGAAAGTTGCAGAAAAGAATATCAACTGGAGAAAAATATAATAGAAAGTTTAAAAAATATGCCTCCTTTAGAACTACCTGAAGATTTCAATAAAAAAATACACGAAAAATTGGTTTACCAGAAAAATATTTTAGAGAAGAAAAAAGAAAGGCTAAAAAAGACGTTAACAGTAGCAGTTATTGCAGCTTCTTTCATACTTATGACAGTATTTATAGCAAATATATTTTCTAATAAATCCTTACGAATTGAATCTAATGCTCCTTTAGATAATATTAAAACAGCTCAAAGTGCTGACTTATCTAAGAAGGAAGGAGCTAATAATGAGGCTAAAATATTCTCAATCACTGGTCAAAGAGGATTGCCAGCAGGAACTTCAAGGAAAATTACAAAAAATGCAACCGTCTCCTTAGAAGTAGAAGATGTCAATGTATGTTATGATAAAGTGTTTAAATTGGTAAAAGAAGCAGAAGGCTTTATTGAAAGTTCTGATGAAACAG
Organism: Thermoanaerobacter kivui; assembly: GCF_000763575.1. NCBI lineage: Bacteria > Bacillati > Bacillota > Clostridia > Thermoanaerobacterales > Thermoanaerobacteraceae > Thermoanaerobacter > Thermoanaerobacter kivui. The sequence goes on from NZ_CP009170.1 coordinate 853,572, forward strand.
TATTTACCGATAATACCAAAAGAATAAATCTTGTTTTGAAGGTGCGGGAAGATAAATTTGAAAGTGTGATTTCTCAGATTAAAGAATTTGGTAAAGTAACAGCTTTAAGAATAGATAGTAAAGACGTTACAGAGCAGTATTATGATTTAAAAGCAAGGCTAAAAAACTTAGAAATAGAGGAACAAAAACTTCAAGACATTATGAATAAGGCTTCTACAGTCAAGGAAATGCTTGAAGTAGAATCCGAAATAAACAGGATAAGAAGCGAAATAGAATCAATGAAAGAACAGTTAAAAGTATGGGAAAATCTTACGAGGCTAGGAACCATAAATCTTTCAATAAGAGAGGTTTCCAAGGTTGATAAACCTACGACTCTAGTTTCTTTTAAGGGAATCGGTAGAGATATAAAACAAGCTTTTATAAATAATGTAAATTTTTTAATATTTTTTATAAAGAAGCTGATAATAATATTGTAATAGTTTTACCTTATGGTGCACTGGCTTTTATTGGGTATAAAGTGTATATCTATTTCAAAAAAAGAAGATGACAATTTACATCTTCTTTTTTTTGCGGTATATTAAAATACAAAGAAATAAAAATGGGAGTGATTTAATGTCTAAATTTTTAGTAATTGACGGGAGTAGCCTCATGTACAGAGCCTATTATGCCTTGCCTATGCTTACTACAAGTGAAGGATTACATACAAATGCTTTGTACGGTTTTACTATGATGCTTATAAAACTTATTGAAGAGGAAAAACCTGATTACATAGCTATTGCTTTTGACAAAAAAGCTCCTACTTTTAGACACAAAGAGTATCAAGACTACAAAGCTACAAGACAAGCAATGCCAGAAGAATTGGCTGAACAGGTAGACCTTTTAAAAGAAATTATTGAGGGCTTTAATATAAAGATTTTAGAATTAGAAGGTTACGAAGCTGATGACATCATAGGTACTATTTCAAAGTTGGCAGAGGAAAAAGAAATGGAAGTGCTTGTAGTTACAGGAGATAGGGACGCGCTTCAATTAGTTTCGGATAAAGTGAAAGTGAAGATTTCTAAAAAGGGTATAACTCAGATGGAAGAGTTTGACGAAAAGGCTGTTTTAGAAAGATATGAAATAACTCCTCACCAATTTATAGATTTAAAAGGACTAATGGGGGATAAATCTGACAACATCCCTGGAATACCTAATATAGGGGAAAAAACAGCAATTAAACTATTAAAAGACTTTGGAACAATTGAGAATTTACTACAAAATCTTTCTCAGCTCAAAGGTAAGATAAAAGAAAATATAGAAAATAATAAAGAATTAGCTATAATGAGTAAAAAACTTGCTACTATAAAAAGAGACATTCCCATTGAGATAGATTTTGAGGAATATAGAGTAAAAGACTTTAATGAGGAGAAGCTTTTGGAGCTTTTTAATAAATTAGAATTCTTTAGTTTGATTGATAGCATAAAGAAAAAAAATAACGTAGAGATTGTAAATAATCATAAAGTTCAAAAATGGTCAAAAGTAGATATAAAAAAATTAATAGCTTTATTGCAAGATAGCAAAAGTATTGCTTTTTATCCACTAATTTATGAAGGGGAAATAAAGAAAATAGCTTTTTCTTTTGGAAACGATACTGTTTATATTGATGGTTTTCAAATAAAAGATTTAAAAGAGATTTTTGAAAAAGAAAAATTTGAATTTACAACCCATGAAATAAAAGATTTTTTAGTTAAGCTTTCTTATAAAGGAATAGAATGTAAAAGCAACTACATAGATACTGCTATAATGGCTTATCTTTTAAATCCTTCTGAGTCTAACTATGATTTGGACCGCGTGCTGAAAAAATATTTAAAAGTAGATGTTCCATCTTATGAAGAGGTATTTGGCAAAGGTAGGGATAAAAAGAAGCTTGAAGAAATAAGAGAAGATGTACTTGCTGATTACATCTGCAGTAGATGTGTACATCTATTTGATTTAAGAAAAAAGTTGATGAATTTTATTGAAGAAATGGATATGAAAAAACTTTTATTGGAAATAGAAATGCCTCTTGTAGAAGTTTTAAAATCAATGGAAGTAAGTGGTTTTACATTGGATAAAGAAGTTCTAAAAGAGCTTTCACAAAAGATAGATGATAGAATAGCAGAAATACTAGATAAAATTTATAAAGAAGCAGGATATCAATTTAATGTAAATTCTCCTAAGCAATTGAGTGAATTTTTGTTTGAAAAATTAAATTTACCAGTAATAAAGAAAACAAAAACAGGGTATTCTACAGATTCTGAAGTTTTAGAGCAATTAGTTCCTTATAATGATGTTGTCAGTGATATAATAGAGTATAGGCAACTTACAAAACTTAAATCTACTTATATAGATGGATTTTTGCCTCTCATGGATGAAAACAATAGAGTACATTCTAATTTTAAGCAAATGGTTACTGCTACAGGTAGAATAAGCAGTACCGAACCAAATCTACAAAATATACCTATAAGAGAAGAGTTTGGAAGACAAATTAGAAGAGCTTTTATTCCGCGGACTAAAGATGGGTATATTGTCTCAGCTGATTATTCTCAGATTGAACTGAGGGTTTTAGCACATGTTTCGGGGGATGAGAAGCTAATAGAGTCTTTTATGAATAATGAAGATATACATTTAAGGACTGCTTCGGAAGTTTTTAAAGTCCCAATGGAGAAAGTTACACCAGAGATGAGAAGAGCAGCAAAAGCCGTAAACTTTGGCATAATATATGGCATCAGCGATTACGGGCTTTCTCGAGACCTTAAAATATCAAGAAAAGAGGCAAAAGAGTATATAAATAATTATTTTGAAAGATACAAAGGAGTAAAAGAATATATTGAAAAAATAGTTCGATTTGCAAAAGAAAATGGCTATGTGATTACAATAATGAACAGGAGAAGATATATTCCTGAGATAAACTCCAGAAATTTTACTCAAAGGTCACAGGCTGAAAGGTTAGCAATGAATGCTCCAATACAGGGAAGTGCGGCTGATATAATAAAAATGGCAATGGTTAAAGTATACAACGATTTAAAAAAATTAAAACTTAAGTCTAAACTTATATTACAAGTTCATGACGAGCTTGTAGTGGATACTTATAAAGATGAAGTAGAAATCGTAAAAAAGATACTCAAAAATAATATGGAAAATGTAGTACAATTAAAAGTCCCTCTTGTAGTGGAAATCGGAGTAGGACCCAATTGGTTTTTAGCCAAGTGAGGTGTTAAAAATGGAAGTAATTGGGCTAACAGGTGGTATAGCATCAGGGAAAAGCACGGTTTCTAAGCTTTTAAAAAAGCTGGGGGCGGTGGTTATAGATGCAGATCTTGTTTCAAGAGAGATAATGGTTAAAGGAACAGAGGCATATAATAAAATTGTTGAATATTTTGGTGAGGAGATTTTAAGAGAAGATGGGGAGATTGACAGAAAGAAACTGGGCAACATTGTTTTTGCCGATAAGAAAAAGCTCAAAAAACTTAATGAGATTACCCATCCTATAATAATAGAAAGGATAAAAGAAAAGATTGAAGAAGAAAGGCAAAAAAATCAACAAAAAGCTATTGTGCTGGACGCAGCTCTTTTAATTGAAATGAAGTTGTATAAGATGGTAGATGAAGTGTGGCTTGTGGTGGTAGATTCTAAAACGCAGATAAAGAGGGTTATGGAAAGGGATAAACTTTCTTACAGAGATGCGATAAACCGCATAAAAAGTCAAATGCCTCTGGATGAAAAGATGAAGTATGCAGATTTTATAATAAACAATAGTAAGGATTTTAAGGCTATGGAAAAGCAAGTTACTCTATTTTGGGGAAGGTTTGCAACATAAAGATATCGGAGGAATAACTTTGAAGAAGAGAGTAATAGTAATAGCATTGGTTGTAATAAGCCTTTTACTCACCGAGGAGCTAAATACCCATTATTTTTTAAAAAAAATTTATCCCCTTAAATATAAAGAGTATGTCGTTTACTATTCGAGTGAATATGGCATAGACCCTTATCTTGTTTTTGCAGTGATAAAAGTTGAAAGCAATTTTAATCCCAATGCAGTATCCAGCAAAAATGCCATAGGGCTCATGCAGATTCTGCCTGAGACTGGAAGCTGGGTTGCTAAAAAGATAGGTATAAAGAATTACAAGGAGGACTTGCTCTTTGATCCTAAATATAATATTCAAATAGGAACATGGTATTTATCATATTTGTTAAAAACTTTTGATGGCAATGTGCAATTAGCTGTTGCGGCTTACAATGGGGGAAGTGGAAATGTGGACAATTGGCTTAAAGATAAAAGATTTTCAAAGGATGGCAAAAAACTCCACAATGTTCCATTCCCTGAAACGGACAGGTACATCAAAAAGGTATTGGGAGTTTATAATCTTTATAAAATACTTTACAATCATAATGATTAAACTAATACAAAAATATGCAAAAAACTGATATAATAGTATCGTTAGGATAGAAAAATAAAGAAAGGGAGGTAGGTAACAGTTGAAGATAGTCATGCAAAGTGGTATAATTTTAATTGGGTGATAACAAATGTTACTAAGCATGCAAAAAGTAAAGGAAATGTACTCAATTAGTCGAAGAACACTTATAAACTGGGAAAAGGAAGGATTAATAACACCTGTGAGAACTCCAAAAGGCATCAGAAGGTATAAAAAAGAAGATATAGAGGAGTTATTAGGCATGCTGGAAGAAAAACCAAAACCTAAAGTAGTTTTGTATGCAAGAGTGTCCACAAAGAAACAGGAAGAATATCTTAAGAATCAAATTAGAAGGCTTGAAGAATACGCTAATTCCAAAGGATGGCAGTATGAAGTCATACATGAGATAGCAAGTGGGGTAAATGAAATAAAGAGCTAGCAGAAGACTTAATAGCAATAGTAACATCTTTCGCAGCAAGAATTTACGGGCAAAGGGGCAAAAAACATGATAGTGATACAGGCTAAACTTATTTTTCTAAATCAACAAGCCAAACAAATAGTATTAGACTTAATGAGAAGATGGTCATCCTGCGTAAGATACGCATACAAAAGGCTTCTAGAAGGTTATGATAGAAAAACATTAAAAAGAGACCTTCAGGGAATATTTGACTTAAACTCAAGGTATGTAGATGATGCAATAATGAAAGCAAGGAGTACACTGGAATCTGCGAAAGAACTAGGTAAAAGTCCAAGAAAAGTCATTTTTGGCGGGAAAAAACTGTTTAGAAAACTTCAAAAACATCATTTAAATGGTAAAGCATATAAAAAATTAAAAATTAGGTGGCAGGAGAAAAGAAAAGGAAATCTCTATTCAAGAGGGGATAAAAGCAAAAAAGGAAATCTCAACACAAGAATAGAAGTAAGAAAAAACGGCACTTTCTTAAGGATAAATGTAGGGGAAAGAAAATATGTATACGCCAAAATAGAAGCAGGCTACAAAAAGAATAAAAAAAGAAAAGAACTCCTGCAGGAAATTGCCCAATCAAACATACCATACTCTGTAGAACTAAAACTCAAAAATGGCAGCATATGCGCCTATTTTGCCATTGAAGAACAATATCCAGAAATAAAAATAACAAAAGAAAAAGGAATCATAGGAATAGATGTGAACGCATATCCGGACAACATATCATGGGCAGAAGTAGATGAAAAAGGAAATCTAATAAGCTATGGCAGTATACCAATGCCGGAACTTGCAAGCGGCAATTCAGATAAAAGAGAGTATTTCAGATGGCAGTATGTTCATGAGATAGTAAAGATAGCAAAAGAAAAAAGAAAAGCAATAGTAATTGAAAAATTAGACATAAAAAACAAAGGAGAAAAAGGAGACTTTTCAGGCAAAAAGTCAAGGAGAATAAGACATAACTTTAGCTACAAATCCCTTTTAAAAAAGATAAAAATTTTAGCAAAAAAGGAAGGGATAGAAGTAATAGAAGTCAATCCTTCTTACACCTCAATAATAGGCATGTTAAAATATGCGCCGCAGTACATGATAACAAAAGACATAGCAGCAGCTTACGTAATAGCAAGAAGAGGATTAGGCAGAGAAGAAAAGATACCAGACAATTATATAAAGTTTCTTAACGCACTAACTATAGATGAATTAGAAGAATTAAAAAAGCATGTAAAGAAAACAGTCAGGAACAAGCAGTTGAAGAAAAAACACTTAAAAGAGATAAATAAAGCAATAGAAATTTTACAAAGCCTTGAGAGTGAGCCAGGAAGGGTGCTAAAACCTCTGGATGGAACAAGTTTTAGTACCTATGATTTCTGGCAAGTTCTCAAGGCAGCGGTGGTAACTCCACTCTCCCCTGAGAAGGTGCCAAGAGACTTCTCTGCCCTAAAAAAGCTGTTAATTCAGGGCAAGTGGGGAGACCCATAAAGGCGTGAGTCCCTGCTTCTTGGGGCAGGGGCTATGGCTTTCCCAAATACCGCCTGCTGGGGCTGGGAAAGCCTGAAGGGCGGACTACAAATACCCCAGCTGCCCAAACTGCACAGTTTTGCACAATTTGGGTAACCAGGACACAGATGAAACCGTTAAAATACTTAAAAGACTTAAAAGAAGTAAAAGTTGAAAGGGATAGGGAGTTCTTTTCTGCTACTCACGAAGAGATTAAAAATGCTTGGACTACTGATGTGTATTTTTTGCGCACCCAAGATATTTTGTCACATCTTGGGATACAGGACAAAGTGGTGACGGCAGAAATATTTGCAAGGGAAAAAGGAGTTTTTGCGGGTTTACCCGAAGTGATGAGTTTGCTTAAAGATAAAAAAGTGGAGGTGTGGTCTTTAGAAGAAGGAGACACTTTTGAGGTAAAAGAAACTGTAATGAGAATAAAAGGTCCCTACAGCGAATTTGGAGTTTATGAGACAGCTATATTAGGAATTCTTGCTAGTTCCTCAGGTTGGGCTACTGCTGCCAGGGAACTTAAAGAGGTGGCGAAGGATAAGCCGGTTTTGTGCTTTGGAGCAAGGCATGTGCATCCAGCGGTAGCTCCTGTCATGGAAAGAGCAGCTTTGGTGGGTGGGGCAGATGATGCCAGCTGCATCCTTGGCGCAAAGCTTATGAGAAAAGACCCTAAAGGGACAGTCCCTCATGCCGCATTTCTAATTGCAGGAGATACTTTAGAGGTGGCAAGGGCTTACAGAGATATAACGGCTCAGGATGAAAAAATAACTATTTTAGTTGATACTTTTAAAGACGAAGTGGAAGAAGCTTTAAGAGTGGCTGAATTTTTGGGTGATAGGTTATATGGAGTAAGACTTGATACTCCTTCAGAAAGAGGAGGAGTTACTCCCAGTTTGGTTTATGAACTAAGACAAAGGCTTAATCAGAAGGGATTTACAAATGTAAAAATTATAGTTTCGGGTGGTCTGACACCTGAAAGGGTTGCAGAACTTTCTGAAAGTGGCGCAGATGCTTTTGGTGTTGGAAGTTACATATCTGATGCACAACCTATTGATATGACAATGGACATTAAAGAAGTAGAAGGAAAACCTATTGCTAAGCGAGGAAGAATTCCTGGAATTATCGAAAATAAAAAATTGAAAAAGATAAAATAGTTTTCGGAGATGATAGTTAATGAGAAAATTTATTATATTATCTTTCATTTTGATGTTTATTTTTACAGGATACAAAACTACTCCGCAAAATATGGTAAATTTACCTCAAGCATCTGAGGACAAAACTAAGATTGAAGAAGAAAAGCCAGTAGAGGGTGGCACTTTAAGAATAAATATCACTTCTTTTGATGCATTAAATCCTTTTTTAAATGACAATGAACGAGTAAGACAAATGTTGAATTTGTCATTGGAAGGATTAGTTACCTTGGATAAAACTTTAAAGCCTGTTCCTCAATTAGCAGAAAACTGGCAGATAAATGGACTTAATATAAAATTTTATTTAAAAAAGAATGTTAAATGGCAGGATGGAGTAAGTTTTACAGCTAATGATGTAAAATTTACTTTTGATTCTTTTAAAAATAAGGATGTAAAAAGTCCTTATAGGGATATTCTCATTAACTATCTCTCCTCTTATAAGACAAATGGTGATTATGAATTTGAAGTTGTTTTAAATAAACCTGTTGCAAATCCAATAGCTTTGTTTACTTTTCCTATTCTAGCTGAGCACCAATATAAAGGTAAGGAAGATATTTTAAATAAAGATATTGTACCTATTGGTACAGGACCCTATAAGATATCTTCTTACAGCGTTGGCAGAGAAGTTATTTTTGAAAGAAATCCTTATTATAGAGGTGACAAACCTTATATAGATAGTATAGTATTTAAAATTGTGCCTAATGAAAATGCTATGATAACATCTTTTCAAAGCAAAGAAGCAGATTTTACTTTTTTAAATGACATAGACTGGGATAAGTATAAAGAACTTTCAAATGTAAATATTTACAAATATATTATGCAAGATTATGTATTTATGGCTCCTAATTATCAAAATCCAGCTTTGAAAGATTCAAATGTCAGGAAAGCGATGTGTTATGGAATAGATGTTGACAAAATTTTGAAAGAAGTATATTTTAGTCATGGGTTAAAGTCATGTATTCCGGTTCGTCCTGATTCATGGCTTTATAGCAATAAAATAGTATCTCATAATTACGATATAAAAGAGGCAAATAAAATATTAGAGGAAAGTGGTTGGAATTTAGTTAAAGGGATAAGGAGCAATGGAACTTATCAGCTCAAATTTGATTTGCTGGTAAATGCAAATAATCCATATTTGATTAAAGTTGCTCAAATTATAAAGAATAATTTAAAAGATGTAGGAATTGAAATAAACATTGTACCAAAAGATTGGGGCAATTTACTAAGTTCTGTATATTCGGGTAAATTTGATTTGGTGTTAATGGAGTGGAATTTAAGTTATAATCAAGATATGTCTACATTGTTTATGACAAAAGGCAAAGACAATTTTATGGGTTATAGTAATTCTAAAGTTGATGAAATATATAGTAGAATTTTTTATGATTCAGAAGAGAATTCTTTAAAAACAGATTATCAGGCTTTGGAACAAGTTTTTTTAGAGGAACAACCCATAATTGGCCTTTTCTATATTGAAGGAGCAGTTATGGCATATGACAATGTAAAAGTTGTGGACCCTACTGGTTTTGATGTTTTTTATAATATAGAAAAATGGTATATAAAAAAGTAGTGTAAAATTATCGTAGAATTTAAAGAAAAACAAGCATACCGTAAAAACTTTGATTGAAGATATTTCAAGGGTTGTCGCTGAAAATTATCCTACAGTATTTTGACACCATCCATAAAAAAATAGCTATTGACACTGACTTAAAAAGATTATATAATTCATAGTGTGACGAAATTAAAAAAGCGTGCGGTGGTGGCGGAACTGGCAGACGCGTACGTTTGAGGGGCGTATGGGGTTTCCCGTGTGGGTTCAAGTCCCACCCTCCGCACCATAAAAGAGAAAAGAGGCGTTAAGCCTTTTATTTTTTTGTCACACAAATTATTAATTTTTTATAAAATATATTAAAAAAAGATCAAAAAATTTAAGAAAATGTAATGTAAACATTGACTTTGACTGTAGGATATGATAAGATAAGACAAAAGGACAAAATATGCAATCTTGCCGAATCCGAAAGGTACGGAGGAACCGCTTTTTGGGGTTAATCTGTAGCTTTAAGCTGCAGTAGGGATACCTTCTGTCCCGCACCCGACAGCTAACTCCGGAGGCAATAAAGGAAGGAGATTTGCAGTGGATCAGCGAATAGGAAAGATGATTTTTGGAATTTCTGTGTTTGGTGCGACGCTGATTGGTAGCTCTTTTTTGAACCCAGCGTTTGCGGAAGGATTGGGAGTTGGAAAGATTACAGGCAATTATGTAAATGTGCGGACTCAAGGAAGCTTATCAGGAAGTGTCATTGCCCGCTTAAATTGGAATGACACAGTGACTGTGTTAGATAAGGAAAACGGGTGGTACAAGATAAAGCTTTCTGATGGAAGAGAAGGATGGGTTTTTGGTGAATATTTATCCGTAAGAAATTCTTCTAATGTCTCAAGAGGAGATTCGGAAAAAGCAGCAAGTGTTGGTATAGTGACAGGTAGTTATGTAAATGTGCGAAGTGAAGGAAGTTTATCAGGGAGTATCATAACACAGCTTAACAAGAATACTACAGTAAACGTGTTGGATAAGCAAAACGGATGGTACAAGATAAAGCTTTCTGATGGAAGAGAAGGATGGGTTTTTGGCGAGTATTTGTCTGTGAGAAGTTCTTCAAATACCTCAAGGGGCGAAGTAGATAGAAGTCTTGTAGATAAATTGATAGATTTTGCTAAGTCTTTTGTGGGGACTCCCTATGTATACGGAGGTGCAACTCCCAAAGGATTTGATTGTTCTGGCTTTGTTCAATACGTTTTTAAAAATTATGGCTTTGATTTGCCAAGGACGGCAAATGAACAGGCTACTGTGGGAGAGAAAGTGAGTTATGACAGTCTTGTGCGGGGAGATTTGGTGTTTTTTACGACGTTGGGGAGTAGTGTCATAAATCATGTGGGAATATATATAGGCAATGGAGAGTTTATAAACAGTTCTTCTGGCAGAGGGAAGGTCATAATAAGTCCTTTAGATGAAGGGTACTATAAAGAGCACTATGTTACAGCAAGAAGGATTATAAAATGACCTATGATAAAAAGAGTACTCGAAAGAGTGCTCTTTTTTTATATTGACTATTTTTATTCCTTGAGATATTATATAATACTGTATACGCGATATAGCCTATTTTATGGAAGGAGATACCTTATGAAATTTGTAAGAGAAGATGTAAGAAATATAGCCATTATTGCTCATGTTGATCATGGAAAAACTACTTTGGTTGATGCTATGCTTAAACAAAGCGGTATTTTTAGGTCAAATGAAAAAGTTGAGGAAAGGATTTTGGATTTTAACGATTTAGAAAGAGAAAGAGGAATAACGATTCTTGCAAAAAATACCGCTATACGATATAAAGATGTGAAAATAAATATAGTGGATACCCCAGGACATGCGGATTTTAGCGGTGAAGTAGAGCGAGTATTAAAAATGGTAGATGGGGTACTTTTGTTGGTGGATTCTTTTGAAGGACCTATGCCACAGACCCGTTTTGTATTAAGTAAAGCATTGGAACTGGATCTAAAACCTATAGTTGTCATAAATAAAATTGATAGGCCTGATGCAAGGCCTCAGGAGGTTATTGACGAAGTTTTAGATCTATTTATTGAATTAGGAGCAAATGATGACCAAATTGATTTCCCTGTTGTCTACACCTCTGCAAAAGAAGGTATAGCAAAATTAAGTTTAGAAGAAGAGTCTCATGACTTGAGACCTCTTTTTGATACGATTTTAGACTATATTCCTGCACCAATAGGAGATGTTGAAGCACCATTACAACTTATAGTGACTACTTTAGATTATGATGATTACATTGGGAGAATTGCCATTGGAAAAGTAGTTAGAGGAAAAATAATTTCAGGGGAAGAAGCGGCCATATGTAAAAGAGATGGGTCAATACAAAAAGTTCACATAAATAATCTATATCAGTTTGAAGGACTAAAAAGAGTGCAAGTAGAAGAAGCAAGTTTAGGAGATATTGTGGCAGTTTCAGGCATAAGCGATATTGAGATTGGAGAGACCATTGCAGATAGGGATAATCCTGAAGCGGTAGACTTTGTTCGAATAGAAGAGCCTACAGTTTCTATGACTTTTAGTGTAAATACCAGTCCTTTTGCTGGAACTGAAGGTAAATACGTTACTTCAAGACATTTAAGAGAAAGGCTTTTTAAAGAGCTAGAGACAAACGTAGCATTGCGAGTTGAAGAAACAGATTCTACTGATTCTTTTAAGGTGTCTGGAAGAGGAGAGCTGCATCTTTCTATTTTAATTGAGACTATGAGACGGGAAGGGTATGAATTACAGGTTTCTAAGCCTACAGTGATTTTTAAAGAAGTAAATGGAGTAAAAATGGAACCTATTGAACTTTTGACAATAGATATTCCTGAAGAATATATGGGAGTTGTAATGGAAAAATTAGGACCGAGAAAAGCTGAATTGATGGATATGCACACATTAAAGCCAGGAACTATAAGGCTTAAGTTTAAAATACCTACACGAGGCTTAATAGGGTATCGGTCTGAATTTTTAACAGATACAAAAGGAAATGGCATAATGACCTCTGTCTTTTATGATTATGAACCTTACAAAGGAGACATTCCTTCTCGTACGAGAGGCGCTCTTGTAGCTTTTGAGACGGGGGTTGCGACAACTTATGGCCTTTACAATGCTCAAGAGAGAGGGACACTTTTTATAGAGCCAGGTACAAAAGTGTATGAAGGGATGGTTGTGGGAGTTAATTCAAGAAGTGGAGATATTGAGGTCAATGTATGTAAGAAAAAACATGTGACAAATTTAAGGTCTGCAACGGCGGATGAGGCTTTGAGGCTATCTCCTGTAAAAAAGATGTCCTTAGAAGAAGCATTAGAGTTTATAGATAATGATGAATTAGTGGAAGTTACTCCTCAAAGCATTAGAATACGAAAAAAGATTTTGGATTCACAACAAAGATATAAAAATGCAAAATATAACAAATAGGGGAGCCTTTTTGGCTCCTTTATTATTTATTATATAAGTCATTTAAAATTTTGTTTATATAATTTATAGTTTCTTGGTAAGGGGGAATACCTTGATATTTTTCTACTGATTGAGGACCAGCATTATATGCAGCTAATGCTAAACTTACGTCTTTATATGTATCTAACAAGCTTTTTAAATACCTCACTCCTCCGTCTATATTTTGTGAGGCGTCGAAAGGATTGTCAACATTTAGTTCTTTTGCGGTAGAAGGCATAAGTTGCATAAGACCCATTGCTCCAGCTTTTGAAATGGCAAATTGATTGAAATTGGATTCTGCTTTAATGATGGATTTAATGAGATTTGCATCTACATTGTACTTTTTGCTGGCTTCCTCTATTAATTTTTCTATTTGTTGCATATCTACTTTTTTGGCTGTGAAAGAGTTTGTGTTATTTTGTGTGCTGAGTTGTTGGCTTTGCAGTGTATTATTTAAAATTTCTTCAAAAGATTTATCTGTATTAAATATTTTTACATTTGGTGGAAGTCTATTTTGGATTTCTCTAAATTTGCTTTGTATTAATTCATCAATATAGTTTGACAAAATATCCCCTCCTATCTATATAATTCGACAAAAATCTTCTAAAACCTCTTTTAAAAATGTAAATTAAGAAAAAAGTCCTATAAAAAATTTTTAAAGGATTTTTTAAGTTTGTATAGTATAATATACTTAAGAGATTTTTTAGTAAGGATTGATAAAAGGATGAAAAACGAAAGAATGCTAAGAATCTTGATTTTTATTATAATAGTTCCTGTTATTTCTCTTTTAGCAGGTTACTTGGTTTCTCAAAATATCATTGAGCCTAATATATCAAAAGGGGAAAATAGTTATAATTTTGACGAATTAAATCTTAAAGGAATAGATATTTTTCAAGTTGTGTTAGGGAATTATTCAAGTTTTGAGGATGCAAAATATAATGATGACTTGATGAAAATGAAAAATGTGTATTCTTTTATTTATAAAAATTCCGATGAATATTTGCTGATAGGTGGCATCTTTTTAGAAGAGGAACAGGCTTCTCTTTTTTCTTCTCGATTAAAATCTCAAGGGTTAGGAAATGATGTTTATGTGTACAGAGGACCTGTTGTAAAGCTTAGATATGACAAAAAAATAACAAATGAAGTGGTTGAGTTTGAAAAAACTTTACAAAGGTTTAAAGAAATTTTAGATTATATGTCTGCTCTTTCTTACAAGGCTTCTAATGATAAATTGCAAGATACTGAACTGGAAAGATTAAAAGAGCAATTGAACTTTTTTAGAGGCGAAATTAAAAATTTTAATGATGAAAGTTTAAACAAAATTGAAGGGAAAATGATAGAAATCATTGATAAGATAACAGAAGAAATCAAAAAGATACAAATTTCTGTTGCTTTAAATGATAAAAATAGCTTTAGACTACTGCAAGAAAATTTATGGCAATCCTGCAATGAGTACAATGAATTTTTAAAGTCTATCGCTATTAAAAATAAGTGATGGGGTGTAATTACGGAAGGTCAACTAGCTAAAATTTTGTTAAATTATTAACGAAAATACGACAAAAAAGATGAATGTGCTCCTAATAATCGTATTAGGAGCTTTACCATTTTTTTATTTTAAAGTTAGTTATAGAAATGTATATAATTTGTGATATAATAAAAAAAAATGGGTAGTTTATAATGGCAATACAGCTTAAGGAGTGAGAGAAATTGAGAAGAGGCAAAAGTCCATGGATATTGGTATTTTTAATTGTCGTAGGACTAATTTTAGGAGGTTTTTTAGGGGACTTACTGGCGCATTTTTTCAAACAATTAGCCTATCAGCAAATAATAGGAATGAATCATCCCCTCACACTGGATTTGAATTTTATTAGGTTTTCTTTTATGCTGTCCTTTAAAATAAATGTGGGGAGTGTTTTGGGATTAATTCTTGCAATATATGCTTATTATAAGATGTAGGTGATATGATGAGAATTGTCCTCGCTTCAAAATCTCCAAGAAGAAAGGAACTACTTTCAAATTTAGGACTTAAGTTTGAAGTAATTGAAAGTGGTATAGAGGAATATTCAAATGAAAAGCATCCTTCTAAATATGTAATGGACTTATCCTTTCACAAAGCCATGGCAGTTGCCAAAAAGTTAAATGAAGAGGCTGTAGTGATAGGTGCTGATACTGTTGTGGTAGTAGATGATAAAGTTTTAGAAAAGCCTAAAGACAGAGAGGAAGCTTATACTATGCTTAAAAGCTTGCAGGGAAGATTTCATACAGTGTACACAGGAATTACTGTTGTAAGGGCACAGGATTTTAAGTATGTGAGGGATTTTGAGGAGACAAAAGTTTGGATCAAAAAATTAGAAGATGAGGAAATATTTAATTATATAGATACTGGCGAATGTTATGATAAAGCGGGAGCATATGCTATACAAGGATTTGGTGCTCTTATTGTTGAAAAGATTGAAGGAGATTATTTTAATGTGGTAGGTCTTCCAATTTCAAAACTTTTTGATATTTTAAAAAGAGAGTTTGGTATAAGGTTACTTTGAAAGGGTGAAAGTATTGGGCAAGGATGCAAAAATCATGATAAAAGACTTGCCTTACGAAGAAAGACCCAGAGAAAGACTTATAAAACATGGGGCTCAAGTATTGTCAAATGTCGAGTTGATAGCTATAATAATAGGGACAGGAAGTAAAAGAGAAAGTGCCATTAGTTTAGCACAAAGGCTTATAATGGAAGATAGAGGGCTTAAATTCATTGTAGATTCAAGTGTAGAAAAGCTTGCCAGCATAAAAGGAATTGGTATAGCTAAGGCAGTAAAGCTAAAAGCTGCAGTAGAATTAGGACGCAGAATGATGTTATCTACGGGAAGTGATAGTTTCACAATAACATCGCCAGAAGATGTCATAAATTTGATGATGGATGAAATGAGGTATTTGAATAAAGAATATTTTAAAGTGATAATGTTGAATGTTAAAAATAAAGTTATTGCAATCGAAACTATTTCTATAGGAAGTTTAAATACTTCCATTGTGCATCCCAGGGAAGTGTTTAAGGCCGCAATTGAAAGGTCATCTTCCTCTATAATTTTGGTTCACAATCACCCCAGTGGAGACCCTACTCCTAGCAGAGAAGACATAGAAGTGACAAAAAGGTTGGTAGAAGGAGGAAATATACTGGGTATAAAAGTTTTAGATCATGTTATAATTGGAGATGGGAGAGGTATAAGTCTTAAAGAAAAAGGGTATTATGAGTTTGAATAAAATAGGAAGGAGTATACGCAAATGAGAGGATTTTCTAGAGATATTGGAATTGATTTAGGTACTGCAACAACTTTGGTATATGTACAAGGTAAAGGAATTGTTTTAAGAGAGCCTTCGGTTGTGGCGATGAGAACTGATTCAAAGGCGATTCTTGCGGTTGGAGAAGAAGCAAAAAAGATGGTAGGAAGAACTCCAGGCAACATAATTGCTATAAGACCCATGAGAGATGGTGTAATAGCTGATTTTGACATAACGAAGATTATGCTTGACCATTTTATAAGTAAAGTCAATCCCAGAAAGGGACTATTTAGACCCAGGGTTATCGTGGGTATACCTTCTGGTGTGACAGAAGTAGAAAAAAGAGCTGTTATTGAAGCAGCTCTACAAGCGGGTGCTAAGGAAGCTCATACTGTAGAAGAGCCTATGGCTGCAGCAATTGGAGCAGGGCTTCCCGTTGAAGAGCCTACTGGCAGCATGGTTGTGGATATAGGCGGTGGTACTACAGATGTAGCTGTAATTTCTCTTGGAGGAATTGTTACCAGCAAGTCTTTGAGGGTTGGCGGAGATGAAATGGACGAAGCCATAATCAACTATATAAAGAGAGAGTACAACCTCATGATAGGTGAAAGGACTGCAGAAGAGATAAAAATCCAAATTGGGTCAGCTTTTCCAAAGCCAAAAGAAGAAACAATGGACATAAGAGGAAGAGATTTGGTATCAGGACTTCCTAAAACTCTTAAAATTACTTCAACAGAGATTTTGGAGGCATTAAAAGACCCAGTATCCAGCATAATAGAGGCTATAAAGATGACCCTTGAAAAGACTCCGCCAGAACTTGCAGCAGATATTATGGACAGAGGAATCATGCTGACAGGCGGTGGTGCACTTTTAAGCGGTATAGACAAACTTATAAGAGAAGAGACGGGAATGCCTGTCCAGATTGCAGATCAGCCTACTGATTGTGTGGCACTTGGTGCTGGCAAAATTCTTGAAGAAAGTTCGCTGTTTAGGAGAGTTTTAAGCCCTGTGAATAGAAGTTGAGAGGTGTATTAAAGTGCCACGTTTTTTTAGGAATAAGCAGTTTATTTTAGTTTTTTTGATAGCCGTGGCGCTTATTGCCGCCATGGCTTATACCTATGATACTGGAAGGTATGTTACCAAATTAGAATCTGCAGTAGGATATATTTTTTCTCCTGTTCAAAGAGTTTTTTATAAGACTGGCAAGGGAATTTTTAATTTTTTTTCTTCAATTAAAGAAATAGGCACACTGAGAGCGACGAATGAAAAACTCCAAAAGGAAGTTGAAAAATTGCGAAAAGAAAATGTCAGATTACAAGAATTGATAAATGAAAATAAAAGACTTAAAGAAGCGTTGAACTTTAAAACAGAAAATACAGAGTTAGATATGAAACTTGCCAGTATTATAAGTAAAAATCCTGGTAATTGGTTTAATACTTTTAATATTGACATAGGCAAAAGTTCTGGAATTAAACCTGGCATGGCAGTTTTAGATGAAAAAGGCAATATGGTAGGACAGATTACAGCTGTGGGAGATAATTGGTCAAAAGTATTGGCGATTATAGACAGAGATAGTTCTGTAAGTGCTGTAGATGTCAGAACGAGAGATAATGGTATTGTGAGAGGAGATTCTAGCGGTGGCCTGACAATGATATATCTTCCCCTTGATGCTGAAATTATTGAAGGTGACATAATTACCACTTCTGATATGAGCAAATTCCCCAAAGGATTGATAATAGGAAAAGTGACCAAAGTTACACGGGACTCTGGTTCTTTGTTAAAACAAGCTATCATAAAGCCGGCAGCAGATTTTGAGCGGTTAGAATATGTATTTGTAGTGACTAATATAAAAGGTACAGGGAAGTAGATTTTATGAGAAGTGCATATAAATATTTATTAATTGTATTGTTAATTGTTTTGCAATCTACTTTATTTAGATTTATCAGTTTTTTTGGTGTTAAACCAGATGCTGTATTTATCGTTGTGTTGAGTTTTTCACTTTTAAACGGTTCGTGGGAGGCTATTTATTTAAGCCTTTTTGCGGGGCTTCTTCAAGATATTTTATACAACAATGCAATAGGAGTCGTTACACTTCCTTTGCTAATTGTAAGCTATATAACCGGGCTTTTAAGCAAAAGCGTTTTTAAAGAAAGTTCTTTTGTGGCTTTTGTGTTTGTGTTTTTAGGTACTATTCTTTATAACCTAATAATAATGTTTTCCATGGTATTGATGAAATATGAGTTTAATTTTATAGAAAGCTTTATGGATATTGTTATTATACAAGCGATTTACAATTCCATTATTACCGCTTTTGCATATAAGTATTTGGTTTCTTTTAACAAATATCTAATTAAAAACAGCAGTAATTTTTTTAAGAAAATGTAGTTTTTGAGGGTGATGTGTTTGAATGAGCATCTCAAAAAAAGGTTTTACAATTTGGCGATCATCATAATTCTCCTTTTTGTTGTTTTAGTGTCCAGGCTAATTTATCTTCAACTTATAAAAGGCGACTATTTTAGAGAACTATCGGTAAGACAAGCGATTAGACTTATACCTATTGATGCTCCTCGCGGTGATATTGTGGATAGATACGGGGTAAAACTTGCGACGAGCAGACCAAGTTTTACTATAGATATCATGAAAGGAGATGTAGTTGATAGCCATCTCAATGAAACGATACTAAAGTTAATGGATATTTTGACGAAAAATAATGTGAAGTATAAAGATGATCTGCCAATATATCTCGATGACAAAGGTAATCCTTATTTTAATTTTAAAAATCCTGATGAAGCATCAGTAAAAGAAGAAATTTTAAAAGACAGAGAAATAGCTTGGAAAAAAGCCAACAATATAAGCGAGAATTCCACTGCAAAGGAAGCATGGGATATTTTGATGAAAAAGTTCAAGATACGGAAGAATTTAGATCCTTATGAAGCAAGAAAGATAATGGTAGTACGGCAATTGATGGAAGAACAGGGTTACAATCAATATCAGCCAGTAGAAATAGCCTTAGACGTTGACCAAAAGACAGTCGCTGAAATTGAAGAGAGACATTTTGAACTTCCCGGGGTCATGATAAGCATAAAACCTGTAAGGTATTATCCTCATGGAACGTTGTTATCCCAAACGTTGGGATATATTGGGCGTATAACTCAAGAAGACTTGAAAAAACTCGATATGAGCAATTACAAACTTACAGATTTAGTGGGACATTCTGGCCTTGAAACTTTGTACGAAAAATATTTGAAAGGAAAAGATGGGGGACAGCAAGTAGAAGTAGATAATTTCGGAAGGCTAATAAAAAACTTAAACAATGTTCCTCCTGTGCCAGGAGATACTATATTTTTGACTATTGACAAAAATATCCAAGAAGCAGCAGAGCAATCTCTCACAAAAACTATGGAAAACATTAGAAACGGAAAATACGGCAAAAAATATCCTAACGCTAACATTGGAGCTGCTGTAGTAGTAGATGTCCATACGGGAAAAATTTTGGCATTAGCTAGTGTTCCTGGTTTTGACCCTAACATTTTTGCCACAGGTAATCCTCCTGCCAGCATAGTAAATGAACTTTTTAAAGCGAGAAATGCAACAGTTGAACCCAGCCCTGTTTTCAATTATGCGACACAGGGAGCAGTACCTCCAGGGTCAACCTTTAAAATGGCAGTTGCTTTAGCAGCTTTGGAAAGTGGCGTGACAACAGTCGATGAGAAGTATTTAGACCCAGGCATTTATCCTTATACCAAACAGACTAACTGGCTGTGGAATGAGTATCATCAGACGCAAGGATGGGTAAGTGTATCTGATGCGATTAAATACTCAGTTGACACTTATTTTTACGAAATGGGAAGAAGAATGGGAATAGACAAAATTGTAGAATATGCCAAAAAATTTGGTCTTGACCAGAAAACTGGTATTGAAATATATGAAACAAAAGGAATAATAGCAAGCCCACAGTATAAAAGAGAATATTACCTTGGTTTAATAAAATCAATGGTAAAAAGCGACAAAAATCCAAATGGCAAGATAACAGAAGAACAGTATGACAAAATTGTGAAAATTGTTGATTCAGGAAATCTCAGCGATTACAATACTTTCCTTCAATTAAAAAAAATGGGAATTAAAGATTCCGAACTTCAAAGAGAATTGTGGAGACTCATGTATTTTGCGAGACATTGGAGCTTGACAGATACTTGTAGTGCTGCAATAGGTCAGGGGGATAATCAATTCACTCCTTTAGAGATTGTAAGCTATATATCTACACTAGTTAATGGAGGTACAAGGTATAGGTTGCATTTAGTTGACAAGATTGTTTCTCCTGACGGTAAGGTTATAGAAGAGACAAAACCAGAGGTTTTAGGAAAGATTGATATTCCACAAAAATATCTTGATGCAATAAAGTTGGGAATGAAAGGTGTAACTGAGAGAGGAGGAACTGCAAGCGCTGCTTTCAGTGGATTTCCTATTCCAGTAGGTGGGAAAACTGGTACTGCAGAAGTAGGCATCAAAGGAAGAGACAATTATGCCTGGTTTGTAGGTTTTGCGCCTTATGACAATCCTCAAATTGCTGTTGTAACGGTTATATATCAAGGTGGTGCAGGATCTTATGCGGCATACGTTGCAAGAGATATATTTGACGCTTATTTTGGCTTGAGCAAAGACAAAACAAACGAAAGTTTTACAGTAGTAAATTCACCGATAAGATGATGTAATTTTGAGGATATTTTATCCTCTTTTTTCTTTGATAAAGAAGGAAAATTGCAATTTGTGGAGAATATAGATAATAACGAGGATTTTTGGAGGTAGATTATGATAAAGGATACTGTAAAAATTCAAGGGACAAAAGATGGACTGGCAATTATAGTGGAAGATGGTGTAGATATTGATACTGTGAGAGAAAAAATCATAAACAGAATTGAGAAGTCACTTAAATTTTTTCAAGGTGCAAATCTTATCGTTAGAGTAAAAAGTCTAAATGTAAATGATGAAGAATTAGAGAATTTGAAGAATTTTATTTTTGATAAATATGGTGTTGAGGTGCAGATAAAAAAATTTCAAGAGAGGCATCTTAAAAATGTGACGGAAGGGGAGGAAATTTTTAATGGTTTAGAAGAAGGTATAACAAAATTTTATAAAGGTACTGTGAGGTCTGGACAAGTTGTCAGATATTTTGGGAATCTTGTCGTAATAGGAGATGTGAATCCTGGAGGAATAGTACAAGCTGCTGGCAATATAGTTGTAATGGGGACTTTGAGGGGAATAGCTCACGCAGGATTTACAGGCAACAAAGATGCAGTCATTGTCGCTTCTTCTTTAAGAGCGATGCAGCTTAGAATAGCCAGCATAATTTCAAGAGCTCCTGATAAAGATGAGGCAATCGATTATCCCGAAATTGCCGTTGTCAAAAAAGGTAAAATTATTGTAAAACCTCTTTACCACAACATTGATTTATGGTAAAATATTCTAAAAAATAATATAAATAGAATGGAGTGGTATGATGAGTGAAGCTATAGTTATAACTTCTGGAAAAGGTGGAGTTGGTAAAACTACTTCTACAGCTAATATTGGTACATATCTTGCCATTAAAGGTTATAAGGTTGTTTTGGTGGATACTGATATAGGGCTTAGAAATCTTGATGTAGTTATGGGATTAGAAAACAGAATTGTGTACGACATAGTGGATGTTGTAGAAGGCCAGTGCAGACTGAAGCAAGCTCTTATAAAAGATAAAAGATTTGACGGTTTGTATCTTTTACCAGCTGCTCAAACGAGAGATAAATCGGCAGTTACTCCTGAACAAATGCAGAAATTGATAGGTGATTTAAAGGAAGAGTTTGATTACATTTTAGTTGATTGTCCTGCGGGAATAGAACAGGGGTTTAGAAATGCCATTTCTGGAGCTGATAGAGCGATTGTGGTGACTACTCCTGAAGTTTCAGCGGTAAGGGATGCAGACAGAATTATAGGGCTTTTAGAAGCTGCAGAACTTCACAATCCGATGTTAGTCATAAACAGGATTAAAATGGATATGGTAAAGCGTGGAGATATGATGAATATTGAAGACATCATTGACATTTTGGCAATAGACCTTTTGGGTGTCATTCCCGATGATGAGAATATAATCATTTCTTCCAACAGAGGAGAACCTATAGTTACAGATGAAAAGTCATTGGCGGGACAAGCATACAGGAATTTGGTGGAAAGGCTTTTGGGCAACGATGTACCTTTGATTAATCTTGATGTAGGAAACGGTTTTATGGATAAGCTCAAGAGACTTTTCAAGATGGCTTAAATCGCTTTTTAGGGAGGTGTAATTTGTGGAGTTATTTAAATCTTTTATGGGAAAGAGTAACAGTAAAGACATAGCAAAAGAGAGGCTACAGCTTTTATTAGTGCATGATAGGTCTGATGTTTCTCCTAAATTTTTGGAGATGATAAAGGAAGATATATTAAATGTCATTTCTAATTATGTGGATATTGACGAAGCAGGCTTGAATGTGGAGATTACAAAAGAGAAAAGAAGTGATAATACCTACATGCCTGCTCTTCATGCAAATATCCCCATAAAAAAAATGAAGCAGGTGATAAGATAACTGGCTTTGTGCCAGTTTTTTTGTGTGGTGAAAGCCTTTTTTATGTGATATAATACAGGTTGTAATATAAAACTGAGAAGGGGAATAAAAAGTGTTTAACAAAAAGCTTCTTAAAAATTTTGATTGGGGACTTTTGATTACTGTGATTTTAATATCTGTGTACAGTGTCATCGTAATAGCCAGTGCTTCCCACGCTATTGAGACGGGTTCTTACAAAAAAGTCATAGTCCAGACTGTTGCTATTCTTATTGGCCTTTTATCTATTGTGGCAATATGCCTTATTGATTACAATGTACTGGCTAAATTTTCTTCTTTGATTTATATCCTGAATGTAATAAGCCTTTTGTTGGTTTTAGCAATTGGCAAAGTAAGCAATGGTGCTCAGAGCTGGATACACCTAGGTCCTGTTGATATTCAGCCTTCTGAGTTTTCCAAAATAGCCCTTATATTGACTCTGGCAAATATGTTCAGCAATACTGAGGAAATAAAGACTTTTAAAGAACTTTTATGGCCTATGGTCTACGTGGGAATTCCTTTTGTTGTAGTCATGTTACAGCCAGACTTAGGTACTACTCTGGTGTTTGTAGCGATTTTTTTGACTATGGTATATATTTCAGGAATAAGAACTAAAGTGTTGGCTCAGCTAATTGGTTTAGGTATTGCGATGCTGCCTCTTGGATACGAAATACTAAAGCCTTACCAAAGAAATAGACTTTTGTCTTTTTTAAATCCTGAAATGGACCCGATGGGAACAGGTTACCATGTGATTCAGTCTAAAATTGCTATCGGTTCAGGAATGTTTTGGGGAAAGGGGCTTTTTCATGGAAGCCAAACTCAGCTCTATTATCTTCCCGAAGCATGGACAGACTTTATTTTTTCTGTTGTAGGGGAAGAATTAGGGTTTATAGGGGCATCTATACTGATAGTTCTCTATGCCATTATGCTGTATAAAGCTTGGAAGATTGCTTATAATGCTAAAGATAAATATGGAATGCTCGTGGCCGTAGGAATTATTGCTATGTTTACATTTCATATCTTTGAAAATATAGGGATGACTATTGGGATAATGCCAATCACAGGTATTCCTCTTCCTTTTATGAGCTATGGGGGAAGTG
Organism: Thermoanaerobacter kivui; assembly: GCF_000763575.1. Classification (NCBI taxonomy): domain Bacteria; kingdom Bacillati; phylum Bacillota; class Clostridia; order Thermoanaerobacterales; family Thermoanaerobacteraceae; genus Thermoanaerobacter; species Thermoanaerobacter kivui. Next base: position 877,162 of record NZ_CP009170.1, read on the forward strand.
CAATGGTAGCAGACATGATGGCAATAGGACTTTTAGAAAATATAAGCATGAGAAGGCAAAAGATAAACTTTTAGGGGGAATTTCTATGAATATAGCTTTGATAGCCCATGACCAAAAAAAAGAACTTATGGTGAATTTCGCAATTGCCTATAAGCATATCTTTGAAAAATGCAATATATACGCAACAGGCCATACAGGACAACTTATCAAGGAGGCGACAGGTCTAAATGTAAATTGCCTTTTACCCGGCCCTCTTGGTGGAGACCAACAGATTGGTGCAATGATTGCTGAAAATAAGATTGATATGGTGATTTTTTTAAGAGACCCACTTACGGCTCAACCCCATGAACCAGATATTTTGGCTCTGCTTAGAGTTTGTGATGTGCATTCTATTCCATTGGCGACTAATATCGCTACTGCAGAAGTTTTATTGAAGGGAATGGAGCAAGGACTTTTAGAGTGGAGAGAAATAGCAGATAAATAAAATAATTTATCATAATAATGCCTCCTTCAAAATAAAATGTAACATAGAAGGAGGCATATATCATGAAATACCAACGAATTCCTTATTATTCTCCCAAAAAATTTAGCACTTACAAAAAGTATGCAGAGCTATTTGAAAATCAATTAATTATTTCATTAGTTTTATTAGGAATGATTTTGCTTTTTAAAGCAGTTGACGTGCCTATAGCTAACTCTTTTATAAATGCTACTAAAAGTGCGCTAAGTTATGATATGAATTACGAAAACACAAAGAAAGGGTTAAAATTAGTTCAAAGTAAGATTCCTTGGCTTAAAGAAAGTGTGATAAAAGTTTTTTCTCCCACTGAAGAAAAAACTTCAGAAAATAAAACTTCTTCTGATGTTCCTCAGGCTTCTATCAAAATGATTGCACCTGTTACTGGAAAGGTAACCTCTGGCTTTGGAATGAGGGTTGATCCTATTACAAACCAATTGACAAATCACACTGGTATTGATATAGATGCTCCTATTGGAACAGAAGTGAAGGCAGCATTAGATGGGGTAGTAATGTTAGTGGAGGAGCAAAACCAGGATTTTGGAAAAGTCATAGTTTTAAGGCATGCTAATGATGTAAGGACCGTCTATGCTCATTTATCAGAAATTTTAGTGAAAGAAAAAGACCAAGTAAAACAAGGGGATATAATTGGGAAGACAGGCGATACTGGGAAAGTCACTGCTCCTCACTTGCATTTTGAAGTTTGGGAAAATGGCAAGCCAGTAGACCCCTTGACAAAGATTGTTATAGGGGATGCTGCCAGTGAAGGCGCAAAATGAAATTTAGAGGGATTGAAGTAAAAATACATTTTTCTACTTTTGCATTTGCATTACTCTTAATTGCAACGGGATTTATAAAAGAATTAATTGCTATTTTTGCTACAGTTTTCGTTCACGAATGTGGACACATTTATATTGCCAAGAAACTAAAAGTAGAGGTGCTACAAGTCAATATCTATCCTTTTGGAGGAATTGCTCTTTTGGACAGCATAGTGTTTATAAGACCAGACTTAGAAGTGTTAGTTGCACTGGCAGGACCTATGTCCAATATTTTTTTTGCTTTTTTTGGAGAATTCATTTCACAAGTTTTACAAATAGACATGGATTATTTTATAAAAGCTAGTATTGCAATGGCTTTTTTTAATCTACTGCCAGGGCTTCCTTTGGATGGAGGACGGGTTTTAAAAAGTGTTTTGTCATATTTTATTAGCCTAAGAAGTGCTATTGCGACTGCTGTTTTTTCTTCCTATGCTATTTCTCTCGTTATGTTATATCTTCTTCTAAAAGGCATATTCAATTGGAAGCTAAATGTTGTTTATGCTTTTTTATCGGTGTTATTAGTAGTCGCGGCAAATAAAGAGAAAAAGGCATCAGCTTTTTTGCAAATGAGAGATCTTTTTAGGAAAAAAACAGAGTTCTACAAAAAAGGATTGATGGGGGTACATCATATAGCAGTATTAGAAAAGGAGACAATTGCAAATGTTATAAAAAGTTTTATACCTGCTAAATACCATGTTATAATAATATTAGACGACAAATTTAGGGAAAAATATAGAATAACCGAGACTCAGCTTTTTGAATATGCGGTAGAACATGGATTGTATTTACCAATTGGTGAGATTATAAAATGACTATGGAGGAAGGAAGATGAATAACTTAAAGGATAAAATAGATGCTTTGCTTATGAAAGTAAGCAAACCTACAAGATACACAGGAGGAGAATTAAATTCTTCTATAAAAAATCCGGAGGAAGTCAAAGTAAGATTTGCTTTTGCTTTTCCGGATGTATATGAAGTGGGAATGTCTCATTTGGGGCTTAGAATTTTATACCATCTTTTAAACAAAAGAGAAGACGTATATTGTGAAAGGGTTTTTGCGCCATGGTTGGATATGGAAAAACTCATGAGGGAAAATGACATTCCTCTTTTTAGTTTAGAGACAAAAACCACATTAGATAAATTTGACTTTATAGGTTTTACTCTCCAGTATGAGTTAAGTTATACAAATGTAATAAATATGCTTAACTTAGCGGGTATTCCTATCCTATCAAGAGATAGGAAAGGGTTACCTTTTGTCATTGCTGGTGGACCCTGTGCTTATAACCCTGCTCCTTTATCTGACGTTATTGACTTTTTTGTAATGGGAGAAGGAGAAGAGGTCATAAATGAAATTATTGACGCTTATATAGATTGGAAGAAAAGAGGAGGAGAAAGAGAAGAATTTTTACAAATTGTTTCTCAAATCAAAGGAGTATATGTTCCTAAGTACTATATGGAAGTATACAATCAAGATGGAACAATAAAAGAGATAAGGCCTATTAAAAAAGGAGTGCCCGAAAAGGTAAAGAAAAGAATAGTTAAAGATTTTGGAAATGTGTATCATCCTGAGGAGCAAATTGTTCCTTTTATGGACATAGTTCACGATAGAATAATGTTAGAAATTTTTAGAGGATGTACTCGTGGTTGTAGATTTTGTCAAGCTGGCATGATATATAGGCCAGTGAGGGAAAAATCAAAGGAAAAAATTTTAGATTTAGCGGACAAGCTTATAAAATCTACAGGGTATGAGGAAATATCTTTAACTTCTTTAAGTACTTGTGATTATTCTCAAATTGAAGACTTAGTCAAAAAACTGATTGATAAATATAGGGATAAAGGAGTTGGAGTTTCTATACCCTCTACACGAGTAGACGCTGTATCTATAAATTTGTTAAAAGAAATACAAAAAGTTAGAAAAACAGGTCTTACTTTAGCACCAGAAGCTGGTACACAAAGACTTAGAGACGTAATTAATAAAGGGGTTACAGAGGAGGACCTTTTGGTAGCGACAAAAGAAGCTTTTTCTGCTGGATGGACTAATGTCAAGCTGTATTTCATGATAGGACTTCCTACAGAGACGATGGAGGATGTTGAAGGAATAGCCGATTTGGCTTATAAAGTTGTGGACACTTACAAGCAAGTAAAAGGTAACGTAAAAAATTTAAAAGTTACTATAAGCACTTCTACTTTTGTGCCTAAACCTTTTACGCCTTTCCAGTGGGTAGGGCAAGACGGCATTAAAAGCATAATGGACAAGCAGGATTTGCTTAAAAAGAGACTAAAAAGTAAAGTTTTAAAATACAACTGGCACAACCCTTATATGAGCTTTTTGGAAGCTGTCATATCGAGAGGGGATAGAAAAGTCGGAAAAGCTATAATAAAAGCCTGGGAAAAAGGATGCAAATTTGACGGATGGGAAGAATATCTTAATTATGACAAATGGGAAGAGGCTTTTAAGGAGGTAGGTGTAAATCCTCACTTTTATGCCAATAGAGAAAGAAGTTTAGAAGAAGTATTTCCATGGGATGTAATAGACGTTGGGGTGGATAAAAGATATTTGATTAGAGAATATAAAAAATCTCAAGAAGGAAGAATTACACCTGACTGCAGGCTCTATTGTACAGGTTGTGGAGTAAAGGACTTTGATGAGGGGGTAGTATGTTTTGAAGCGTCTAAGAAATAAATATACAAAAGATGAAAGAGTCAAATTTATTTCCCATTTAGACCTTTTGCGAGTATTTCAAAGGGCTTTGAGAAGAGCCGATATAAAAGTGGCTTTTTCACAAGGATTTAATCCCCATCCCAAAATTTCTTTTGGGCCTGCACTTGTGGTGGGAGCAACGACAGAAGGAGATTATATGGATATAGATGTGGAAGAAGATATTTCTCCTGAAGAATTCAGAAAAAAGATGAACAAAGTGTTACCACCTGGTATTGAAATTGTGGAAAGTTATGAGGTAGAATTAAATGATGCGCTTTCTACAAAAATAAAAGGAGCAGAGTATATTTTGCAAGTCAATGTTAAAAAAAGTATTAAAGATATTCAAAATAAAATAGAAGAATTTATGAAAAGAGATATAATTGAGATAGAAAAAGAGAGTAAAAGTGGCAGAAAAATGGTAAATATAAGACCTTATGTTTTGGAATTAAAGGTAATTGAAGAGGCAGAAGATTATTTTAAATTTTATATAAAATTAAAATTAGGAGAGGGAGCTCCTAATCCATTGCATTTATTAAAAGCTTTGAATGATTACATTGGAGACTTGTTTGATATGGACTTTTATAAACTTCACAGAAAAAATATGATTTTAGAATAAGTACGGGGTGAAAATTTTGAAAAGACTTATATTGGACATTGATGAAAATTTGAGTCAAATTGCTTTATTAGAAAATGGGAAGCTAAAGGAGTACCATCCAGAGAAAAGAGATGGAAAAAATATTTTGGGAAATATTTATAAAGGTAAGATTCAAAATGTTTTAAAAGGTATGCAGGCGGCCTTTGTAGATATTGGAATTGGTAAGAACGCTTTTTTATTTTCTGACGATGTGCTTTTTCAACAAGAAAATTTACCCAAAAGCATTACACAAGTTTTAAAACCAGGCCAACCAATAATGGTTCAAGTATCAAAAGAAGCAGTAGGCATGAAAAATCCCAGAGTGACCGCTAATATTTCTTTGCCGGGGAAATATGTCGTTTTAATGCCTAATGTCGACTACGTCGGAATTTCCCATAGGATTGAGGAAGAAGGGGAAAGGAAAAGGCTTCAGGAAATTGTGAAAGAATTAAAACCTGATGGTATGGGGATAATTGTCAGAACAGCTGCATTAGAGGCGACAGAACAGCAAATGCGGGAGGATTTAGACGAATTAATTCGCTTGTATGAGAAAATACAAAAAGATTTTCAAAATGCTCCCCTTCCTTCTTTGATATACAAAGAAGAGGATTTTGCAATTAAGTATTTGAGGGATTTGCTTTCTGATGAGGTAGATGAAATTGTGGTAAACGACAAAGAAGAGTATGAGAACATAAAAAGATATTTAAAAAATGTAGGAAAGGAAAATATTTCAGTTACTTATGAAGAAGGAGACTTAATGGGGATTTATGGAGCAGATTTTCAAGTTGAGAAATTGTTAGAAAAAAAGGTATGGTTAAAAAGTGGAGGTTTTGTAATAATAGACCAAACAGAAGCTCTTACTGTAATTGATGTAAACACAGGAAAGTACGTAGGAAAATCTTCTTTAGAGGAGACAATATACAAGACCAATCTTGAAGCAGCAGAAGAAATTGCCCTGCAGCTTAAGTTAAGAGATATTGGTGGAATAATTATTATTGACTTTATAGACATGAAAAATGAAAATTTTAGAAAGGATTTGCTGGAGTTTTTCAAAAAAGAACTCCAAAAAGACAGGACAAAATGCAGTGTATTAGGGTATACTCAATTAGGGCTTGTTGAGATGACAAGAAAAAGAGTGAGGTCGCAAGTAGGCTCATACCTTAAAGAAAAATGCCCTATATGTGAAGGGGAAGGGATGGTTTATTCAACTGAGTACATCTACAAAAGATTAAGGAATAATATAGAGAGAGTGTTGCGACATATAAAAGTGCGAAAAATCTACATAAAAGGGAATGATAAAGTTGTTAAAATCGCGGCAGAAAAGGAAATTGTAAAATTTTACAAAGAGAAATTTAATGTAGATCTCGAAGTTGTTGTTGACAATAACAAAAAATATGGCCATTTTGAGATAGAATTTGAATAAAGAATCAATATGAAAAAGCTGCCCAAGGAAATTTTTGGGCAGCTTTATATCTACTTTTCTTTTTCATATTTTGCCACAATTCTCGTGGCTATTCCACCTCTTTCTTGAAACTCACCTATTACTTCCATAAATTTTGGCTGTAGAAGTTCAACTAAGTCATCTAAAATTCTATTTATAGCATGTTCTTGCAATATGCCCACGTTTCTATAGGATGTAAGATAATATTTTAAGGATTTAAGCTCTACAAGCTTTTTCGAAGGTATATATCTTATAGTAAGCTTTGCATTATCAGGTAATCCTGTCCAAGGACAAACAGAAGAAAATTCATTAGTGATATATTCCACAATAGTATTTTTTTCAGGGTATTCATATTCAATAGATTCTAAAACTTCTTTGTCAATCTTTTCATAACCGTAAGTGTCAAATCTTCTCTCTTTATATTTATCTGTCAAATTTCACAACTCCTTTCTTTTCGATTGTAAAAAACAAAAAATATCCAGTTACAAGAAGCACAACTTCAGCCAATCCTACGCTTAAGAAGGTTGGAATAAATGGTATATTGGCAGAGACATTTAAGGTGATTCCCACTGATGCTGCAATCCAAAGAGCTACAAATACAGCACCTACCAATTTATGGGTAAGTCTTCCAATGTAGTATCCAATTGTACAGCCAATCAAGTTTGAAAGAGGCATAAAAATGAGTTCCATTGCACCAGCAAATGGACTAAACAAATTTGCAAAAAAATTTCCTATCATCATGGAAATGGCGTATTTTTTATTGAATACTACAATGGATTTTGTAACTTCACCTATTCGGAACTGGATAGGCAAAAATGAAATGGAAGAAAATGTAACTGTCAGTACAAAATAAATTGCCGCAACGAGAGCGATTTCTGCTAGATCTTTCATTCTTTTTTTAGACACAAAATTACCTCCTTTGTTTTGTTAACTGGGGTTACCGCGACCCAGGTGAGCATTTTGCTCACTAAAATTAATTTTAGCACAATTACATAAGTGGTTTCAATATAAAAACTCTTTCTATCAATCAAATGGCAAAATTAGACGAGGGTGTTTTAATCGTTATCAAAAAATTTATAATTTTTGTTGACAATAGCAATTTGTATAATTTATCATAATGGTAGAGAATCACAATTGAAAGCGACAGTTAAGTTTTTAAAGGTATAGACAGTTTGGGGGAGGTGAGTTGTTGTGAAGGGACAGTATTATAACATATTAGCTTTGATATTTGCGATTTTGGTAGCTATTTTTGCTATTTCCAATGCTGGTCCTGTTGATATAAGCTTTTTATATTGGCATTATTCAATTTCTCAAGCATTGGTGATTTTGCTGTCAGCGGCTATTGGCGCAATAATTGTAGGCATAATTGGTGTTTTTGGGCAAATTCGATATAGTGTCACAATAAAAGGACTCAACAATAGGATAAAAGAATTGGAAAAAGAAAAAGAAGAATTAAATCAAAAGGTTATGGAATTGCAAAGTTGTAAGTTAACTGAGAATAAAAATGAGGAAATGGCAAAACATGATAAGGAAGAGAAAAGTACCCAGCAGGCTACCTAATTTTCATTGACAATTTCTATTTCGTTATGCTAAAATATCTTTTGTGGCCGCTCGGGACGGGTTTTTAAATTTTACCTTGTTTCCTGGCGAGACTGGATAGAGGAGGTGCGCACATGTACGCAATAATTGAAACTGGCGGAAAACAGTATATGGTCCGTGAAGGCGACGTTGTTATGGTGGAAAAATTGAATTACCTAGAAGGAGAAGTTTTTTCTTTTGACAAAGTATTGGCTGTGTCTAATGAAGATGGCAAAGTGGAATTTGGCAGACCATATTTGGAAAATGTTAAGGTGAATGCCAAGGTTTTAGAGCATGGAAAAGGGCCAAAGATAAGGGTTTTCAAGTACAAGCCAAAGAAAAATTATAGAAGAAGACAAGGGCACCGTCAGCCTTATACAAAAGTTCAGATTGAAAAAATTGTTCAGTAAGCCATGATACAGGTAGAGATATTTAGAGATTCAAAAGGAGATATCTGCAGGTTTTCTATAGTGGGACATGCTGGCTACGATGAATACGGAAAAGACATCGTATGTTCGGCTGTTTCCGCGATTTCTCAGACGGCGATTTTAGGTTTAGAGGCTTTAAAAACGGTGAAGATAAAAAAGAAAATAAAAAGCGGAGATTTATGGGTGGAGATTATAGAAAAAGGCTTTTTAGAGGATAATATAAGGTTAAAAGCTATTTTGGATACAATGGTTTTGGGACTTAAAGATATTGAAAAAGACTATGGAAAGTATTTAAAGGTAGTAGATAGGAGGTGTGAAGGATGAAGCTTCAACTTTTTGCTCACAAAAAAGGTGTTGGAAGTTCTCGAAACGGCCGTGACAGCGAAGCAAAGCGCCTTGGAGTAAAAAGAGCGGATGGACAATATGTTTTGGCAGGAAATATCCTTGTAAGACAGAGAGGGACTAAAATACATCCTGGTGTCAATGTAGGAAGAGGAAAAGACGATACACTTTTTGCTTTGATCGATGGATATGTAACTTTTGAAAGAAAAGGCCGTGACAAAAAGCAGGTAAGTGTTTACCCAGAGAGAAAAGTTGCGCAAAGTTAAGTCCTGGTTTATACCAGGATTTTTTCATAAGATTAAATGAAAGTGGTGAAAAACATGGCATCGGATGCTGAGATATTGATTGAGTACATAAAGAAAAGAAGACATGAGATATTAAATGATTTGCAAGTTGTATTGGGGTACGCTCAGCTTGGCAAATACGACAAAGTGATTGAGCATCTTCGCATCACCATTGAAAATCTTAACAAAGACAGGGAAATATTTAATTTTGACAATGTAGAAGATATAGTAAAAAACATAAAAGGCTAAAAAGTACTGAGATGCACATACTATAAAGAGGAAGGCAGGTGATTGTGTGTTTATAGATACTGCAAGGATATACATAAAAGCTGGTGATGGAGGAAACGGAGTTATATCTTTTAGAAGGGAAAAGTACGTAGCTTATGGAGGTCCAGATGGAGGAGATGGCGGAAAAGGCGGGGATGTAATATTTGTTGCAGACCCGAATTTATCTACTCTTTTAGATTTTAAGTATAGAAGAAAATACATAGCTCAAAATGGCGAAAATGGAAGGGGCAAAAATCAATATGGCAAAAACGGTGAAGATTTATACATAAAAGTGCCAGTAGGCACCTTGATAATTAACGATGAAACGGGAGAAATTATAGCTGACCTTGTAAAACCAAATCAAAAAGCTATTGTGCTAAGAGGTGGAAAAGGCGGGAGAGGTAATGCCAAATTTGCTACGCCTACCATGAAAACTCCTCGTTTTGCTGAAAGCGGCGAAAAGGGGAGAGAAATGTGGGTAAGGTTGGAGCTAAAACTTCTCGCTGATGTAGGATTGATTGGATTTCCTAATGCAGGCAAATCTACACTCCTTGCCAGTTGTACAAGAGCAAGGCCTAAGATTGCTAATTATCCTTTTACGACTTTGAACCCTAATTTGGGCGTTGTAGAACACAAAGGTAAGTCTTTTGTGATGGCAGATATTCCTGGTTTGATTGAAGGTGCTCATAGAGGCGAGGGATTAGGACACGACTTTTTAAGACACATTGAAAGGACAAAGATGCTTATACACGTCGTGGATGTGTCTGCCAGTGAAGGAAGAAACCCAGTAGAAGACTTTGAAAAGATAAACGAAGAGCTTAAATTATACAGTGAAAGATTGCTTACTTTGCCGCAAATAGTTGCTGCTAATAAAATTGACATAGAGAGCGGGAAACAAAATTACCCAAATTTTGAAAAAGAGATCAGACAAAAAGGTTTCGATGTATATCCCATATCTGCTCTGACAAGAGAAGGTATTGACAAACTTTTAGATAAAGCGATAGAGATTCTTTCTTCCATTCCTGTGGAGGAGGCAGCGGAAGTCCCAGAAGTTATAGTTTATACACCACCTAAAGAGGAGGAAACACTTAATATAGAAGTCAAAGGAAATACTTATTATCTCAGTGGAACTAAAATTGACAAACTTTTAAAAAGAGTTAATTTGCAAGATGAACATTCTCTTAAGTATTTTGAAATGCTTCTTAGAAAAAGCGGAGTGCTCGATGCTCTTAAAGAAAAAGGCTTTAAAGATGGCGATGTCATAAACGTAAGGGATTTTGAATTTGAATATTATGAGTAAAAAGTGGAGTCGCTCCACTTTTTTATTTATAAATCTAATATGTGTTGCTGTTTTCAATCCTTATTTTACATAATAATTTGGTATAAATATCCAACACAATATATAAACTTGAGTATAACACCTATTTAATGTATAATATACAAAGAAAATATCATTGGGGGATAATTGATTTGGAGAGAGAACTAAAGCTTGGGATAATGGGAGGTACTTTTGACCCTATTCATTACGGGCACCTTGTCACTGCTGAGGCGGTGAGGTTTGAATTTGGGTTGGACAAAGTGATTTTTGTTCCAGCGGGTAATCCGCCTCATAAAATAAAGCGAAAAGTGACAGACAAAAAGCATAGGTATTTAATGACTATACTTGCTACAATAACAAATCCATTTTTTGAGGTATCTACAATTGAAATTGACAGTGAAGGTTATACTTATACTATTGATACCATCAAAGAATTTAAAAAAATTTATGGGGAGAAAACTCAACTTTATTTTATAACAGGAGCAGATGCAGTACTGGAAATTTTAAATTGGAAAAGTGCTGACGAACTTTTGAAACTTTGCCATTTTGTTGCTGCTACAAGGCCGGGGATTGAGGGAAATAGGATAGATGAAGAATTGAATAAAATTAAAGAGATATATGGAAAAATTATTTATAAAGTCACAGTTCCTTCGTTAGCCATTTCTTCTACTGATATCAGAAAAAGAGTGGCAGAGGGAAGGCCTATTAAATATTTGCTTCCAGAATCTGTAGAAAGATATATACAAAAATATGGTTTGTACAAAGAGGATGACAATTATGGCTTATGACATAGAACTTATAAAAAACAAATTAAGGAGTTTGTTGGATGAAGAAAGGTATTTACACTCTATAGGTGTTATGGAAACAGCAATACACCTTGCGAAAAAATATGATGCTAATGTAGAAAAGGCGCAAGTTGCAGGTTTGTTGCACGATTGTGCTAAAGGTTATTCTGATGAGGAACTTTTAAAATTTGCTCAAAGATATGAAATTGAAGTAGATGAAGTTTTAAAACATGCGCCTTTTCTTTTACACGGTCCTGTAGGGGCGTATTTAGCAGAGGAAATTTTTGGAATAAAAGATCCAGAGGTGAAAAGAGCTATTGCCCTTCATACTACTGGTGATGTTAATATGACACTTTTGGATGAAATAATATTTCTTGCGGATTATATAGAGCCCAATAGAGATTTTAAAGGGGTAGAGGAATTAAGGCGATTAGCAAAGGAAAACTTAGACCTTGCTTTGTTAAAGTCTTTTGATAGTACAATTTGTTATGTTATAGAGAGGGGACTACTTCTTTATGAAAAAACAGTAAAAGCTCGAAATTATATTCTTTTGAAACTTGGGAGTGGAGAAAAATGAGAAAATTTATAAAAACTGTTTCAATATTGTTATTATTAAGTTTATTGTCAGTAGGAGTTGGAGGGTATATTTATTTGAAGTCTCTAAATCCTTCAGATGTTTCTTTGATGAATAGAAGTAATGAAAACAAAAATTCAGAAACGATTCAAAAAATAAATATATTGGTTTTGGGAGTTGATGAGACATCACAAACAGATCCAAAGCGCTCTGACACTATGATGGTGTTGTCTTATGACCCTAATACTCACAAAGCTTATATTTTATCTATTCCGAGAGATACTATGATTAAACTTCCCAAGTATGGAACGCAAAAGATAAATGCTGCTTATCCGATAGGTGGACCTCAGCTGGCGATGGATACAGTGTCACAACTTATTGGAGAGCCTATTGATTATTATGTGAAAATTGGATATGAGGGCTTTATACAATTAGTAGACGATTTAGGCGGAGTAGAGATGAACGTACCTATGGACATGAATTATGATGACAATGCGGGAAATCTTCACATACATTTGAAAAAAGGTGTACAGCTTTTGGATGGAGAAAAGGCTTTACAGTTGGTGAGATTTAGACATGGATATGCAGAACAAGACTTGGAAAGGGTCAAAGTTCAAAGGGATTTTTTATTAGCAATGTTTGAAAAAGCTAAAAACCCCAGTACTTTGTTAAAAATTCATCGTATATTAAAAAACATAAATCAATACGTAGAAACAAATATACCACCTGTTACTATGCTAAAGTATGCAGATTACCTTTTGAAACTTGATAAAGACAATATAAAGACGGCAACTTTACCTGGCACTCCTCAGTACATTGATGGGATTGCTTATTATATCACAAATCCCCAAGAAGTAAGACAATTTATGGCGAATTTAAATGGTGATATAGATAATAAAACTAATGAGATGACAGTTAACAAAAATATAAAAATAGAGGTTTTAAATGGCGGCGGCATACCAGGAGCAGCCGCAAAGACTGCTGATTTGTTAAAGCAACAGGGATACGATGTAGTGAAAATAGGCAATGTAGTAGGTACTACTTACAACACTACTCAGATAATTAATAGGACTGACGACAAAAAAGTGGTGGAAGATTTGAAGAAAATTTTAAAAAATGCTATTGTAGTTGAAGATACAAAAGGAAGTAATAGTGCTGACATAACTATAATTTTAGGAAAAAACATATAAAATGGAGGGTTGATTTGGTGGTAGATGTAAAAGATAAAGTCTTTAAAATTTGTAATCTGCTAGAAGACAAAAAAGCTTTTGACATAAAGGTCTTATATATAGGTGAATTGACGACTATTGCAGATTATTTTATTATTGCGACCGGCAGTTCGGATACCCACGTAAAAGCATTAACTGATGAGATTGAGAAAAAACTCTGTGAAGAGGGGATTTTTGTTGACCACATTGAAGGATATGCTTCAGGCAAATGGGTTTTAATGGATTATGGGGATGTGGTGGTGCACATTTTCCAAGAGGAAGAAAGAGCTTTCTACAATTTAGAAAGATTATGGGCAGATGCAAAGGAAATAGTGCTTGACAACCTTGTTTGAGGCATGTATAATAACGTTAATAATTTTTTTCATCTTAAAGTCTTATCTTTTTTTGCAGATGAATTTTTTTGCAGCCTATCAGTAATTTTTCATCACTTCACTGCATATATTTAAATTGTATGATTAGGGGGATTCAAAGTCAATGAAGACGCATCCTATCTTAAAAAGCATAATCCCTATAATGGAAGGAATAGCTAATACGTTTGGGAAAAATTGCGAAGTAGCACTGCATGACTTTTCTTCGCCTCAATATCCTATTATTGCAATTGTAAACGGACATGTAACGGGAAGAGAAGTGGGGAGTCCTTTGCCTGAAACTATATCGAAAGTATTGAAATCTGATAACGTTGAAAATTTAATAAACTATAAAAACAAAGGGAAAGATGGGAAAATTTTGAAGTCATCTGCTCTTTTTATAAAAGACGAAAATGGTAAGCCTGTTGGATGCCTTACCATCAATATTGATATCTCAGAATTTATAATGGTAAAAAATACCTTATCAGAGTTTTGCGATGTGACTGATACCAATGAGGAGGCTCGAGAGGCTTATACAGGCAGTGTTAGTGAGGTTTTAGAGAGCATAGTGAATACCACATTAGAAAATTATGGAAAACCTGTAAATTTCATGACAAAAGAAGAAAAAGTGCAGGTAGTCAAGATGTTGGATGCTAAAGGCACTTTTTTGATAAGGGGAGCTATAGATTATGTAGCGAAGATATTGTGTGTTTCCAGATATACTATATACAATTATTTGGATGAAATAAGAGTAGGAGATGATTTTGGGAAATATTAACTTGTTTCTCTTTACAACTTTTAGATTTTATGATATAATAAAAATAAATTGAAAATTGAATAAAATGCTAAACGCTGAATTCGTAAAGAAGCGGGGGAACCAATTTTCGGGGTGAATCCATCTTTAAGATGGTAGGGTTATCTTTCGGCCCGAACCCGTCAGCTAACCTCGTAAGCGTTGAAAGAGGAGGATGATAGCATTGGTGTCTGATTTTGTTTTTTTATCAGACGGCAAATCGTAAAGCTATAGATTTCCTCTATAGCTTTTTCATTTCTTAAAAAGGGGGTTTAAGAAGATGGGTGCAGTCTCCTTTGCAGTAATAGGAGCCGGTAACGGGGGTCAGGCAATAGCAGGGCACTTGGCTTTGAAAGGCTTTAAGGTAAATCTTTACAACAGAACCTATGAAAAATTAATTCCGATAATAGAAAAAGGTGGAATAGAGTTAAAAGGGGAAATTAAAGGATTTGGAAAATTAAATTTGATAACTGATGATATGAAAAAAGCCGTTGAAGGCGTTGACATAATTTTAGTTGCAGTTCCAGCGTCTGCTCATTATAAAATTGCTAATGAAGTGTTGCCATATCTTGAGGAAGGACAGATAATCGTATTGAATCCTGGAAGAACAGGTGGTGCCTTAGAATTTCACAATGTAATTAGAAAGAGAAGAGGTTTAGAAGTAGTTATTGCAGAAACAGATACTTTTATATATGCCTGCAGGTCTTCCATGGGAAAGGCAAAGATATACAAGATAAAAGAGGTTGTGTCTGTTGCTGCAATACCCAAAGACAAAACTCAGATGGTAGTAGAGGCACTTAACACTGCTTTTCCTCAATTTGTACCAGCGCAAAATGTTTTAGAAACCAGCTTCAATAACTTTGGCTCTGTTTTTCATCCAACGCCTACCTTGTTAAATGCGGCGAGAATTGAGACGACAAAAGGCAATTTTGAATATTATCGCGAAGGAATTTCACCTTCTGTAGCAAAGATATTGGAAAAAATAGATAACGAAAGAATGATGGTGGCGAAAGCTCTAGGTGTAAATACTATTTCCGCTAAAAGATGGCTAAAAGAAAGTTACAATGCAGAAGGAGAAAATCTATATGAGGTAATTCAAAACACAAAAGCTTATGTAGGTTTGTTAGCTCCTGAAACATTAGATTGCCGGTATATATTTGAAGATGTTCCTATGAGTTTAGTGCCTATGTCTTCTATAGCAAAAGAGATAGGTATCAAGACTCTTACTATTGATGCTGTTATACATCTTGCTTCAGTTATGCATAGAAAAGATTACTGGAAAATAGGAAGGACTGCTGAAAAGCTTGGCATAAAAGGAATGTCAGTTGAAGAGATAATAGAATTGGTTGAAGGAAGAAGAAAGGAGGTAACGATAGCATGAAGAAGTTAATTGTAGCGGCAGCTATAGGGAATTGTGTTCATGTAGCAGGAGTGTATAACTTTTTGAGGTTTGCCGAGCAGCAAGGTTATGAGACTGTATTTTTGGGACCTGCTGTTCCTATTAAAAAATTGATAGAAGCCGTTAAAGAACATAAACCGGGGATTGTAGGAGTAAGCTATAGACTGACTCCTTCTGCTCTTGAAAAACTTTTAGAAGAATTAAAGAGGGAAATAGAAGTAAATAATTTGCAACATATAAAATGGGTATTTGGAGGGACAGAACCTAATGCAGAAGTAGCTTGTAAATCAGGAATATTTGTGACAGTTTTTGATGGCAAAAATGGGGATGAAGCTACAATCAACTTTCTAAGAGGAGGAAGCACAAGTCATAGACAGCGGGTTTTTGCTGATACACTAATAGGAAGAATAGAAGATAAATTTCCCTATCCTATCATAAGACACCACTTTGGTCTTCCTTCATTAGAAGATACTATAGAGGGTGTTAAGAAGATAGCAGAGGCAGAAATTTTAGATGTAATTTCTCTCGCGCCAGACCAAAATGCTCAAGAGCACTTCTTTGATAAAAAATATGACAAGTCTTTAGATGGAGCAGGCGGTGTTTCTATAAGAAAGAAAGAAGACTTAATAAGAATATATGAGGCTTCAAAAAGAGGTAACTATCCTCTTCTCAGATGTTACAGTGGTACAAATGATGTTTTCAAGATGGCAGAGATGCTTCTAGAGACTATCCATAACGCTTGGGCAGCGATTCCCCTTTGCTGGTATAATGTATTGGACGGCAGAGGACCAAGGGATGTAAATACTTCCATAAGAGAAAATCAGCAGCTTATGAAATGGCACGCTGAAAAAGGAGTACCTGTAGAAGTAAACGAAGCACATCATTGGAGTTTGAGAGATGCTCACGACGTAATTGGAGTAACAATGGCTTATCTTGCTGCATATAACGCCAAAAAGATGGGAGTAAAAGATTATGTAGCGCAGTTTATGTTTAATGTACCTGCGTCTATTTCTCCGAAAATGGATTTGGCAAAGATGCTTGCGAAGATAGAATTGATAGAAGAATTACAAGATGAAAACTTTAGAGTTATAAGGCAAGCAAGGGCAGGACTTGCAAGTTTTCCAACTGACCTTTTAGAGGCCAAGGGTCAGTTGGCTTCCAGTGCTTATCTCTCTATGGCTATAAGACCTCATATATATCACGTAGTGGGATATTGTGAAGCTCATCATGCTGCAACGTCAGAAGATATAATTGAAAGCGTTAAAATAGTAAAAGCCGTGATAAAAAACTCTATGTTTGGAATGCCTGATTTGACTCAGGATAAAGAAGTAATTCAAAGAAAAGAACAGTTAAAGAAAGAGACAAGGATTTTATTGGAAGCGATAAAGAGCTTGGCACCTCACAGTCCTGATCCACTGGTAGATCCAGATGTGTTGGCACTAGCAATAAAAATAGGTCTATTGGATGCACCTCATCTTAAAGGTAACAAATATGCTAAAGGAGCACTACAAACCAAAGTTATAGATGGGGCATGTTACGCTTATGACTATGAAAAACACAGAATAATACCTGAAGAAGAAAGGGTAGAAAAGATTTTACGTGAATATGAAAGATTAGTTATAACAGTATAAAATTTAGGAACGTAAGATCTATTCTTACGTTCCTTATTCAATTTTCTTTAAATATATATGAAGGGGAGGAATGATAATCAAATGTGTGGATTGGCAGGAATTATAGGAACTGGTGATAAGAGCAAAGTACAAAGGATGCTTGATAAAATACGACATCGTGGCCCGGATGAGTCAGGTATTTTTGCAGATGAAAATATTACATTAGGCCATAATAGGTTGACGATAATTGACCTTTATCATGGACGCCAACCTATAAAAAACGAAGATGGCAGGTATTGGCTTATTTATAATGGAGAAATTTACAATTACCAATTATTGCGTAAAGAGTTAAAAAACCATATTTTTTCCACAGATACTGATAGCGAAGTAATAATTCATTTGTATGAAGAACTAAGTAAAAATTGTGTTAACTATATTGATGGAATGTTTGCTTTAGTTATTTATGACTCTAAAAAAAAGACCATATTTATTGCTCGCGATCCGTTAGGAATAAAGCCATTGTATTATGGTAAAACAAAAGAAGGTTATTTTGCCTTTGCTTCGGAGATTAAAGCACTTCAGGAAGTAACTGATGATATAAATGAATTTCCTAATGGATATATTTATACAACTGAAAATGGATTTGAAAAATATTATTCAATTCCACAAGATCCGATGTATTTTGCAGATGTTGATAATATTATTAATGGATTAAGGCTTAGATTAGAGGATTCAGTAAGAAAAAGGTTGATTGCTGATGTGCCTGTTGGAGTATTTTTAAGCGGCGGATTGGATAGCAGTCTTATAGCAGCAATAGCAGCAAAATACAAAAAACCCCTTCATTCATTTGCAGTAGGTGTCGAAGGAAGTAATGACTTAAAGAATGCAAGAGTTGTTGCTGATTATGTAGGTACGATTCACCATGAATTTATTTATACAGAGGAGGACATAAAAAAAGTTTTACCCGAAGTTATATATCATCTTGAATCCTGTGATCCAGCCTTAGTCAGAAGTGCTGTTGCAACATATTTTGTATCAAAACTTGCAAGCAATTACGTAAAGGTTGTTCTTTCGGGAGAAGGTGCTGATGAATTGTTTGGTGGATATCATTACCTTAAAAATTATTCAAATCCTTGGAAATTACAATCCGAATTAAAATATATAACTCGAAATTTGCATAATACAAATCTTCAAAGAGTTGACAGAATGACAATGGCACATTCCATTGAGGGACGTGTACCGTTTTTAGATGTAGAAGTATTAAGGTACGCATTTAAAATAACACCGTCATTTAAAATTAACGGCCGAGAAAAAATCGAAAAGTGGATACTTAGAAAACTTGCAGAAAATTATTTGCCAGAATCAATTGTATGGAGAAGAAAAGAAAAATTTGCAATAGGAACTGGTACATCTGAAATATTAAATAAAATAGCCGAATCAGAAATTAGTGATGCAGAGTATATAAAAAATAGGTTTCTTTCTAATGGTTTTGAAATAAAGTCAAAAGAAGAAATGTATTATTTTAAAATTTTAAAAAGATTTTTTAATGTTGATTCTTTTATAAAAGACATGGGAAGAAGTAGAAGTCTCAATGACAACCAAATATATGCATAAAAAGAGGGCATTCTGCCCTCTCAGACTGTACACAAACTTTCGGAAATAGGATATTTTGCATAAGGAACGACTTGTGACAAAGCGGCAACAAAACTTAGCAAGACCAAGGGTGGAGGCAGGGCCGAAGCCAAGGATGGCGGAGGCGGTCACTAAGACAGGACGTCGAATGTGCCCGGAACCCTGCCGGAACCCGAAGGTCGAGTTTAGTTTTGTCGCTTTGGAACATCGGAGTGACGATGCAAAATATCCTATTTAAAAAATTTTTTTACTTTGTCAACAAGCTGAGAGGGCTTTTTGCCCTCTTTAATATTTTGAGAAGATATATTTTTTTCTATTTCTAATTTTCCGTCTTCTCCAAAGGATAAAAGCTATTCCCAGACTTGTTGTTCCGACAATAAATTTTACAGGTCTTACATACATTATATTTCTTACACCAGAAGGTTGTACATCCCCATAATAATTTCCCCAAAAATTTTTGTAAACTGATTCAGCTGCAATGAGAGGATTTGTGCCTATTTCTTTCCCGTCTAAAGTGTATTTAATATATCCTAAAATATCCCCTTTATTTATTGGTGCTTTTATGTCTTTATTTAGTATTATTTGAGACTCTATGGAATTTTCTTGACCTTTAGGAACTTCATAGTAAAAATCATTTTTTGCTATAAGAGGAAGTTTAAATTGAGATTTTCCTAAATTTACATATGTTATTAACTTGCCTTTTTGTACCTTTTTTACTAAGCTAAAGTTTTCAAAACCATAGTTTAAAAGTTTTATAGTGTCTGTCCAAATGTTTGTTCCCTGGTCACCCATTATGACAGATATAAGTCTATGACCGTCTCTTGTAGCAGAAGCTACTAACACTTGACCTGCTGCAACCGTATATCCTGTTTTAACTCCATCAGCTCCTTCGTAATTAAAGCTTGAAGGTTTTATTAAGCGATTGCTTAGCCACAGGTCTCTAACTTTATCACATTTATTTGTGGGAGGAATTTGGTAATGTATAGTACTCACTATTTTTCTAAATTCCGCATTTTGCATGGCGTATCTTGCGATCAATGCCATATCATAAGGGGTGGAATAGTGATTTTCATCAGGGAGGCCATTTGGATTTACAAAATGACTATCATGAGCCCCAATTTCTTTAGCTTTTTCGTTCATTATTTTAGCAAAATTTTGTACACTCCCACCAATATATTCCGCTATAGCAATGGCAGCATCATTAGCTGATTCTAACATAAGAGCATAAAGTAACTGCTTCAAAGTGAGTTTTTCACCAGGAGAAAGATAGATAGAATTTCCATCTATTTTTGTGACATTATCACTAGCAGTTACAATATCATCTAAGTTTCCTCTTTCAATGGCAATAATTGCCGTAAGAATCTTGGTTGTACTAGCAGGGTACATTCTTTTGTGCATGTTTTTATCATATAGTACTTGGCCTGTAGTAAAATCCATCAAAACTGCGGTGGGTCCGACTATTTCTGGTTTTTGCGTGGTAGCATAGATAGGAGTAATTTGGCCTATTACAATGAGTATTGCGATTAAAAATATCAATATTTTTTTCATTTTTATGCCTCCAATTTATGCTGATACTTAAAGTATACCAAAAAATCGCGAAAAATAAAAAGGAATTTTTTAATTCATGTAGAAATAAATAAAGGAAGCTGTAAAAAGAGGTGTTAGTATGCCTTATTTTTCAAAAAAACAGCAATATGCTATAGTTGTTTTATTATGCCTTATACTGGCATTTTCAGGATATGTAATTTACAAAAATTATAAATTAAAAAATGAATTTGTCGTCAATGCAAGCAATGATAGTATGCCAGTGGAAAGACCTGTAGATAGTGAAGAGAACAAAGAAAAGTCTTTAGAGATAAAGGTATATGTCACAGGATTGGTAAAAAATCCGGGAGTTTATACTATGGAAGAAGGAGAAAGAGTAATAGACGCTATAAATAAAGCAGGAGGACCTTTGGAGGAAGCAGACCTCACAAATATAAATCTCGCGCAAAAAGTTAAGGATGAACAAATGATAATAGTTCCAAAAAAGGGTGAAACAAATAATATTTCTCCTACTAGTACAATACAAAAAAATGAAAAAATAAATATAAATACTGCGACTAAAGAAGAATTGCAAACTTTGCCAGGAATAGGACCTGTGACGGCTGAAAGGATAATCGAATTTAGAGAAAATAAAGGTTCTTTTAAAAAAATTGAAGACATAATGAATGTTCCGAGAATAGGTCCTAAATTGTTTGAGCAGATAAAGGACAAAATTACTGTAGATTAGTTAATGTTAAATAGTTCCATGTAGAACAAAAAATGCTATATTAAATGAGGGGTTTTATGAAAAAGTTGATAGCTATTATAATTGCGAGTATATTTTTATTTAATTTTATACTAGTACCAGCGCAAAGTGATACTTTTTCGGATTTTGATAAGGCGAAAAAGGAGGAACAAAAACTTGTATTAGAGCTATTAAATCTTGAGGTAGAAAGGCTTAAAACCCAAAAGTCTTTGGAGAATCTAGCGGTAGAAATTGTTAATAAATTCTCTAAATATAGGAGATATAAAAATTGGCGGCCAGTTGCTTCAAAAAATTCTTTATGGCTATGACACGACTATAAACATTAAAATTCCTGTTGAAGGATTTAAATTAAAAAAGGTGGAGGCAGAAAAAGGCTATGTAAAGTTTACTTTAGAAAAATAGTTTTTTATAAAACTTCTTTTTTAGAATGGGCAATTCTGGCACAAGCAGCAGCTACTATAGCAGCCACTAAATCGTCAATAAAAGTATTGCACTTTTTTTCTTTATCTTCATTTAGTTTACCTATTATTCCAGGTTTTACTTTGTCAAGATAGCCGAAATTAGTAAGCCCAATAGAGCCGTACACGTTTGTTATGCTGAGAGCTAAGATTTCATCAATGCCATATAAAGGTTCATCCCTTTTTAAAATTGATAAAAGCGGTTCTTCCAGCGCATCTTTTTCTGCCAATTTATCTAAAGCGATGCCTGTTAGAATTGCGTTTTGAACTTCTCTCTTTTCAAGGACGGCATGTAAGTTTTCTATGCACTCTTCTAATGTAAGGACATAATATTTTTTTTGAAGCTCCATTACCAATTTTGCCATGTCCTCCAATGTGACTCCACGTTCTTTTAAAAGATTTATGGCAATGTCTTTCATTGTTAACAACCCCTTTTTAAAAAATTTATAATATGATTATACCACAAATTTCTCCTATAATACTGATAGTGTAAAATTTCAGTAGGTAACGAAGCAGGAAAATGAGGTATAGATGTAGAAAAAGACCTCACCGGGAAAAAATCAAAAATCAAATCAAAGGAAGGTGAGGTCTGATATGTTATTAGATATTCGACACATAGTGGGCATAATCCTGCTTTTTGTTCAAGGTTTAACGAGAATAATAAGAGAGAGTAAAGATTTTTATGAACTGGAGAGAGGGATACATGAACTTAACAAAAAGTATCGAAACAACTTCTTGAGAGGGCAGCAGAAGAGATGGATAGAAAGTTAATGGAGAACCAAGAGAAAAGAGTGTGGGAAGTAATAGGATTTAGAGCAAAGCAGGTAATAAGCATTTTTGGGGAATTTACATATAGGAGAATGGTTAAGAGTTTCATTACCGATATTAGAAGGTCCATTTGCGAGCAAGCCATGGATAAAATACGTTTTAAAGGAAATAACACGAGCAAATGGTTCAGCAGTAGGTATTTGAGGAAGGAGTATAGTTCCATTATTTTACATTAAGAAAAGCAAAGAAAGAAAAGATATTTGTGTTTTTGTTAAAGTAATAATTTAACATAAATGGAATATATATAAATTACTAATCAAGCTTATAGTTTATTAGCGGTGAAGTCAGTTACAAAAATTTTTACCTACAAAATCTTGACATAGACAGATAAATAGTGTAAAATCAAATAATTGATGGAAGTAGTATATAATAATGATAATTTTGTTTTTAAAAGGGGGAATGACATGGATTTAGAAACAAAAGTAAATGCATTATCAAAGCAAATCAGCAAAATGATTCAAACTGGTTTTTGGCCTGGATTTGTAGTTGGAATGTATCCAAGTCAATTTGCTTACAGACCAATAAAAGTTGATTTTAATTGTTGGAGAAAGGTAAGGGAGGTTAATTTGTACTACCATATTCCATTTTGCAAATGGAAATGTCCTTACTGCACGTTCTTTATGACTGTTCATTATGACGATGAAGTTGCTGCTAGATATATAGATAAAGTAAATGAGCAGTTCAACTTTATCAATTCTTATTTTGAAGAACCTATGGTTGTAAAATCTATTTGTTTTGGTGGAGGGACTCCAAACAGCATTCCTGTTGATTTATACGAAAAAATATTCGATACTTTACGAAAGGCAAATGTTATCTTCCATGAAGATTTAGAGCCTTCCATGGAAGTATCCCCTGAGATTCTTGACGAGCCGTATATTAAACGATTGGCGGAAATCGGAATTAAACGATTAAGTCTTGGGGTTCAAAGTTTAGATAAGGATTTAAGAAAGAGTATCAATCGTAAGGAAAACCTAAATATCTATGATATCGTGGATATTTTGAGAAAATACAACCTGAATATTAATTTCGATGTCATGTATGGATTGGAAGGACAAACAGCAGAAAGTTTCATGGATACGTTAAAGGAATTGGTGAAATTGGCACCTGAAACTTTCTCTTTATATCCGCTGGCAGGTTCGAAGACCAGTATGTTTAAAAAGAAGGATTCTTTAATGACTACGAAAGAAAGATATCAATTATTTGACGTATTTTATGATTATTTGACCAGCAATGGTTACGAGTGTGAATCGCACGTTAAGTTTAAAAAGAAAAATCAACATTCGACACACCAGCAAAAAATCTATGAATATCAAGGGACTCCAACGTTAGGATTGGGTTGTGCTGCAAGAAGTTACAATGAACACGTGCATTACACAACAGAATACACCAAGAACAGCCTTACTGCTCGCAAATATATAGACGAATATATCGAAAAAGACTATAAAGACCTTCAATTTTGCGGATTTGAAATGAATGAAGATGAAAATAAACGAAGAACAGTGATTTATGCTTTCTTCATGGGTAAACTTGACCCAAAAATTTATTTCGACAAATACGGAACAGATGTATGGCAAGATTTTCATGTAGAGCTTAATGCTTTGCTTCAAAATGATTTAATTGTGATTAAAGATAATGAAATCTATCTCACAAGGAAAGGTCGAAAATACACTGATTTAGTAGGTTTCATTTTCTGGAGCGAAGGTGTTGCAAGCATGTATGCTCCAATATAATAATCAGGTAAACAAATAAAGCGGGAGGAGTTCTCATGTATCCTAATTATCGAATTTCTGTTGAAATCATTTTACTGCATGAGGGGAAGGTTCTTTTGACTAAACGTGCACCGCATTGCAAGGTCGCTCCGAATGTCTGGAATGTTCCAGCAGGAAAAATAAAATATGATGAAATTCCCATTCAGGGTATGTATCGAGAAGCAAAAGAGGAAATCAATTTGGATGTGGAATTGTTGGAAGAGCTATCAGTTAGAAATATAAAAAGTAAAAGTGGAGATGAAGATATATACCGAGTTGTGTTCACGTATCTTGTCAAACCCAAAAACGATGATATTTCTTCGCTCAAACTGAACGATGAACATTCCGAGTATGCTTGGGTTACCAAAGAAGATCTCAATAATCCAAAATATGAAACACTTCATGAAGATATACGGAACATTCTTTTAACGGAAGTGTTTAAGTGATGAATGAGGTATATGCTGTAAAGCTGGAAACTCCTATTGAAGAGGGACGACTTTTGGAATTTGTGTCTCCTGCGAGGAGAAAGGAAATTAAGCAATTTTCGCTTCGAGCTGAACGAATACGGAAACTTGTTGGACAATTGCTCCTTCAATTTGTTTTACAAAACAAGAAAAAGATATTTCTGTGTCCATTACAATTTATTCGAAATGATTGGGGAAAGCCTTCTATTGCTGGTCTTGAGGGTGTTCATTTTAACATTTCTCATTCTTATGATTGTGTTGTTTGCGGAATCAGCTTACTTCCAATTGGTATAGATGTGGAGAAAGTCAGAGAAATAAATACAAATATTGCCAACCGCTTTTTTTCTACCGAAGAAATTGAATACGTTAATATGAAAAATGGAAATGAGCGATTGGAACGCTTTTTTCAAATTTGGACAAGAAAAGAAAGCTACGTTAAAGCAGTTGGAAAAGGATTAATGATTCCGCTTAATAGTTTTAATATAACGCCTGTGAAGGTTTCTCAACTCTATGACCAGAATGGGTTTATCTATTATATAAAAGATTATCACTTAAAAGATGGTTACAAGTTAGCCATATGTTCTCAAAGTAATGAGTTTTTTGATGATGTTGAATTCATAACAATAAGAGAAATCCTGGATGGTCTACAGGCCTCTTAACAAAGAAAGGGAGGGGGCTTTGTCTATTGTATATTGGCGATATTTAGCAAAGTGGGAAAATAGTCCCAAAATAGCGATCAAACAAAAAAACCGCTCGATTAGTTATTCAGAGCTATATGAAAAATCAACTCTTGCTGCAAGGCAAATACAAAAAGAGAAAAAACCGAATATCGGTATTTATTTACCCAATTCGATTGATTATGCTATATCTTATTTTGGAATTACTTTAGCGAAAAAGTGTATTGTGCCGATTCCAATTGAATTTACAATAAAAGAAATTCGAGACACTGTCTTGCACTGTGAGCTAAGTGCAATTATTACCAATCTCGCCAACTTAGAAAAACTTAAACCATTAAAGATGGCTTTCCCCCAATCGCTTAGGATTCTAACCATAGAAGATCTTTTAAGTAACAATAATATTTCAGAACAAGAAAACAATATTCCCTTGGCTTCCGAATCCAGCGAACATGATGTTGCCATTATGTTATGTTCGTCTGGAACTACAGGTAGCTCTAAACGAGTTATGCTAACCCACCATAATTTAATTACTAATATCAAGTCCAACATTTTATCTTTAAGTTTTAACCAAGATGATATTACCCTAATCGTTCTTCCTATGTACTTTGGATATTGTAATACTGCCCAATTCCTCACTCATCTATATGTAGGAGCGACCATTGTAATTAATGAACCTCCTTTTACACCACAGTCTCTTTTAAGCACTATTCAGAAGGAGAAAATTACAAATTTTACAGCAGTTCCGAGTATATTGGTTATGTTAATGCAGTTCAAAAGAAAAGATCAATATGACTTGCATTCCCTAAAAATGGTTTGTTTTGGAGGAGGAATTATTGCAGAAGAGATCATTAAAGGTTTAATTGAAGCGTTCCCAACTGTTGGGTTTGTTCATACGTATGGCCTAACAGAAGCATCACCCCGATTAACCTGTTTGCTTCCCAGTGATGCACTTAGGAAAATAGGCTCAGTAGGGAAACCAATTCCTTTTGTTCAAGTGAAAGTTGTTGATGAAAATGGGAAAGAAAAGAAAATAGGAGAAGTCGGAGAAATTATCGCATTCGGGGAAAACATCATGAAGGGTTACTATAAAGACGAAGAAGCGACCCGAAAAGCGATCAGAAATGGTTGGCTTTATACGGGTGACCTTGGATACTTTGATGAAGAGGGATATCTCTATATTGTTGGAAGAAAGAAAAACATCATTATAAGTAAGAGTATCAATATATTACCCGAAGAAATAGAAAAAGTGTTATTAAATCATCCATTGGTAAAAGAAGTGTGCGTAACAAGTGAGCCAGATGAGGTTTTGGGAGAAGCTGTCATTGCAAAAGTAGTTCCTTCCAGTTCAATGCCAAGCACCGAAATAGAAAATATATTGGAAGATTACTGCAGGGAAAATCTTGCTACTTTTAAGATCCCGAAAAGGATCGACATTGTTCCTTCCTTAGATAAAACTTATACAGGAAAAATCAAGAGAAATTATAACGAAAGGAGATAGATAAATGTTAGAAAAATTAAAAAAGATTGTTATCAAACATGCAAGAAAAAAGGTAACTGAAAATGAACTAACAGAAAATACCGATCTGGTAAAAGATCTCTGTTATGAATCAATTAATGTTGTTCAGTTAATGGCAGATTTTGAAGCAAATTTTGATTTTGTCTTTGAAGATGATGAAATTGACTTTGACGTGATTTGTAATTTTGGGAAATTGAGTAAATTTGTTCAGATGAAAGTAGAAGCAAATGCAACTAAACAATAGGAACTCTTAAATAAATTCTAGTTAAATATTATCCTGAATCATACTATACGAGGTGATGTGCTTGAAAAACAGTCAAATAACCTTATTGAATACAAATGCAACTGAAACCAAGCAAAGTTTGCAATATATTCCATTAGTGATAGTTGGATTGGGACCTCATTCCAAACGAATTTACTTTCATTTCTTAATAAAACATGGAATGGCTCCCCAAATAATCGTTGAATTATCATCTAAAAAACAAGATGTTGAAAAATTTTTAAAGCAAAAAAGACTAGATGGGACTTTGGTTTATTATGTGGATGATTCTGTCAAATATAATGAAGTATTACCCGAAAAGGTTCAATCCGAATTAAAAAAACTTTTGTCCCAAAACCGTATTACCCATGCTATTATTTCTACAGAGCCAAAAGCCCATTTTTCATATATCCGATTCTTTTTACAATCCGATATTCACATATTAGTGGACAAGCCAATCACTTCGCCTGTAGATGTTGCTAATGATGAAAGAATGGCAAAGAAAATAATAGATGATTATAGTGCCATTATCGATGTTTACAAAGAAAAGAAAAAGAAAGGTATAAACTGCATAGTTCAATGCCAACGAAGATGGCACGAAGGATATATGTTCATACGTAGGTTGTTAAAAGACACAATTTCCAAATATCAAATACCTATCACCTCAATGGAAATATATCATTGTGATGGAATGTGGAATATGCCCGATGAATTCTTGTTTAGAGAAAACCACCCATATAAATATGGTTATGGAAAGCTATTTCATAGTGGGTATCATTTTTTCGACTTAATGAGTTGGATGATTTCCCTGAATAACATTCTTGAACAAAAGAAAATAGACAATGTTGAACTATACACAGCAGTAATAAGGCCAAATGATTTTCTTTGAAATCATTAATAAAGAGGATTATCACCGTTTGTTTGGAACAACTAAATTTGACAACTTGTTTGAAAATAAAGCGACGCTAAATCTAGACAGTTTTGGCGAAATAGATTGTTGCAGTTTAATTCAATTCAAAAAAGCCGAAACACCTATTACGATATGTAGTGTAAATCTTCTTCAAAACGGATTTTCCCGCCGTGCTTGGACTGAACTTCCAGAAGATACCTATAAAGGTAACGGAAGAGTCCGTCATGAGCGAGTGAATATACAAGTGGGACCATTGATGAATATACAGGTTCACAGTTATCAGTCTACTGAGATTAAGGACAGAGGTTTAATCAATCATAATGATGTAGGAGCAGTAGAACATTTTGATATTTATGTTTTTCGAAATGTCGGTTTGATTGGCGGAAAGCCTTTTGAAAAGATTGCTATAAATGATATTGTGAAAGAGGAGCAATCTTCCTCTTTTATTGGCTACAATGAACGGGCAAGGGAGAATTGTTTGATGAATTTCTTAAACAATGTTCCGACTCATTCAGATATATTGGACCATGAAATGACAATCAAATTACTCTCACATACCTATTTATCTATTGCAAAACGCAAACATAAAGAAAATCCTATCGTTCAATTTGCTTTGTAAAAGGGGTTGGAACGATGATAAACGAAATATTTTTTGGTGAAAAAAAAGATAAAATTTATTCAGCTCTGAAAAACGTACTGGAAAACGTTCCGTACTATCGTGAAAATTGGGGTTTTAAATTGCCTCCAATAGAAAAATTTGATTATTCCTTTTTCCAACAATTTGTGCCGATTTTAGAAAAAGATGAGGTTAGAACTCATAATGACCAATTTATTTCTACCAGATACGACAAAAATGAACTAACATTCGATGTAACAAGTGGGACAACAGGAAATCCTCTCCTTTGTTACAAGTCAAAAAAGGAAAGGCTAAAAAGAGCAAACGAACTTTGGAAGCAACGAAGAATGTTTGTTCCAGACCTATCAGTGTATGATAGATTCGCTCGCTTCTATGCTTATCGCATGAATGAAGAGTATTTAATCACTAACAAAGTTTTGCACCGAGGCAATGAGCTTCATATCCCTCTTTTCGATTATAGTGAAGATAGAATAGAAGAGTATTTGAGTGAAATATCTCAATTTCATCCAAGATGGATGCATGGTCCGTCTACTGCTATTTTTAATTTAGCCAAACATGCAAAATCGAAAAAGATTGATTTAAAAATTGAATTGATAGAACTTAATGGAGAATTCGTTACGGATATCCAACAGTCCTTAATTAAAGAAGTCTTTCAGTGTAAAGTGGCAAATCATTATGGAAGCCGAGAATTTTGGGCAATGGCTTATAGCTGCGAAGAAGGTCATTTGCATGTATTGGATGAAAGCCTTTTTATTGAGTCTATATACAATGAATCTTTGCAAGATTATGAACTGGTCGTCACTTCTCTGAGCAACGATGCATGGCCTTTGATTCGATATAAAATCGGGGACGTAGGAACCATCGAAAAAATCAGTTGTAATTCTCATTCATCTTCTTATGTGCTTCATCTAAAAAAGGGAAGGATAGCAGATTACTTTACACTTGCAGGGAACAAATATATCAATGCAATTACGTTCTCTGGTATTATACGGGGACTGAGCAATATTAAAGGCAGTTTGGTGGTTTATCAATATCAAGTCCTTAAAGTAGCGGAAAACGAATTAATCATAAAGTTATGCATGAACAAAGAAAATGCTGAGAATATCAAATCATTTATTGTTCGATTAGGAACAGAAATTCGAAAAATCATTGGGAACGAAATCATTCTTCACTTTAAGATAGTCGATTCTATTCAACCAGACCCCAAAACAGGTAAGTGCAGAGATTTTGTAGACCTAACAAAGAAAGGGGTAGAATATGAAAGGGCATTATTGGAATAAAGTAAGTTTAATTGAACTATTAGAAAATAAATTTCAGCAATATCAAGACCGAACAGCAGTTATATATGAAGGAAACAGCCTGACGTATCGAGCCTTAAATAATAGGGCAAATCACTTGGCAAAAAAATTAAGGAATAAAGGAATTGTTCCAAATGACATTGTTGCAATTTGTTCTGAACGATCTCTCCATTTAATGGTCGGCATCCTTGCGATTATGAAAGCAGGAGGTGTTTACCTGCCAATTGAAGCAACTACTCCTTTAGAAAGAGTAGAGTACATGCTGAGAAATAGCAACGCAAAGCTGTTTCTCACGTATAAAAAATATCAAGAAAAAACCTCTTCCTTCATTCCAAGTATTTTTTTAGATGAAGAAATCAACGAAGAAGAGTGCGAAAATCCCCGTCCCTGCTTAACAACACCCAATGACCCGCTATATGCTATTTACACATCAGGAACAACAGGTCTTCCAAAGGGAACGGTATTAAGAAATAATTCGTTTGTAAATCTGATTGAATGGTATACCGAGGAGATCAAATTAGACAAGGATGAAACCACGCTTGTCTATACTCCTGTTAGTTTTGATGCTACACAAAAAAGCATTTTTTCACCATTATTAACAGGCGGAAGATTATTGTTGGCATCTTCTGACCCTTACGACCCATCGGTTATATTAAAATACATTCAGGATTATCAAGTGAACCATATTATTGCCACGCCGAGTTCTTTTTATCCTATTTTATATTTAGCTGAAAAAGAAAGATTTGAAACCTTACGAAGTCTAAGAATTTTATCTTTAAACGGAGAAACTATCAATATCAAGAACTTAAAAAATTGGTTGCGTTCTTATAACTGCAATGCAACGGTTTACAATCTTTATGGTCCATCGGAATGTGCGGATATTTCTATTGCAAGAAAACTTAACCCATATCCGTTGCTCCGAGACGATGAAGGAACTATCATCGGCAGACCGATCCCCAATGTAAATGCCTATGTGCTAAATGAGAGCGGTCAATTAGCTGATATAGGAGAAATTGGTGAGTTGTATTTAGGCGGAATCTGCGTGGGAAACGGTTATTTCGACAAGTCCTTGAATAAAGGAAAATTCGTTCCAAATCCTTTCAATGAAAATGAAATCATTTATAAAACGGGAGATTTGGTGCGGATTTTGGAAGATGGCAACATTCAATATATTGGAAGAGTTGACAATCAGGTAAAAATAAGAGGGCAACGAGTTGAACTGGAGGAAATAGAAAACGTAGCACTTCGCTATCCAGGGATTCTTCAATGTACGGTTACTTTTGACTCTGACAAAAATTGCTTGACACTCTATTATTTTTCAAAGGAAATTTTAAATCCAGAAGAGATTCGCTCATTTTTAAAAAATAAACTTTCTGGTTATAGCGTTCCGTCGTTTTTGTATCAAGTGTCAAAGATACCATTAAACAAAAACGGAAAAGTTGACCGTCCATCTTTACCCAAATATATTATTAAGACTGAAACGAAAAAGGAAGAAGAATGGAGCGAGTTAGAATTAAAAATTAAGGAAGTATGGAAAGAAGTGATTTATACTGATGTGAAAAAAGACGATATTTTCTTTCACGTTGGTGGCGATTCTTTAAGTGCGTACGTTATTCTTAATGGTTTATACGATGTGTTTAAAGTAAAAATTACGATGAAAGAGTTTTATGAAAATCCTACAATATCAGGACTTTCAAAGCTAATCAAAGAAAAACTGTCACAAGGTGCTTCTGAAGAACCCAAGAAAAACCTCGAACAAATAGGAGCCAATATTGCTCGGACATTATCAGAAGTAGATTTGCAACAAATAAAGCTAAAATATCAGGAGATCAATCAAAATCTATTTGAAACAGTGATTAACTCCAACATCAGACATGAATATTCATTTCCTTATTTCCGAAAAAGCAAGCACGGTTTTAAGGGGAAAAAATCAGATATTTATCACTTTGTTTATGAAGTTGTTCTGGATAACACATCGGTACAAGAAATTCAAATGATGTTCAATAAACTTTTAGAAAGTCAAGTTCTCCTTAGAACCACATTAAAGGAACAGGGGAAAGAATTTATTTGTAATGAGTATTCATATTCCCCTGCGAATATAGACTTCATTGACATTAGTGCTTACGATGAAGAATCTCAAAAGAAAATAGAAAAATTACTATTGAATGAGATGAAAGATTCGATTTATCAAAATTGGGAGAACCCTCAATTATATTATCGGATGTGTTTACTAAAGATCAATGTTACAAAGTATAAACTGTTATTTGTATTTGAACATCTTATTTCAGATACAGAAACGGGAAGGATTTTGAACGAGTATTTTAAATCTCCAAGCTATAGTTCTTCTATTGTTCAGACAGATGATTTCAGGCTTTTCTTAGAAGAAATCTATAGGTTAAACAAAGACGAAAAATTGACAAAATATAAGGACTCATCTCAATATCGTTCGCTTCGGAACGAAATTGAACTCTTTTATCAGAAGAATCCATCTTACAAAAAAGGGAATCCGATAATACTGTCAAGTCCCAAAATATTAGAAATTGATATGCGAACTATTGATAGGAAAGTTGGAAATATTCCTATGCATTATTTCTTGTATATTTGCACGAATTTATTAAGTATTGCGTTCAAATTAAAGAAGATTCCAATACGAATTTTTGTAAACAAAAGGAATTATGGAAAGCTCAATTTTTACAACACTATCGGTGATTTTTCGGAAACAATTCCTGTAGTCTTTGATGCGGAACTGCAAAGCGGAGAACTATATTACCTACAATACAAAGAAAATAATGACTATTTAACGAATAACAAAATAGCGTTGAAAAGTTTCAGAGATGATCCCGAAATCTTCAATGTTATCTATTTGAGTTGTCCATTTACGTACAACTTTTTAGGAGAACTAACAGATGAAGAGGATAGGTATTACAAGGAAAATGCCTCTAATTTCCATAGCCTCCCATATCCAATATTAGGTTATTGCAAAGAAAATCAGATGACCATCATTATTAATAATGGATTAAAAATGGAGGAGGTGGAAGAGTTTGAACAATTCCTAAAGTCACTAAAAATTTCCTATAAACTTACAAACAAGGAGTGATGTTAAGTGAGTAAGCACGTTATGGTTTTTGGCGGATTCTTTCCTCTTCATGAAAGATTAGTTGAAATGGGGGCAAGTTTAACCATTTTGACAACAACAGACAAGATTAAAGCACATTACCCCAAAATATATAAGAGAGTAGTCACTTTAGAAAAAGGAGCAAAAAGAGAAGATTGGATTGCAATGGCAAAAGCCATTGATGAAATCGAAAAAGTGGATGCTATAGGAGCTTTTCAAGATTATCTGCAAAAAGAAGCCGCATGGGCTGCAGAAGCATTAAACCTTCCGTTTGATAATACAGCAGATGTTGTAAGGTTAGTTGAAAACAAAAATTTAATGAGAGACAGATTGAGAGCAGCTGGTGTAGATAAAATCAAAAACGCTGTTATCAACAACATTGAAGAAGCTCTTGCTTTTGTATCAGAAGTTTCCTATCCAGTAATCCTCAAGCCGACTGATTCCATGGGAAGTACAGGAATCTACAAAATTGAGAATGAAAAAGAATTAAGAGAAAAAATTTCCGACTTTAAATCAAAATATCCACATTTGCAGATGTACATGGAGGAATTTATTGAGGGAGAAGAATTTAGCGTGGAGGCATTCTCTAAAAATGGAACGCATTACGTTTACGGTATCACAAAAAAATACAAGGAATTAGAACGGTTCGTTGAGATCGGACATACCGTTCCCGCTGATATACGTTCTGAGAAAGAACAAGAAATCAAGTCTTTTGTAGAAAAAGTTTTAACCTGTTTAGGGGTAATGAATGGTCCCACGCATACAGAAGTTATGATAAGCAAAGATGGGATCCATGTTGTCGAAACCCACACTCGGTTGGGTGGAGATATGATCCCTGAATTATATTCTTACTCAGTAAATAACAAAGTTGACATTTTAGATTTAGTAGCAAGACATACCTTAGGGGAAAATGTAATGGAAGAGTTTAAAAAACATTTTAAAGGAGAAAAAGAAATATTTGCTTCTATCTTCTATAAAATTCCTGAAAAACTAGGTGTAGTAAAAAGAATTTCGGGATTGTCTGAAGCAAAGGCAAAAGAAGGGGTACAACAAGTTGAATTATCTGTGAAAGAAGGCGATAAAGTAACAGAATTACTAAATTCCTTTACACGACTTGGATTTGCTATTGCAACTGGAAGAACTGCAGAAGAATCGCTCCAACGAGCAAAAGAAGCAATTAATTCAATAGAAATGGAGATCGAGGAATGATGAAGTACTTATTAAATCTCCTAAAAGATTTCTTGACTTTATCTCGCAACTCTAAATTTCTTTTGTTATCTGTTTTGATTTCTAACATTGGAAATGGAATTCAATTGTTGACCGTTGGAAAAGTGCTATATGATAAAACAAATTCGGTAGGAGCGTTTGGGTTTGTGATTTTGTCCGAACAGCTAATTAAATTCTTTTTGCAATTATTCTCGGGTTCCTACGTAGATAGTAGGAACCCGAGAAATGTCGTTGTCGCATCAGATGCAATAAGAGGAATTATGTTATTGTTATTATTGCTCTGTTTTTGGAGTAATGATTGGATAGCAATTGGATTAATGGTCACAACATTAGCAATAAATGCAGTGAAACCTTTCTACAATGCCAGTATATTTGCTCTATCCAGTAGAATTGAAGAAGGGGATGAATTGTTAAAACTAAATATTGTGTTCAATACTTTCTTCCAAGTAGGTCAACTTTTAGGAAGTGGCATTGCCAGTATTATATTAATGTGGTTTAATCCGTTATGGGGTGTTTTTATTAATGCTGTAACATTTTTAATCTCTGCGTTTTTCCTTAGTTGTATAACCAATGTCGAGGTTGAACATGGGACGGAGAGACAAAAAAAGAAGATTACCCTCGCTTTTTTCCTACAAGATTGGAAGGAATTTTTCAAAAAGCTGAGATACAAACTCGCATTAGTTATTCTGGTTTTGCTATCAGTTGGAGATATTTTTATGGTAAATGTGATTAACCTCTTAATGATCCCCATTATTAACAACAAATTAAGTGGTCATTACAACTGGTTGTTTTTCTTGGATGGTGGTTTTGCTTTCGGGGCAGGTGTATTTAGTCTATACGTCTACAAAGTTAAGCAAAAAATAGGGATTTACAAAACTATCCTGCTCTCAGTTCTGATTCAAGCTGCCTCTTTTGCTTTAATTTCCGTAACTTACTCACTAATTCCTATGACTATACTCTTCATACTAATAGGAGCTACTAATGCTTCTTCTATTTCACTTTCTATAACCCTGACCCAACAATTTAGCGAAAAAGAAATAAAAGGAAAAATATCTTCATTGAGACAATTAGTCTTATCTATTTTCCTCCTTGTCAGCATACCTCTCATTGATAAACTGCACAAAATTAATTTTGATGCAACGCTCCTGTTGAGCAGTGGCATTCTTTTCTTGTTTTTCTTAGGATACTTTGCAAGCAAGTCGGTTATTTTTCAATCCAAAAAAACAGGAGTGATAGCGGGATGATTGACACCCATGCTCACATGGACAATATATTTTATCTACGTGATCGAGATAAAGTAATAAAAAATGCGATAGAAAAAGGAATTAAGCACATTATTACAATTGGGATAAATGTAGATTCATCTAAGCAATCTATCCAGTTAGCAGAAAAATATCCTCAAATTTATGCAAGTGTTGGTATTCATCCTCAATGTGTAAATCAACTTTCAGATGAAAGTGTTTTAAATAAGATTGAACAATTGGCAAAACACCCAAAAGTAGTGGCAATTGGGGAAGCAGGACTTGACTATAAATACGGTCAAGTAAATGATGAATTTGCTCGTCGTATTTTTATAGGACAAATTCAAATTGCCAAGAAAAGAGAACTTCCTATTATCATTCATAGTTGGCTATCTCATAATGAAGTAATAGAAATTTTAACAAAAGAGGGCGTTCCACGCTCAGGTGGAATTATTCATTGTTTCGATGAAGATTGGGAAACAGCTAAAAAATATTTATCATTAGGAATGTATATATCCCTATCAGGGATTTGCACCTATAAAGAAAATAGCTTTTTATTAGAAGTGATAGAAAAAACTCCAATTGAAAAATTGCTGCTTGAAACAGATAGTCCGTATATTTCTCCCGAACCTAACAGGACTAAACGAAACAATCCAAGTAGAGTATTAGATGTTGCCAAATTCGTTTCAGAAGTTAGAAAGGAACCTTTTGAATATATTAAGGAAAAAGTAACTGAGAATGCAAAAAAAATCTTTAAAATATAAATATCAGAAAGGTTTCTTCTTTTGTTTTTAATTTCTTTTTTTAGCATGATAAGCGAAAAGGCTCCTGCCTCTATAGGTAGGAGATGAATCGCTATTTTTATAGGGGGATTTTAATTGAGAAAACATTTAGGGAAAGTATCTATTGCTAGATAGTGTAAAATTTCAGTAGGTAACGAAGCAGGGAAATGAGGTATAGATGTAGAAAAAAGACCTCACCGCGAAAAAATCAAAAATCAAATCAAAGGAAGGTGAGGTCTGATATGTTATTAGATATTCGACACATAGTGGGCATAATCCTGCTTTTTGTTCAAGGTTTAATGAAAATAATAAGGGAGAGTAAAGATTTTTATGAACTGGAGAGAGGGATACATGAACTTAACAAAAAGTATCAAGACAACTTCTTGAGTGGGCAGCAGAAGAGATGGATAAAAAGTTGATGGAGAACCAAGACAAAAGAGTGTGGGAAGTAGTGGGATTTAGAGCAAAGCAGGTAATAAGCATCTTTGGGAAATTCACATATAGGAGAATGGTTAAGAGTTTCATTACCGATATTAGAAGGTCCATTTGCGAGCAAGCCATGGATAAAATACGTTTTAAAGGAAATAACACGAGCAAATGGTTCAGCAGTAGGTATTTGAGGAAGGAGTTAGTTCCATTATTTCACATTAAGAAAAGCAAAAAAGAGAAAGGATATTTATACTTTATTAAAGTAATGATTTAACATAAATAACAATATATACAAATCACTAATTTAAACTTATAAATTCTTAGCGGTGAGGTCGACTACAAAAAATTTTTACCTACAAAATCTTGACACGGACTATAATACTTCTTTTGTTGAAAAACAAAATAGATTAAAGTATAATCAAAATAGTTTAAACTTATGAAGAGGTGATAAGATGAGTGAAGTGAGAGTAAGATTTGCCCCAAGTCCTACAGGGAGTTTACATATAGGCGGTGCCAGAACTGCTCTCTTTAATTGGCTTTTTGCAAGGCACAATGGAGGAAAATTTATTTTAAGGGTGGACGATACTGACCTACAAAGGTCTACAGAAGAATCTATGAAAGGAATACTTGAAGGACTTAGATGGTTAGGTATTGATTGGGATGAAGGACCTATTTACCAATCGCAAAGGATAGAAGAATATAGAAAATTTGCAAATAAATTATTAGAGGAAGGAAAGGCTTACTACTGTTTTTGCACAAAAGAAGAGTTAGAGGAAATGAGAAAACAGGCAGAAAAAGAAGGTAGGCCTCCAATGTATACGGGAAAATGTAGAAATTTGACCAAAGAGCAAATAGAGGAGCATTTAAGGCAAGGGAGAAAACCTGTAATAAGGTTAAAAGTGCCTCAACAAGGGAAGACAGTAGTTCACGACGTAATAAGAGGGGATGTAGAGTTTGATAATTCCACCTTTGATGACTTTATAATTATGAAATCAGACAATATGCCTACTTATAATTTTGCTACTGTGGTAGATGATTACCAAATGGGGATAACTCATGTTATACGGGCAGAGGAACATTTGTCAAATACTCCAAAGCAAATACTAATTTATGAGGCTTTAGGATTAGAAATTCCTCAATTTGCCCATGTGTCTATGGTTTTAGCACCTGATAGAAGTAAACTTAGTAAAAGACATGGAGCGACTTCTGTGCAGGAGTTTAGAGACCAGGGGTATCTTCCTGAAGCAATTGTAAATTATATAACTTTGCTGGGATGGATGCCAAAAGATGGGGAAGAAATTTTTGATGTGTCAAAAGGCATAAAAGAATTTACTTTAGAAAGGGTATCAAAAAATCCTGCTATTTACGATGTACAAAAGCTGACTTGGATAAACGGCCATTACATAAGGAATTATGATCTAGATAAATTAACTGAAGCAGTCATTCCGTTTTTGAAAGCTAAAAACTTAATTAGGGAGGATTTCGATTATGATTATATCAAAAAAATAGTAAGTGCAGTAAGAGAAAGGGAAAAAACTCTTGTGGATATAGCTGATGCCATGAGCTATTATTTTACAGAAGTTAACGAATATGAGGAAAAAGGAGTTAAAAAGTATCTTACTAAAGAAAAAGTTGTGGATATCCTAAAAAAAGCAGTAGTGACTTTAAAAGAAGTCGAGCCTTTTAATAAATTTACAACTGAGGAAGCTTATCGCAAACTTGTGGAGGAATTGCAAATATCCAGTGGTGAACTTTTCCATCCTACGAGATTAGCTATTTCGGGTAGAACTTTTGGACCAGGACTATTTGACATAATGGAACTTTTGGGAAAAGAAAGAACTATAGAGAGAATTGAAAAAGCCATAGATTTTATTGAAAAGATGAGGAAATAACAAAAATATTGCCATAGTGTATAATTTTTACTACTATAGACAATAGTATTACCCTTATAAGGGTGATACTATTATTTTAACCCATGAAAGGGTGGTACCACGTGTATACAGTGATAACAGGCGACATAATTGGTTCAAGAGAACTGTTGGCAAAGGGGATTAAATTCCATCGCAAGATATAAAGAGTTAGATGATAAAAATTTTGCAGAATACTATTTAATAGGGACAATGTTAAGTATGTTTATACCTCTTTTTGAAAGTTTACTGATAAAAACTGTATTAAAAACATAAAAGGCATCCACAGGATGCCTTTTTCTCAATTTGATATTGGTAGCCCCAAGGGGACTCGAACCCCTGTCTTCGCCGTGAGAGGGCGATGTCCTAGGCCGCTAGACGATGGGGCCAAAATGGCTGCCGAACTAGGACTCGAACCTAGACTAGATGATCCAGAGTCACCTGTGCTACCATTACACCATTCGGCAGCGCCTCGACGAGTGTAATTATAGCACAGTTTTTCTTTTTTGACAAGAGACTTTTTTGCTATTTTGAATTGAGAGATATCTAAAAAGTTTGATTTAATTATTTACATGTTGTTGTAAATGATTTATAATTTTTATGGAAGTACATCCTATTTACAGAGAGGGGGAAAAGAATGGCACATTATATTGTTACTGATGAATGTACCGGTTGTGGGTCTTGTGCTGCAGAATGTCCGGCAGAGGCGATTCACGAAGTGGATGGGAAATACGAAGTTGACTCTGATACTTGCATTGATTGCGGCGCATGCGAAGATGTGTGCCCTACAGGTGCTATAAAAGCTGAATAAACTTAAAAACAAAAAGCCTCATTTTGAGGCTTTTTGTTTTTAAGTTGCATTGACTAAATCATTTTAAAGTGATAAAATTTTGCTAAATTAAGTTGAAGTTAAGGAGGAGTCATAATTATGGGGTTAGTTTATGTCAATGGAGAATTTGTAGACAGTGAAAGGGCGTCAGTTTCGGTTTTTGACCATGGGTATCTTTATGGTGACGGTATATTTGAAGGTATAAGGGCGTACGACGGAGTTATATTCAAGCTTGATGAACATTTAAAGAGACTTTATAGTATGGCAAAGGCTTTGCTGATTGACATTCCTTTGACAATGGAAGAAATGAAAGAAAAAGTTGTCGAAACGGTAAGAATCAATAATTTGAGAGATGCCTATATAAGGCTTGTGGTATCAAGAGGAAAAGGAGATTTAGGTCTTGACCCTTACAAATGTCCTAAACCTACGGTTGTAATAATAGCTGATAAAATTACTTTGTATCCTGAATCAATGTATCAAAACGGTTTAAAAATTATTACTTCAACTTACAGGAGAAATTCTATTCAGGCATTGGACCCCCAGATAAAATCTCTCAATTATTTAAACAACATACTTGCAAAAATTGAAGCAGTTAAGGCAGGCTATCCAGAGGCATTGATTTTAAATCAGGAAGGATATGTGGCAGAGTGTACCGGAGACAATATCTTTATAGTTTCAAATGGAACTTTATATTCTCCACCTTCAGCAGTAGGAGCATTAGGTGGAATTACAAGGGCTACAGTAATTGATATAGCAAAACAAATGGGAATACCTTTTGAAGAGAAGTATTTTTCGCTATTTAATGTGTATACAGCGGATGAATGCTTTTTGACAGGAACGGCTGCAGAAGCGATACCGGTAGTAGAGGTAGATCACAGAGTAATAGGAGACGGTAAACCAGGTCCAATAACAAAGAAAATAATAGAAGAATTCAGAAAACTCACTACTGTTTTAGGAACAAAAGTTTATTAATAAAATTGCATGGATTACTTCCATGCAATTTTATTGAAGAAAAGAATGTGGATTTTTATGTCTGAGAAGCTTTTTTATGAAGACAGCTATATTACTGAGATTGATGCCAATATAATAGACAAAAGAAACTCACAGAATAAATGGGAATTAGTTTTAGATAAAACTTATTTCTATCCTGAAAAAAGTTCATTGTCAAATTGAGTAGGATAGAAGATTTGACCATAATGTAAAGGAAAGCATATTGCTAAAAGAAGCTAAAGAGCTGGTAAAGAGCTCTGAATTGTATCGGGGAATACATATAATGTACAAACTGAAAATAGGACACCTGAAGATATAAAGGTGTTAGCTAAATACATAGCTTCTAATGACAAATGTATAGCTATACTTGGAAACAAAAGAGGA
The DNA here is from genome assembly GCF_000763575.1 of Thermoanaerobacter kivui. Lineage (NCBI taxonomy): Bacteria > Bacillati > Bacillota > Clostridia > Thermoanaerobacterales > Thermoanaerobacteraceae > Thermoanaerobacter > Thermoanaerobacter kivui. Next base: position 917,847 of record NZ_CP009170.1, read on the forward strand.
GAAACAGCAGATTTAGCGATTTCAAGGTCCAGTGGCGTAGACATTGTAGTAAACGGTTTTTTTAAAGATGTTTTAAGAGTCTTTGATGGAAAAGGCGGAGGAAATGCTAACATGTCCAAGGTGGAGGCTCCCCAGAGAGATTAGAGCTAGCAATGGACAAGGCTTTAAGCATTGTTATAGAGGAAATAAAAAGAAAGGAAAAAATTTTAAAATTGTAGGAGGAAATTTATAACATATATAGAATATATTATAATAAATACTAAAATGGGGAGAGTAGAAAAATGGGTGCAGAAAAAAACTTGAATGAGGAATTAAAAAAATTGATGGCAAACATTAATGAAAAAATAAAAAGTGACGATATACTTAATAGTTTGCTAAACAACGATATATCTTATGTACGTGAGGGAGAAAGTGATTGGAAACTGAAATACGGGCGGGAAATTGTAGAAATTTATAAGAAATTGCTCAAGATAGTAGATAAATTAAGTGCTGTTTCGCAATAAAACCTATTGTAATTTTTGTATTATGATGGTAAAATTGTATTTGCAAATTCTCAAAAAAGGGGAACAGGTGATGAAAAACATAGAGGCATTAGAAGAGCAAATAAGTGTTTTAAGGCGAGAACTTGATAACCTTGTAGATCAGAAAGAAACTAAGTATGACAAGGTTCTTGATATAAGTAGGCGTCTTGATGATTTGATTGTTTTGTATATAAGCAATAAAAAAGGTAAATACACTACAATAGGTGATAATTTTTATTGATTTCGTGTCACAGATATAGTATTATATATAGTATCAAAAATTGACAAACAAATTTAAACATGTTAAAATTTTTAATAAAATATATACTTTCTTAGTTCAGAGGGACGATGAACTTATGCACAAAGGTTGAAAGCTCCTTGGTGGGAATCGCTCACTGCAAGGCTAAATTCTAGTTTTGCATAGTTAGACGCCAAAACAATGGTGGGCGCAAGGGAGTTAACTAATTAAGTTAAAGAATTAGAAAGTATTCCCCGAAGCATTTGCGGAGGGGATAGAGGGTGTAGGGTTACACCCGGTTAGGCTGAACATAGCCTAATAAAGAATAATGTTTAATAAAATTTTGAATGGTTTTTAATATTTTAAACACTATTCATAACCTAGGTAATCAGTTTTATGGTTCTGAAGAGGAATTTTTTTTTAAATACTCAGTGTTACAAATTATCAAAAAGTAATACGTCATTTTACCTGAATAACCTCATCAGCAATTATCGCATTGGTCAGGCCTATGGTAAGACCATATCTACGAAAGTTCACCGGCGAGCCAGGTCAACACGTTAGGCGAGATATTCATCCGTGAAGAGGAGGTGGGGGGGAAATCAGGGCCATGCTCTAGGAAAGCGTATCAGGGATAATTTTAGATTGACCTGGCACGACGAGACGGCTAAAACAGGGACGAGTTTCTTAAAAGTCAAGGTCTCAGAATGGAGGCGAAAGAATGGTCGATTTTCTTATTCTCAGCACCATTGATAATACCCGGGAGCTAAGAGAAGCTATGTTAGAGATCAGGGCGGAATATGGAGAAATTCTTTCGGTCAAAAAAATCTATTTCTCCGACTGGGAGCGGGGAAGAATTGACCCAGAAAAGGTAGAAGAAGCGGTAAAAAGCGCCCGGGTTATTCTCGTGGACATCCGGGGGCAGACAGAATTCACGGACCGACTCCGGGAATTAATAACCGGGAGCACCGCCACGGTGGTGGTTCTGGTCGGTGGTAGCCGCGATATTCTTTCTCTCACCCGGATGGGTTCTTTTTCCGGAGCCGATCTCCCCCGGCGCGAGGGGCGCTTTGACATCGAGGCTTATCTTAAAGCGAGGAAGTTTGCCGAGATTGCTAAAAAACTGGGAGCAGTTCTCCCCGTGGGCAAGCTTAAGCACATGCGCAACTGGGTGCTGGCCTGCGAATATTACGCCGAGGGCGGTAAGGAGAACCTCAAAAACCTGCTCCTTTTCTTACTGCGGGAATACTGCGGGGCAAAGGTAGAGGTCAGGCCGCCCCAAAAAATGCCCGACTGGGGGATCTGGTGGCCTCCTGATCGCCACTTTACCGACTTGAAGGCTTTTAAGACTTCTGTAGGGTGGGACGAGGGCAAGCCTGCCGTGGGTATTTTCTTTTACGGCGGCATGCATTTTGACGACTGCACGCCGGTGGTGGAAGCGCTGGCCAAGGAATTAGGAGACGAGGTCAACCTCATCCCCGTTTTTTCCAAGGCGGAACACAACCTCACAGCTCTCCGGGCCTGCTTCTTTGACGAAGGGCGCCCGGCGGTTGACCTCGTGGTTAACCTGCAGTATTTCCGGTTGCACGGCGGGCCTTACGGCGGGGCGCCCGAACCCACCTACCAGTTGCTGTCTGAACTTGGCGTTCCGGTGCTGACAGGATTTCGGTCTTACACGACGGAAATAGGGGAATGGCAAAAAGAGAACCGGCTTAATCCTCTAGAAATTACCCTCGGCGTTATGTTGCCGGAGCTGGACGGCTGCATAGAGCCGGTTTACGTGGGGGGGCTCGTGTCCCTCGGGGAAGACGGGATCTTGGGTGGGGAAGTAAAGGAAGTCCAGGCCTTGCCGGAAGGAATAGAGAGGCTGGCCGGGCGAATTCGTAAATGGTTTGGGTTACGGCGCAAGCCTAACGCCGAAAAAAAGGTGCCCATCATTCTTTACGATTATCCTCCGGGAGAAGCTAAGCTGGGCAGCGCCGGCTATCTCGATGCTCTGGAAAGCCTACGGGTCTTCCTCGAAAAGCTGGCGGCTTGCGGGTACCGGGTAGAAATTCCGACAGGGGATTTGGGGGAGTTTCTATTATCCCGCGGCGTGGCGAACACACCTAAATGGCAGGTGGCTCCTCCTGGGATAGCAGTGGATGCGGCGGTTTACCGCCGGTGGTACAGTGAGCTGCCGCCAGATTTGCGGGCGCAAATCGAAAGGCACTGGGGAGAACCGCCGGGAACCGTAATGGTCAGGAATGACGAGATTCTGCTTCCCGGCGTGGTGGTAGGCAATGTTTTCATTGGCGTGCAGCCGTCGCGCGGTGTTCACGAAAATCCCGAAAAAGCTTATCACGACAAGGAGTTGCCGCCGCACCACCAGTACCTCTGTTTTTACTGGTGGTTGCAAAAAGAATTTAGGGCGGACTGCATCATCCACTGGGGAATGCACGGCACCCTGGAGTTCACCAAGGGCAAAGAGGCCCCGGTATCGCGCCGCTGCTTCCCGGACATTCTGATTGGCGACGTTCCCCACCTCTACTATTACTGGGTGGGGAACCCCTCGGAATCCACCATCGCCAAGCGGAGAAGCTACGCGGTTACGGTTTCTCACGCCTCGCCGCCGGTGGTTGCTGCCGGCCTTTACGGCGAGTACTTGGAGCTGGAGGAACTGCTGGCTGAGTACCGGAAAGCCGAGGGCCGGGACAAGGAGACCCTTGCCGGTGCAATTAAAGAAAAAGCGCAGGTGCTCTCTATGCCTGTCGGGGATTTGGCAGAATTGGAAGTCTATCTTTACCGGATGAAGAGGCGGCTTATCCCCAAAGGTTTGCACGTTCTGGACCGGCAGCTTGAGGGAGAAGATTTGGTCAATTACTTGGCGGCTCTGGTGCGCTTTGACCGGGAAGTGCCCTCATTTTACCGGATGGTGGCCGAGAGAATGGGCTTTTCCTACGAGAGTCTCGCCCGGGAACCGGAAGCATTTGCTGCTGTTGACCGCGAAGTTCACCAGGCGATCAGGCGCTGGCTGGCGGGGGATGAGACGGCCCTGCCGCCGGAAATAGGCCAGTATCTTGCCCAAGTGAGGGAAAACATTGCCCGCTCGCAGGAAAGTGCGGGGCTCCTCTCAGTGCTGGATGGGCGCTACCTTCTTCCCAACCTGGCCGGAGATCCGGTGCGTTCGCCCGAGGTTTACCCTGTTGGCCGGAATATGTACGAGTTCGACCCGCGGCTGATTCCCACTTCTTTGGCGCTAAAGCGCGGGGAGGAGGCAGTAAAGGCCATTTTGGAGAGATTTTACCGCACGTACGGGCGCTACCCCGAAACAGTAGGGATGGTACTGTGGGGCTTCGAGACCCTGAGTACGGGGGGCGAAACCATTGCCCAAATTTTGGCTTATCTCGGCGTGCGCCTGGTGCGGAAGGAAAGCCCCTGGTTCAAAGAACTGGAGCTTATTCCTTTGGAGGAGTTGGGCAGGCCTCGCGTCGATGTTCTGGTGACCATCTGCGGCATTTTCCGCGACATATGTAGTCCTCAGATTGAACTGATCAACCAGGCAGTAGAACTGGCGGCCAATGCTCCGGAACCGGAAGATATGAACTTTGTCCGCAAACACAGCTTGGAAATGGAAGCGGAACATGGTAATGTCGGCCGGGCACGAGTATTCGGGCCCCATGCTACGGAGTACGCCACGTCGATGCGGGCACTGGTGGAAAGCGGGGTCTGGCGGGAAGAAAAGGATCTGGTGGAAAGTTATGATAGTTCCATGTGTTACTGCTATTATCGGGGCAAGGTCGAGGAAAACCGTGCTCTCTTCGCCAGGCTTGTCTCTACAGTTGACGTGGTTTCGCAGGTAAGGCACAACACGGAGTATGAATTTACTGACCTCGACCATTACTACGAGTTTTTTGGCGGGCTTTCCCGGAGCGTGGCGGAAAAGAAGGGAGAGACCCCCGAGCAGTGGGTGGTGGACACTACAGAAGAAATCGTTGAAGTGTCCGATGTGGGCCTGGCTATTGACCGGGCGGTGAGGACGCGACTTTTCAACCCCAGGTGGATTGATGAGATGCTGAAGCATAAGTACCATGGCGCCCAAAAAATAGCCGAGCGGCTGGAATATCTAATCGGCCTTAAGGCCACCACTGGCCAGGTGAGCGAGTGGGTTTTCCGGGAGGCGCTCCACCGCTTCCTGCTGGACCAGGACATGCGCCGCCGGTTGGCGGAGAACAACCGCTTTGCCGCCCTGGAAATAGCCAGGCGTATCGCTGAAGCCATCCGCCGGGGCTACCTCAACTGCAAAGACGAAGAGTTGACCGGATTCCAAAACGCGGTACTGGAACTGGAGGGCTGGATTGAAGAGAAGACTTGAGGAGGTCGGACTTATGCGTTACGTGTATCCTTGGAGGTTCCTACATGTACAGGCTGAGGCGTTCATTTTTATTTCCTCGGCCTCACACAAATCCTAAAAAGGGGGCGATTTTAGTGCATATTCCCGATGGCTTTTTAGATCCTAAAGTTTGGATGGGTGCTAGCGCAGTAAGCGCCGGAGCGCTGGCCAGAGCGTTGGTCCAAACCAAAAAGACCCTGGAGGAACGCCAGGTGCCACTGCTGGGTATCACGGGTGCATTTATATTTGCCGCACAAATGTTCAACTTTCCAGTGGCCGGAGGCACTTCAGGTCATCTCATAGGAGCTGCTTTGGCAGTTGTGCTGCTGGGGCCATGGAGTGCCACGTTGATACTCACCGCAGTCCTGGTAATCCAGATGCTCTTCTTTTATGACGGCGGCCTAACTGCCCTGGGGGCCAATGTACTGAACATGGCCGTTATTGCGCCGTGGGTAGCTTACGGTACCTATCGCTTGTTCGTAGGCCTTTTCAGGGGAAATATCGGCCGTGTAGCGGCTATTTTCGTGGCTTCCTGGCTTTCGGTGATGGCTGGGGCTATGGCTTGCAGTTTAGAGCTTGCTCTTTCCGGCACGGTGCCCTTGAGAATAGTTTTGCCGGACATGATGGGATGGCATGCTCTCATTGGTATCGGCGAGGGTCTAATTACTACAGTTGTAGTTAGTTTTGTGCCTTGGGCTCGGGGCTTAGAGTATTTCGGACAGAAATGTCTTGTGGAGGGTGAGAGGAGATGAAGAAGAATTTATTCTGGGGATTTTTGATTGCCTTGGTCGTGGCGGCATTTCTTTCCCCCTTTGCTTCTCCTTACCCTGACGGGTTGGAGCGTGTAGCCAAAGATAAGGGCTTTCTGGATTTGGCCGAGGGCAAAGAACTGATTCACGCCTTTATGCCCGACTACCAATTCCCGGGGATCCCCCATAAAGGCCTGGCCACATCCATTGCTGGTATAATTGGCACACTTTTGGTTTTCGGGGCTGTGTACTTACTGGGAAGGGTTTTATCAAAAACCCGGCGGGGATCCTCCTCCGGCAGTGAAAAGATGAGAGGCGATATTGATTTTGGGGATTGATGTGTGTGTGCTTCCGCCTGGGATGCAGGCCTGAAGCTGGCTGCAATGAAAGTGCTGCTGCCAACGACCTGCCCGGCAAAGCTCTTGCCGGGTTGGCTTGGCTGCTGGTGTGAAAACCAGCTCTCTAACCTATATAAGAGGAGTCTTTGTGTCCTTATTTTTTGGGATGGAGGGAAGCTTTAATGATAAATAAGCGGTGGGGGGCTTTGGCGGTCGATGAAAATGTTTTATATCCACGAGCTTACTCCTTTTTAGAGCGCTTTTTCCCCGAACTTGTTAGTTTCCAAGAATTACTAATGCACAGTGTGCGTACAGCAAAGTATGCCTTTCAATTAAGTTGCTTTCTTGGGCTCGGCGACCCCCAACTCCTTTTTTGGGCTGGTGCCTTGCATGACGTGGGTAAGCTGATGGTACCCCGTCATATTTTGGAAAACCCCGGCCCTTTATTAGAAAACCAATGGAAAATAATGATGCAGCATCCTTTGTGGAGTTTTAAACTGGTGGAAACAAGGTGCCGCGGTACCCGGTGCCTGAAGGGTATTCTGGTCGCAATCAAAGCGCATCACGAGGCCTGGGATGGCACGGGCTATCCTGCGGGCCTGAAAGGTAGCGACATTCCCCTGGAGGCGAGAATTTTGGCCCTAGCTGATGTGTTTGATGCTCTAACTTCTCCACGGCCCTACCGTCCTCCTTTGAGTCTAGGAGAAGCTCGTAAGGTGATGACGGAAATGGTGGGTAAAAAGCTGGATCCCTACTTATTCCAAAAAGCACATATTTCCCTGCTTTCTTTTAAGGAGGAAAAAGGTTGATGTGGGGGAACAAGAGAAGGCGTAGTATAATCCAACTATTCACCTTATGGTTTTTTGTCCTTGCTCTAGTTCCCACTCTACTGGTTATCTATGCTACCGCCAAGTACCTTACCTTACAAACCGTTGCTTGGGCAAATAGATACCTGACCCAGATAGCTTTTGACGAGAGCCGGGATATTTCTCTTTCCCTAAAGAACATCCTAGGAGAAGATGAATTTTTCTTCTCTTTCCAGGGGGACATGATTATAGCTACTAAAGATGGGTTGGCAAAAAGGATAGACTTGGCTCAGCTTGCGCCGTTGCTTCCTGTGGAACCTGAGCCCGAGCAAATTTTTGCTCCCAAGTTTCTTTTTGGGTTTGGTTACCAGCCCAAACTGCGGCTTAGGGAAAAGCCCGCCATTTACCTAGAGGATAGTAATGGTTCTACTCTTCATTTGGCCGGGGAAGAAGAGGAACTCCTGTCCAGGGAGGGGTTGTTACTTAAGGCCTTTGGGTTAAAAGAAAACCTTGAGGTTAGCGTGCCGGTACCAGGAACCAATCTTAAGGTAAACGTTCGGGCTTCAGTGGGAGGATTTCTGAAAGAACCTTTGCAACAATTATGTGTTCCTCTAGGAGGTACATTTATCCTGGTGATATTGCTATCGACCCTTCTTTATCCCCTGGCTGCGGCGCAAATAGTATATCCCTTGAAAAACCTGGCTGACCGCTTGTCTTGCTTCGACCCGGCAAAAAAAGAAAATAGTTTTTCAAGCAAAATTTACCAGACCAGCGAATTGGCCGAGATTGCCTCTTCATTTGATAGAATGGCTTTGCGGGTACGAGAAACTATGTCTGAATTAGAACAGAAAGTAAAAGAACTAGAGGAGAAGAATAAACTCCTTGACCAGGCTCAGCGGCGGCTGGAATGGCTGGCTAGCTATGATCCCCTTACAGGTGTTTTAAACCGCAGGTCTTTTATGGAGCGGTGTTTGTATTTGCTCAAGGAAGAAGAGGGAGAATTTCCTTATGTGGCTACTTTGATGATGGACGTGGATAATTTCAAAACCATAAATGATACATACGGACATCCAGTGGGTGATATGGTTCTGAAAAAGGTAGGAGAATTGTTGAGGCAGCAGGTTAGGAAGGATGATCTTGTAGGACGGTACGGTGGTGATGAATTTGTCCTATTCTTTCTCATTAATCAAGTGGAAGAATTTAATGCTCTTGCCCAGCGTATTTTTGCTTCTCTTTGCTCTGCGTTAGCTTCTATGTCAGAATTAAAAATGACTGTTTCCGTCAGCATGGGTGGAGCAATTGCCAGACGCTTTTTGATTGAGAAGGGATCTGATCTTGAGCAGCTTATTGACCTTTCTGACCAGCTTCTTTTAGAAAGCAAGCGCCAGGGGAAAAAGACGGTTAAAACACAATATGTGGAAAAATTACCCTAAATACGTATAGAAGAGCAACTTAATAAACCTCCGTGAGATTTTATCCAAAATCCAAAAAGAGGCCATCACTGTTATTCTAAAAGAGGTGCCGGTTGAATTTGATAACTTCCAGCAGACTCCGCGGGGGTTTCAGGGGGGTCAAGTCCAAATTTTTGTGTAAAATTCCTTTTGGTTAGAACCGGGCGTTTCAATCACCACCGGTTGGCTTATTACCTATTAAATCTTGACACGAACTAAGGTGATATTGCTAATTGACTTTTGGTTTAAATGATAGTATAATTTCTTCAGTAAAGGGGAGTAACTCCAAGTCAATCAGTCGTCATGACGGCTTTGCCCGGCTGATTGAGCAAAAAATGCGAGTGAGACCTTTACTTTGTGGGATACTACAAAGTAAGGGTCTATTTTATTTTGCAAAAATTTTTAAAGGAGGGCTGCTAATGAAAAGATATTGGAATATGGATGTAGAAGAGATAAAAAAAGAATTAGAAACTGATGATAAAAATGGATTGACACAAGAGCAAGCTAATGAAAGGTTATTAAAATATGGTAAAAACGCTTTAAAAGAAAAGAAAAAGAAATCAATATTTTCATTATTTCTTGAACAGTTTAAAGATTATATGGTGTTAATTCTTATTATTGCCTCAATTATATCTTTTTTTCTCGGAGAAACAACGGATGCTGTTATAATATTAGCTATAGTAATTTTAAATGCATTATTAGGAACGATTCAGGAAAACAAAGCTGAGAAGTCTCTTGAAGCTCTTAAGAAATTGTCTCAACCTCTTGCAAAAGTAATAAGAGATGGAAAAGTAATGGAAGTTGAAGCATCTTCTCTTGTAATAGGAGACGTAGTATTAATAGAAGCAGGAAATATTATACCTGCAGATGGAAGATTGGTGGAGGCTAAAAACCTTAAAGTAGATGAATCAGTATTAACTGGTGAATCAGTACCTGTTGAAAAAGTTGATACAGTAATAGAAAAAGAGGATATACCTTTGGGTGATAGATTTAATTTAGTTTACATGGGAACTACTGTTACTTACGGTAGAGGAAAATTTATTGTAACTGCTACAGGTATGGATACCGAAATGGGGAAAGTAGCCGGTTTGATAGAAGACGAAAGGGATGTCAAAACGCCACTTCAATTAAAACTTGAGGAATTGAGCAAATATTTAGGAACGGCTGCCATACTCATAAGCGCAATAATATTTGCAATAGGAGTACTTCAAAAAAGACCAGCATTTGATATGTTTATGACGGCTGTAAGCCTTGCTGTTGCAGCGATTCCTGAGGGACTTCCTGCTATTATAACTGTTACGCTTGCACTTGGCGTACAAAAGATGATTAAGAAAAATGCGATAATAAGGAAACTTCCGGCTGTAGAAACGCTTGGCAGTACAAGTGTTATTTGTTCTGACAAAACAGGAACCCTTACACAGAACAAGATGACAGTTGTGAAACTTTATATTAACGATAGAAAAGTGAATGTTAAAGAAGATGAAGTAAAACAGGAGGACTATTTCCTTTTAAAAAATGCTGCATTATGTACTGATGCTTTTATAGATGAAACAGGAAAAGGAATTGGCGATCCTACGGAAGTTGCGATTGTTAACCTGCTAAATGATGTGGTAGGCCTAAAAAAAGCCGATATAGAAAAAGAATTTCCAAGAATTGCAGAAATTCCCTTTGATTCGGATAGAAAAATGATGTCAACAATACATATTATGGATAAAGGGGACTTTAGATTAATTACCAAAGGAGCGCCTGATAATATCATAAAAAGGTGTAAATATATTTTGAAAGAAAATAAGATTTTACCCTTTGATGAAATAGAAAAGAATAAGTTAAGTTCTATCAACGAAGAAATGGGAAAAGAAGCTTTAAGAGTTATTGCAGTTGCTTATAAAGATATCAAAGAAATACCTAAAAATTTGAGCAGCGATGAAATGGAAAAAGATTTGATATTTATAGGGCTTATTGGCATGATAGATCCGCCGCGAATCGAGGCCAAACATTCAGTTGAAATATGTAAAAAAGCAGGAATAAAACCTGTTATGATAACAGGTGATCACAAGATAACGGCTTCTGCGATAGCACGGGAGCTTGGAATTCTTGAGGATAATGATGAAGCAGTAACAGGCGAAGACCTTGACAGAATCTCTGATGAAGAATTAAAGGAAAGGATAAAAAGAATATCTGTTTTTGCAAGGGTATCTCCTGAGCACAAGATGAGAATTGTAAAAGCGTGGCAAAAAAACGGTGCTGTGGTAGCAATGACAGGCGATGGTGTAAATGATGCACCTGCCCTCAAACAGGCGGATATTGGAGTTGCAATGGGTATAACTGGTACCGATGTGGCAAAAGAAGCAGCAGATATGGTTTTAACTGATGACAATTTTGCGACAATAGTTGCAGCAATAGAAGAAGGCAGGACCATATTTACAAACATAAAAAAAGCTATCCATTATTTATTAACCTGTAATTTAGGCGAAATAGTTGTACTGTTTATTGCTACAATATTAGGCATGCCGATGCCTTTAAAACCCATACATATACTATGGGTGAACCTTATAACTGATAGCCTGCCAGCTCTTGCTCTTGGATTTGAACCGCCGGAAAAAGATATAATGGAGAAAAAACCTAGACAAAAAGGAGAAAGTATTTTTGCAGGAGGATTGGCCTATAGAATACCGCTTGAAGGTATGTTAATTGGATTGGTTACATTAATTGCTTTTATAATAGGACTTAAGCAAAATATAGAGACTGCAAGAACAATGGCTTTTGCAGTGTTGACTTTATCGCAGCTTGCTCAAGCTTTAAATGTAAGGTCGGACAAATCCCTTTTTAAGATAGGATTATTTACAAACAAATATATGGTTTTTGCTTTGATAGTGGCGATTTTGTTACAAGTTATTCTAATTGTAACTCCTTTAAACACTATATTTGGACTTAGAAATATTAATATTTATGACTGGGATATAATCGTTGCAATGTCAGTTACACCCTTTTTGGCGATGGAGATAGTGAAATTTTTTAAAAATAAAAGGTAGGATTCCTTTATTTCAGTCCCAAGCTTGTTGATAAACCTTTTTATTGGATTTAAAGCCTCCTGCTTTTATGCTTAAGTGCAGGCTCACGTATCTAAGTGTGCCTAAGGTTCGTTTTGGGCAGCTTCCGAATTCGCTTTCTTTCTTTCATGGGTCATCCTGAGGAGTGCGCAGCAGAAGCCTGAGAGAAGCGAAGGGTCTGCGGAGCACGACGAAGGATCTCAGACCCTAAAGAATCTCTTAGGTATTTCTTTCCCGTCTGAGATCCTTTGCCTTCGGCTCAGGATGACAAGCCAAGGCACACTAAGATACTTCCGCGATGCACTTTGCGCATAAAAGCAGAGACTATTAAAAATGACTTTGCTACAGTCTAAGACTGTTTTATTGCGGTCTCTTTTTTGTTATTACATTGTTATGATTGAATCATTACAATTGTATAGTATAATATAGCCATAATGCATATATTTATTGGAGGTGTGACTATGGAGCAAAACAATGTTAAAAAAATAGTATATGGAGCTTTTATGATGGCATTAATCACTGTTGGTACTATGGTCATTCAAATACCCACTCCTGCCACAAAAGGCTATATAAATGTGGGTGATTCTTTTATATTCCTAAGTTCTACTTTATTTGGTCCTGTGATGGGGCTTATCACAGGGGGAATTGGTTCGGCTCTTGCGGACTTATTGTCAGGATATGCTTATTGGTCGCCGTGGACTTTTATAATTAAAGGAGTAGAAGGTTTATTTGTAGGACTCATGTATAAAAAATACAGTAATGAGTATTTAAAAATTGCTTCCCTTGCTATAGGGGCATTATGGATGGTATTTGGTTATTACATTGCGGGAGGGATTATGTACGGTTTTAAAACTTCATTAGTTGATGTGCCAAGTAATTTAGTGCAAGGTTTTGCAAGTATCATAATAGGTTATATTTTGATACGTCTGATATCTCGATTAGAGGTATTTAAAAAAGTGTAGCAGGGTTTTTAAACCTTGCTTTTTTTTGTATAAAAATATATCATTATATAGAGAAAAGAAATTTGGAGTGATGACGATGATAGATACATTTTTGTTTGACCTGGATGGGACACTGCTTCCTGTCGATACGGACAAGATGTTGGATGAATATTTTTTAAGCCTTACAAAAAAACTTTCTCATCTATTTGACCCCCATTTTCTGTTTAAAAGTATTTATAGTGCCAGTATGGATATGATAAACAATTTGGACCCCAATAAGACAAATGAAGAGGCGTTTTTTGAGTCTTTTTTGCAAAAAGTCAATTATTCCAAAGAAGAATTGGTGGCTCTTTTTAATGACTTTTATTTAAATGACTACAAAGAGCTGGGAAAAAGTATTAAAGCCAATGAATATGTCAAGAAGTCATTGGAAATTTTAAAAGAAAAAGGTTATAACATTGTATTGGCGACAAATCCTGTATTTCCAGAAGTTGCGATTTTGGAAAGGCTTAAATGGGCAGGTCTTGTTGAAAGTTATTTTTCCTTTATAACTACTTATGAAAATATGCATTTTTGTAAACCCCATATACAATACTATGAAGAGATATTAAAAATCATAAATAAGAAGCCGGAAAATTGCTATATGGTTGGAAATGATGTGGAAGAGGACCTTATAGCTTTTAAGCTGGGGCTGAAGACATTTTTGATTGAAGATTATATGATAAACAGAAACTCAAAAGAAATAGTTGCAACCCAAAGTGGGAGTTACAAAGATTTATATGAATTTGTTTTTAAGTTATGATAAAGGAGGTAACAACAGTTGAAACTTATAGTATTGGGGTGCCATGGACCTTTTCCTGGATCTTATGGGGCTACTTCTGGCTATTTGGTTGAAGAAGAAAATACCCACATTTTATTGGATTGTGGGAGTGGAGTGATAAGTAGGTACCAGCGATATTACGGCTTGGACAAGTTAAAGTACATAATCCTTTCTCACTTACACTCTGACCATGTGGGCGACATGATGGTTTTAAGGTATGCCCTTGATATTATGAGGGCAAGAGGGATGGTAACAGAGGCTGTAAATGTGTATTGTCCTCAAACCCCTCAAAATGTTTTTGAAGATTTTAAGTTTAATGAAGTCTTCAATCTGCAGATTATAAATGAGGAGACTACTTTGAATATAGATGGGATAGAGATTTCTTTTGAAAAGATGACACATCCTGTAGAAACTTATGCGGTTAAAATGAAAAAAGGAGAAAAAGTTTTTGTGTACAGTGGAGATACTACCTATAATGAAAAATTGATATCTTTTGCAAATAAAGCCGATTTATTTCTGTGTGATGGAAACCTTTTAAAAGAAGCCCAAGGACCCCATTTAACTGCAGCGCAAGCCGCTGAAATTGCAAAAAAAGCTGAATGTAAAAAATTAGTATTAACTCACTTATCGCCTCTTAATTCTATTAAGGATTATTATGATGAAGCGACTAAGGTTTTTGGGAATACAGAAATTGTAAGAGATTTTGAAGTTTACGTGATATAAAATGGAAGTGCCTTTTTTATACTTCACAATAACCCTCTCTTTAGGAATGATAGCAAGTAGATACTTTTTTCATCCCTTTGTATTTTTATTTTTATTAGCAATTTCGGTGGCTATATCTTTAGGGTTATACATAAAAAAGAAAAATGCAAGTTTACCTCTTTTGATTTCTTTTGTTTTTGTGGGTGTCATTTTGGGAGGCAGTGCGATTAATTTCCCTAATCCCTATTTAAAACTTCAAGATAAGTTTGTAACTATAAAAGGAACTGTAGAGGATGTAAAAATATATGAAGAATACGCTAAGTATACAGTGAAACCGACAAAGACTCCAAAAATACTGGTGACTCAATATGGCGGCAAATATCCTTCTGATGGAGATGTTGTAAGTATAAGGGGGATAGTTTCAATACCTAAAAGGGCTACAAATCCAGGAGGTTTTGATTACAAGCTCTTTTTAAAGAAAAAAGGAATTTATGCAGTTATGAAGGTGCAGGGGCATGCCGTTGACATTATAGGCAAAGGTAATTTAAATTTTATTGAAAAGGCTGTACACGCTGCAAAGCAGAAAATAGAAAGCAATTACATAAATTCAATGCCCGAAAGAGATGCTAAGTTTGTCATATCGGTTTTGTTAGGAGATAAACTTGTTGACGATGAGACTTTGGGACAATTTAGGACAGCAGGTATTTCACATATTATTTGTGTATCAGGAATGCACGTAGCAATTATAACAGGTTTTATACTTTATATCTTAAGTCTTTTTAACATAAGAAGGTACAAAGTTCCTATCATTATAACTGTATTGACCTTCTATGCAATTTTAACAGGAGCAAATCCGCCAGTTATAAGGGCAGTTCTTATGGCTTCTATCGCTTTAATTGGTACTACTTATGGCAAAAAACATAATTCTATAAATTCTTTGTCTTTTGCTGCTTTTGTGATATTAATATTTAACCCTTTGATGCTGTGGGATGTAGGTTTTCAACTTTCATTTGTTGCTACTTTAGCTATTTTGTATTTCTATAAGCCGATACAAGAAAAATTATCAATGCTAAATCCCAAAATACGAGATTTAGTTGCTTTAACTCTTTCTGCTCAAATTGGCACAATCCCCTTTACCATGTATTATTTTCATTATATATCCATAATTTCGCTTTTGTCCAACATTGTAATAGTGCCATTGGCGGATATAGCAGTTGTTTTGGGATTTTTATCGGCTGTTACAGGATTGATTTTTCATCACTTGTCGTATTTTATAAATTATATAAATATACCTGTTGTAGAAGCTATTTTGTATATAACGAAATTGTTCGACAGTTTGCCTTATGCCAGTATAGACACTATTGTTCCGCCTTTTTATGTGATTGGTTTGTATTATGGGATTTTAGCAGTCCTATTGAGCAGTTTTGATAAAAAAACTAAAAAGATTTCTATTGCAATTGCCTTGACTTTTATTATAGCAATTTTCTTTTATAATTATCTATCGCCTAAAGATTTAGAAGTGACTTTTCTGGATGTAGGACAAGGGGACAGCACTTTTGTCAGGACATCACACGGCAAAACTTTTTTAATAGATGGTGGAGGCAAACCTTTATTTGCGACTTCTTCTTGTGATGTTGGAGAAGATGTGGTACTTCCATTTTTGTATTACAAAGGTGTTATGAAGCTTGATGGAGTTTTTATATCTCATACTGACATCGACCATGTAGGCGGGATACTTACTGTGTTACAGCAAATGAAAGTTGACAAAATCTTTATAGGAATACAAAAGGTTACTGACGATAATTTCAAGAAAATAATGGAAACTGCAAAATCAAAAAACATCCCTGTCATTTTGTTAAAAAAGGGTGATAAAGTCGAAATAGATGATGTTGAAATATATGTTTTGCACCCTGACCCTGCAAATTTGATAGAGGAAAATCCCATAAATAACAATGCTCTTGTTTTTAAGATAAAGTACAAGGAGATGGAGTTTTTATTTACAGGTGACATAGAAAAACCGGCGGAAGAGATTTTAAGGAATTTGGACCTAAAGACTCATATTTTAAAGGTGGCTCACCACGGGTCAAGTACTTCTTCTACTGAGGAATTCATTGAAAAAGCCAATCCCAAAGTATGTATTATTCAAGTAGGTAAAAACAACTATGGACTCCCTGATGAGAGAGTGCTAAAATATCTTAAAAGCAAAGCTAAAGTGTATAGGACAGATAAAAATGGAGCAATTATAGTAAAAACAGATGGCAAAAAGGCTTACATAAGTACTGTTGTCAAGGAGTGAAATAATGAATTATAAAGAATTAATAGACAGCTTAAAAAAAGAAGAAATACATAACGTATATCTTTTTTACGGAGAAGAGAGATTTTTGTTGTCAGAAGCTATCAAGAGGTTTAAAGAAAGACTATTAAAAGAAGAAACTTATGAGATGAACTATGTAGTCATTGAAAAAAATGACCCAGAAGAGTATGTAGATGCTATTATTGAGAGCTGTGAGACTTTGCCTTTTTTTTCTGAGTACAAGTTAGTTGTAGTAAAAAACGAAGAGGACCAACTTTCTAAATTGACTGATAAGGGTCTAAAAAAACTTACGAATTATATGGAAAAAAGAATTAATACGCTGGAGAATAAAACAGTTTTGATTATTGTAGATGGTGAAAAGATAGATTTGAGGAAAAAATTTTACAAATTTATAGAAAAGGTAGGTAAAATAGCGTATTTTCAAAGACTTTCTTTTGAGGAAGCAGTAAATTATGCAGGATATTTGCTAAAAAAAAGCGGTAAAAAAATAAGCAAAGCTAATGTGGAATATCTTGTAAAGAATGTAGGCACTGATTTGTATGCTATTGTAAATGAAATCCACAAGATTGTATTTTATTGTGACAAAGAAGAAATAAAAGTTGAAGACATGAAGGAAGTGTTAACCACTAATGTGCAACAGAATATTTTTGACCTTGTAAATGCTATAGGAATGAAAAGAGAAAAGGAAGCTTACAGGGTATTAAATGCTCTTTTGGAAAAAGGTGAGATGCCTCTTATAATATTGACAATGATTGTAAGGCAACTGAGGCTTATTGCAAAAGCCAAAAAATTTGATGGCAAATGGGTGGATAAAAAGACTTTTGCATCTTATGTGGGGATTCCTTATTTTGCGGTAGATGAGCTCATGAGGCAAAGCAGTTTATTTAAAAAAGAAGATTTAAAAGAAGCTTATAGAGAGTGCTTAAAATGCGATATAGCCTTGAAATCAGGAATGGATAGTGATCTTGCGCTAGAAAGCCTTATAAAAAAGCTGTGCAAATGATAAAAAGCGTACTTTTGGTACGCTTTATTCATTACTGGCTGTAGATTTGATGAGGGCATTAAATTTGGCATAAAGTCTGGATTTTTTTCTTGCTACTGTGTTTCTGTGAAGTACTCCTTTTGTTGCGGCCTTGTCCAACTCTTTTACAGCAAGTCTTAATCTTTCTTTTATCGTATCTATATTTCCCGTTGCTAAGCTTTTTTGAAATTTTGAAATTGCAGTTTTAACTCTGGATTTTATCATTTTATTGCGTAAAGTCTTTCTTGCAATTACTGAAATTCTCTTTTTAGCAGATTTTATGTTTGCCAAAAGTTTCACCTCCTCAATCAATCGAATTTAATTTTACCACGAAAGAAATAGTTTTTCAAGGATTAATACATTTTTTACTTTACCACATAGGTATAAAATTTGTCAATTTGTTCATTATAATTAGAGGAGGTGATTTGATGTTACAAACCATTATACGTTTTATTGTATCAGCGATTGTGCTATTGGTGGTCGGATATCTTGTACCTGGCTTTAGTGTTGCAGGCTTTTGGGGAGCTCTCATTTCTGCGGTGGTAATAGCGTTATTGGGGTATATTGTTGAGTTGATATTAGGAAAGGATATTTCACCAAGAAGCCGAGGCTTTGTAGGGTTTATTGTTGCAGCGGTAGTGATATATGTTTCGCAATTTATAGTTCCTACCATTCATGCGACAATAGTTGGTTCTCTCATTGCCGCTTTTGTGATAGGGCTGGTAGATGCGTTTGTACCGACTGAGTTGAGGTGATTTAAGTGTTTAATATAAGGACAGACCTTGCTGTAGAGGCCAGGGAACTTTACAAAGGCGGTGAAATTCCGGGGGTAAGTGTAGAAGAAAATCGCTTTAATGGAGTAAAAGTGACAAAGGTTAGGATTTTAAATGAAGAGGGAGAAAGAGCAATGGGAAAGCCTGTGGGGGATTATATAACAATTGAAGCCCCCGGGCTACTTGAAAGAGACTTGGATTTAGAAGAAGAGGTCGCTAAAGTACTGGCTGATATAATAAAGGAAATAGCTAACTTAGCTCCTCATACAAAAGTGTTAGTAGTAGGTTTAGGAAATTGGAATGTCACTCCCGATGCATTGGGGCCCCGTGTTGTTTCTAATATTGTAGTGACAAGGCATTTAAAAGAATACGCACCGCAGCAATTTGGAGAGGAAATTCGTTCTGTTAGTGCGATTTCCCCAGGAGTACTCGGCATAACAGGAATTGAAACAGCAGAAATTTTAAAAGGAGTAGTTGATAGAATAAAACCTGATTTAATAATTACAATTGATGCTTTGGCTTCAAGAAAGTTGGAGAGGCTGTCTACTACAATACAGATTTCAAATGCTGGAATAAGTCCGGGTTCAGGAGTAGGTAATAAAAGGCTCTCTATTACTCAACGAAGTTTAGGAGTACCTGTTATAGCAATAGGTGTTCCTACGGTAGTGGATGCAGTGACAATAGCTAATGACACTATAGAATATTTGACAGAAGAGTTGCTAAAACAGACAAAAGAAGAGAGTTCTTTTTATGCAGTACTTAAAAACATGAGTCAACAAGAAAAATACAGTCTCATACAAGAAGTGTTGACCCCCTATGTGCATAACCTTATGGTCACCCCTAAAGAAATAGATTCACTGGTAAAAAATATATCTTCAGTTATTTCCAGAGGGATAAATCTTGCCCTCCAACCCGGTCTTACAGAAAAAGAAATGAATCAACTGCTGCATTAAACACTAAGTATAAAGCACCCTTCTTTAGAATATGTATTAATATAGAAAACTAAAGAGGGGTGCTTTTTGTTGTACAGATATTACAGTTATTCTAAAATAAACAAAATAATGTTTTTGGTTTTGGTGCTAATAAATCTTTTTACATACAATTGGCTGACAAAAACTTGCATAATAGATTCTAAACAAGTTATTGGAGATTCTTTTTCTGAAGAATATGATAAGATGGACAGCATTTTTGTAACTGCTATAAATTACGCGATTCCAGCGATAGATATAGCGTTTACATCTCAGGGATATACAGGAAAAGATTTGACTTTTTCTTCTTTTTTAAACGCAAAAGTAAAAAATCCGATTAATATATTGAAGTTTCAAATACCTGTTTTAGCACAGATTGAGGTAAAAGAAAATAAAAATCTCAATATAGTAATAGAAAATTCTCAAAATAGTGTGTCGGAGGAAGAAAAGGAAGAGAAAGAAAAAGTTACAGAAGAAATTAAGAAGCAACAAGACAATGAAGCGCAAACTGTTTTGGAAAACAAAAATTTTGATCAACCTTATCTTTTAATATACCACACCCATACAATGGAATCATATGCGGCAACAGAAAAAAATAAGTATGAGGCGAAATACGGCTACGACAGAACTAATGACTTAAATTATACAGTAGCCAAAGTGGGAGACTATCTTGCAGAATATCTCATAAGAGAGGGTATACCAGTATTGCACGACAAAACTATTAATGATTATAATTATGATAAGTCCTACGTCAATTCTTTGGCTACAGTGAGTAAAATTCTTAAAGAACATCCTTCCATTAAAGTTACTATTGATTTGCATAGGGATGGATATGGTGCTGTCATGATGCCAGGAGTAGATAGCATACCTGTTTTGAGTAAATTGCCAAATCAAGATTTTAGAAAAAAATATGTAACAGAGATTAACGGAGAAAAAGTAGCAAAGGTCTCTTTTATAATCGGGTCAAGAAGGACGCCGGAAATGAAGGAAGACTGGAGAAAAAACTACGAGTTTGCCAAAAAAATAAGCGATAGATTAAATAAACTTTATCCAGGATTATCCTTAGGAGTTCAGGTAAAACCTTATAGTGAATATAATCAACACCTTCTTGAAAAAGCTATACTTATAGAATTGGGCAGCAATTACAATACATTAGAAGAAGCAATTGCTACAACTAAATACCTTGCGAAAGCAATAAGTGAAGTGATAAATGAAGAAGGCTATTCAAACTAAAAGCAGTATAATACTGCTTTTAGTTTGTTGACAAACCTTTTTTAAGACTGCTCATGGGAAGCTGCTTTTCCAAAACTTCGCCAAGCCGTCTCCGATACTTCCGCGATGCACCTTGTGCATAAAAGCAGAGACTTCTTGAAAATGACTTTGTTTACAGTCCGAATGCAGTATGATGCTGCTTTTTTGTTAAGATTGTTGATATTAATCATAAAAAAGGGTAAAATAAAATACTGTAATTACGATTTAATAGGAGGTTTTTTATGAAATTTTTAGCAAGGTTACTGGGATTGTTTACAGTATTTTTTATTGTCTTAAGTAGTGTTTCTTATGGACAAGTTAATAGCATGAAAGATAGAAAGATAGTAATTTTTATCATAGACAGAGTTAATTTAAAAGATTATGTGAGTTACGACCTTCCAAATATAAAATATCTGATGGAAAATGGTACATACGGCATTATGACTGTAAATTCTGACGGCGGAAGAACCCCTGAAAATGTATATATGACAATAGGTTGTGGGACAAGAGCTGTTGGGTCTGAGGCTGCTTCTGCTAATTTTAATGCATATGAAATTGTAAATGGAGAGCCCGCATCTGTAATTTTTGAAAGAAATTCAGGCATTAAACCCAAAGAAGAAAACATTGTAAATTTGGATATTGCACAGATTCAGAGAAATAATTTAACAAGCAATCATATTGTAGTCCCTGGGTTGTTGGGTAAACTTCTTAAGGAAAACGGGCGGAGTGTGGCTGTTTTTGGCAATGAAGATACTGACAAAGACCAAAAGAGATGTGCTCCACTTATAGCAATGGATGAAAGAGGAATTATTGACTTTGGAGATGTAAGTGAGAATATTTTAAAAAAAGACCTTCTAAGCCCTTTTGGGATTATGACAGATTATGACGTCCTCTATCAAAAGTATATGGAAATGGAGAAAAAACCTGATTTGACCATATTTCAATTAGGAGATACATCAAGGGCAAACGATTACCAAAGATACGCATCTGATGAAGTCAACCGCAGGAATAAAAAAAGAGCTCTTGAAAATGCTGATGAATTTATAGGGAGGGTCATAAGGGAAGGAAACCCAGGTACGTTGTACATTGTTTTGACTCCAATGCCTCCTTCAAAAGATATGAGCGAAAAAAATTATCTAACGCCAATAATACTTTTTGGTCCTGGTTTTACTAGTGGGTACGTTACTTCTGAAACTACTAAAAGAGACGGCATTGTGACAAATATTGATGTAATGCCTACAATTTTGAAATATTTTAATATACCAATTCCTGCCTATTTAACAGGACACCCTCTTTACAATTCCGGTCATAAAGGTGATGTGAATAAGCTTCTTGAAGAGAATTATAAGTTAGTTTATAACTACACTTATAGGCCTCCTTTTTTGAAAACATATGTAGCTTTGCAAATAATAATATTGATTTTATCCTTGATTACTTTAATATTTTTGAAAAAATATTCTGTTTATATGAAGCCATTGCTGTTTTTTGTATCTTCCATTCCACTGACGTTTTTGCTATTACCGCTTTTTAATTACACTAGCATTTCAAACAGCATAGTGGGAGTGTTTTTCCTAACAGCGGTTGCAATTATAGCAGTTTATGAGGTTAGTCCTTACAGCTATTACTTTTATGCTATAATAAGTTTGATTACTACAATTGTTTTATTAGTAGACCTTGCGACAGGGCAGTATTTGTTAAAAAATTCCTTTTTGAGTTATGATGCTATAGGAGGAGCTCGATTTTACGGCATTGGAAATGAATACATGGGAACATTGATAGGGGCTACGCTGTGCTTTACTACAATGGCTTTTGAGATTTTCAACAATAGAAAGCTACTTTTTGTTTTGACTGCGATTATATATGCATTGGTATTTTATTTTATAGCAGCTCCCAGCTTGGGCACAAATGTAGGAGGAGGAATTGCAGCTTTTGGAGGGTTTGCAGTAGCCATACTTCTACTTTCTGGTAAAAAAATAAATGTAAAAAATTTGTTGTACATTGGAATCGGCATAATTTTGATGTTATTAGGATTGTTTTATTTGGATTCTTTAAGGCCGGTTTCACAGCAAACCCACATAGGACAAACCTTTGCTTTAGTGAAAAGTCACGGCATAAAGCCTTTGTTGCAGATTTTTGAGAGAAAGCTTTTGATGAATTATAAACTTATAAAATATTCCATCTGGTCAAGAGTATTGCTAACACTTATAATTGTTTTGATGGGGCTTTTCTTTAAACCAGTTGGGGTGTTGAGTGAAATTTTTAAAAAGCACAAATACATTCAAATATGTTTTGTTTCAACGATTATCGGAAGTATTTTTGCTTTAATATTTAATGATTCAGGCATAGTGACTGCTGCCACAATGATGGTGTTTATGGGTCCAATGCTAATACATTTTGTTATTGATGAAGTATGTTAAAAAGGTGGTTTTATGAGTAAAACAAAGGTCTTGCATATTATAAGAAGGTCAGAAGGGGGCATGAAAAAACACCTCTTGTCATTGGTGAGGCTTTTAGATAAAGAAAAATACCAAATAGCCATTTTCTGTTCCTTTGACCAAGAAACGCAGGAGTACCTAAAAGGATTGGGAATTCAAGTTTTTGAAGTGGATATTGATGATGGGATTAACTTTAAAAAAGATTATAAGGCGATTAAATCTATACGCAAAATAGTATCTGAATTTAAGCCAGATATAGTTCACATGCACGGAGCAAAAGCTTCTTTAGTGGGAAGAATTGCCTGCTATAATAAACCTGTTAAATCAGTAGTGACAGTGCATAACTTTCTCAATTACAACAATATGAATTTATATAAAAAGAAGCTCATATTGGGGTTATCAAAAATTTTAGACAAAAAAACTTCTCAGTTTATTGCTGTTTCTAATGCTTTAAAAAATGATTTGATTTTGAACCAAAATGTAGATAAAAACAAAATAAAAGTGGTGTATAATTGCATAGATACGACTTTTTATGATGAAACAAGTTTTGATTTAAGAAAAGAGCTTAATTTGCCTGAAAATTCATTTGTTGTAGGAAGCATTGCAAGGCTTATTCCTGCAAAGGGAGTACAGGATTTAATAAAAGCCGCCTCTATTTTAAAAAATATTAATGCTTATTTTGTAATAGCGGGAGATGGCCCTTTTAAAGAAGAGCTACAAAAAATGATTGAAGGTTTAAATTTGAAAGACAAGTTCTTTTTATTAGGATATAGGCGTGATATTCCAGCTTTTTTGAGGAATTTGGATGTATTTGTACTTCCATCCCATGAAGAAGGATTTGGAATTTCTGTGATTGAAGCTCTTAATGAGGGGATACCCGTTGTAGCTACCAAGGTCGGAGGTATCTCCGAAATAATAGAAGATGGTATTAACGGAATTTTAGTGGAAAAAGGAAATCATATAGAGTTGGCAAAAGCTATACAGCGGCTTTTAACAGATGAAGAATTGAGAAAAAGATTGAGCTTGAAAGGGAAAAATTCTGCTGAAAAATATAGTTGTAAAAAAATGGTTGAAGAAATAGAACAAATTTACGATAGTTTGAAAGGGAGATAATTGATGAGGCTTAAAAGGACAAAAGAGAGGAAAAAAGAAATTAGAAAGAGAAGGCTTGTAATATTTGCTTTTTTGTTGTACATTGTTATTATGATAGCTGGGCTTATAATGGCAGATTCCTCTTTTAATGAAATTGCAATAGGGGTTAAAAAAGTAAATATATTTGGAATTTATCGACAAGACCAAAATGTTAATTTCAAATTTTTTGGGAAAGAGACAGCTATTGATATAGGCAAAATACTGGACCAGTTAAAAGTTTTTTCACAAAATAGGTTTTAAGTCTTTGTTTTTAGAGGAGGTAAAAAATGTCGGATAGAATGCAGTATATTAGAAACTTTTGCATAATTGCTCACATAGACCACGGTAAATCTACTCTTGCGGATAGACTCATCGAAAGGACGGGTTTTTTAACAGAGAGAGAAGCCGACAAACAGATTTTAGATAATCTGGAATTAGAAAGAGAAAGAGGAATTACCATAAAGCTCAAACCAGTAAGAATGATTTACAAAGCCAAAGACGGCAATGAATACGAACTCAATCTTATTGATACACCGGGGCATGTAGATTTTACCTATGAAGTATCAAGAAGTATTGCTGCTTGTGAGGGAGCCCTTCTTGTGGTAGACGCTACGCAAGGCATTGAAGCGCAAACCCTTGCCAATGTGTACATGGCATTAGAACATGATTTAGAGATAATTCCTGTCATAAATAAAATAGATTTGCCTTCAGCAGACCCTGAACTTGTCAAAAGAGAAATTGAAGATGTAATAGGAATTGAGGCAGAAGATGCTTTGCTTACTTCTGCTAAAGAAGGCATAGGAATAGACGAGGTTTTAGAAGCGATTGTAAATAGAATTCCTCCTCCAATGGGAGATGAAAACAAGCCCTTGAAAGCACTTATTTTTGACTCTTTTTATGACAATTACAAAGGGGCAATAAGTTTTGTAAGATTAGTAGATGGACGCGTGAAGCCGGGTATGAGGATAAAGATGTTTTCAACAGGAAAAGTTTTTGAAGTGACAGAAGTAGGAATGTTTAAGCCCAATCTCTATCCTGTTGATGAACTTAAAGCGGGAGAAGTGGGATACATCGCTGCCAGCATAAAAAATGTCAAAGATACGCGGGTGGGAGATACTATAACAGATGCAGACAATCCTGCCGATTCTCCATTGCCGGGTTATAAAGAAGTAGTGCCTATGGTTTTTTGTGGAATATATCCAGCTGACGGACAGGACTATGAAAACCTAAAAGAAGCTTTGGAAAAACTTCAACTAAATGATGCTTCTTTGATATTTGAGCCAGATACTTCTGCGGCGTTAGGATTTGGGTTTAGATGCGGTTTTTTGGGTCTTTTACACATGGAGATAGTCCAAGAAAGATTGGAAAGAGAATACAATTTAAACCTTGTAACAACTGCTCCCAGCGTAATTTACAAAGTTTATAAAACTAATGGAGAAGTCATGGATTTGGACAATCCTACTAAAATGCCTCCTCCTACTCAAATAGACCATATTGAAGAACCGATAGTGGAGGCTACCATCATGACTCCATCTGAATATGTAGGACCTATTTTGGAGCTTTGCCAAGAGAGGCGTGGAGTATATTTAGGTATGGAGTACCTGGAAAAAACTCGCGTCCTTTTAAAATATGAAATGCCTCTTAATGAGATAATATATGACTTTTTTGACGCTTTAAAATCGCGAACAAAAGGTTACGCTTCTTTTGATTATGACCTTAAGGGATACAAAGAATCCAATTTAGTAAAACTTGATATTTTAATAAATGGGGAAATAGTTGATGCGTTATCTATGATAGTCCACAAAGACAAGGCGTACGAAAAAGCACGTCGAATTGTGGAAAAGTTAAAAGAAAATATTCCAAGGCATTTATTTGAAATCCCAATACAAGCAGCAATAGGTTCTAAAATCATTGCAAGGGAAACCGTTAAAGCCTTAAGGAAGAATGTCCTTGCTAAATGTTATGGTGGCGATGTGACAAGAAAGAAAAAACTTTTGGAGAAACAAAAAGAAGGTAAAAAGCGCATGAGACAGGTTGGAAGTGTGGAAATACCTCAAGAAGCTTTTATGTCAATATTGAAGTTAGATGATGAAAAATGAAAGCGATAGGGATATATGTGCACATTCCTTTTTGTAAAAGAAAGTGTTATTATTGCGATTTTAATTCATATGCTGGTTCTGATCACCTTTTTGACAGTTATATAGAGGCACTGTTAAAAGAAATAGCTTTAAATTCTACAAGGGATTACAGTATTGTTTCAGTGTATATCGGAGGGGGTACACCTAACCTTTTGCCTCCTTCGTACATTGAAAAAATATTAAATGCTGTTTTTCGAAACTTCCGATTAGTTGAAAACTGTGAAATTACTATTGAAATGAATCCTGGTCTTATCACAGAGGGAAAATTAAAAATTTACAAAAGTAGTGGAATAAACCGAGTGAGTATAGGGCTTCAAGCTTTTCAAAATCGTCTTTTAAAGATTATAGGGAGAATCCACACAAAGGAAGAGTTTTTGCAAAACTATGAATTGGCGAAAAAGTACTTTGACAACATAAATATAGATTTAATATATGCTCTTCCAACACAGACGATGGAAGAATGGAAAAACACTTTGGAAGAGGCAGTAAAATTACAGCCTTCTCATATTTCTACCTACAGTCTTATTTTAGAGCCTAACACTCTTTTTTATAAACTTTACACAGAGGGAAAATTGCCAACTGTAGAAGAAGATATTGAGATTGACATGTACCATTGGGCGATTGAATTTTTAGAGAAAACAGGTTACATTCATTATGAAATTTCTAATTTTGCATTACCTTCTTTTCAATGCCGCCACAATATGCTTTATTGGAGCTGTGGGCATTATTTAGGATTTGGGGCGGGAGCTCATTCTTACATGGAGAATATACGGTATAATAATATTGAAAGAATAGAAGACTATATAAAACATATAAACGAAAAAGGCGATGCTACTGCAAATAAAACAGTATTGACAAAACAAGATGAAATGGCAGAGTTCATGTTTTTAGGTTTAAGGATGATGAAAGGGGTATGTGATAAAGATTTTTACAAAAGGTTTGGTGTGAGCTTGTTTGATGTATACAAAGAGGTAATACAAAAATATAATAAAGAAGGATTAATTGAAGTTGATAATATGTGTGTAAGACTTACTAAACGCGGCATAGATGTCTCTAACATTGTTTTTGAAGAATTTCTACCCTAAATGAGTATTGACAAAAAATTATAATAGTGGTATTTTAAAAGCATGAATTAGCACTCAACTTCGTTGAGTGCTAACAAAAATACGGGGTGGTGAAAATGCCGTTAGATAACAGGAAAAGGAAAATACTGTATGCGATTATTACTGATTATATAATGACGGCAGAACCAATTGGGTCCAGGACGATAGCCAAAAAGTACAATATGGGTTTGAGCTCAGCTACGATAAGGAATGAAATGGCTGATTTAGAAGAAATGGGATATTTAGAGCAACCTCATACTTCAGCTGGAAGGATACCCTCAGATAAAGGGTATAGATTTTATGTTGATAGCATTCTTGAAAATTATGTAGATAGGACTCCTGTAAGAACTCCTCCTACTCACGAAGAAGTGATTGTGGAATTTGATGAAATTATAAAGAAGTATGCAAAGATTTTGGCTAACATCACTCGACATACAACTGTAGCTAAAATGCCAAAACTTAATCCTGATAAAATAAAGAGAATACAATTGATACCGGTAGCTTCTAACAAAATGATTTTTCTCTTGGTGACAGATACGGGAATTGTGAAAAATTATCTCTTAAACTTCTGCCAAAATATAGACAGAAATCTCTTTGAGTTTTTGAATAACTTGCTCAATGATAAAATTGCGGGTAAGAGCGAAAAAGATATATTTGAGTTTTTGCAAAATGACATAAGACAGATGTTAGGAGAAGTCGCTTTTATTGCTGATGAGCTTATAAAAACTATCCTTTTAAGCTTAAAACAATTGCAGGAAACAGACATCTATGCAGATGGAACATCACATATTTTAGATTTTCCTGAATATAAGGACTTGGGGAAGGCAAAAAACTTCTTCAACCTTTTAGATAATAAATCTCTATTAAACAAAGTATTAGAACCTGAAGTAGACTTTATTGACGTCAGAATAGGGAGAGAAAACAAGTTTGAAGAGATGAAGGACTTGAGCGTTATAAAGACTACTTACAAAATCAATGGACGGGTAGCTGGAACCATAGGAATTATAGGTCCTACACGGATGGATTATCAGAAATTGATTAATGAAATCAATATGATGACAAAAGAGCTTTCAAATATTTTGTCAAATATATACAAAGATGAAATATGAGGTGATACGAGTGCAAGGAATTGATAAAGAAGTTAAAAAGGAGGAGGTCAATAAGGAGGATTATCAAGCTTCTAAGGTTTTAGAAGCAGTAAACGAACAAATGGAGGGACCACCTTCAGAACAAGAGATTCAGCAAAAGGAACAGCCAAAAGAAGAAATTATAGAACAAAAGGAAGATGTTGAAGAATTAAAGAAAAAGTTACAAGAAAAAGAAAATGAAGCAAAAGAATATCTTGACATTGCTCAAAGATTAAAGGCAGAATTTGAAAATTACAGAAAAAGGACAGAAAAAGAAAAATCCGAAATGATAGAATATGGGCAGGAAACTGTAATTGTGGAACTTTTGCCTGTCATAGATAATTTTGAAAGAGCTTTGTCCAGTGAAGGAGATTATAATTCTTTAAAAGAAGGGATAGAATTAATTTACAGACAGTTTAAAAAAATATTAGATAAATTTGGAGTAAAAGAAATAGAAGCAGAGGGTCAGATTTTTGACCCTTATAAGCATCATGCTGTGATGCAAGAAGAAGTGGAAGGTAAGCAACCTAATGAAATTGTAGAGGTATTTCAAAAAGGCTATTTTCTAAAAGATAAAGTAATAAGACCAAGTTTAGTTAAAGTAGCAAAATGAAAAGGAGGATGGAGAATATGGGAAAAGTTATAGGAATTGACCTTGGAACTACTTTCTCATGTGTTGCTGTTATGGAAGGAGGACAACCAGTAGTTATACCTAATGCAGAAGGAGCACGTACTACTCCTTCAGTTGTTGCTTTTACAAAGGAAGGCGAAAGGTTAGTAGGACAGGTTGCAAAAAGGCAAGCAATTGTAAATCCTGAAAGGACTGTAATGTCTATAAAAAGGCATATGGGAACTGACTACAAAGTAAAAATTGACAACAAAGAGTATACACCTCAAGAGATTTCTGCTATGATTTTGCAGAAATTAAAAGCGGATGCAGAAGCATACCTTGGTGAAAAAGTGACACAGGCTGTTATCACTGTCCCTGCTTATTTCAATGACAGTCAAAGGCAGGCTACAAAGGATGCAGGTAGAATCGCAGGTCTTGAAGTTTTAAGGATAATAAATGAACCTACAGCAGCGGCTTTAGCATATGGACTTGACAAAGAAGGCAACCAAAAAATAATGGTGTATGATTTAGGTGGTGGAACATTTGACGTTTCCATCTTGGAAATAGGAGATGGAGTATTTGAAGTTTTGGCTACAAGTGGCAATAACCATTTGGGTGGGGATGACTTCGACCAAAGGATAATAGATTGGCTTGCTGACAACTTCAAAAAAGAATATGGAATTGACTTAAGAAATGACAGGATGGCATTGCAGAGACTAAAAGATGCAGCTGAAAAGGCTAAGATAGAATTGTCTTCTGCTACAGTAACTAACATAAACTTGCCTTTCATCACTGCAGATGCCACAGGTCCAAAACATATAGATGTTAATCTCACAAGGGCAAAATTTGAAGAGTTAATTTCTGACCTTGTGGAGTCAACTGTTGGACCTGTCAATCAAGCTTTGAGCGATGCAGGACTAAAACCTTCTGATATAGATAAAGTAATCCTCATTGGAGGTTCTACAAGAGTACCTTTGGTTCAAGAGACAGTAAAGAGGATAATGGGGAAAGAGCCTCATAAAGGTATTAATCCAGATGAGGCAGTGGCTATAGGTGCAGCTATACAGGCAGCAGTTTTGTCTGGAGAAGTAAAAGATATTTTGCTGCTGGATGTAACACCTTTGTC
Organism: Thermoanaerobacter kivui; assembly: GCF_000763575.1. Taxonomy (NCBI): domain Bacteria; kingdom Bacillati; phylum Bacillota; class Clostridia; order Thermoanaerobacterales; family Thermoanaerobacteraceae; genus Thermoanaerobacter; species Thermoanaerobacter kivui. The sequence continues at coordinate 947,829 of NZ_CP009170.1, forward strand.
ACTGGGAATAGAGACGTTAGGTGGTGTGTTCACTAAAATCATCGAAAGAAATACTACTATACCTACAAGAAAGAGCCAGATATTTACGACTGCTGCAGATGGTCAGACTTCTGTGGAGATACATGTACTGCAGGGAGAAAGACCTATGGCAAAAGACAACAAAACCCTTGGAAGATTCATATTGTCAGGGATTCCACCGGCTCCAAGAGGAGTGCCACAAATTGAAGTTACTTTTGACATAGATGCTAATGGAATAGTACATGTTTCTGCAAAAGACTTGGGTACTGGCAAATCTCAGGATATAACTATTACTTCTACAACTAATTTGTCAGAAGAAGAGATACAAAGAATGGTTAATGAGGCTAAACAATACGAAGAACAAGATAGAAAGAAGAGAGAAGAAATCGAAATAAGAAACAAAGCTGACTCTCTCATCTATCAGGCTGAAAAGACGATGAAAGACCTTGGGGATAAGATGACGCAAGCTGAGAAAGATGAGATTAATAAAGAAATAGAAAATGTCAGAAAAGCTCTTGAAGGAAATAACATTGAGGAAATCAAAAATGCTTCAGAAAAACTTTCTCAAGCCTTCTATAAAGTATCTTCAAGAATATATCAGCAGGCAGGAGGAACGTACAGCGGTTCTTCTAATGCAGGTCAAGGTACAACACAAGGCAATGTGTACGAAGCTGATTACAAAGTGGAGGATGATAACAAGTAATAAAGAACCAGGTTTTTCCTGGTTCTCATTTACGTAATGAAAGGCAGGTGAAAATGTGGTCAAAAAAGACCTGTACGAAATATTAGGGGTGGACAGAAATGCAACAGAAGAGGAAATCAAAAGAGCTTACAGAAGACTTGCTAAGAAATACCACCCTGATTTAAACCCAGGAGATAAAGAAGCAGAACAAAAGTTCAAAGAAATAAACGAAGCATACGAAATTCTTTCTGACCCTCAAAAAAGAGCACAGTACGACCAATTTGGCAGTGCAGCTTTTGAACAAGGCGGTTTTGGCCAAGGTGGATTCGGCCAAGGAGGTTTTGGAGAAGGCGGTTTTGACTTTGGAGGCTTTGGCGGTTTTGGTGATATCTTTGGAGATATATTTAGCGATTTCTTTGGTACCGGAAGAAGAAAGACAGAGACTGGGCCTCAAAAAGGAAGCGACATAAGGTACGACCTTACATTGACATTTGAGGAAGCAGCTTTTGGCGTGGAAAAAGAGATAGAAGTAGAGCGATTTGAAGAGTGTGACATGTGTAAAGGAACAGGAGCAAAGCCTGGGACAAAACCAGAAACTTGTCCTGTTTGCCATGGGACGGGAGAAGTGAGAACTGCACAAAATACGCCTTTTGGTAGAATTGTAAATATTAGGACTTGCCATAGGTGCCATGGAGAAGGAAAAGTTATTACTGACCCTTGTCCTAAATGCGTCGGTTCAGGCAGGATTAGAAAGAGAAGAAAAATTAAGGTTAACATACCAGCTGGTATTGACGATGGACAGATGCTTACTTTAAGAGGAGAGGGAGAACCAGGATTAAGAGGTGGACCAAGAGGAGACTTATATATTGTAATACACGTTAAACCTCATCACTTATTTACAAGAGATGGATATAACGTGCTTTTAAAAATGCCTATAAGTTTTGCTGATGCTGCTTTGGGAGCGGAAATAAAAGTTCCTACCTTAGATGGTACGGTTAGTTACAAAATTCCTGAGGGCACACAGACTGGTACCAAGTTTAGATTAAGAGGTAAAGGAATACCTCATATAAACGGAAGAGGACGCGGTGACCAGATCGTGGAAGTTTATATAGAAGTTCCAAAAAAATTGACAGAAAGACAGAAAGAGTTGCTAAGAGAATTTAAAAAGCTGGAAGGTGAAGATACCTCAGAGTCAAAATCATTTTTTCAAAGGATGAAGGATGCTTTTGGAGGATAATAAATTAAAGGATGTGAAATGATGAAATGGATTGAGGTCCAGGTTATGACTACACAAGAAGCTGAAGAAGCTGTAACAAACATCATGCACGAGTTGGGTGCGGGTGGTGTAGTTATAAAAAATCCTAATGATGTTAAATTATTAGCTCAAAATGACAGCTGGGATTACCTTGACCCTTCTCTTTTTGAAGAGAATGAAGCTGTTAAAGTGTTTGCCTATTTTCCGATGGCTTCAGACACTACGGATAAAATCAACCTCTTAAAGGAAAGGGTTGTAGAATTAAAATCTTTTGGAATTGACATTGGCAATTTTGAATTTAAAGTGTCAGAAGTAAATGAAGCAGACTGGGAAAATAACTGGAAACAGTATTATAAACCTTTAAAGGTAGGAGAAAAGATTGTGATCAAGCCTTCTTGGGAAGAATATAACCCCGAAGAAGGAGAATTGATTGTTGAGTTAGACCCCGGAATGGCTTTTGGTACAGGTACTCATGAGACAACTAAAATGTGTTTAGAGTTTTTGGAAAAAATTATAAAACAAGGTGATGTGGTTTTTGACATAGGGTGTGGGTCAGGTATACTTAGCATTGCAAGTGGGAAGTTAGGGGCTAAAGAGGTTTATGCTGCAGACATAGATGATGTTTCTGTAGAGATAGCACGTCAAAATGTGGAATTAAATAATTTGCAAAATGTAAAAGTATTTAAAAGCAATTTGTTAAAAGAATTTGTTGGAAAGGCTGATGTCATAGTAGCGAATATCATTGCTGATGTTATAATTAAACTGTCAGGAGAGGTACCTCATTATCTGCAGGACAAAGGGTTATTTTTAGCCAGTGGCATAATAAAAAGCAGGAAAGAAGAGGTTGTAGAAAAAATACAGAATTTTTTTGAAATATTAAAAATAAAAGAAGAAGGAGAATGGTGTGCAATATTAGCGAGGAAAAAGTGAGTTATCATGAGGAAATTTTTTGTTGATAAAGAAAAAATAAAAGAAAATTTTGCCTATATAGAGGGAAAAGATACTCATCACATAATAAATGTCCTTCGATTGAAAAAAGGAGATAAAATTGTAATATCTGATGGTTCTACTGAATATCTAACATCTATTTATGACGTAGAAAAAAACAGAGTAATTTTATTTTTAGAAAGCAAATTACAATCGAATACTGAAAGTTCAATTGAAATTGCATTGTTTCAGGGCTTGCCCAAGTCAGATAAAATGGAATTAATAATTCAAAAATGTACAGAGATAGGAGTTAAAAAATTTATTCCCATTATAACTCGCTATTCGGTTGTAAATATAAAAAACAGCAATTTAAACAAAAAAATTGAAAGATGGAATAAGATATCTCAGGAAGCCTGTAAACAATCAGGCAGAACATCATTGCCCGAAATTTGTATGCCTATTTCTTTTGAGGAGGCATTAAAACAAATTGACGAATTTGATTTATGTATAATTCCCTACGAAAAAGAAAAAACTTTAAAATTAAAAGAAGTATTAGATGGAGTAAAAAATATTAAAAAAGTCGCTATTTTTATAGGTCCTGAAGGAGGATTTTCAGAAAAGGAAATTGATTTAGCTTTAAGATATAGCGCTAAACTTGTGAGTTTGGGACCGAGGATTTTAAGAACAGAGACAGCAGCTATTAGTGTGTGTTCCATAGTGATGTATGAGTTGGGAGATATGGGTTAACAGTAGGAACACAAAAGTTATATTACATAAAATTACGAAAATACAATTAAAAAATATATATTGATTGCAAATATATTCGCACTATAGTATACTATACTATACAGAAATAAGGCAAGGAGTGGTTTTGGTGGACGCACAAAAAGCGATTATATCCATAATTGGAGTAGACAAAGTCGGTATTATTTACTCTGTTTCAAAATTGTTAGCTGAAGCAAATATAAATATTCTCGACATCAGCCAGACAATTTTAAGGGATATATTTACTATGATTATGATTGTTGATATATCAAATAGTACAGTGGAATTTAATATTTTAAAGGAAAACTTAAATTCTCTTGGAGAGAAAATGGGACTTAAGATTGATATTCAAAAAGAAGACATATTCAGAGCAATGCATAGACTGTGAGGGATTAATATGAGATTTGCGTTTGATGAAATAGAAGAAACCATACGTATGGTACAAGCTGAAAAACTTGACATAAGAACTATAACAATGGGTATAAGTTTAAGAGATTGCGTAAGCGATAATGTAGAAACTTTATCAAATAAAGTATACGATAAAATTACAAAAAAGGCTAAAAACCTCGTAAAAGTAGCAAATGACCTTGAATCGGAATTTGGCATACCTATTGTCAACAAACGTATTTCTGTAACACCAATAGCTGTAATTTCTGAAAGTGCAAAAAGCGCGGAAGATTTTATAAAAATAGCAAAGACTCTGGATGCTGCAGCAAAAGAAGTCGGGGTTAATTTCATCGGAGGGTACTCGGCACTTGTACACAAAGGTTTTACTGATGGCGATTTAAGATTAATAAATTCAATACCTGAAGCATTATCTTCTACTGAACGAGTTTGTTCTTCAATCAATGTAGCTACAACAAAAGCAGGTATAAATATGGATGCTGTAGCTTTAATGGGGAAAATAATTAAAAAAACCGCCGAACTTACAAAAGATAAAGACGGAATAGGTGCAGCTAAACTTGTAGTTTTCTGCAATGCGCCAGAAGACAATCCATTTATGGCGGGCGCTTTTCACGGTGTAGGTGAAGGCGAATGTGTCATAAATATTGGCGTAAGTGGACCAGGCGTAGTCTTAGCAGCACTTTCAAAACTTGATAGCAAAGCTGATTTCGGTCAAGTTTCCGAAATTATTAAAAAAACTTCCTTTAAAATTGCACGTGCAGGTGAACTTATAGGAAGGATTGCAGCAGAAAGATTAAACTCATCTTTCGGCATACTTGACCTGTCGCTTGCACCAACTCCCGAAATTGGTGATAGTATCGCAAACATACTTGAAGCAATGGGACTTTCAAAATGCGGTGCACATGGTACAACAGCAGCACTGGCGCTCTTAAATGACGCCGTCAAAAAAGGCGGTGTAATGGCATCATCCTATGTTGGAGGTTTAAGCGGTGCTTTTATACCTGTAAGTGAAGACGCAGGAATGATAAGCGCTGTTGAGGCAGGTGCACTATCAATAGAAAAGCTTGAAGCAATGACATGCGTGTGTTCTGTCGGTCTTGACATGATTGCAATACCTGGGGATACGCCAGCCGAAACTATATCAGCAATAATTGCAGATGAAATGGCAATTGGCATGATAAACAAAAAGACAACAGCTGTAAGGATCATCCCTGTACCCGGCAAAAAAGAAGGAGACCATGTTGAATTTGGTGGACTTTTGGGACACGCACCTGTTATGAAAGTAAACAATTTTTCCGCCGATACATTTATAAAAAGGGGTGGCAGGATTCCTGCCCCGCTTCATAGCTTGAATAATTAATTCTATAAACAAATAAAAAATAGCCTTATTCATCTAGGATTTTCAACAAGGCTTCGTCGGAAGTACGAAGCTCGCCAATTTATTGGCGATGTAGTTTACAAGTTGGCTAACTACGTAAAGGGGAGTAACTCTAAATCAATCAGTTGTCATGATGGCTTTGCTCGGCTGATTGTGCAAAAAAATGAGAGTGAGACCTTTACTTTGTGGGTGGGGTTAACATTAACGATTGATATATTCTGAAATGGCTACATTATTATAGCCATTTCAGACTGTAGACAAAGCCCAAGGAATCCCGTATAATAAAAGGGATTCCTTGATTTAATGAAACAATTCCAACGCCAACGGCTCCGGAAAAAATAAAAGTTCCTGAAGGTGCTTTTATAACTCTTATTGAAGCTTATATGCCACCTGTTAGAGATGAAATGGCAAATAAAAGTGTAAAAAAGACAGTCACTATTCCAAGATGGCTAATGAAGCAGCGAAAAGGGCTAATATAAATTTTTCACAAGTGCTTCAATATGCATTAAAAGAACAGTTAAGAATAACGAATAAGATATAAAGTATTTTGAATTATTGTTATAATAATGGCATGTTATAATATGTGATATAATATAAAAAGATTTTAACAGAAGGAGCATTTTTAAAGTGGCAAAAGTAGATTTATCTTTTAGTTATGGTCATAAAAAAGCTGTGGCTTTTTACACTTTAGGCTGTAAGGTAAATCAATATGAGACAGAAGTCATGGCTGAGCTTTTTAAAAAAGCTGGTTATGAAGTAGTTGATTTTGATGAAAAAGCGGATGTTTATGTAATAAACACTTGTACTGTAACAAGTAGAAGTGATATGAAGTCAAGGCAGGAGATACGAAAAGCTAGAAAGAAAAATTCTGATGCGGTGGTAGTAGCTGTTGGCTGCTATGTGCAAGTAAGTCCAGATGAAGTTTTTTCTCTTCCGGAAGTGGATATAGCGATTGGCACAAAGAACAAAGATAAGATAGTAGAATTGGTAGAAGAGTTTATAGAGAAAAAGGAAAAAATAAACATAGTGAATGATATAATGAAACAAAGAAAGTATGAGGAATTTGAGGCTTCTGCCTATACTGAAAGGACGCGCGCTTTTATAAAGATACAAGATGGATGCAACCAGTATTGCACCTATTGTATAATACCTTATGCCAGAGGACCTGTGAGAAGCAGAAAGCCCGAGAGCATAATTGAAGAAGCAAAGAGATTTGCAGATTTAGGCTATAAAGAGATTGTTCTTACAGGAATTCATATTGCATCGTATGGGAAAGACCTTAAGAATGTGGGATTGTTGGATGTCATAAAAATGATCCATGAAATTGAGGGAATAAAGCGAATAAGATTAAGTTCAATTGAACCTACTTTTTTGACAGAGGAGTTTATAAGTGAAATATCTAAATTAGAAAAAATGTGCAGGCATTATCATGTCTCACTGCAAAGTGGTTGTGATGAAACTTTAAAGAGAATGGGAAGAAAGTATACCACAGAGGAATATAAAAAAGTAATTGAAAGGTTGCGCCAGTATATTGAGGATGTGGCAATAACAACAGATGTGATGGTAGGCTTTCCGGGGGAAACAGAAGAAGAATTTGACAAGACTTATAATTTTTTAAAGGATATATGTTTTAGCAAATTGCACGTTTTTAAATATTCCAGGAGAAAAGGCACAAAAGCCTATAACTTTCCAAACCAAGTTCCGAATTCTGTAAAAGAAGAGAGGAGTAAAAAACTGATAGAGTTGTCTAATGAGTGTGAGCATCAGTTTATGAGTAAATTTATAGGAAAAACTTTAGATGTGCTTTTTGAACAAGCTGTAAAAGACAAAGAAGATTACGTGGAAGGCTTAACAGATAACTACCTTAGGGTAGCAGTAAATGGGGATGTAAATTTATTAAGAAATGAAATTTTACCTGTAAAAATAAAAGAGATAAAAAATGATTTATTGTTAGGAGAAATTGAAGGATTTTAAAAAAGTTTGTAGAATAAAAAATGAGGAGGTGAAAATATGAGTGATTGTATTTTTTGTAAAATTATAAATAAAGAAATAAGTTCTAATATTGTGTATGAAGATGATATGGTAGTAGCATTTCGCGATATAAATCCTCAAGCTCCTGTACATATACTTATTGTGCCAAAGGAACATATACCTACTTTATTGGACTTAAATGATGAAAATAAACAAGTAGTAGCCCATGCTTATATGGTGGCGAAGGAGCTGGCTAAAAGAGAAGGGATAGACCAAAAAGGGTACAGGATTGTGTCAAATTGTGGAAAAGATGGTGGACAAACAGTGTATCACATACATTTCCATCTTTTAGGTGGAAGATTTATGACTTGGCCGCCAGGTTAATCATTGACACATATTGGTTTTAGGAGTATAATAGAATAAGAATTCCCAGCAAGACGACGCAGCACTATACGGAGCTTAGACCAAGCAGTTTATCTGGAGGGAGGGAGAGTAGTGTCTGAAGTAAGAGTTGGCGAAAACGAATCGTTGGACAATGCCTTAAGAAGATTTAGGCGCCAGTGTTCCAAAGCCGGAGTATTGTCAGAACTTCGGAAAAGAGAACATTACGAAAGTCCCAGCGTAAAGCGCAAAAAGAAATCAGAAGCAGCAAGAAAAAGAAAATATAAATATGATAGATAAAGGAAGTGCTTGCTATGACCCTAAAAGAGCGCATATACAAAGATATGGTAGAAGCCATGAAAAACAAAGACAGCTTTAAAAAGAATATATTGAGCATGGTAAGGTCTGCTATACTTCAAGTAGAAAAGGACACGCAAAAGGAGTTAGATGATGCAGGGGTCATCAATGTAATTTCTAAAGAGATTAAGCAACGCAAAGAAGTCTTGCCAGATTATGAAAGAAATGGAAGACAAGATTTGGTGGAAAAAGCTAAAAAAGAGATTGAAATCATGCTTACCTATTTACCTGAGCAGCTAACGGAAGAAGAGATAGAACAAATAGTCAAGAAAGTGATAGAAGAGACAGGGGCAGCGAATAAAAGCGATATAGGCAAAGTTATGGCAAAAGTGATGCCAATGGTAAAAGGAAGAGCAGATGGCAATTTGGTAAAAACTATAGTAAGTCGGTATTTACAGTAAAAAGGAAGAGGGAGATTAACCCTCTCCTTTTTAGCTTTCGAATAATTTTTTTATTTTGTTATAGTCTTGTGTGTATTCTAATGCTGCCATAAGTTTTATTCGGGCTTTTTGACCTAAGAGGTACCCTCCTAAAATTACTCCCATCGATTGCAAGTGTCTACCTCCACCTTCGTAACCATAGGAAGCATATTGATAGCCTTTTCAGAAGAAGCAGTAACTATGGATTCAATTAAATTGCTGGGACCATCGTATCCTGTTTCAGAAGAGTTTTTCATTGCTCCTGTGAGCACAATTGGCTTTTGAAAATTCAATGTCAAGTCTAAAAAATATGCTTAAGAACATGCAAAAATTGAGATTATTCAATTTGGAAACTACCCAAGCCCTCACATGACAGCCGATTCTAATATTTCATTTCCAGACAAAGCTGGTATTGCAGCATTTAACTTTGGGTCAAGTTTCATAGATAGTCAAAAGGTGTCACGTTTTAAAAGGAATAGAATTTTTTTTATGTCTATCTCATAAAATTTTAAAGAAGGGAGGTTGCAGTATGAAATCCGATGTAATAAAAGGCGGAGTTATAAATATCATAGACTTTCCTAAAGACGTACTGCTAAATCTCCCTAAAATTACTTTGATAGGGAAAACTCAGCTTACTATAGAAAATCACAGAGGAATTATTGAGTACATTCCAGAGAGAGTGAGAATAAACACTACAATCGGGGTTGTGAGAATAACTGGCAAGAACATGGTTATAAACTCGATAATGACAGAAATCATCACAATTAGCGGCGAAATAACAAATATAAAAATAATAGTATAGGGGGAGTATTTTTGCTTGCGATAAAATTATGGAATTTTTTTAGAGGATATGCTATTATTAAAGTGGAAGGGCTCGCAATTGAAAAATTTTTAAACCTCATAATGGCTAATGATATTTACATTTGGGATGTTGAAAGAAAAAGCTATACAACTATCGTTGCAAAGGTAAGCCTTAGAGGATTTAAAGAGATACTCCCTTATGCTAGAAAAACCAATTGCCGAGTTTTTGTACTTTCCAAAAAGGGATTTCCTTTTTTGGCTTTGCATCTAAAAAGGCGAAAAATGCTGGTTTTTGGAGCATTGTTGTGTTTTGTATTGATTTATATTTTTTCTACTTTTATATGGAGAATTGAAGTAGAGGCAGTAAATAATGTGGATAAAGAGGTAGTAATAGAAAAACTTTCAAAATTAGGTTTAAAGCCCGGCATATCAAAGTTTGCAATAGATATTGATAAGTTAGAAACTCAATTTTTGATAGAAAATGATAATGTATCGTGGATAGGGATAAACGTAAAAGGCACTAATGCTTTTGTAAAAGTTATAGGTAAGGTAAAGCCAAAAGAAGTATTGTCAAAAGACGAACCATGCAATATAATAGCTAAAAGAGACGGAATAATCTATAAGATGACAGTATTAGAAGGAGAAGCAGTAAAAAAAGTAGGGGATACAGTAAAAGCAGGAGACATAATTGTTACAGGTATAATTGAAAAACCGGGGCTTGAGACAAGATTTGTTCACGCAAATGCGGAAGTTATTGCAAGGACGTGGTATGAAGTTTATGCAGATGTGGAGCTTAAAAAACAGGTTTTTGAAAGAACTAATAACAGTATAACTATTACGAAAATAATTTTAGGCAATAACACTATCACAATTTCACCTAAAAAAGTGGATTTTAAAACTTTTGACAAAGAAGAAAAAAGTATTACACCACCTAATTTTCCTGTTAAAATTGTAAAAGAGGTTTACCATGAGACAAAAGCAAAGACTTTAGTTGTATCCTATAGCGAAGCACAAAATATAGCTTTTCAAAAAGCACTGGAAAATCTCAAAAATGTGTTAAGCAAAGATAGCAAAATCGTCGGTAAAAAAGAAAATGCCACAGTTATACAAAATAGAATTTTAAGAGCAAATCTCATAGTAGAAGTGTTAGAAAATATTGGTATAGAAGAAAAAATATCTTATATACAGGAGGGAAACATTGATTAAGGAGTTAGCTATTAATATCGATGACCTTGAACAGGCAGCCAATTTGTTTGGCAAGTTTGATGAAAATATTAAATTAATAGAGGATGGTTTGGATGTAAAAATTGTAATAAGGGGAGGAAGTATTAAAATAACGGGGGAAGAAAAAAACGTGGAATCTGCAAACAAACTTTTCAATAAGTTGATGGGAATGATTGAAAAAGGTGATGTGATTACTACTCAAAATGTATTGTACACTATGAGCATGATTGATGCCGGTGAAGAGGAAAAACTAAAGTCATTATTGTCTGATATTGTGTGTATAACTGCAAGAGGCAAGCAGATAAGGTGTAAAACTTATGGGCAAATGCGGTATGTAGAAGCGATAAAAAGAAATCAAATTGTGTTTGGCATAGGTCCTGCTGGTACAGGTAAGACTTATCTGGCTATGGCGATGGCTATCACTGCGATGAAAAACAAAGAAATAGGAAGGATTATTTTGACAAGACCGGCTGTAGAGGCGGGAGAAAAGTTAGGCTTTTTGCCCGGGGATTTGCAAGAAAAAGTTGACCCTTATTTGAGACCTTTGTATGATGCACTATATGATATTTTAGGGGTAGAGGTCTTTCAAAAATACATGGAAAAAGGCTTAATTGAAGTAGCACCATTGGCTTATATGAGAGGCAGAACGTTGGATGATTCTTTTATAATACTTGATGAAGCGCAAAATACCACTCCTGAACAAATGAAAATGTTTTTGACAAGAATAGGTTTTGGTTCTAAAGCAGTGATAACGGGTGACATCACACAAATAGATTTGCCAAGAGGTAAAAAATCTGGTTTAAAAGAAGTTATGGAAATACTAAAAGGAATTGAAGGTATAGAATTTGTTATGTTGACTGAACAAGATGTCATAAGGCATCCTCTTGTCGCAAAAATCATAAAAGCTTATGAAATTTACGAAAGAAATATGAGGGAAAGCGAAACTGAAAAGCCAGACTGAGGGGGCTAATCCATGAAAAAATTGGACAAACCCATAAAAGAAATAATAAAAAGCGAAAAAGTGATAATCATTTTTTTTGTCATTTTGAATTTTGTTTCTTCTTATGCATTAATTTATACAACTGTAACCCCTCCTAAATTTGACCTTAAAGCAGGAGATGTGGCAACACAGGACATAAGAGCACCTAAAGATGTCATAGACACAATAGCCACTCAGAAAAAAATTCAAGAAGCGGTAAATGCGGTAAATCCTAAATACGATTACAATGAGAATATAGCTAAAGAGTCTTATCTTAAGCTTATTGAGTTTTTTAATAAATTGAGGGAAGTTCGCAAGTCTTCTGAAGCAGAGGACAAAAAGCTTCAGGATTTTAAAGCTGTTACCTCTATCATTTTAGAAGAGAATGACATAAAAGTGCTTTTAAAAATAGATGACAATGCGCTTATCAACATGGAGTCAATGGTATTGTCAACAGAAAAAGCGATTATGGCGAGGCAGATTACAGACGATGCACTGCCTACTGTTTTAAATGATGCGAAAAGCATTATTGAAAACTCAGATATTGCTGGGGAGTTAAAACCAGTAGCTACGAAGATTTTGTCTTCTGTCATCGTTCCTAATATGATATACAATGCTTACGAGACAAATCTTGCCAAGAAAGAGGCGGAAGAAAAAGTACAGCCGGTAATGTACAAAAAAGGCCAAAACATTGTGGTAAGTGGAGAAGTAGTTACGCAACAACAAATTGAAATTTTAAAGTCGTTGGGGCTTTTAAAAAGTAGTAGCAAAATTGATTATGGCATGATAATAGGCTTATTTCTCTTTCTGGCTTTGTCACTTTTTTTGTCAATCTATTATATCATAAGGTTGGATAAAAAGATAACCACAAAAAAGATATATATTGAACTTTTGTGCTTGACAGGGATTTTTTACCTGATATTGGTAATGACATTTAGAAGTATAAATCCTCTTTTAATACCTTCTGCCACACTACCTATGCTCATTTCAGTTCTTATTGACCCTTATGTTGCTATTATGATTGACATAATTTATTCTCTGTTGGTAGGCTTAATGGTAGGCTTTAACCAGACCTTTATAGTTATGTCATTGTTTGGAGGACTGATTGGTGCAATTAGGCTTTCACATGCCAAGCAAAGATTAGATTTTGTTAAAGCAGGGTTATATGTGAGCGGCGTAAACCTTGTAAGTATTGTTGGAATAGGATTTTTAAACAGCAATGATATAATTTCTGTGTTAAAAAGTAGCTTATGGGGAATTGTTAATGGTGCTTTTAGTATAATTTTGGTTATAGGGACTTTGCCTTTTTGGGAGGCGGCTTTTGATATTTTGACTCCTTTAAAACTTTTGGAATTGTCAAACCCTAACAATCCTCTTCTCAAAAAGCTTATGATGGATACACCGGGAACTTATCATCACAGTATAGTTGTAGCAAATCTTGCCGAGGCTGCTTCTGATGCTATAGGCGCTAACAGTTTGCTGGTGAGAGTAGGTTCTTATTATCACGATATAGGTAAAATTAAAAGACCGTATTTTTTTAAGGAAAATCAGTTATCGGGAGAAAACTTACACGACAAAATTTCTCCGGATTTGAGTACCCTTGTTATAATATCCCACGTAAAAGATGGGGTAGAATTAGCTAAAAAATATAGACTTCCACAAGCTATAATTGATTTGATAAAGCAGCATCATGGCACTTCTTTAGTAAAATATTTTTACAATAAAGCTTCGCAAAATGAAACGGAGACTTGTGAAGAAGAGGCCTTTAGATACCCTGGGCCTAAGCCTTCTACCAAAGAAGCAGCAATACTTATGTTGGCAGATTCTGTTGAGGCTTCAGTAAGGTCTATTCCAGACCCTACAGAGGAAAACATAGAAAATATGGTAAATAAAATTATAACTGACAGGTTAAATGACGGGCAATTAGATGACAGCGATTTGACGTTAAAAGATATTAAAACTATAAAAAACGCATTTTTGACAGCGTTAAACGGTATGTTTCATCGAAGAATTGAGTATCCTGATATTGAAACCAGTAAGGACAAAGAGGTGTTAGAATGAATATTTTAATAGATGACAGGCAGGATAAAATAAATTCAGAGAATTTAAAGGAATTGGTAGAGCGAGTCATACAAACTGTGTTGGAAATAGAAGAGGTTGTTGACAATGTGGAAGTGAGTGTGTCCTTTGTAGACAATGAAGAGATTCAAAAACTCAACAAATATTATAGAGGCATTGACAGTCCAACAGATGTTTTGTCTTTTCCTCTTGTGGAGTTTGAAGAAATATATTCTGACATAGAAGAGGAAGAAGAAATAGAAAAGGTCCATCCGATAGGAGATATAGTCATTTCTTTAGAAAAAGCTATGGAACAGTCTCTTGAATACGGACACTCTTTCGAAAGAGAAGTGGCCTATTTGACAGCCCACAGCATGTTGCATCTTTTAGGCTATGACCATGAAACTGAAGAGGACAAAAAGATTATGAGGCAAAAAGAGGAAGAAGTCATGGCAAAACTAAACATTGGACGGTGATTTTGTGAGGTCCAGGAATTTAATTGACAGTTTTAATTATGCAATAGAGGGAATTTTACATGCATTTAAGACTCAAAGAAACATGAAAATACATTTTATTATAGCAATATTTGTTTTGGCTTTTTGCCTTTTTTTTAATCTTTCACGGGTGGAATTTGTAGTAATTTTGCTTACCATTTCACTGGTACTCGTCTCTGAAATGATAAATACTGCCATTGAGACGACAGTGGATATTATTGTAAAAGGATATAATCCATTGGCAAAAATTGCAAAAAATGTAGCTGCAGGAGCTGTTCTCGTATCTTCTGTCAATGCAGTTATTGTAGCTTATTTAATATTTTTTGACAGAATAAATCCATGGACAAAAATAATTTTACTAAGACTTAGAGAGTCTCCCATTCATATTACAGTTATAAGCCTCATAGTTGTCATATTTTTATCTATAATTTTAAAGGTACATTTTGGGGAAGGAACTCCTATGAGAGGAGGAATGCCTAGCGCTCACAGCGCTATTGCTTTTTCTATAGCAACAGCTATAACTTTTATGACTGCGAATGCCTTTATTGCAACATTGGGTTTTCTTCTTGCACTCATGGTGGCGGAAAGCAGAATTGAAGGCAAAATCCACTCTTTTTCTCAGGTGTTGTTTGGTGCTTTTATTGGCATACTAATTACAGTTTTATTTTTTCAAATAATTAGGTGAGAGGTGATGTTATGGGCTATAAAGCGGGATTTGTTGCTTTAATCGGGAGAACTAATGTTGGCAAGTCTACTCTTTTAAACGCTATAATGCAAGAAAAAATTGTAATTACTTCTCCTAAACCTCAAACGACGCGAAACACAATTCGAGGAATCTTGACGACAGATGAGTATCAAATCGTATTTGTGGATACTCCTGGTGTCCATAAACCAAAATCAAAATTGGGTGAGTTTATGATTGAAGTAGCTAAAAGGACTTTAAAAGAGGTAGACCTCATTTTGTACATGATAGAACCAGACAATGTAGTAGGACCGGGAGACAAGTATATAATCGAGCATTTAAAAGAAGTGGATACTCCTGTAATCCTTGTAATTAACAAAATAGACTTAGTACCTAAGGAAAGAGTGGAAGAAACGATAAGAATTTTTAAGGCAGAATACGACTTTAAAGATGTTGTGCCTATTTCCGCCATTGAGAGTAAAAACATTGACTTACTAAAGGAAAAAATTGTTTCAATGCTGCCGGAAGGACCTAAATATTATCTTGATGACTACATAACAGACCAGCCGGAAAAATTGATAGTGGCGGAGATAATCCGCGAAAAAATGCTTCATTATTTAGAAGAAGAAGTGCCTCATGGTGTTTACGTAGAAGTTGAATCTATAAAGCAAAGAGAAGACAAGGACATAATAGATATTGAAGCTTATATTTATTGTGAAAAAGAGTCCCACAAAGGGATTATTATAGGGAAAAATGGGCAAATGCTTAAAAAAATAGGTCAAAGTGCTCGACTGGATTTAGAAGAATTTTATGGTCAGCAAGTTTTTCTTGATTTATGGGTAAAAACCAGAAAAGGGTGGAGGGACAATACTACTCTGCTTAAAAAGCTGGGGTATGCCATTGACAAAAAGAGCTAATAAATAGTAAAGTATTTATTGAAAAACAAGAGGAGGTATCAACAGTTGAAATAAAAAGTAAAAAATGGTATAGTTTTAATTAAGTGAAAGGCAAAGGGGCCAAAAAACATGATAGTAATACAGGCTAAACTTATTTTCCTAACTCAAGAAGATAAACAAATAGTATTAGACTTAATGAGAAGATGGTCATCCTGCATGAGATTTGCATACAAGAGACTTTTAGAGGGTTATGATAGAAACACACTAAAAAGAGACCTTCAGGGAACATTTGATTTAAACTCAAGATATGTAGATGATGCAATAATGAAAGCAAGAAATACATTAGAATCTGCCAGGGAATTAGGTAAGAGTCCAAGAAAAGTCATCTTTGGTGGGAAAAAGCTGTTTAAAAAACTACAAAAACGCTATATAAACGGGAAAGCATATAAAAAATTAAAAATCAGGTGGCAGGAGAAGAGAAAAGGAAATCTTTATTCAAGAGGAGATAAAAGCAAAAAAGGAAATCTCAACACAAGAATAGAGATAAATGAAAATGGTACTTTCTTAAGGATAAATGTAGGAGAAAGAAAGTACGTATATGCGAAGATACAGGCGGGATGGAAGAAGAAAAAAACAGAGAAGAGATACTTCAGGAAATCTCCAAATCCAATATGCCAGGGCATAACTTTAGCTACAAATCACTTTTAAAAAAGATAAAAGTTTTAGCAAAACGAGAAGAGATAGAAGTTATAGAGGTTAATCCTTCTTACACATCAATAATAGGCATGTTAAAATATGCACCGCAATATATGATAACAAAAGATGTAGCAGCAGCCTATGTAATAGCAAGAAGAGGGTTGGGACTGCAAGAAAATATACCAGATAATTATATAAAGTTTCTCAACGTATTGACTGTAGAAGAATTAGAAGAATTAAAAGAGTACGTAAAGAAAACAGTTAGAAACAAGCATTTAAGAGAGAAACATATAAAGGAGATAAAGAAAGCAATAAAATTTATACAAAGCCTTGGAAGTGAGTCAGAAAGGGTGCTAAGACCTCTGGATGGAACAAGTTTTAGTATCCATAATTTCTGGCGAGTTCTCAAGGTAGCGGTGGTGACACCACTCTCCCCTGAGAAAGTACCAAGAGACTTCTCTGTCCTGAAAGAATTATTAATCCAGGGCAAGTGGGGAGGCTTGTAAAAGCGCAAGTTCCTGCTTCTTGGGGCAGGGGCTATGACTTTCCCAAAAACCGCCTGCTGGGGCTGGGAAAGTCTGAAGGGCGGACTACAAATACCCCAGCTGCCTAAACTGTACATTTTTGTACAGTTTGGGTAACCAGGTTGTATTTATGAACATAGCTAAAATGATTGACCACACATTGTTAAAACCAAACGCTCAAAAAAGTGAAATAGAAAAACTCTGCAATGAAGCAAAGGAGTATAGCTTTGCTTCAGTTTGTGTAAATCCTTGCTTTGTTGACCTTGCCTACAGCATGTTAAAAGATACCGATGTCAAAGTTTGTACAGTTGTAGGTTTTCCTTTGGGTGCAAACACCATTGAAAGCAAGGTTTATGAAGCAGTAGATGCCGCAAAAAGAGGAGCTACAGAAGTTGACATGGTATTAAATATCAGCATGTTAAAGAGCGGAGATTATGACTATGTAAAAAGGGAAATTGAGGAAGTTGTAAAGGCTGTAAAGGCTCATGGCGTTATAATAGTTAAAGTAATACTTGAAACTTGCTACCTTACTGACGAAGAAAAAGTAAAAGCTTGCCAGCTTGCTGTAGAAGCAGGAGCTGACTTTGTAAAGACTTCTACTGGCTTTGGAACAGGAGGCGCTACTGTTGAAGATGTAAAATTAATGAGACAGACTGTAGGTAAAGATTTTGGAGTAAAAGCCTCTGGTGGAATAAGAACAGCAGAGGATGCCAAAGCCATGATTGAAGCGGGAGCTAACCGAATTGGAGCAAGCGCAGGAGTAAAGATTGTAGAGGGTTGGAAATAAATTATAAATGAGTTGGTAAAAATGCGTCTATTTAAGACAGAGGCAATAGTACTAAAAAGCAATTTGATAAGCGAAACTAATAAAATTGCTACTCTTTTTACAAAAACTCATGGCAAAATTCAAGCTGTAGCTAAAGGGGCGAGGCGTTCAAAAAGCCGATTTATAAACGCTATAAGGCCATTTGTAGTTGGCAACTATCTTCTTTTTGAAGGGCAAAATTACTACTATATTGACCAATGGGATTTGATTGAACTTCATCCTAACATAGAAACAGATTTAATTAAATTTTCTGTAGCCTCCTATTTTGTAGAGACAATGAATAAAATTTTAGAGGAACATGAAAAAAGCGACAACTTATATTTACTTTTAAAAACTTCATTAAAGGATGTTGACCAATTTCAAATTGACCCATTGGTTTTTATTTCATCCTACAATCTAAAATTGATGGCTTTGTTAGGCTATATGCCTCAGCTTAACAATTGTGTTGTTTGCGGCAGGAGTGAAAATTTAAAGTATTTTTCCTCCTCTTGTGGAGGAACTTTATGTACTACCTGTAAAGATAAATGCCGTGATGGAGTGCCTATTAATGAAACCAGCTTAAAAGTTATGTGGTATTTATTAAGAGTCAATTTTGAAAGTCTTCAAAACATCAAAATTTCGAGTGTTATTAAAAAAGAGGTGGATAAAATAATAACAGACTACATGAAAGAGCATTTAGGTTTAGAGTTCGCATCAAAAAGTTTTATTGATAAGTTGAAAAATATTTAAAAGGAGAGATTTCTATGTTGGATGAAGAATTGGAAAAGATAGATATGATAGTTGAGAGAATGGGTGTAAGCTATAAAGAGGCCAAAGAAGCCTTAGAAAAGTCAGGGGGCAGTGTTGTAGATGCCTTGATATACTTGGAGGAAAATAAAAAGAGCTGGACAGAAAGTTTTACTGTGGCAAGCTCTGAAGTAATGGATAAAATAAAAGAAATAATCAAAAAGGGAAATGTCACGAAAATCAGAATCAAAAAGGACAACAAAGTGCTTTTAGAAATTCCTGTGACTGCCGGCGCTGTTTCGGCAGTAATAATTCCACAATTGACGTTGGTAGGAGCAGCAGTAGCTCTTCTGGCTAACTGTACTATTGAAGTGGAAAAATACGATAAAAGTGTGACAGTACTAAAAGAAGAGAAGAAAAAAGATTGACATAAGTTTATCTGTTTGATATTCTTAAATAAGTAGCAGTAAAACCTTTCTTCCCAAATTGGGATGAAGGGTTTTTGTATAATTGCAAGTAGGAGGAGTGTTATTGATGCCACAACAGGTAACGATGGACAAAATAGTTGCTCTTGCTAAAAATAGAGGTTTTGTTTTTCCAGGGTCTGAAATCTATGGAGGACTTGCCAATACCTGGGATTATGGACCTTTAGGAGTAGAGTTTAAAAACAACATAAAAAAGATGTGGTGGAAAAAGTTCATTCAAGAAAGCCCGTATAATGTAGGGATAGACTGTGCCATACTCATGAATCCAGAAGTTTGGGTTGCTTCCGGTCATGTCAGCAGTTTTAGCGACCCTTTGATGGATTGCAAAGAATGTAAATCAAGATTTAGAGCTGACCAGTTAATTGAAGATTACGTAAAAGAAAAAGGGCTTAACATTTCTATTGAAGGTTGGACAAATGAGCAGATGATGGAGTTTATAAAAGAACATAAAGTCCCCTGTCCTAAATGCGGTGCTCATAATTTTACAGATATTAGAAAATTTAATCTCATGTTCAAGACGCATCAAGGGGTTACAGAAGATTCTAAGTCGGAGGTCTATTTAAGGCCAGAGACAGCGCAAGGAATTTTTGTAAATTTTAAAAATGTTCAAAGAACAACGAGAAAAAAAATACCTTTTGGAATAGGACAAATAGGAAAGTCCTTTAGAAATGAAATTACCCCGGGAAACTTTATATTCAGAACGAGAGAGTTTGAACAAATGGAGTTAGAATTCTTCTGCAAACCAGGAGAAGATATGGAATGGTTCAATTATTGGAGAAATTGCTGCATGGATTGGCTTTTAGAATTGGGGCTTAGGAAAGAGAATTTAAGATTTAGAGACCACAAAAAAGAAGAACTATCCCATTACAGTGCCGCTACCACAGATATAGAATATTTTTTCCCGTTTGGTTGGGGAGAACTTTGGGGAATAGCTGATAGAACCGATTTTGATTTAAAACAGCACATGGAACATTCTGGTGTTGATATGTCATACATGGACCCTGTAACAGGAGAAAAGTACATACCTTATTGTATTGAGCCTTCTGTAGGGGTAGATAGGTTAATGCTAGCGTTTTTAATAGATGCATACAATGAAGAGGAATTGGAAGATGGCGAGACGCGAGTAGTTCTTAAACTTCATCCTGCTCTTGCTCCTGTCAAGGCAGCGGTGCTTCCATTATCTAAGAAATTATCAGAAAATGCCTATAACCTCTATGACCAGTTGAGAAAGAAATTTGTAGTAGATTACGATGAGACAGGAAGCATAGGCAAAAGATACAGAAGGCAAGACGAAATAGGGACACCTTTTTGCATTACTTATGACTTTGAGTCTGAAAATGACCATTCTGTAACTATAAGGGATAGAGATACCATGGGGCAAATACGAATAAAAATTGAAGATGTGGAGAAATACCTTGAGGAAAAATTAAATTTTTGAGGAAGTCAGGCTTTTGCCTGATTTTTTTTTAGCTTTTGTGGTATAATATGTGGTAAATAAAAAGGTGAAGTTGGTTATATTTCAAAACTTGTGATATAATTATATTAAAGTGGTAAAATGATAGAAAACGTTTATGAGTTACCGATAACAATGAAAAGAAGAGGTTAAAAACTTTAAAGGGGTGATAAAGATTCAACTGACAAACCGCCAGCATATAATTATTGACATTGTTAAAAAACATCAACCCATTACAGGAGAGCAAATAGCGGAAAAGTTAAATGTAACAAGAGCTACACTAAGGCCAGATTTAGCAATTTTGACTATGTCAGGGATCCTTGAGGCAAGACCTAAGGTGGGATATTTTTATACAGGAAAATCACCCCTCAATTTAGTAGAAGACTATATAAAAAGCATAAAGGTAAAAGATGTAAAATCCTTACCGGTAGTAGTTGAAGAGAACACATCAGTGTATGATGCTATTGTAACGCTTTTTTTAAAAGACGTCGGGACGATTTTTGTACAGGATAAGGGATTTTTAACTGGTGCCGTTTCCAGAAAAGACTTTTTGAAAATCGCTATAGGCAATACCGATATCTATAAAGTTCCAGTGGGAATAATTATGACCCGTATGCCTAATATAGTTACAACTTACGACGATGAACCGGTATACAATGCGGCAGTTAAAATAATTGAGCATGAAGTGGATAGCCTTCCTGTAGTAGAACCTGTAATGGGGAGTAATGGAAAACAAGGGTACAAAGTGACGGGAAGGATTTCTAAGACCAACATCACTAAATTATTTGTGAAGCTTGGGGAAGGTTAGGGGGGCTTTTTGATGGAAGAAGGAGTATCAATATATCTAGTTTCTGATTCTAATTTGGATACAGCAGAAAACATTGCAAGCATTGCAGCTGCTCATTTTGATACCTTTATTGGAAAAATAAAAAAATACCCTTACGTTGGAGATAAAAATCAGATAGAAGAAATTGTGATAGAGGCATCTAACGATGCTAATAGTATTATAATTCACACTATGGTGGTTTCTGAGCTTAAAGATTATCTCCAGAAAAAGGCTGAGAAATTTGGAATAAAGATAGTTGATGTGATGAGACCGGTGATGGACGCCATTGAAGATAGCACTGGTCTTTCTCCACATACAAACCTGATGAAAGATAGTAAAGAAGATTATTTAAAAAAGACTGAAGTTATAGAATTTGCTGTAAAATACGATGATGGCAAAGATGCAATGGGGATATTATTGGCAGATGTGGTTGTTATAGGAGTTTCCCGGACTTCTAAAACTCCTTTGTGCATGTACCTTGCTCATAAATACATAAAAGCTGCTAACTTACCTTTAGTTCCGGAAATTGAACCCCCTCAGGAATTATTTGAGATTAATCCTAAAAAAATTTTTGGACTGACTATAGACCCTGATGTATTGGTAAAAATAAGAAAGGAGAGGTTAAAGTCTCTTGGTCTTGATGCTAACGCAATATACGCTAGTGAAGAAAGGGTTAAAAAAGAGGTCAAATATGCTGAGGGGGTGATGAAAAAATTAGGCTGTACTGTAATTGATGTTACAAACAAAGCTGTGGAAGAAACAGCAAATGTAATATTGAATGTACTAAAAGGAGGAGAGACTGTATGAGCAAGAAATACGTGTATCTATTTAGTGAAGGCGACGCTTCCATGAGGGACCTCTTAGGTGGGAAAGGTGCAAACCTTGCTGAAATGACAAGACTGGGATTGCCTGTTCCACCAGGTTTTACAGTTACTACTGAAGCTTGTACTAGATATTATCAAGATGGAAAAGTTATTGCACAAGAAATTGTAGACCAAATATATGAATATATGACAAAATTAGAGGAAATTACAGGAAAGAAATTTGGTAACCCTTCAAATCCTCTGTTGGTATCTGTTAGATCTGGTGCAAGAGTTTCAATGCCAGGGATGATGGATACTATATTAAACCTTGGTTTAAACGATGACACAGTTGAAGGCCTTGCTAAAGCTACAAACAATGAGAGATTTGCATATGACAGCTACAGAAGATTTATACAAATGTTTTCTGATGTTGTAATGGGCATTGACAAAAATAAATTCGAGGATATATTAGATGAAGTAAAGGAAGAAAATGAAGCAAAATTTGATACAGACTTAACAGCTGAAAATCTCAAAGAAGTAGTAAGAAGATTCAAAGAGCTTTATAAGAAGGAAATGGGTGAAGACTTCCCACAAGACCCTAAAGTTCAGCTTTTAGAAGCTGTAAAAGCAGTGTTTAGGTCTTGGGACAATCCAAGAGCTATTGTGTATAGAAGGCTTAATGACATTCCCAGCGATTGGGGTACAGCAGTAAACGTCCAATCAATGGTATTTGGTAACATGGGAAATGATTCAGGTACAGGTGTTGCATTTACGAGAAATCCTGCGACAGGCGAAAAAGCACTTTTTGGCGAATTCTTGATGAATGCTCAAGGTGAAGATGTTGTCGCAGGTATTAGAACACCTCAGCCGATTTCGACTTTGAAAGAGACTATGCCAGAAGTATACAACCAATTTGTAGAAATTGCAGAGAAATTAGAAAAGCACTACAAAGACATGCAGGATATAGAGTTTACCATTGAAAGAGGAAAACTCTATATGCTTCAAACGAGGAACGGAAAGAGAACTGCTCAGGCTGCCTTGAAAGTTGCAGTGGATTTAGTTGCAGAAGGTTTAATAGATGAAAAGACAGCGGTTTTAAGAGTTGACCCAAAACAGTTAGACCAGTTGCTACATCCAACTTTTGAGCCTAATGCATTAAAAGTTACTAAACCAGTGGCAAAAGGTTTACCTGCATCGCCTGGTGCTGCTTCAGGTAAAGTATACTTTACAGCTGATGAAGCAGTAGAAGCTGTAAAATCAAGAGGAGAAAGAGTCATCCTTGTTAGGGCAGAAACTTCTCCCGACGACATTGAAGGTATGTCTGTCGCTGAAGGAATACTCACTACTCGCGGCGGTATGACTTCTCACGCAGCTGTTGTTGCAAGAGGAATGGGTACTGCCTGTGTTGTAGGATGCGGTGATGCGAGGATAGATGAACAAGCAAAAGTGATGAGAATTGGCGATATAGAAGTTCATGAAGGAGACTACATATCAATAGATGGCAGCACAGGTAATGTTTATATTGGCGAGATAAAAACTGTAACTCCTGAGTTGACAGGTGACTTTGCAACACTTATGAGGTGGGCAGACAAATATAGAAGATTAAAAGTCAAGACCAATGCAGATATACCAAGAGATGCAAAAGTTGCAGTACAATTTGGCGCTGAAGGAATAGGCCTTTGCAGAACAGAACACATGTTCTTTGATGAAGACAGGATTCCTGCAATGAGAGAGATGATTATATCAAAGACTGAAGAGCAAAGAAGAAAAGCTTTAGAGAAACTTCTACCTATGCAGAGGTCTGACTTTGAAGGTTTGTTTGAAGTGATGGGTGAATACCCTGTTACAATACGCCTTTTAGATCCACCATTGCATGAGTTCTTGCCTCATAAGGATGAAGAAATTGAAGAACTTGCTAAAGATATGGGAGTACCTTTTGAAGAATTAAAAGCAACTGTAGAAAGCTTGAAAGAGTTTAACCCAATGTTAGGTCACAGAGGTTGTAGGTTAGCTGTGACATATCCCGAAATAGCAGAAATGCAGACAAGAGCTATTATAGAAGCTGCTATAAATGTGAAGAAGAGAACAGGTCGTGACGTAAAACCGCAAATAATGATACCACTTGTAGGAGAGTTAAAAGAGCTCAAATATATCAAAGACATAATAGTAAAAGTCGCTGATGAAGTCATAAAAGAAAACAATGTTGAAATAAAATACCTCGTCGGAACGATGATAGAAGTACCAAGAGCAGCTCTTACGGCAGATCAAATAGCGAAAGAAGCAGAATTCTTCTCATTTGGTACTAATGACTTGACACAGATGACCTTTGGATTCTCAAGGGATGACGCTGGCAAGTTCCTTGAAGTCTATTACGATAAGAAGATATACGAATTTGACCCTTTTGCTAAGCTTGACCAAGAGGGAGTTGGCAAGTTAGTTGAAATGGGTACAAAGCTTGGCAGACAAACAAGACCTGACCTTGAAGTAGGCATATGTGGTGAGCATGGCGGAGATCCATCCTCTATTGAATTCTGCCACAAAGTTGGACTTGACTACGTATCCTGTTCACCATTCAGAGTGCCTATTGCAAGATTAGCGGCTGCTCAAGCTGCAATAAAATACGATAACAAATAATGAGTTTAAAGGCAGCAAATTAATCATTTTGCTGCCTTTAAACGTCATCGAAACTATTTGTTTATTGCCTAAACATGTTATAATATTAAGTAAAATTGGTAACTTTAATACTAGGAGGGGTTTTAAATGGATAGAGATGCTGCGTTGGCACTTGTCAAAGAATACGTATCTGATGAAACGCTGATATACCATATGATAGCGACAGGTGCAATAATGGGAGGATTGGCTGGAAAATTGGGACAAGACGTCGAAAAATGGGTAGTTACAGGCATATTACACGATATTGACTATCAAGAGACAAAAGACAATCCAGAACTGCATAGCCTAAGAGGTGGCGAGATTTTAAGAGAACACGGAATTGACGAAGAAATTGTGCATGCAGTGATGGCTCACAATGAAATTCACGGCATTGAAAGAAAGACTTTGCTTGACAAAGCCCTTTTTGCTGTAGACCCTCTTTCAGGATTAATCACTGCAACAGCATATGTGATGCCTTCTAAAAAACTGGAAGAGGTTCAATTGAAATCAGTGAAGAAAAAATTTAAAGACAAAACTTTTGCTAAAGGTGCAAATAGAGCTCAAATTAAAACTTGTGAAGAATTTGGGATATCATTAGAGGAATTTTTAGAAATTGCGCTTAATGAGATGAAAAAAATTGCACCACAGATAGAATTGTGAGGAATGGAAATGAACATAAGGGAAAGACTTTTGGAACTAATGAAAGAAGAAAGCTATAAACCTTCTAAAATAGAAGAAATCATGAAAATTTTAGACATAGACTACAGTCAAAAAAAGATTCTTGAGAGCACTCTAAAAAATATGGAAAAAGAAGGTTTGGTTTTTAAAACAAAACATGGGAAATATGCTCTTCCTGAAAGGCTAGATTTGGTAAAAGGGAAAATTGAATTTCATTCAAAAGGCTATGGCTTTTTAATACCGGAAAGCAGTGAAATAAAAGATATCTTCATACCTATAAGTGGTATGAACGGTGCAATGCAAGATGATACTGTTTTAGTAAGAGTTACAAAAAGAGTAGACGGAAAGAGTGAAGAAGGCGAAGTTGTAAAAATACTTAAAAGAGCAAATACAACTATTGTTGGCACTTACGAAAAAAACAAAAATTTTGGTTTTGTAGTGCCTGATAATAAAAAGATTTACCAAGATATATTCATTCCTAAAGGAGAAGATAAAGGCGCAAAAACTGGTATGAAAGTTGTAGTCAGAATTACCAAATGGCCGGAAGGAAGAAGAAGTCCTGAAGGAGAAATTATTGAAGTATTAGGGTACAAAGGAGACCCTGGCATAGATGTAATGTCTGTGATAAGGTCTTATGATATACCTGAAGTATTTCCTAAAGAGGTTTTAAAAGAGGCGGAAGAAATAGCTGAAGGTATTGACGAAGAAGAAAGAAAAAGAAGAATAGACTTAACTGATTTAAATTTTGTCACAATAGATGGGGAAGATGCCAAAGACCTTGATGATGCTGTTTGTGTCCAAAGACTCAAAGATGGAAATTACCTTTTGTATGTAAGTATTGCGGATGTAAGTCATTACGTTAAAGAGGGTTCGCATCTCGATAAAGAGGCATTGAGGAGAGGATGCAGTGTATACTTTATCGACAGAGTGATACCTATGCTACCCCCTAAGTTATCTAATGGGATTTGCAGTTTGAATCCAGATGAAGAGAGGTTAACTCTCACTGTAAAGATGAAAATAAACTCTAAAGGTGAAGTTATAGACCATGAGATTTTTGAAAGCATTATAAAAAGCAAAGAAAGAATGACATACACAAATGTTTACAAACTTTTAGAAGAAGATGATGCACAATTAAAAAACAGATATGGATATTTATTAGAAGATTTTAAATTGATGAAGGAATTAGCACTTATTCTGTTGGAAAAAAGAAAGCGGAGAGGTAGTGTAGATTTTGATTTTCCTGAAGCTAAAGTAATCGTAGACGAAAAAGGAAAACCTATTGACATTGTAAAAATCGAAAGAAATATAGCCCATAGAATAATTGAAGAATTCATGTTGGCAGCTAATGAAACGGTTGCAGAACACATGCATTGGCTAAATATCCCTTTTGTGTATAGAATTCACGAACATCCCGATATGGAAAAGCTGATTGCTTTTAATAAATTCATTCATAATTTGGGATATCACATAAAAGGCATTGGCGGAGAACAGATACATCCTAAATCTTTACAAGAGTTAATTAAGCAGGTGAGAGGAAAAAGCGAGCAAAGAATTGTGGAAACATTGCTTTTAAGGTCATTGAAAAGAGCCAGATACAGTCCTGATGATGTAGGTCATTATGCTCTTGCGACGCAATACTATACCCATTTTACTTCTCCAATAAGAAGATATCCTGACCTTATAATTCATAGAATAATAAAAGAGTATATAAATGGCAAATTAACAGAAAAAAGACAGCGCCATTACAACAGGATTTTGAACGATATTGCTTTAAAGTCTTCTGAAAGAGAAAGAGCAGCAGAAGTTGCAGAAAGAGAGATAGAAGAATTAAAGAAAGTAGAGTACATGGCAGATAGAATAGGAAATGTCTATAAAGGGATAATTTCTAACGTGACAAATTACGGATTTTTTGTAGAGCTTGACAACACTGTGGAAGGGCTAGTAGATGTTGCTTCATTAGAGGATGACTATTATCACTTTAATGCGGAAAGATATATCTTAATTGGTGAAAGGACCAAGAAAATTTACTCTATAGGAAAAGAAGTTTATGTAAAAGTTGTTCATGTAGATGTAGACAGGAGAGAAATAGATTTTGTATTGGCAGAAGATAAGACCAGTTGACAAATTAAAAAATGTGCTTGCATTTTTTAGAGATTGACGACCTTGGAATTGTTCGGGTAGGTAAAGTAATAAACGAAAGATAGGTTTAAAGGGATATTGACACAGTTTTAAAATGTGCTATAATATAATAGCGACAGCAGTGCCCTATTTGTGACACAACAAGTAGGGCAATTTTATCCTAAAGAAGGTGCTTAAAATTTGGCGAAGGAAGAAATTAAAATAATCGCTCAAAACAAAAAAGCTTACCATGATTACTTCATTGAAGAAACTTATGAAGCAGGAATAGTGCTCACTGGGACAGAAGTCAAATCTATAAGGATGGGAAAAGTTAATTTAAAAGACAGCTTTGCAAGAGTTGAAAACAACGAAGTTTATCTTTATAATATGCATATAAGTCCTTATGAAAAAGGCAATATATTTAATAAAGACCCCTTAAGAACCAGAAAATTACTTCTCAATAGACATGAGATTAATAAACTAATTGGTTATGTGACGAGGAAGGGTTACACTTTAATTCCTACAAAGCTTTATTTAAAGCGTGGGCTTGTTAAAGTGGAATTAGCTGTGGCGAGAGGTAAGAAATTGTACGATAAAAGAGAAGATATAGCAAGAAGAGATGCAAAAAGAGAATTAGAAAAACATTTTAAAGAAAAGCAGTATGGCATATAACATGGGGGTGTACTGGTTTCGACGGGGGCAGTCGAGGTAAAAGCAGCGAGCCGAGTTGTCCGCCAACTCGTAAAAACGGTGGAAGTAAAAATAAACGCAGACAAAGAATTAGCTTACGCTGCCTAATTTAAGGTAGCCGTCCAACCTGAAATGCCCACGTTTCAGGATTGGGCGTCAAAACAGTGGGGAACTGGTTTTGCTCAGGCTTCGGGGCAAAACCGGAACTTATGAAGCTACCGAGGTGGTTATCCTGTCGCTGGGAGAACCGCTGAGGGAATGTTAAAACAGTGACTGCGCTCGGAGAAGCTTTTACTGTGACGCCTTCGGACCGGGGTTCGACTCCCCGCACCTCCACCAAAAATAAATATGGGGCTGTAGCTCAGTTGGGAGAGCGCCACAATGGCATTGTGGAAGTCGTGGGTTCAAGTCCCATCAGCTCCACCAGAAAAGAAGAAAAAGGATTCTAGGGTGTTAGAACTCTAGAATCTTTTTTTATTGGGTCACCCTTTAAGATTTCCTTTACTGCAACTTTTTTGAAAGTTATCAGGTTTAATAAATTTGTACTTGACTCAAGGTTATTATTGTGTTATTATTTTTATGAATGTAACACAATAATAAAAATTCTCCCTCCTTAAATTGGCCAGGATTAGGGGCGTACCTTGCGGGTATGATACATAACAACCTTGCGGATGCGATAAAAGCTTGACAGGGCATCCGGGGGTACACCCCTGGTCTGCTGGCTACTGCAAAGGTCTCACTCTTTTTCGAACAGTCACCAGATTACTGGTCTACAGGAGACGCTAAGAGTAACTTCAGGTCAAGATTATGAAAAAAGACTTCCAAGTTGTGGATGAAAGATTTGTTTTTCATAGGATTTACGCCTTGAAGCAGATGACCGTTTTTTTAATAAAGATGGAGACATGGATTATGAGAATGCAAAGCCGTTATCAGTGATGCTTAAAGAGCATGGAATGGAGTTTATTTATATCTATTATTCTATCCCGCGTGCTTACATATCGGAGCAACAATCTGTGGTGCACCTAAAAAATCTGCCTTTACCAGCTGCTAAGAAGATTATACACGATTTAAGAGATATTTTCATTCTCTGATGGTGATGCTTCTTGCATCATGAAAGTTTAAATAGGGGGATATGCTATTATAATGTGGCGGTATTTGATAAAGCGTTTACTTTATTTAATTCCAGTGATGTTTGGAGTATCCATAATTACTTTCGGATTAATTAATCTTGTGCCCGGTGACCCGGCGGAGCTCATCTTGCGCTCCGGTGGAGTAGAGCCGACTAAAGAAGCAATAGAGGCCCTGCGGGAAGAACTCGGCTTAAACGACCCACTTTACGTCCAGTATGGGCGCTGGCTATGGCGGGTGCTGCACGGAGATTTAGGGAAGTCTTTTCGCACCGGACAGCCGGTGGCCGAGGAGATTTTCTCCCGCTTTCCGGCTACCTTGGAACTCACCTGCGCGGCCATGGTCTTCATGGTATGTCTTGCTCCGCTGGCGGGGATCCTCTCTGCCCTTTACCGACATACTTTCATCGACCACTTAAGCCGCCTCGGGGCTCTTCTGGGCACTTCGCTTCCCGGCTTCTGGTTGGGGCTCCTACTCATCTACTTATTCGCGGTGAAACTTGGACTATTACCGGTAATGGGCCGGGGCGGGCCGGAGCACCTGGTGCTACCGGCGGTAACCTTAGGGTTTGGCCTGGCTGCCGTCTACGCTCGAATCTTACGTGCCAGCATGCTGGAGGTACTAGGACAAGATTACATCAGGGTGGCCCGGGCTAAAGGGTTAAAGGAAAAGTGGGTAATCGGGCGCCACGCCTTGAAGAATGCCCTTTTGCCCGCAGTGACGTTACTGGGCATGAGCTTCGGGCACCTTTTGGGGGGAGCGGTAATTGTGGAAACCATCTTTGCTTGGCCGGGCGTGGGGAAGTTTGCTGTTGATTCCATCTTCAACCGGGACTACCCGGTGATCCAGGGGTACGCCCTTTTCATGGCCGTGGTGTTCGTGCTGATAAACTTGCTGGTGGACCTATCCTATGTTTTCCTCGACCCGCGCATCCGCTTAGAAAGGGGGATATAGCCCGATGAGTATCTCCAAAAATTCCGGTGTTGAGGTTGCCGGTTATCCCGCTACTGCGGAGTCAGCGGGCCACGCGAGGACGGTCTCGCGCGGTGGCTCGGCCGCCGTATTGGAAAGACTCCTGCAGGACAGGCTGGCTCTTTTGGGACTTGTTATCATCCTGGTTGTGGTGGCTGTAGCGATCTTTGCGCCCTATATTGCTCCCAATGATCCTGTTAAGGTAGATCTACAGCACCGTTTGGCTCCACCCAGTGCCCAGTACCCCTTGGGTACCGACCATCTGGGGCGTTGTCTTTTGTCCCGGCTGATTTACGGTGCGCGGGTTTCCCTGAGTACGGCGGTTCTAGCCCTTTCGGCTATCCTGCTCATTGGTCTTCCTGTGGGTATACTGGCGGGTTATTGCGGCGGCTGGGTGGACAACCTTTTCATGCGGCTAGTTGATATAATGCTGGCCTTTCCGGGACTTATCCTGGCACTGGTTATTGCTGGGATGCTGGGGCCGGGGCTTTTAAACGTGATGCTAGCGTTAGCTTTGGTCTGGTGGGTAGGGTACGCGCGGGTAGTCCGGGGGATGGTCCTTTCGGTAAAAGAAAAGGAGTTTATCTTAGCGGCTCGGGCCTGCGGCACCTCAGAATGTGGCATTATCATCCGGCACATCCTACCCAACATTATTTCTCCTGTGATCGTCCTAACTACACTGGATATGGGCAAGCTCATCCTGGCCATTTCCGGGCTTTCCTTTCTGGGTCTTGGTGCCCAACCGCCCACGCCGGAATGGGGGGCCATGCTGAACGATGGCCGACCTTACATGCAGGTGGCGCCGCAACTCATGATTTACCCGGGTCTTTGTATTATGACGGTGGTGCTGGCCTTCAACCTGCTGGGCGATGGGCTCAGGGACGTTCTTGACTCGCGCATCACTACTGGCGTTAAGGAGGTATAGCAAAATATGTCAACGATTTCCGTTCTGAAAGTAAAGAACCTTTCTACATACTTTTATACACAGCGAGGAACCGTCCGGTCAGTTAACGGGATAAGCTTCACGGTGGCGGCCGGGAGAACCTTGTGTTTGGTGGGGGAGAGTGGCTGCGGCAAGAGCGTCACTGCTCTCTCGCTTCTACGCTTGATCGAGCCGCCGGGAAAGATTGTCTCCGGAGAGGTTTGGCTTGACGGACGCAACCTGCTCGAACTCCCTCTTCTGGAGCTACGGCGGGTGCGGGGCAAGGAAATATCGCTTGTTTTCCAGGATCCGCTGACTTCCCTGAACCCGGTTTTAACCATCGGTACGCAGCTTGCGGAAACCATTGTCTCTCATGAAGAGATATCCTGGGCTGAAGCGCGGCGGCGGGCGGTGGAGCTTCTTTTGCGCCTGGGCCTGCCCGACCCGGAAAGGCTCATGCGCCTGTACCCTTTTCAGCTTTCCGGGGGCATGCGCCAGCGGGTGATGATGGCCATGGCGCTCTCGATGCGCCCGAAGGTTTTGATTGCCGATGAGCCCACCACCGCCCTGGACGTTACCGTCCAGGCCCAGATTCTGGCGGAGCTGAAGCGGCTGCAGGAAGAGCTGGGGATGGCCGTCGTCCTCATCACCCACGACCTGGGGGTGGTGGCGGCCGTGGCCGACGAAGTGGCGGTGATGTACGCCGGATCGATCGTGGAGCGCGGCCCGGTGGCAGAAGTGTTTGACCGTCCCGCCCACCCCTACACCCGGGCTTTGCTCCGCTCCGTGCCGCGCCTGGATAGAGATGAACTGGTGCCTGTTGAGGGGCAGCCGCCGTCGCTTCTAAATCTCCCGGCCCATTGCCCCTTTCTCCCCCGCTGCCCGCAGGCGGGCGCGGCGTGCTGGGGGGAGAAGCCGAAACTGCGAGAGATCGGGCCGGGCCATGCAGCGGCTTGCCACCGTTTGTTTAACCATGCCAGCTGAGGGGGAGGGATGCGGGTGAGCCTCCTGGAGGTAAGGGATCTGATTAAGCACTACCCGGGAAAAGGAGGGATTCTGGCAGTCCGCCGGGAAAAGGTACGCGCTGTTGATGGGGTTTCTTTTTCCATCGCCCGGGGAGAAACCTTGGGTCTCGTGGGGGAAAGCGGCTGCGGCAAGAGCACCCTGGGGCGGCTTGTGGTGCGGCTGGAAGAACCCACGGCTGGAAAAATTCTTTTTGCCGGCGAGGATATCACCGGCTGGAAGGGGAGAAAGCTGCGGGAGATGCGCCGCCGCTTCCAAATCATCTTCCAGGACTCTTCTTCCTCCCTCAACCCGCGCCGTACGGTGGGAGCGACCATAGAGGAACCTCTGGCCAACTTCGGCGTGGCAAAAGAGGAGCGGCGGGAGCGGGTGGCCGAACTATTAACGCTTGTCGGCCTGGAACCTAGGGATGCGTCGAAATACCCGCACGAATTCAGCGGGGGTCAGCGCCAGCGCATCAATATTGCTCGGGCCCTGGCCTTGCAGCCGGAACTGGTGGTCTGCGACGAGCCCGTTTCCAGCCTGGACGTTTCCATCCGGGCGCAAGTATTAAACCTTTTGCGGGAGCTAAAAAAGCGGCTGGGCTTATCCTACCTCTTCATCTCCCACGACCTGGCGGCAGTGAACTACCTGGCCGACCGGGTGGCGGTAATGTACCTGGGCAAGATCGTGGAGATCCTGCCGGCAGAAGGCCTTGTCTCACAGGCCCGCCACCCCTACACCCGGGCGCTCCTGCAGGCGGTACCGGAACCCGACCCGCGGCAGAAGATCAGCCAGAAACCAGTGGTGCGGGGCGAGCCGCCCGACCCAGCCAATCCTCCTGCAGGCTGCCGCTTTCATCCCCGCTGCCCTGAAGCCCGCGAAGCTTGCCGGCAGGAGGAGCCCGTCTTGAAGGAGGTGGGGGATGGGCATTGGGTGAGGTGCCATTTGAGCTAGAGTACCTTTCGTAACTATCCGGAGGTACAAAGGGCGATAACCGGAGAAAGGGGTGTAGAAACGTGAAATATTTAAGGCAAATATTGTCTTTCTTGGTCATCATAATATTATTTGCTGGATTGGCGGGTTGTGGTAGTCAACAAAGAGAAGGACAGGCAAGCAAAAAGGAATTAGTTGTGGGCGTTGGAGCCGATGGTTATAGCCAAAGGGACAGCGAGTTAGGAATTTATCCGCAGGGGGCTTTTTAAAAAGGAGGGTTTCTAAAATGGACATTGCTGGCTTAACTGACTTTAAACCACCTGTCTCAGGAGAAGTACTGGCAGAGATGGCCAGATGCTACCAGAAATCTCTGCTCCTGGAACAGGCGTTTAGGTTAGGGATTTTTGAAAATCTTGCGGCCGGTCGAAGTGTTGCGCAATTGGCCGAGCAAATGGGGGCCCGTCCGGAGCGGTTAGCTCTCGTACTGGATGCGTTAGTGTCTGTTGGGCTTTTGGAGAAAAACGGCGACACTTACACTAACACCGTTATGACCAATACCTTTTTGTGTTTACACAGCAAGTTTTACCAGGGCGATCTCCTTAGACTGCAGCTTGCGCCGGAGCGGCGCCGGCAATGGGAACGAATTGGGGATTGGCTGAAGGGAGAGACAATAAGGCAACCTGGCAGTACTGGCGAAGTGTTTAATCCTTCCTTTATCCGGGCCATGGCCCAGGCCACGTTGAGCCACAAGGGTTTTGAGGCTACGTTGGAGCTGGTGGCCAAGCATCCCGGTTTTGGGAAGGCAAAAAAGTTGCTTGATCTTGGCGGCGGCCATGGGCTTTATGCTATTGCCTTAAAAAGGCTGCGACCAGAGCTGGAAGCTACAATCTTCGATCTCCCGCACGCGGAAGAGGTAACGCAAGAGTATGCCCGGCAGTACGGGGCGATGGTAGCTTTTTATGCCGGGGACTTTTACGTGGACGAGCTGCCTAAAGATCAGGACCTCATTTTAGCCTTTGACGTTTTCTACGGCCCCCCTGCGAAGACGAAAGAAGTGCTCGGCAGGGTTTATCGTTCGCTCAGACCCGGCGGCTACCTCTTCACCAAACACTGGTTCCTAGATGATACCCGCACCCAACCGGAGCGAGCCGCGCTTTTTGCCCTGATGCTGGCCCTTAGCAATCCAACTGCGCACGTCTGTACCTGCCGGGAAATGGCGGAAATGCTGACAGAGGTGGGATTGGCCGTTGAAAAGCTGATTCCTATTGGCGATGCGGCATCTACTATGATTATCGCATGGAAGGGGGAAGGGATAAATGGTTAAAAAAAGTTACCTTGGTCGGATTTGGTGTTTTCTTTCGCTTGGTTTGTTGCTCATTTTAATGAGCCTTGCCCTTTTGGGCTGCGGTGGGGCTAAAAAAGAGCAGCCCAAGGCTGGTGACAATGGTACTACAGTGAAGGTGGGTATCCGCAAGGACATTGCTTCTCTCGATCCGGCTGTCTTTGGGCAGGGTGGTCCCGATCCGCAGCGTTACTTAATCTATGAGCCGCTCCTGTATATGGATGAAAGCTTTAATCTTAAAGGCCGGCTGGCGGAGAGCTGGACCGCCGAAGATCAGGGAAGAGTCTGGACGGTGAAACTTAAAGAGGGTGTGCGCTTTTCCGACGGTACACCTTTCAACGCGGCGGCGGTAAAGTTTTCCCTGGAGTATCTTTTAAAGGCAAAGCGACTCTTTTGGCCGTTAGAAAGGATAGAAACGCCGGATGATTATACGGTTAAGCTGGTTTTCAAACGCCCTTATGCGGTGCTGCCCTATGATTTGACTACAGCAGAAATTTTTTCACCCACTTCCTTTGATCCCGAGGGGAAATTTAAGGCTCCGGTTGGAACAGGTCCCTTCGTTTTTAAGGAATGGAAAAAGGACCAGGAGCTGATTTTTGCCCGCAATGAGAACTACTGGGGGCCAAAGCCAAAGGTAAACACGGTGATTTTTAAAGTCATTCCCGATCACCAAACGAGGGCCATGGCCTTGCAGAGCGGGGAGATTGATATTGCTGATTATCTCCCCGTGGCGGCCATACGTGAAATGGAAAGGACAGGTAAGTTCTCCATTTACAAAAAACCAAGTCCCTGCATGAACTGGATTGCCTTCAATACCTACCGGGAACCCTTCGATGACGTGAGGGTGCGCCAGGCCGTTTGCTACGCGGTGGATGTAGAACGCATCGTAAGTTCGGTGGTTGGCAGGGAGGTAGCTACGCCTGCATTAAAGGGCCCCCTTTCCTCGCCGGCGCACGATTACATTAGAAAGCCGGACCTGAAGTGGTACAGCTACGATCCTACCAGAGCAAGGGAGTTACTTTTGCAGGCCGGGTGGAAGGATGTCGACGGGGATGGCATTTTAGAAAAGAACGGAAAGAAATTCCAAGTAACGCTTATTGCCTCCACGCTTTATGAAGAAGGCAGAGCCATTGCCGAGGCCGTACAGGCAGACTTGAAGAAAGTTGGTATTGCCGTGGAAGTGCGGGTGCTGGAGTCTGCGGCTCGTTTTGAGGCTTTAAAGCAGCGCAATTACGACCTCGTTGAACTGGGCGGGATCTGTGCCACCAACGATCCGACACCTTGGTTCAGCTATTATTTTGGCACCCAACGTCCGGAATACTGCGTGCTAAAAAACCAGGTTGTGCAAGAACTGGTTAGCAGGCTCTATGCTGCGGTTGAGCCCGAGGTGCGACGGGAAATCTTCTTTAAGCTCCAGGAGCTACTAAAAGAGCAGGCGCCGGGCATCTTCCTTTACAATCAGGATGCCGTTACGGTGGCCAGGGAAGCAGTTAAAGATTTTGCCATGGAAGGCGGCATGCCCGGAAGCTATTCCTACCTGCGGGTTATTTCAATAACCAACTAAGGAGGTGCTTTTTGTGCTCAAAATTGCTGGTTTTCGCGTGATTTACGGCCCGAGTACGGTAGGGCGGGTTTACCAGGAGGCTCTGGCCGAGCTTGCAAGCGGGGAATTGGCGGTGGACCTCAGGTACAGCCAGCCGCCGGCAGCGGGTATGCCTCTGCCGCCCCCGGGCTGGCTTGAGTTTGCGCGGGAGGAGGCGGACGCGGTCTTTTTCAGCTTTCCGCCGGAGTTTAAAGCGTTAGGAGAGTTTTTCGGCAGGCTAAAAGAGGAACTGCAAAAACCGCTGGTGCCGGTGACCGTCGAGGTGGCGGGGACGGGCAACGTGTCCCCGGAAGCGGCCCAGCGCGCTATCCATTACCACCTTTTCGGCGGCAAGGAGAACCTGAAAGCCTTCCTCTTGTGGCTGGGCGAGCTGGCCGGGAAGTTGCCGGCCGGGACGGCGCCCGCTCCGCAGGAACTTCCCTGGGCGGGGATTTATCACCCGCGGGCAAAAGGATATTTTACCCGCCTGGATGATTACCTGGCCTGGTACGGGGAACGACAGCCGCTGGTGGGCCTGCTTTTCCCCCGCGTTTTCTGGGTGGAGGAAAACCTGGCGGGGTACGAGGCTATTATCGAAGAAATTGAGCGGCGCGGCGCCGGA
This sequence comes from Thermoanaerobacter kivui, assembly GCF_000763575.1. NCBI lineage: Bacteria > Bacillati > Bacillota > Clostridia > Thermoanaerobacterales > Thermoanaerobacteraceae > Thermoanaerobacter > Thermoanaerobacter kivui. The sequence goes on from NZ_CP009170.1 coordinate 984,504, forward strand.
GTAATCCCCGTCTTTAGCGACGGCTGGTTTGGCCAGGTAAAGAACGATGACGTAATCCGGCAGTTTTTCTTCCGGGATGGAAAGCCGGCCATCGAAGCACTAGTGGCCTACAGCGCCTTTTTCTTGAAGACGCGGCGGGAGGTAGTCGCCCTAAACCGGGAGCCGGCTGATGATGTGCTCGTAGAACTCAACGTGCCCATCTTAAAGATGATCCACGCTGCGCGGCAGACGGAAGCCCAGTGGCGGGAAGACCCGCAGGGTCTAAATCTGCCGCAGGTGATCATCAGCATCACCTTGCCGGAATTCGACGGGCTCATCGAGCCCCTTTTGGTCAGCGCGGCGGAGAACGAGGGGGATTTTGCTCGCGGCCGGCCCCTTCTTTCGGAAGTGCGCTACTTGGTTGACCGGCTCTTCCGTTGGATAGAGCTCCGGCATAAGCCCAATGCCGCAAAGAAAGTGGCCTTTGTCCTTTTAAATTCTCCCTGCAAGAGCGCGGAGGCTACGGTGGGGACGGCTTTCGGGCTTGACTCCCTGGAGAGCGTGGCCCGCATTTTAAGGCGCATGAAGGAAGAGGGCTACCAGGTGGACTGGGTGCCGGAAAACGGGCGAGCGCTGGCAGAAGCAATTTTGGGGCGAAAAGCGCTTCCCGACTTCCGCTGGACCACGCTTGACGAGGTAATAACAAAGGGCGGGGCGGCGGCCATGGTGCCCCTGGAAAAGTACCTTCAGTGGTTTGAAGAACTCCCGCCGCAGGCTAAGGCGAAGGTGGCAGCAGCCTGGGGAGACCCGAGGGAAGCCGGAGAACTTTCTGGCGTGCAAAAGCTCTCCCTGGGGCTTTATAACGGTCACGTGGTCATCCCCGGAATCGTTACCGGCAATGTGTTTATTGGTGTCCAGCCAAAGCGGGGTTGCGCCGGCGCCCGGTGTGATGGCGAAGTGTGCAAGATCCTCCACGACCCGGACGTACCGCCGCCCCACCAGTGGATAGCCTGGCACAGGTGGCTCGAGGAGGAGTTCGGCGCCGACGTGGTGGTGCACGTGGGGACCCACGGGGTGCTGGAGCTTCTGCCCGGCAAGACTACAGCTCTATCTGAATCCTGTTTCCCCCGCATTTCTCTAGGCAAGGTACCGCACCTTTACATTTACAACCTGGTCAACCCCATGGAGGCGGTAGTGGCCAAGCGGCGCTCGGCTGCGGTCATCGTGGACCACCTCCCGCCGGTTCTGGCCAGCATGCAGTTAAGTGGGGAACTCGCAGAGCTAGAGGAACTTCTAGAGGACTACCAGAAGGCGATAAGCCTTAATGAGAAAGGGCGTGCCGAGGTAATCCGGGCGCAGATTGCCGAAAAAGCGCGGGCCGCCAACCTTTTGAGTGGGGAACAAGACCCCGACCCGGCGGTTTTGCACGAAAAGCTCACCGTATTGCGGGAGAGCCAGTTCCGCGACGGCCTGCATGTACTTGGCGAGGCGCCGGAGGGTGAGGCGCTAGCGGAACTTCTAAATGCAATCCTGCGGCTCGATCAGCCCGACTGTTCCTCTTTGCGGCGTGCTCTGGCAGAGTGCTTAAAGCTTGATTACGATGCCCTGTTTAAGGAACCGCAGGCATTTCACCCTGCAGCCGGGGTGAGCAACGGCAAGCTTCTTGAGGAGCTGGATGTGCTGGGGAAGGAGATCCTGGCTGACCTCCTGGACTTGCCGGTGGATGCGGTGGGCGAGCCTCTGGCCAGGGCGCAGGAGCACATTTCCCGCTTTGCCCGGCGCCGGGGCCTTACCCTTAATGGCGGTAAAGACTCGCTGGCCAAAGTGCTGGCCAAAGCCCTGCGCATCATACCCCTGGTGAGGCGCACGACTGATGAGGTAGAAAACCTCCTGCGGGGTTTTGCCGGCAAGTTCATCCCTCCCGGCGCTTCGGGGGCGCTGGCCCGAGGCAAGGTAGAAGTTCTGCCCACAGGGCGCAACATGTACTCCATCGACCCCTGGCGCATTCCCACCGCTGCTGCCTGGGAGGTGGGTAAGCGGTTAGCGGAGGAACTCATTGCTCGCTCGAAAAGCGAGGACGGTTCTTACCCGGAAACCATCGGCTTTACCTTGCGGGCGATGGATCCCTTCCGGGCTGATGGCGAGCTCATTGCCCAGATCCTCTACACCCTTAGTGTGGAGCCGGTCTGGGTGGCCGGGCGGGTGGTAAACGTTAGGCCCATCCCGTTGGAAAAGCTTGGCCGGCCACGCATTGACTGTACAGTGAACCTCTCTTCCATTCTACGGGACGGGATGCCGCGGGCCTTTGAACTCGTTGACCAGGCGGTGAAGATGGTGGCGGAGCTGGAGGAGCCGCCGGAACAAAATTTTGTGCGCAAGCACGTGCTGGAAAGGGAGGCCGAGCTCCTGGCAGAGCACGGGAAGGAAGAAGCCCGAAGGCTGGCCACCTTACGCGTGTTTTCCTCCGCTCCGGGGACCTACGGCACGGGTGTGGAGCTGGCGGTGGCGGCATCTGCCTGGAAAGAAGAGCGGGACCTGGCGGAGGTTTATTTCCACTGGACGAGTTACGCCTACGGCGAGGGAGTTTACGCCCGTAAAGCACCTGCCGAGCTGGTGGACAGGTGCCGCCGGGTAACTGTGACCTTCGAAAAATTTGACTCGGACGAAATCGACCTTTTGGATTGCTGCCACATCTACGGGGTGCACGGCGGCTTTACTGTGGCGGCCAAAGTCGCCTCCGGCCAAGAGCCAAAAACCTACTTCGGCGACACGCACGACCCCGAGCGCCCGGTAATCCGCACCCTGCGCGAGGAACTGTCCCGCATTGCCCACACCCGGCTATTAAACCCGGCCTGGATCGAGGGCAAGAAGCGTCACGGTTACAAGGGGGCCGGGGACATTTCCAGCCGGGTCAACCACATGTACGGCTGGCAGGCCACCACCCGCCAGGTGGAAAACTGGGTCTTCGACGGCATTGCCGAAAAGTTCGTCCTGGATGAGGAAAACCGGAAGTTCTTCCATGAGAACAATCCCTGGGCGCTGGAGGAGATCGCACGCAGGCTCCTTGAGGCGGAGAGCCGGGGACTCTGGCAGGCCGATCCCGAACTCCTGGCCCGGCTTAAGGAAATTTACTTGGAAATCGAAGGCTGGGTTGAAGAGCGCATGGGGGAGGTGAAAGGTGAGTTTCAGGGCGGGGCGGTGGATGTTCGCGCACTTGGGGAGATGGAGGGATGGCAGAAGAAATTAGCCGTTGTGCGGCGAGAATTGGAAAGGAGGAAAGCGCAGTGAAGAAAAAACGCTTGTGGTTTAAGGGACTTTCTTATGTGGTCCTAGCATTGCTCCTTATGGGGGCGATAACGTTAGCAGGTTGTAACCAAAGGAATGTACCGGCACGAGGGCAGGCGCAGGAGCTTGCCATAGCGCTGGGCGAAAAAGAAGTGATCTCCCTTGACCCTTTCGACCCGCATGGTTCCTCCTCTTCCTGGTACATTCAGCCGATGCTTTTTGAAACCCTGGTGTTCGACACGTTGAAGAGCACGGAACCAATGCTGGCGGAAAGGTGGGAAGTGTCGTCGGACGGGAAAAAATGGACGTTTTACTTGCGGCAGGGGGTAAAGTTTCATGACGGCAGTTTTCTTACGGCAGAGGCAGTAAAATTTAGCATCGAAAGGTCTCTGGCCAATAAAGTTTCCGGCTTGGGAGCCCGAAAACCTCCGGTGCCCATAACCAGAGTGGAAGCAGCGGATGAAAGGACAGTTGTCGTTCATCTCGATAAGCCGTACGGGCCTTTCCTTTCCGAAATCGGCAGCGTGAGGATTGTCAGTCCTGCCTCCTACCAAGGAGATAAGTTTATAAGACCCGTGGGGACCGGTCCCTGGGTGGTTGCTTCTTTTAACCCTCAAGAAATGGTCTTTACGCCTTTTGAAGATTACTGGCGGGGGAAACCCAAGCTTAGCAAGGTTGCGATAAAGTGCATTCCCGATCCGCAGGCGCGGGTGATGGCCCTGGAGTCTGGCGAAGTGGATGTAATTGGGGTGGACATGCAGGGAGTGGAGCCGGCGGCAGCCAAGAGCCTTGCGGCTTCCGGGAAGTACCAGGTGATATCTCTCCACCAGGCTTATTTAGTAGCGCTGTATTTCAACCCGCGCGCCGAACTGCTAAAAGACATCCGGGTGAGGCAGGCCATAAACTATGCGCTGAACCGTGGGGAAATGGTGGCCAAACTGTTGGAGGGTTACGGCGTTCCCGCCAAAGGACCAGTAGGATTTGACACCTCTATTCCCTGGACCAACCCGCGTATAGAAGGGTATCCTTACGACCCGGAAAAGGCCAAAGCGCTTCTTAAAGATGCCGGGTTTGAAGGGGACGCGCCGCTTAAGCTTGCCTACGAAGGCTACCGTGCCTACCACAAGACTCTGGCCGAACTGATTCAGGCCCAGCTTGGCGCCGTGGGGATTAAGGTCGAGCTTAATTCATACGAGTCAGGGGCTTTCACTCAAATGCTCCAGGCCGGGCAGTACGATCTGGCGCTCATTCCGCCCTACGGCAAGCGGGAAGAGGATCCTTACCCCTATCTCGGGATGTTCTTCTTCTCCCAGGGACGATACAAGGTGATGGGAAGCGCTGAATTTGACCGGCTTTTTATGGCCCAGCTCTTCACTGCGGATCAGAAGGAGCGCGAGAAACTCTACTGGGCGCTGCAGGAGGAAATTATGAAAAACTGCCCGGCGGCCTTCCTGTTCCACCCCGACCGGATAACGGTGCTTAAGAAAGACATTCAGGGCTGGGAGTCGCATTACGGTTTTAACAGCCTGACCACGCTGTGGAAGGTGAGCCGGGGAGAGTAGCTTTTGAAGGCGATTCGCCCCGGCGACACCACGTGCCGGAGCCGGGGCGAATTTGATTTTTGGCAGTTTAAGCGTTCCATTGCCTAAGCGACAAGTCAAGCGTCTGACCAGAGAACGGAGGTGAAGCATGGTCAATTTTCTTCTTCTCACCACCATGGACAACACCCGAGAGCTTAGGGAAGCGCTGGCAGAGATTAGGGCCGACTATGGAGAAATCCTTTCGGTGAAGAAAATCTATTTCTTCGACTGGGAGCGGGGGACGATTGATCCGGTAGAGGTGGAAGAAGCGGTAAGAAGTTCCCAGGTTATCCTCGTGGACATCCGCGGGCAGACGGAATTCACCGACCGTCTTCGGGAGTTGGTGGCTGGGAGCGCCGCCACGGTGGTGGTTCTGGTGGGCGGAAGCCGCGACATCCTCTCCCTTACCCGGATGGGATCTTTCTCCGGGGCCGACCTTCCCGCGTGGAGGCGCTTCGACATCGAGGCCTACCTTAAGGCCAAGAAGTTCATGGAGCTCACCAAAAGATTGGGTTCGGTTTTACCGGTGGGCAAGCTCAAACACCTGCGTAACTGGCTGGTAGCTTGCGAATATTACGCTGAGGGCGGCAAAGAGAACCTCAAGAACTTGTTTCTCTTCCTCTTGCGGGAGTACTGCGGAGCCCAGGTTAAGGTGGGGCCGCCCCAGAAGAGACCCGAATACGGTATTTGGTGGCCTCCGGACCGCTACTATTCGGATCTTCGGGCCTTCAAGTCCGCCGTAGGGTGGCAGGCGGACAAGCCCGCAGTAGGGGTGTTCTTCTACGGCGGCATGCATCTTGGCGACTGCCTGCCGGTGGTAGAAGCGTTGGCGGAGGAATTGCGCGGCGAGGTGAACCTCATCCCTGTTTTTTCTAAAGTGGAGTACAACCTGGCGGCTATGCGAGCCTTTTTCTTTGACGAAGGGCATCCGGCGGTTGACCTCGTAGTTAACCTGCAGTACTTCCGGTTGCACGGTGGGCCTTACGGCGGGACGCCCGAACCAACCTACCAGCTGCTGTCCGAACTCGGCGTTCCGGTGCTGACAGGATTTCGGTCTTACGCGACGGAAATAAGGGAGTGGCAAAGAGAGAACCGGCTGAATCCGCTAGAAATCACCATCGGTGTTATGTTACCGGAGCTGGACGGCTACATAGAGCCGATTTACGTGGGGGGGCTCGTGTCCCTCGGGGAAGACGGGTTCTTAGGTGGGGAAGTAAAAGAGGCTAGGGCTCTGCACGAAGGGATAGAGAGGCTTGCCGGGCGGATCCGCAAGTGGCTTTGCTTGCGGCGCAAGCCCAACGTCGAGAAAAGGCTGGCTATCATCCTATACGACTATCCCCCGGGAGAAGCTAACCTGGGCAGCGCCGGTTATCTCGATGTCCTGGAAAGCCTGCGGATCTTTCTCGAAAGGCTTGCGGCTGCCGGATACCGGGTGGAAGTTCCCGCGGGGCACTTGGGGGAATTTCTCTTATCCCGGGGGGTGGTGAACACGCCTGAGTGGCCTCTTACCCCTCCTGGCATAGCGGTGGATGTCAACCTCTACCGCCGGTGGTACGAGGAGCTCCCGCTGGATTTGCGGGCCGAGATCGAAAGGCACTGGGGAAAACCGCCGGGAACCGTAATGGTCAAACAAGGCCAGATTATGATCCCCGGCGTGGTGGCAGGCAACGTTTTCATCGGTGTGCAGCCGTCGCGCGGTGTTCACGAAAATCCCGAGAAAGCCTATCACGATAAAGAGTTGCCGCCGCACCACCAGTACCTCTGTTTTTACTGGTGGTTGCAAAAAGAATTTCGGGCGGACTGCATCATCCACTGGGGTATGCACGGCACCCTGGAGTTCACCAGGGGCAAGGAAGCCCCGGTGTCGCGCCGCTGCTTTCCGGACATTCTGATTGGCGACGTTCCCCACCTCTACTATTACTGGGTAGGAAATCCCTCGGAATCCACGATTGCCAGGCGGAGAAGCTACGCGGTGACGGTTTCCCACGCCTCGCCGCCGGTGATTGCCGCCGGCCTTTACGGCGAGTACTTAGAGCTGGAGGAACTGCTGGCGGAGTACCGGCAAGCCGAGGGTCGGGACAAGGAGACCCTGGCGGGGGCAATCAAAGAAAAAGCGCAGGCGCTCTCCATGCCTGTCGGGGATCTGGCAGAACTGGAAGTCTATCTTTACCGGATGAAGAGGCGGCTTATCCCCAAAGGTTTGCATGTTCTGGACCGGCAGCTTGAGGGAGAAGATTTGGTCAATTACCTGGCCGCCCTGGTGCGCTTTGACCGGGAAGTGCCCTCCTTTTACCGGATGGTGGCCGAGAGAATGGGCTTTTCCTACGAGAGTCTCGCTCGGGACCCGGAGGTATTTGTTGCTGTTGACCGCGAAGTGCACCAGGCGATCGGGCGCTGGCTGGCGGGGGATGAGTCGGCCCTGCCGACGGAAATAGGCCGGTATCTTGCGGGGGTAAGGGAAAACATTGCCCGCTCGCAGGAAAGCGCGGGGCTTCTTTCGGCACTGGATGGGCGCTACCTTCTTCCCAACCTGGCCGGAGATCCGGTGCGTTCGCCTGAGGTTTACCCTGTCGGCCGGAATATGTATGAGTTCGACCCGCGGCTCATACCCACACCCCTGGCGCTAAAGCGCGGGGAAGAAGCAGTAAAGGTCATTCTGGAGAGATTTTACCACACGCACGGGCGCTACCCCGAAACAGTGGGGATGGTGCTGTGGGGATTTGAGACCTTAAGCACGGGGGGCGAAACCATAGCCCAGATACTGGCTTATCTCGGCGTGCGCCTGGTGCGGAAGGAAAGCCCCTGGTTCAAGGAACTGGAGCTTATTCCTTTAGAGGAACTCGGTCGGCCCCGCATTGATGTTCTGGTGACCATCTGCGGCATCTTCCGCGATATATGCGGCCCCCAGATTGAACTAATCAACCAGGCAGTGGAACTGGCGGCCGGTGCCGCGGAGCAAGAAGAGATGAATTTTGTCCGCAAACACAGCTTGGGAATGGCAGCAGAATATGGCGGTGTCAGCCGGGGACGGGTATTCGGGCCTCATGCTACGGAGTACGCCACGTCAATGCGGGCGCTGGTGGAAAGCGGAATCTGGCGGGAGGAAAAGGAGCTTGTAGAAAGTTATGACAGCTCCATGTGTTATTGCTATCACCGGGGCAGGGTTGAGGAAAACCATGATCTCTTTACCAGGCTTCTCTCTACCATCGATGTGGTTTCGCAAGTAAGGCACAGCACGGAATATGAATTTACCGACCTCGACCATTACTACGAGTTTTTTGGCGGGCTTTCCCGGAGCGTGGCGGAAAAGAAAGGAAAAGCTCCCGAACAGTGGGTGGTGGATACCACAGAGGAGATTACCGAAGTGGCCGATGTGGGCCTGGCCATTGACCGCGCGGTGAGAACGCGCCTCTTCAATCCCCGGTGGATTGACGAGATGCTGAAGCACCAGCACCACGGCGCCCAGAAGATAGCCGAGCGGTTGGAATATCTGATCGGCCTCAAGGCCACCACTGGCCGGGTGAGTGAGTGGGTTTTCCGCGAGGCGCTCCACCGCTTCCTGCTGGACCAGGACATGCGCCGCCGGTTGGCGGAGAACAACCGCTTTGCCGCCCTGGAAGTAGCCAGGCGTATCGCTGAAGCCATGCGCCGGGGCTATTTGAACTGCAAAGATGAAGAGTTGACCGAATTCCAGAACGCGGTGCTTGAACTGGAGGGCTGGATTGAAGAGAAGGCTTAACTCCGGGTTTGCCCGGAAAAAAAGAAGGAGGCATAAGGATGGCCGACCTTCATGTCGGTGAGGTATTAAGACCGAAGTTTATTACCGGTAGCCGTTCTTTGTTTAGCGGGGCGATTGCAAGGCTCTGGCAAGATAAACTGGCTCTTTTGGGGCTGGTGATCATCCTGGCTGTGGTGGCCATGGCCATCTTTGCCCCCTACCTGGCGCCTAATGACCCAGTGAAAGTTAACCTGGCGCAGCGTCTTGCACCGCCCGGCGCGCAGTACCCCCTGGGCACCGACCACCTGGGGCGCTGCCTCTTGTCGCGGTTGATCTATGGCACGAGGGTTTCCCTAGCCACGGCGGCTTTAGCTCTTTCTGCCATCGTGCTCATCAGCATTCCCCTGGGCACCCTGGCGGGCTACTGCGGGGGGCGGGTGGACAACGCCATCATGCGGGTAGTGGACGTGCTGCTGGCCTTTCCGGGCCTGATCCTGGCGCTGGTCATCGCCGGGACGCTGGGGCCGGGGCTTTTAAACGTAATGCTGGCGTTATCTTTAGTCTGGTGGGTGGGGTACGCCCGGGTCATCCGGGGGATGGTTCTTTCGGTGAAAGAGAAGGAATTCGTTCTGGCGACCCGGGCCTGCGGCACGCGTGAGATGGGCATCATCACGCGGCACATCCTGCCCAACATGCTCTCCCCGGTGATCGTCCTGGCCACGCTGGACATGGGCAAGCTGATCCTGGCCATCTCCGGGCTTTCCTTCCTGGGTCTCGGCGCCCAGCCGCCCACGCCGGAGTGGGGGGCCATGCTCAACGACGGCCGCCCTTACATGCAGGTGGCACCGCAGCTCATGGTCTACCCGGGCCTTTGCATCATGACGGTGGTGCTGGCCTTCAACCTGCTGGGCGACGGCTTAAGGGACGCCCTGGACCCGCGGGGGATGACCAGGCTTTAAAAAATAGGGGGAGAACCGGATGTCCCTTGTTCCTGTTTTAAAGGTGAAAAATCTTTCCACTCACTTTCATACCCGGCACGGCATCATTAAGGCCGTAGACGGAGTGAGTTTTGAGGTGGCAGCGGGGAAAACCCTGGGGCTGGTAGGGGAAAGCGGCTGCGGCAAGAGCGTCACGGCCCTGTCCATCCTGCGCCTGATTGAGCCGCCGGGAAGAATTCTCTCCGGGGAAGTCTGGTTAAACGGCTATAACCTGCTTAAGCTCCCTCCAGGGCAGTTGCGGCAGGTGCGGGGTAAAGAAATAGCGCTGGTTTTCCAGGACCCGCTGACCTCCCTGAACCCGGTTTTAACCATCGGTACGCAGATTACGGAAACCATTGTCTCTCATGAAGAGGTATCCCGGGCTGAAGCGCGGCGTCGCGCGGTGGAGCTTCTTTTCCGCCTGGGCCTGCCCGACCCGGAAAGGCTCATGCGCTTATACCCTTTTCAGCTTTCCGGGGGCATGCGCCAGCGGGTGATGATGGCCATGGCGATCTCGATGCGCCCGAAAGTTTTGATTGCCGATGAGCCCACCACTGCCCTGGACGTTACCGTCCAGGCCCAGATCCTGGCGGAGCTGAAGCGGCTGCAGGAAGAGCTGGGAATGGCCATCGTCCTCATCACCCACGACCTGGGGGTAGTTGCATCCATGGCCGACGAAGTGGCGGTGATGTACGCCGGATCGATTGTGGAGCGCGGCCCGGTAGCAGAAGTGTTTGACCACCCCGCCCACCCCTACACCCGGGCTTTGCTCCGCTCCGTGCCGCGCCTTAGCAAGGAAGAACTGGTGCCCATCGGGGGACAGCCGCCGACGCTTCTAAATTTCCCAGCCCATTGCGCCTTCTTCCCCCGCTGCCCCGAGGCGCACACGGAGTGCCGGGGAAAGAAGCCGGAATTGCGGGAGATCGGGCCGGACCACGCGGCAGCCTGCCACCGCATTTCCCGGAGTTGCCCAGGGGGGGGCTGGGCGCAGGTGACCCTCTTAGAGGTAAGGGAAGTGGTGAAGCACTACGCCGGGAAAAGGGGGATATTTGCGGGTCACCGGGAAAAGGTGCGGGCGGTGGACGGCGTCACATTCGCCTTGGCACGGGGAGAAACCCTGAGCCTGGTGGGAGAAAGCGGTTGCGGCAAGAGCACCCTGGGGCGGCTTGTGGTGCGGCTGGAAGAACCCACGGCTGGAAAAATTCTTTTTGCCGGCGAGGATATCACCGGCTGGACGGGGAGAAAGCTGCAGGAGCTGCGCCGCCGCTTCCAGATCATCTTCCAGGACTCTTCTTCCTCCCTCAACCCGCGCCGGACGGTGGGGGCAATCATTGAGGAACCCCTGGCCAATTTCGGCGTGGCTAAAAGGGAGCGCCAGGAGCGGGTGGCCGAACTATTAACCCTTGTCGGCCTTGAACCCGGAGATGCTTGGAAATACCCGCACGAATTCAGCGGGGGGCAGCGCCAGCGCATCAACATCGCCCGGGCCCTGGCCCTGCAACCGGAACTGGTGGTCTGCGACGAGCCCGTTTCCAGCCTGGACGTCTCCATCAGGGCGCAGATCTTGAATCTATTGCGGGAACTAAAAAAGCGGCTGGGCTTATCCTACCTCTTCATCTCCCACGACCTGGCGGCGGTGAATTACCTGGCCGACCGGGTGGCGGTGATGTACCTGGGCAAGATCGTGGAAATCCTGCCGGCAGAAGGCCTCGGATCACAGGCCCGTCACCCTTACACCCGGGCGCTTTTGCGCGCCGTGCCGGAGCCCGACCCGCGGCAAAGAACCGACCGAAAAGCGGTGGTACGGGGTGAGCCGCCCGACCCGGCAAATCCTCCCGCGGGTTGCCGCTTTCACCCCCGCTGTCCCGAGTTTCGTGATATCTGCCGGCGGGAGGAGCCCACCTTAAAGGAGGTGAGGGAGGGTCACCTGGTGGCTTGTCATTTAGGTGAGGCTTGCCTTAAGTAAAGTAAATGTTAAAACAGTATGGTTTGAGTAATTTCAAAAGGGAGGCATGAACGTTGAGACTCAAGAAGTGTTTAATCGTACTGGTAGCATTTTGTGCACTTTTGCTGCTCCTAGCGGGCTGTACTGCAAAGGTTTCTGAGAAAACGGGAAACAAAGGAGAAACCGAAAATAAAACCTTGGCTATCGGTTTGGCCCAGTTCCCCGGCAACCTCGACCCTGCCGACCAGTACAACGGCTGGTACGTAGTCAAATTCGGTGTGGGTGAAACTCTTGTAAAAATAGGCAAGGACATGAAGGTTGAACCATGGCTTGCGGAAACATGGAAAAAAGTAGACGATTTAACTTGGCAGATAAAGATCAGGGATAATGTTATTTTTCACAACGGAACGAAGGTTACCGGTGAGGCGGTGAAGGCTTCGCTGGAACGCACAGTCGCAATGAATAAAAGGGCGTCCCAGTTGCTTGATATTGCTTCCATAGAGGTGAATGGCAATGAAATAACGGTCAAGAACAATCGTCCGAATCCATCGTTTATACCGACCCTGGCCGATCCTTTCGCGGTGATAGTGGATGTGGCCGCGGCCAGGGCGATGGGTGAAGAGTTTGCCAAAAAACCCGTGGCAACCGGGCCTTTTAAAATCAAAGGGTACGCAAAAGATGTTGAAGTAGTGGTTGAAAAGAACGACAATTATTGGGGAAGTAAGCCAAAGTTGGATGAGGTGGTCTTTAAATTCATACCAGACAGCAATACACGGGTAATGGCGTTGCAGGCGGGTGAAATTCAGGTTGCGGACAACATCCCAGCAGAAAGCGTGGGGTCAATCGTTAAAGCCGGGTCCTATCAAATTTTAAGCGGGTCCTCTCTCCGTACCCACATGCTCATTTTTAACGTGACGAAACCGGGACTTGATGATGTCAATGTCAGAAAAGCCATTAATATGGCTATTAACAGGGAAGACCTGGCCAACAAAGTGATGAAAGAAAGCGCCATTCCCGCCACCGGTCCGTTCCCGCACGTGCTACCTTTTGGAGGCGGTGAATTAAAAGGGTATGCTTATCAGCCTGAGGAGGCTAAGAAGCTCCTGGATGCCGCAGGGTGGAAGCCTGGACCCGACGGTGTCCGCCGGAAGAACGACAGGAAGCTGGAGTTCTCCGTGCTTTGTTATAAAAACCGGCCGGAACTGCCGGTTCTCCTGGAGGCCATCCAGGCAGAACTGAAGGAGATTGGTGTTAAGATAAACATAATCAATGTGGAAAACATTGGGGAAGCCCTGAAAAAAGATTTTGATGCCACCATTTACAGCTTGAATACAGCTCCGTACGGCGATCCGCAATACCTTCTCGAAACCGTTTTTAAAACAGGGGCAGCTTCCAACTTTGGGAAATACAGCAATCCCGGGCTGGATTCTTTGATCGACAGTCTTAAGACAGAATTTGATGTCCAGAAGAGAAATTCCATAGCAAGAGAAGCTCAACAGATAGTGCTGGGCGATGCTGCTTTTGCCTTCCTAGTTTACCCCAAATGTTTTCTCGCGGTGAGTGATGAGGTCGAGGGCATCCAGGTGTTTCCTTCCGATTTTATCATTTACATTATATAAAACAACGGGCAACTAACGGAGTTTTCCGGCGAAAGGATAGAGTGCGCTTAGGGATGATCCTGTGGAGAGTGGATGAGAGCTGGAGAGGTGAGATAGAGTAATATTTAAGGAAGCTGTCGTAAAGAGTTGGTAGAACTGGTGATGATGGTGGGACCGACTTGCTCTTTTTATCCGAAGGTGCTGTTTGAGGCAGGAGTTGATCTCATAGGTGCCATTTTATTACCAAACGATGAGCGCTTTCTTAACCGTTGGATAAACAGCAGGGGTTACTGGTATAGCGAAAGGGAGTTAAAACACCTGCTGATCTCAAAACAATAGATAATTGAAAGTAAGCCGAATAATGGGAGGGAAAAATAAGGATGTTGAAACATAGAAAAACCATTTTAATTTGGTGTTTAATTCTTGTCATCCTGGCTGGTTTGCTTTCCGCTTGTAATGGGAGGGAGCAGGTGCAGACCAAGATGCAGGAACTGGTGATTGGTATCGGGCGTGACTTTTACGGAGGGGAACAAAGTCCTGGCTTTGCGCATAATAGTACCGGCATTTGGGAAAGTCTAACCGTTCTTAATGAAAACCTGGAGCCTGTACCCCATCTGGCAGAGAAAATTGTCTCCGATGATACCGGAAAAGTATGGATTGTTTACCTGCGCCCAGGTATTAAATTTCATGATGGCACCCTATTGGATGCTCGGGCGGTAGTAGAGAGCGTTGAGCGGATAGCAAAACATCCCAAACTCGATGAGTACGGTACCTTCTTAAATTTGGAGAAGGTGGAAGCTATCGGCGAGCGTGAGGTAAGGTTCACCTTCAGACAGCCCGAGCCGGCTTTTCCGGCCAAGGTAGCCTACCATGGCTGTCCTATTTTCAGCCCCCACAGCTTTGACGCCGAAGGTAAAATCGTCCACCCTTACGGCACGGGACCTTTTAAATTCGCCGAGTACAAGAAAGGCGAAGCCTTGATCGTGGTTCGCAACGACGACTACTGGCAGGGCAAACCCAAGCTGGAAAAGGTAACTTTCAAGGTGATTCCCGATCCCTCTACCCGCTTGGCTGCCCTACAGACGGGCGAAATTCAGGCCGTGGCCGACGTAGGGGGTATCCTTCCGGAGCAGGCCCAAGTAATTAAAAGTGACCCTAACTTGGTTTTGTTATTCCGGCCGGTCACCACGACCCACTATCTGCTCTTTAACAACAAAAAGCCACCTTTTAACGATGTACGCTTGCGTCAAGCGGCGAGCTTGGCCATAGACCGTAACCAACTGGTCAAAGAAGTGCTCAGCGGCTACGGCGAGCCGGCGGACACCCTTTTTACTTCTCTTGCCAGGACATGGGTGGTTAAGGGGCTGTGGACAACGGATATGCAAAAAGCTCGCGAACTGGTCATGCAGGCAAAAGGTGAAGGGCCGTACAAAGTGGTGCTGGTGGTAAACTCGTCCCTGGCTAATCGCTGGCCATACAAGCCCATAGCAGAAATCTTGCAAGCGGAGCTCAAAGCGCTGGGCTTTGAGGTCGAACTCAAAATGCTTGAAATGGGCGCCTGGAAAGAAGCGCTCAAAAAAGGCGAGTACGACCTTACCTTAACGCCTTACACGTTGATGACCGGCGACCCGGATTTCTTCTTCGGCCGCTGGATTCATTCCCGAGGGCAGATGAACGTGCAGCGTGGAGTGGGCTACAACAATCCGAAGGCAGACCGTTTGGTGGAAGAGGCTGCTGCCGAGCGAGACCTAGTAAAGAGAAAGGAGCTTTATGTCGACTTGCAACAGTTGGTGGTAAGTGATGTGCCTCTTTGCCCTCTTTATCACGATGTATGCATTTATGCTGCCAAACAAGAAGTGCAGGATTTAACGCTTGACCCCTTCTTTAAGCCGAGTTTGGAAAAAGCGTGGATAAAGTAAAATAAGAGGTAGGAAGTAATATGTGTTTTTATCATTGGGACAGATTTTTTCTCGATTTAACACGAAAATATGTTGATATTGATTTTTTTAATATAAGTGTTATAATTTTTACAAAAGTAATACCGTGATTATATATACTTATTAATAGATATTTTTTTGTTTGATGATAGTTAAAGAGTAATCCTAAAACAGAAGACGATTTTTTTGGAGGTATGGTCAATATGTCGCTAAATTGTTATCGATAATATTTTAATGAAAAGGCGGCCATGTGGGATAGTTTATTATCAGCTGAAACAGTGGAGCGATTGAAAGACTGTGTAGTTTTTTAAGAGTAGATAACGAAAATTAAAATTTAAGATAAAGAGGTGGTCTTTTGGAAATAGTGAATATCTAAGTGATTTACAGTCCTTACAGGTAAGTAGATGAGGCGCCGAATCAGGGGTGTTTTTCTGACCAGTCAGTAGATTTGGAAATTTACCCTCAGTTTACTGTATTTTTCTAAGCTTGACAGTATTTCTGAGGTACGTAATGGACTGATAAAAAAATTTAAGGAGGTTTGGTTAAAGATGCCTAAGATTGTTATTAGCGGTCGAGGTGGCTGCGGGAAAAGCACATTGGTGACTCTGTTGGCACAACGTCTGGGGGAAGAAGGAAAAGTTCTTGTGGTAGACGCCGACGAATCTAATCTGGGATTGAGTGCAATGTTTGGAGTTGAACCACCTGAAAAAACTCTTATGGATTACTTGGGTGGTAAACCTGTGGTAGGGAAAAAACTCAGGGCTATGATTAAAAGCGACGGAAACGAAAAGGTAGAGCTTTTTGCAGAAAAAATGAATTTGGATAGTTTGCCAATGGAATGTGTCAGGAGGAAGGGACCAATAGTTTTGTTGCGGATTGGAAAGATCGAGCACAGCATGGAGGGTTGTGCCTGTCCTATGGGAGCAGTAGCGCGGAATTTTTTGAACTATCTGACAATTGAAGAAAGACAATGGGTTTTGGTTGATACCGAAGCTGGAATAGAGCATTTTGGACGTGGAGTTATAGAAGGAGTTGATGCCATTCTGATGGTGGTGGATCCTTCATATGAAGCAATTTTACTGGCCGAAAAGGCTGCGAGGTTATCTCAAGAAGTGAAAAAAGACTTTGGAGTAGTATTAAATAAAGTCGATGAGAAAACGGAGCCTATATTAAAAGAAAAGCTGGCTGAAAAGGGTGTTGTTATCAAGGGTGTTTTGCCTTATTCTGCGGATATAGCCCAGGCAAATCTTTTGGGAGGGGCTTTGAAATTAGGCACTGTTCGAGAGGAGCTGGACAGGATAGTAAGTGGAATTAAATAGCATCACATAAATCATCGGCATCCACACCGCAGAAAGTTGTTATTACTGACGTGCTAGGACGTCAGATAGAGGTCCCTATCCCAGCAAAGAAAATAGTATCAGTTAATGAGAGTGCACTACGGTTGATTTCTTATTGGACGGATTAGATAAGGTGGTAGCTAAATGTAGAGGAGATAGCTAAACTTAAACCGGATGTAATTTTTTATGTCCATTATGGAGATATGGATCCAGATAAACTGCAAGCACAAACGCATATCCCTGTTGTGGCACTGAAGTATGGAGAGAAATGTGCATTTAGCGAAGATGTTTATAAATCTTTACAAATCGTCGTCAGGATTATCGGCAGGATTATAGGTAAAGAAAAAAGGGTACAAGAAGTGGTTGATTACCTTAAAAGATGTGAACAAGATTTGAACAATAGAACGAAAAATATTTCTGAAGACAAAAAGCCCAAAGTCTATGTATGCGGAATAGGTTTCTATGGGATACTCAGTCTCTAAAAGCAGTTAAACAAGGACAGGTTTATACACAGTTAGGTATGTTTGTTACGACATAAACATTGAGAATGCTATAGCTGATGCTTATTGGCAGGAAAAGTGATTTTCCCTGAGCAATTTAAAGATATCAACCCCGAACAAAAAGCTGATGAAATTTACAGGTTTTTTTGCTGGGTAAACCTTTGTATCAAGAGATAATTAAAAATAATGGCGGATTTAAGAAAGTGAATCTTGCTAATCCATAAAAATATCGAATGATATAAAAAATGATAGTTGAGTACCTTGTTCATCAACACAAACTAGCTCCAGCTTAGAAGCGCTGATATCAATGCTTGCAAAGATAACCTGTGCTAAGCGAGTCTCCCCTCCTTGAGTTGGCCAGGATTAGGGGTGTACCTTGCGGTTGTGATATATAACAACCTCGCGGATGCGATAAAAACTTGACAGGATATCTGGGGTGCACCCCTATTTAACGAAAAAATGAGTTTTTAAAAGGTAAATGCAGGAGAAGATATTCAGTTTGTTGTAAAAAATATAAATATAATAAATGAAAATTTGATGAGGCTTTATACAAAATTATCAAATTAGCCGTTATAATGTGTAAAATTTGGTGTAAAAAGAAAAACATTATGCCTATAGTAAGTTCAATTACTTCACAAAAACTTGATAAAAGCAAAAAAGATATTCTAAAAAATGAAATTGCAAAGATTTAAAGGATGTTGCAGGAAAAGGGGAAAACTGGCTTACATTAAGACTTTTTGAAATACCAACGAATTATTAAGGCAAATAACGATGTATGCTACAAGAATATCTGAAATAGGATGAAGACTTTAAGTCGTAAAAATGTCTATACAAAACTTTCAAAAATCTTTACAAATCTTAAAAAATGTAATATATTCTCTTGTTTCATCTTTGCTCAAACCTTTAAATCATTAATTTAATACTATACGCTGCCGTAATACTTCATGTGCCTGTTATAATTGTACGCAAGATTAATCAATCTTATACATGAATATGAAAATTATTTAATTTTACATAATAGATAGGGCTAAATTATTTTACATTTTATGGTGTTGTTTTGGGTGAGATGATTTGCTGTATAACAGATATTGCAGCAAGAAGCCAGCAGATCATGCCTACATTAATTAATCTGATTAAAGCCATACAATCACAATGTGATTGCGTTGTGTGATTAAACTGTATTTACGGCAGGTAGTTCCATTGTTAATGCAGTGGGGAGCCTCATCTATAACACTTTGTGTTTAGATGGGAAGGCTTCACATCTCTATATTATTTTAATACACCCTTATAAGGAAGATGTGTATAATACCCTTCACTCTTTATAGAATATATCATGGAATTCCTTTAAGTGTCTTAAAAATTCATTGAAGAGTGGGGAGGGGTATTTGTCTTTGTGATATATTACATTGAATTTTCTTTTAAAATTGATGTCTTCTATTTGAATTTTTACCAGTTTGTCTTTTTTTAACTCCTCTTTTAAAGCTATACTTGAAATTACAGAAATTCCTATATTTGATTCAACAGCTTTTTTTATGGCTTCTGTGTTATTTAGCACATGTTTAATTTTATATTTTAAATTGTGCATTGACATGGTTGTTTCAAAAACTTCTCGGGTACCACTTCCCTTTTCACGAATTATTAAGTCTTCTTTTTCAATTTCTTCAGGTTGTATTACTTTTTTTGCTGCCCATTTGTGATTTTTAGAACAGACAACATATAATTCATCATCTATGAAAGGCTCTATTACAATTTCCTTGGAATGTAATGGTCCCTCTACAATTCCTATGTCTATTGCGTTATCAAGGATTTGTTTTTCTATAACGGCTGTATTGTCAATCGTGAAAAATATTTGTATGTCTTTGTACTTCTCACTGAATTTACTTATTATCTCTGGGAGAAGATATGTTCCCACTGTTGTACTTGCCCCAATGCGAAGCTTTCCTGCTTTTAGATTTGATATATCGAAAAGGGTGCTTTGTGCTTCTTCTACAAGGGCAAGTATTCTTTTGCTATATTTATGCAAAACTTCTCCTCCATATGTCAATAAAAGTTTTTTGCTCATTCTTTCAAATAATTTGACATTTAGTTCCTGTTCCAATTCAGAGATTGTTTGGCTTATTGAAGGCTGTGTCATATAAAGTTTTTTTGCTGCTTTTGACATGCTGCCACTTTCGCAAACTGTCAAAAAAATTTTCAGTTGCCTTAAGTTCATATTAACCCACATCCTTTCGCTTTGCTCAAGCACAAATTGTAATGAAAGTGTGTTATTGAGCGATATTTTTGATATAATTTCTTTAAAATATATAGATATACTACAAAGCACGGAGGAGGGAGTGGAATTATTTCTACCACTCATTGGACTCAAGTCCGCACACTAACCACCCTCATAAGTTTTCACTTATATGCTGTATAAAATTATATTATTTTACTTATGTCAATGCAAGTTTTAAAATATAACTATGAAAGAGGTGGTCAATGTGTTATTAAAAGAAGGGAAAATAGGGAATATTAAGTTAAAAAATAGGATAATTATGTTGCCTACTGTTACAAATTTATCAAATGAAGGGTTTGTAAGCGAAAGAGAAGTGGAATATTATAAAAGGAGGTCAAAAGGCGTTTCATTAGTCATTGTGGGTGCAAGTTACGTAAATAAGCTAGGGAAATTTTTTATAAACCAAATTGGAATAGATGATGACGACAAAATAGAGGGACTTAAAAGATTATCGGAGGCCATACATCAAAATGGTGCAAAAGCTGGGATTCAACTTGCAATGCACAATCCAAAATACAAGCCATCAGATTTTACAAAAGAACAGATACAAGGCCTTTGTACAAGACTTTGTAAGTGGAGCAATAAGGGCGAAAAAGGCTGGTTTTGATGCTGTGGAGTTGCACTTTGCTCATGGTTGGTTTGTAAATCAATTTTTATCTCCTGATACAAACAAAAGAACTGACGAGTATGGAGGAGATTTTGAAGGAAGGACAAAGTTTGCACTTGATATATTGCGAAAAGTTAAAAAAACTATTCCGGAGATGACAGTATTTTGCAGGATTAATGGCAGTGATTTTACAGAGGGGGGCTTTACAATTGAAGAGAGTGTAAGATTCACAAAACTGTTAGAATACCATGGTGCTGATGCTTTAGATATATCCTCAGGTGTATCTTCCACATCGGAGTATCATATTTCTCCTATGGGGATTGAAGATAAGCCTTTGATTGGAATTGTAAAGAAGATAAAAGAAAATGTAACTATACCTGTCATAGCGGTTGATAAGCTCGGCAGTGTTTACGATTGGGAAAAAATTTTAGAGGATGGCATAGCTGATTTTATAGGGATAGCGCGAGGCTTTATAGGAGATCCGGATTTAGTAGAAAAGTTGATAAAAGGACAAGAACAGGATATAAGGTATTGCATTCACTGCAATCAGGCATGTATTGCATACATTCAAAAAGGACTTTCTGTTTCTTGCATGATTAATCCAGAGGTAGGGAGAGAAAAAGAATTTGAAATAAAGACCGATAAACCCTTAAATATAGCTGTAATTGGCGGTGGACCTGCAGGCATGTCTGCAGCTAAATATCTTGCTAAAAAAGGTCATAATGTTACTTTGTTTGAAAAAGAGGATAAACTTGGTGGGCAGTTAAATGTAGCGAAAGTACCTCCCCACAAAGAAGAGATAGGAAAAGTGACTGAATATCTAGAAAATGAGTTAAAGAAATACAATGTCAAAGTGCATTTAAATAAAAAAATAAGTTTACAAGAAATAAAAGAAATGCCTTATGATAAAATTGTCATTGCTACAGGCTCAAAGCCAGCTAAAATCAATTTGGATGCGGATATAAATCCTTATACGGCTGTTGAGGTGTTAGAAGGAAATATTCCAAAAGGAAAAGATATTGCAATAATTGGTGGAGGTCTTACAGGACTTGAAACAGCTGAATATCTTTCCAAAAAAGGGAAAAATGTGACGGTTTTAGAGATGAAAGAGGAAGTTGGAGAGAATATATATCCAATGATAAAAAAATTGCTTTTAAATAGACTAAAAGAGCTTAAAGTGAATATAATTACAAATGCATCAATAAAAAAAATATCTGGGGGAAAACTTATGTATACCTCCAATGACACATATAAAGTAGTCAAAGTGGATGATGTAGTTTTAGCAGTTGGAAATTTACCTGATACTGAATTTGAGGAACTAAAAAATGAGGACAGATATTATTTCATTGGTGACTGCAAAACTGTTGCTTCTGCAGTAGAAGCGATAAGGGATGGAGCAGAGCTTTCACTCATTATATAGAGGTGATTTAAATGGTTATAAAAGGTGAGTATGTAAATATAAAAGGCAGTAAAATTTATTATTTAGAAATAGATAAAGAGAGTAGCAAAGATACAGTGATATTATTGCATGGCAAAAGATACAATGCTTATGATTGGATAAATTCAGGGATAGCTGAAAGTTTGTCTAATGAAGGATGTAAGGTGATATGTCTCGAATTTCCCGGATATGGTTCTTCTGAAGAGTGTGATTTAGAAAAGGAAGAGGTTTTATTAGAATTTGCAAAAAGCTTAAATATATCTTCTTTTCATGTTGTAGCTCCTTCTTTTAGCGGGGAGATCTCTATAAGATTTGCTCTCAAATATGGAAATATGCTTAAAAGTTTGACAATTGTAGATAGCATAAATGTAGATAAATACAAAGAAAAATTAAATGAAATATATGTAAAAACATTGATTGTATGGGGGAGGAAAGATAAAATTGCACCCTATGAATTTGCGGAAATATTGAAAAATAATATTAAAAACAGTACATTGTTTGTGTTTGAAAATTTGGGACATACCTGCTATTTTGATGATGCAAAAAAGTTCTCTGAGGTGTTGATAAATTTTATAAGAGCATAAATTAAAGGGGCTGTCTTTAAGGTGGCCTTTTTTTATGTTGACAAATACAAAATTTCGTGTATAATGTATACATGAACATCCCTAAACACAGGGGGAGTATTTTTTGTGGAGGTAGAATTATGAGAGTAGCGAGAATCAATGAAGATATATGCGACAGGTCGCCCTTTTGTCCAGCAGCAATGAGCTGTAGATTTAAGGCTTTTAAAGTTACGTTTGGAGGGTCATTTAGGAGAAACATAAGCATTGATGAAGAAAAGTGCACAGGGTGTGGTGTTTGTACGAGATATTGTGCACCTGGAGCAATTGAAATGGTTGAAAAAGAAAAGGATTCATAAAATAAGGCACTCAAATAGTGCCTTATTTTACATTTGCTTTTTGCACCAATTCAATTCTGTGCATTGTAGAGGGGTGTGAATAAGAAAACCATTCGATGAAAGGGGGAGGGTCTACATCCAATAAGCTTTTTTTGGCAAGCTCAATCTGAAGTTTTATTACAGCATTTTTGTCATGAATATATTTTACTGACAGCAAATCTGCTTGTTTTTCCATCTGCCTTGATATGTAATTCTGTATGGGGTTTGTGTCAAAATTTATAAGCAGTACAAACAAATATATCATCGCCATGACTGCTGGTGTCATTCTTTTTCCATAAGTTATTAATACACTTGAGTAAATTAAAATATTAAGTAAGTAAAGCCCAAGTATCAACCCCAATATGCCAATTATCATCCCTTTTAATACGTGATTTTCTTTCCAGTGGCCTGCTTCGTGGGCAATAACTGCTTTTATTTCGTCATCAGGGTAATGCTTTAATAATGTGTCATATAACACAATTCTACTTGTGTTTCCAAATCCATAAAAGTAGGCATTGGCAAGGGTGGTCCTTTTACTGGCGTCCATTTCTTGTATCCTGTCGATTTTTATTCCCGCATTTTTAGATATTTCTTTAACCATGTTTATTATTTTTGGGTCGTGAATGGGAGTAAAATTATTGAAAAGTGGAGCTATAAAAGTAGGATAGACAAAAATTTGCACAAACATGATTATGGTTAAAAAAATTGTTGCCTTTATCCACCAGGTTTTAGGCCAGCTGTTTATTGCTACAAAGAAAAGCAATACTCCTACTGCTGAAAATACAAAATCTAAAGTTGCACTTTTGAAATAGTCACTCCACCAAGAAGCCATTGTCTGTACAGAAAAGCCCCATTCAACTTGAACAGAATGGCTTAAAAGGCTGAAGGGCAAAGATATCAATCTTACGATGACCCACAAGGCTATAAAATACAAAAAGACATTTAAATAATATTTACCTGAGGCTGTATTTTCTATATAATGGGAAAGCTTAAGTGCATTATTCCCAAATACAAACCAAATTAAAAAAGATGCTTTTGTCAGAAAAGAGGTTATGTAAATTAATCTGTTTATCCTGTGATACTTTTGTGCTTTTGATATTTCTAAAGGGGAAAAGTGTCTATAGACTTCATGAGAAATATTTCCTGGAAATAATGTGTAATAAAGATATAGGGCAGAGAATATTGCGGCTATTAAGATAAGTACAAACCATAATTTGTTGAATTTGATAAAGGACATGTCTTTCAATCCTTTCTTAAAATTTTCTCTACCAATATTATATCTCATTTGGGTAATAAATAGATTTGCAAAACAAAAACTATTTGCTTTTTTGGACAAATACTTATATTATATATTTGTAAAATGCAGTAAAATGCGAGGGATATCTATGAAAATTCTTCTTGTGGGAATTAATGCTAAATACTATCACACCAATATTGCTATAAGAAATATAAAAAAGTTTTGTCATCCTTATGATATACAAATTTTTGAAACAACTATAAATGACAGCGCAGATTTTATGTTGGAAAGCATAGTTGAAAGAAACCCTGATGTAGTAGGTATTTCATGTTACATCTGGAATATTGAGATAGCATTAAATTTGTCTGAGAATATAAAAAAAATATTGCCTCATGTAATACTGGTTTTGGGGGGACCGGAGGTCTCTTATGATGTGGATAACCTACTTTCAAAAAGTTTTATAGATTACATTGTGGTAGGAGAAGGAGAAATAGCTTTTAAGGAGTTATTGGAAGCATTAGATGGCAAAAGAGATGTAAAAGATGTTTCTGGAATTAGTTACAAAGTTGGTGAACAAATATTAATTCAACCGCAAAAAAATTATGTTAACTTAGATGAAGTGCCGATATCTTACGAAGAAGATGAAGACTTAAGCAATAAGCTTGTGTATTACGAGACTTCAAGAGGATGTCCATTTAAATGCGCTTATTGCCTTTCTTCTATTGACAATAAATTGCGATTTAAAAGCCTTGAAAAAGTGAGAAAGGATTTAAAATGGTTTGCAGGTAAAGGAGTAAAGATATTAAAGCTTATTGACAGGTCCTTTAATTCAAACAAAAAAAGGGCAAAAGAAATTTTGCAGATTATGAAGGAAGTTGGAGGAGATATTGTATTTCACTGTGAGATAAATCCAGAGCTTGTGGATGAAGATTTTGTAAAAGAGTTAAAAGGTCTTGAAAATAAAATACAATTTGAGGTAGGGGTTCAAACTACTAATGTACAAAGTCTAAAGAAAATATCTCGGACAACAGCAGTTGAAAAGACATTAAATGGAATAAAGTTGTTGAAAGAGGCTGGAATAAAGCTTCATGTGGATTTAATCGCAGGACTTCCGGAGGATACATTTGGGACTTTTAGCAAGGCTTTTGATGATGTGTACAATCTTAAACCTGATGAGATACAGTTGGGATTTTTAAAGGTTTTGAAAGGCACTCCTTTAATGAGAAAAGTGGGGGAGTTTAAAATAGTTTATGATAGTAAGCCCCCATATGAGGTATTGTATACAAAGGATATTAGTTATCAAGAGTTAGTCATTTTAAAAGGTATAGCATTCCTTTTGAACAAATACTATAATTCTGGAAAATTTAAAAAAACTCTTGAATATTTGGAGAATAACTTTGAAAGGCCATTTGACTTTTATCTTGAATTTTATAAGTACTGGAAAGAAAACGAGCTATTATATAAAAATCATTCATTAAAAGCCTTATACGATATTTTATATAAATTTTCTATTGAAATGCTCGATCTCGATGAGGATTTAATAAAAGATATTATAAAATTTGATTTTTTGTATTTTAATGCTGCCAAAGATTTACCTGATTGTGTAAAAGAAAAATATGAGAAAGGTCAAGAGATTTTTAAAAGGTATCTTAAAGATGAAAATTGGTTGAAAAAAAATCTTCCACAAGCTATTGGACTTTCCAGTCTTGAATTGTCAAAGAGAGTGACTTATGAATTTTTTAAACACGATGTGACAGCAGATTTTAAAAAAGAAGATTTAATAATAATTTTCCTTCATGAAGAAGAACAAACTTATTATACAAAATTAATTTTGTGAATTTGTTTTTAAAGGTAAGTGTGATAAAATTTGTATAGTAATTGAAAAATGAGGAGGCATATTTATGAAACCTTTAGTAATCGCCCATAGAGGAGATTCAAGAAATGCTCCAGAAAACACATTAGCATCTTTTAAAAAGGCTTTAGAAATGGGAGCTGACGGTATTGAATTGGACGTGCAGCTTACTAAAGATGGACAACTAGTAGTGATTCACGATGAAAGGGTAGACAGGACTACAGACGGAATTGGCTTTGTTAAAGATTTTACTTTAAAAGAGCTTAAGAGGCTAGATGCTGGAATAAAATTTGACAAGAAGTTTGCAGGGGAGAGAATACCAACTCTTTATGAGGTTTTTGAACTCATTGGGCATAAAAATTTTATTGTAAATATAGAGATAAAAAGTGGAATTGTACTTTATCCAGGAATTGAAGAAAAGCTTATCAAAGCGATAGAGGATTATGACTTTGAGGATAGAGTAGTTATTTCTTCTTTTAACCATTATAGCTTAAGGGATGTAAAGAGAATGGCACCGGAGTTTAAAATTGGGCTTCTTTATCAATGTGGGCTTGTAGAACCATGGCACATGGCAATACGAATGAAAGCGTATTCTCTGCATCCTTTTTATTTTAATATAATACCTGAATTAGTAAAGGGATGTAAAAAGAATAATATAAAATTATTTCCTTGGACTGTTGATAGGAAAGAAGACATGGAAATGATGATAAAAGCAGGTGTGGATGCGATTATCACTGACGACCCACAAACTTTGATAAATCTTTTAGAGAAGGGAGAATAATATGTCCTCGCGATTGAATTATTTGAAGATATTTAATTTAGGCCTTGGTTTTATGGTAATTTCCATGATTTGGGCAGCATATAATGCCTATATGCCCATTTTTCTTGGTAATTTTACAAAAAGCAATACTTTAATTGGGTTTGTAATGAGTTGGGACAACATTGCTAACCTTTTTATACTTCCATTTTTTGGGGCTTTAAGCGATAATACGCGAACAAGAATAGGCAGGCGAATGCCATATATACTTGTAAGCATGCCTCTTGCTGGCGTTTTATATGCTTTGCTTCCACTTCAGACAAAACTTTTATCGCTTCTTGTTATAGATTTGCTGTTTAACATTGTTGTAGCTACGTATAGGACTCCTATGGTAGCTTTAATGCCAGATATTGTAGAAGAAGAGCACAGAAGCAAAGCTAATGGAGTCATAAATTTTATGGGAGGATTAGGTTCATTAATAATATTTTTTATTGGATCTCAGCTTTATAAAATAAACAAAGCATATCCCTTCTTTTTGTCAGGGATTTTATCATTAATTATACCTATAGTTTTATTTTTAACAATTAAAGAACCTAAAATAGTTTTTAATGAGGAAAAAAAAGAAAAACAGAGTATTTTAAAGGCCCTTGCAACTGTGGTAAAAGATCAAAATAAAGCACCCTTTTATACTCTCCTGTCAATTTTTATGACAATTGCGGGTTGTGCTGCAGTTGAAACTTTTTTCACAAGGTATTGCAAAATAGCTTTAGGGATAGACGAAAGTGTTTCTTCTTTTGCAATGGGTTTTTACGCTTTGGCATTTTTAGTTTTTGCTTTACCTGCTGGATTTATAGCTACAAAAATAGGGAAAAGAAAAACTATGATGATTGGAGCTTTTGGACAAGGAATTTTATTTTTAATATTTATGATAGTACGTGATTTTAGGACAATCCAAATTTTGATGCCTTTTGCTGGAATGTTTAATGCTTTATTTACAATAAATTCTTATCCTCTTGTAGTGAGCTATACTTCAGCTGAAAAAATAGGGACATATACAGGACTTTATTATTTCTTTTCATCCCTGGCCGCAATAGTTACTCCTTCCTCTTTTGGAGCTATTATGGATTTTATAGGATTTAACAAGTTATTTTTAGCAGCGTCTATATGTTTATTTATATCTTTTGCTTTTCTATGGATAATTGGTGAAAAATATGAAAACACAATGTCGTGAAAATATCAGTTTTTTGTGATATAATTTTAAGCGTAAATAAAAATTAAAATTAGGGTGATGAAATGAAAGAGAGAATAAAATTAATAAAGGGGAATATTGTGGATCAAGAAGTAGATGCTATTGTAAATGCTGCAAATTCTTCTTTATCTGGAGGTGGTGGGGGTAGACGGAGCTATTCATAGAGCGGGTGGCCCTTCTATCGATGAGGAGTGCAGAATTATAAGAGAAAAACAAGGAGGATGCCCTACAGGTCATGCGGTTATAACTGGAGCAGGTAATTTAAAGGCTAAATATGTTATTCACGCTGTTGGGCCTATATGGAGAGGCGGCAATCATAATGAAGATAATTTATTAGCAAGTGCTTACATAGAAAGCCTTAAATTGGCGGATGAATACAATGTAAAAACTATAGCTTTTCCCTCTATAAGCACAGGAGCATATGGTTTCCCTGTGGAGAGAGCTGCAAAAATAGCTTTAAGAGTAGTATCTGATTATCTTGAAGGTAGCAATATAAAAGAAGTGAGATTTATACTTTTCAGTGATAAAGATTATGAAGTATATTCAAAAGCTTATGAGGAATTGGAATAAATAAAATAAATAAAAAGGATAGGCCATAAATGGGTCTACCCTTTTTTGTTTTTATTATTTAACTATCTTTTCAGATATTAGAAGTAACATAAGTAGTCCTACAATTAGTCTATAATAAGCAAATGGTTTTAAAGGATGTTTTGTGAGATAGGACAAAAATTTATCTACTACAAATAAAGCGGTTATGAAGGACATTATGAATCCTACTGTAAGAGCTTCCCATTCCAATAAAGACATGGCAGTAAAACTTTTGATAAGTTCAAAGCCTGTTGCTGCCAACATTGTAGGTATAGCTAAAAAGAAAGAAAATTCTGCAGCTGCTTTAACTGATAAACCTACAAGCATACCTCCCATTATAGTAGAAGCAGACCGTGACATTCCAGGGAAAAGAGACATAACTTGTGCTATACCTATCCAGAAAGATTTTTTTGTGTCTACTTTGTCCATGTTGTCAATTTTATATCTTTTTCCGAAAGTATCTTCTATGACTATCATCATTATTGCACCTACAATGAGGGCAATTGCTACAGTGAAGGGCGAAAATAAATGCTCTTCAATGTATTTGTGAGTAAATAATCCTATAACTGCTGCTGGTATAAAAGCTATAAAGATTTTGAACCACAAATTAAATCCCCAATCTCCAGGTTTTAAATTTTTAAGAGAAGCAAATATTTTTCCCTTGTAATAATATACAACTGCTAAAATAGCTCCCAACTGAATGACGATTTCAAACATTGTAGCAAATTTTCCGGTAAAATTAATAAAGCTTCCCACAATGATTAAATGTCCTGTAGAGGAGATGGGGAGAAATTCAGTTAGCCCTTCCACGATTCCCATTATAAAAGCTTTGATTAACAGTTCCATTACCATACCCCTTTGTCTTAAATTTTGTAACCTCTATTATTTTATATGATTAATAAGGACTAATCAATCAAAAAAATGTAAATTTAATTTATTTTTAATTTGCAAAATATGATATAATGTAATCAAGATATGAGAGGTGATTACAGGGTGATGGAAGGGACTTTTTCGTTTATTGTTGCTATTTTAATATTAGTTTTTATTTTATGGCTTTTAGGTAAATCTCTAAGGTTGATGGTAAAGTTTGTATTAAATGCCTTAGTGGGTTTTGTGATGCTTTTATTTTTTAATTTTTTTGGTGTTCTATTTGGGGTTTACTTGCCTGTCAATATAATTACTTCATTTATTACAGGAGTTTTTGGAATAGCAGGTATAGCAATTTTGCTGATTCTTAAATATTTATTCCATGTCATATAGGTTCCTTTTAGGAACTTTTTTGTTTGTTGACAAACTTTTTATGTTTTATGTATAAATTAAAAGTCTCCAGCTTTTATGCTCGAGTGCAGGCTCACGTATCTAAGTCGTGTCTAAGGCTCGTTTTGGGCAGCTTCCGAATTCGCTTTCCTCCTTACATGAAAGGCGAGTTTAATTTAAGTTTAGAAAAATTCTTTTTTAGGTAATAAGTATCTAAGAGTTGCTCATGGAAAGCTGCTTTTCCAAAACTTCGCCAAGACACACTAAGATACTTCCGCGATGCACTTTACGCATAAAAGCGGAGACTTTTTAATTTGACTTTGTCTTCAATCTGTAAGTTCCTTTTTAGGAATTTTTTTGTTTATTATTTTTTATTTTGGGAATTATATTAATTGAATTCTCATAAATGGAGGTATATTATGGACATAAAGAAAGCAGTACTTAATAATTTAAAGGGAAGAACAAAAGAAGAAATTAAAGGGTTTATACAGCAAGTGATTGACAGTAAAGAAGAAAATGCAATTCCAGGACTGGGGGTGATTTTTGAAGCGATGTGGGAGAAAATGACCAATGAAGAAAAAGACAGCATGATGAATTTGATAATGAGGGGGGTATCTTAAAAACAATAGCCGGGGTGTTTAATCCCCGGCTCAGACTGTAGAACAAGAAGGAATTATTTCACCAATATTTGCAAATATATACTTTAATAATTTTGATTGGACTATTGGTAGAATGTATCAAGAGCCGATACAGAAATGTGCAAGAATTGATGAGGATAGAGAAAGATTAAAACATATATGAAGCAATATATTCTATAACAAAAGGGCTGCCAAGGATAATAAATAACCTGGTAACAGCTTCCCTTCTCTATGCGTACTCTAAAAGGCTAAGAGAAATAGATGAAGAAGTAAAAATAAAGGAATCCCTTTTATTATATGAGATTCCTTGGACTTTGTCTACAGTCTGAAGGGATAATCGAAGGATTATCCCTTAATTGTTAACTACCTTTTTAAAATAATTATTGAGAATCGCAATTAATATAATTCCTGCAATACCGCCGGATATTGCAGTTAAAAGTTGTGGCAGAGTAAATGCTTGGACAATTTTGATTGGAACTTTTATGTTAAACCACCGTAATATGTATTTTACAGATGCTATATTTTCTCATTTAAATTACTTACAGTCAAAATTTTTTTATTCTTGAAAATTTTATTGCGAGATGGTATCTTGATGTGCTACAAAAAGTATGACCTTTAAAATATAAAAGATATAATACTTGACAGTTAAAATTTAATAAGGCTATAATATAAATATATAAATGAGTAATGAAAGGCAGAGATAACGATTGACAACGATATAAAATAATACACATCCAATTATATATGTTGTGCCTGATTCTATTGGTGAAACAGCTGAACTGGTTACACGAGCAGCAGTAAGCCAGTTTAATTCCGGAAATGCTGAAATTCGTCGTTTTCCGTTTGTTAAAGATTCTGAAGAAATTGTTGAAATTGTTCAACAAGCAATGCAAAATAATAGCTTTATAATTTTTACACTGGTTATGCCTAATCTAAAAGGAATGTTTCTTAGCGAAGCTCAGAAACATTCAGAAACATAATGTAATAGTCGTAGATATACTTGGACCAGCACTCGATGCTTTAAAGCAAATAACAGGAAGAGAACCTCATTTCGAACCAGGTCTTATGAGAAGAGTAAATGAAGAGTATTTCAAAAGGGTAGAAGCTATCGAGTTTGCGGTAAAATACGACGATGGTATAGATCCTAAGGGCATTACGAAGGCAGATATGGTAGTAGTGTATATAAAGAATTGGAGTATGCCTAGGAGGTGATGAGGAAAATCGTTGATGTTACAAGGAAGGCTGTAGAAGAGACAGCTAATAGGGTTTTAGAAGTTTATTATAAAGAATTATGTAATTGTTAAAAGTGGGAGGAGATAGATTATGGCATATAAATTTGTTAAATGGTTTAATGAACTGGGGAAAGATGATGTGGAGTTGGTAGGAGGCAAAGGGGCTAATCTTGGAGAACTAACCCAAGCTAAGATTTCAGTACCACCGGGTTTTTGTATTACTGCAGAGGCTTATAAATATTTCATTGAAACAACAGGTTTAGCATCAAAAATTAAGGATATCATTAGCAAAACGGATATTAACAATTTGGAACAATTGAAAAAAAATACGTCAGATGTACGGGATATGATTACAAATACACCTATGCCACCTGAAATCGAGAAGGAAATTATTGAAGCTTATAAAGAACTTGGAGGTAACGATGGCCCAGTAAAAGTGGCTGTAAGAAGTTCTGCAACAGCAGAAGATTTGCCTGATGCATCTTTTGCCGGTCAGCAGGATACATATCTTAATGTTTGTGGTGAAGAAGATGTACTTGTTCATGTGCGCCGTTGCTGGGCTTCTCTGTGGACTGCCAGAGCTACCGCTTACCGTCAAGCACAAGGATTCGATCATTTTTCGGTGTATTTATGTGTTGTAGTGCAAAGAATGATTCAATCAGAGATTTCAGGAGTGGCTTTTACGGCAAATCCGATTTCCGGAAATAGGCAGGAGATAATGATAAACGCCAGCTGGGGTTTAGGGGAAGCTGTTGTTTCAGGTAAGGTAACACCTGATGAGTATGTAGTTGATAAAAGCAATTTTAGGATCATAGAAAAAACGATTTCTGACAAAAATCTAATGATTGTTGCTGATCCTGACTCAGAAAGTGGCTCTGTGGAAATAGAAGTATCCAAATACTTAGGTTCAGAATATGTTAAAAAGCAGTGTCTTTCAGACGAACAGATTTTGGCTTTGTGTCAGCAGCTTATAAAGATTGAAGGTCATTATGGTGTACCACAGGATGTTGAGTGGGGATATGAAAAAGGAAATTTCTATATACTTCAATGTCGTCCTATAACAACGTTGGGGAAAGTACAAAATGAAGATAAAAAGGTTAATACAACAAGTGAGAAGAAGGTTTTAGTTAGAGGATTGGGAGCATCACCTGGAATGGCTGCAGGCAGGGTTGTTCTTATTAATGATTTTGATGATGTTACCAAAATTGAAAAAAACACCGTTCTTGTAACAAAAATGACAAACCCGGATATGGTTCCTGCTATGAAAAAGTCAGCGGCTATTATAACCGATGAAGGAGGTCGTACCTGCCATGCAGCTATTGTATCCCGTGAGCTTGGTATTCCTTGTATTGTGGGAACAAAAAATGCTACAGAAATTTTAAAGGAAGGCATGGAAGTAACTGTTGATGCTTCCCGAGGAGTAGTTTATGAAGGACATATTAGCTTGGATGAAGAGAATACAGAAAAACTAAGCAAAGAATCAGGTCCATTGATAAATAGGGTACTATGGAAAGAGCTTGCGCCTGTTACTGCCACAAAGATATATATGAATTTGGGAGAACCGGAAGCCATTGCACGCTATAAAGATTTACCATTTGATGGGATAGGCCTCATGAGAACAGAATTTATATTTACAGATCATATAGGGGCTCATCCTATGTACCTTTTAAAAACCCATCAGGAAAAAATGTTTATTGACAAACTGGCAGAAGGTATTTCAACAGTAGCTCAGGCTGTTTATCCCCGACCAGTAGTTGTACGATTCAGCGATTTCAGGACCAATGAATTCCGTGGTTTAAAAGGAGGAGAAAACGAACCTATAGAAAACAATCCAATGATTGGATGGCGTGGTGTTTCTCGTTATATTTCTCCTGAGTATGAAGCTGGATTTCGCCTTGAATGTAAAGCGATAAGGAAAGTCAGGAAAGAATTTCAGCTTACAAATGTTTACGTTATGCTTCCATTTGTAAGAACTACCTCAGAGGTTCGCCAGGTTTTGAATATAATGGCTGAAGAGGGTCTTTCCTCTGGCTTGGATTTTAAGGTATGGATTATGGCGGAGGTTCCTTCAGTTATCTTCCTTGCCGAACAATTCTGCACCTTAGTGGATGGTTTCAGTATAGGATCCAATGATCTGACCCAGTTAATACTTGGTGCCGATCGTGATTCTGCCAAGTTGAGTAATATGGGGTATCTTGATGAGCGTAATGAGGCAGTCATTTGTGCAATTTCCCACCTTATAGAGGTTGCTCGTAAATATGGTAAGACTGTTTCCATATGTGGACAGGGACCTTCGGTTTATCCTGAATTTACCGAATTCCTAGTTCGTAAGGGAATAACCAGTATTAGCGTAAATCCTGATGCCGTTGTTGATACACGTCGTCTTGTTGCCAGCGTAGAGCAAAAGATAATTTTAGAAAGTCTTCGCCAGTACAATAAATAAAAGAACCAGAAACCTATTTTCATAGGTTTCTGGTTCTTTTATTGTTGCTTTTGTGTCACAGGGACGGTTTTTTTGACACATTTCATTTACTTTAATTATAAAACAAGCCTATAATATTAATTAACCACTCATGCTTAATCAAGCACAACCAGAAATGAAAATAAGTTTTCAAGTTACAAAAATTTCGCTTTTTGTTAAACTAAAATTAACAAGGCAAAAGGTTGAATTTTATTTTGATGGATTAATACCTCGTTAATTAATAAGCACCAGAGAGAATTTTTAAAGCTTTTACTCAAGCATTTAGACGAAATGTATGAACACCTGCACGAGATAGAAGAAAACATCAATTCTGAGCTTACAGATATAAAAGGCAGATTGAACAACTGGATGGTATACCTGGCATAGATGTAACGGCAGCTGCTGCAATAATTGCTGAAATTACATATTGGCGATGAGGCAATTTGAACAAAAATATTTTTAAAAATTTACTTAATTTTGACACGGACAAATGTTCACAGCCTATTGACTTTGTGAGAATAATGTTATAATATAATTTGGAAACCAAAATATTAGGGAGGCAAATTGATGAAACTAGGTTATATAGACAGTTTAGAAATGTTTTTACGAGAGATAAATCACATATTAAATTTATATACTCGAAGCTATCTCAACGAAAAAAATATAACAATGGCAAGATTTTGGGTTATGAATAAGCTGTCGGTTGACAATCCAATAACCATGAAAGAATTGCAAAGGAGGCTACTGCTGGCTCCCGGCACTCTGACAGGGCTTGTTGACAATCTTGTAAGTGATGGGCTCGTTGAAAGATGGCGAGATGAAACTGACAGAAGGCTTGTTTATCTCGTTTTAACACAAGAAGGTGACAAACTATTAAAGGAGATCTTACAATATCGTACATCAATACTTGCAAATATTTTGAAAAAGATTGATGGACTTGACGTAGAACGTCTAAACAGTGATTTAAGGTTAATTTGGAATCAATTGAAAGAATGTGAGACTTGCTAAATTTTGATTTGGAAGCAGGTGTTTA
Organism: Thermoanaerobacter kivui; assembly: GCF_000763575.1. Classification (NCBI taxonomy): domain Bacteria; kingdom Bacillati; phylum Bacillota; class Clostridia; order Thermoanaerobacterales; family Thermoanaerobacteraceae; genus Thermoanaerobacter; species Thermoanaerobacter kivui. The sequence goes on from NZ_CP009170.1 coordinate 1,018,918, forward strand.
TATGCCTTTTTCTGTTGAAGTTAAAAATCTAAGGAAGCTTTTTGGAAAGTATGAAGCAGTTGCAGGTATAAGTTTTAACATAAACGAAGGAGAAGTTTTTGGCTTATTGGGACCTAATGGAGCAGGAAAAACAACTACAATTCGTATGATAACTACTCTTCTGCCTCCGACATCAGGCGAAATCAAAATAGAGGGAATAAATGTTATAAAAAATGGAGGTTATATTCGAAATTTAATAGGATATGTACCACAAGCCTTATCAGCCGATTCAACTTTAACAGGGTACGAAAATCTTCTCTTTGTTGCAAAATTATTGCGTTTACCTAAAAAAGCAAGAGAAGAAAGGATTAATCATATTCTTGACATATTAAATTTAAGCGAAGCAGCAAACAGGATTGTCAAAGAGTACTCTGGTGGTATGGTTAGAAAACTGGAAATCGGCCAGGCATTAATACACAGGCCCAAATTATTAATACTTGATGAACCGACAGTTGGTCTTGATCCTGTAGCACGACGTAATGTTTGGGAGGTTCTCGAAGCACTTAGAAAAGAAACGGGACTTACAATTTTAATAACGACTCATTATATGGAAGAAGCAGAAGCCCTGTGTGACAGGGTAGCTATTATGAATAAAGGCAGGATAGCTGCACTTGGTACACCTGAAGAATTGAAAGCGATGACGGGAAATAAAGAAGCCACTTTAGAAGATGTTTTTACATTTTTTACAGGCAATCGACTGGAAAGCGGGGGAAGTTTCAATGAAATGCGACAAGTCAGAAGGCGCATTCAGCGCTTTGACTGATGAAAAACGACACAGTTTTTCTATACTATCAAAATTTATAGCCTATATAGCTAATTCCTTTACTATTGCTGAGATGGAAATAAGAAAATTGCGCCATGACCCCACTGAACTTTTTACTCGTGCAGTTCAACCAGCTTTATGGTTGTTGGTTTTTGGCCAGGCTTTTTCCAAAGTATGGGCTATTCCGACAGGAAATGTTAATTACCAGACATTTATGACTCCAGGAATTCTGGCACAGTCTATGATGTTTATATCAATTTTTTATGGCTTGAGCATTATTTGGGACAAAGACCAGGGAATTCTTCAAAAATTAATTGCACTGCCAGTACCTCGCTTTGCATTTGTTACGGGAAAAGCTTTGGGAGCCGGTGTAAGGGCAATAAGTCAAGTAGTGATTATACTGTTTCTTTCCTTGTTAATAGGGATAAAATTGCATTGGAGCATTGTTAACATATTAATGAGCGTAATTACTATAATTTTTGGGGCTATTATCTTTTCTTCTTTATCCATGGCTATTGCTGCTATAGTCAAAAACAGAGAAAGATTTATGGGCATAGGACAGGTAATAACAATGCCTCTTTTCTTTGCCAGTAATGCAATTTATCCTATTGAGATTATGCCTCATTGGCTGCAAATAGTAGCACAAATAAATCCTCTGAGTTATATTGTAGAACTTTTAAGAGGATATTTATTAAATAGTCCTATACCAAATGCAGGCTTGGATTGGCTAATAATAATATTCATAACTGTTATTTTGCAATTATGTGCCGCATTATTATATCCAAGAATCGTTGTATGAAAGGAGATGCATACTGTGAAAAAATTGGAATACAAATGGATTGCACTTTCATGCACTACAATAGGTGCTCTTTTTTCTGTTCTTAATGGAAGTATGCTTTTAATTGCTTTGCCTGATATTATGAAAGCTTTACATGCTGATATGACTATAATCATGTGGGTTGTAATGAGTTACATGCTTTCTATTACAATACTTGTACCGACAATAGGGAGAATTGCAGATATGATTGGAAGAAAGAAATTATATGTTACAGGTTTTGCGATATTTACTCTCAGTTCTTTACTATCTGGAATGTCAAATTCGGGTATTCAATTGCTTTTGTTTAGAATTATTCAATCTATTGGTGGCGCCTTAATGATGGCTAATAGTACAGTGATTGTAACAGACGCTTTTCCTAAAAACGAATTAGGGAAAGCTTTAGGTATAAACAGCATGGTTATAAGCATTGCAAATGTCATAGGACCTATTTTAGGAGGATTTTTGCTTAAATTTGGCTGGAGAAGCATCTTCTACATCAATGTGCCATTTGGGATTATTGGCACACTGTGGGCAGCACTACAACTTAGGGAAGTAGAGGCTCTTCCTGAGCATCAAAAATTTGATTATGCTGGTACTTTAGTATTTACCGTTGCTATGATAATACTTTTAATTGCCCTGTCTTTTGGAGGATTTGCAGGATGGGGAAATCCACACATTATTACTCTCTTTGTTGTCTCAATAGCCTTGTTTGTTTTATTCGTTTATATTGAAAATACCGTAGACCAGCCAATGCTTGATTTGAATCTTTTTAAAACGAGAATATTAGCTTTTGCCTATACGAGTAATCTTCTAAACGGAATAGCAAGAGGAGCCGTTACTTTTCTTTTGATTTTTTATTTGCAGGGCATTAAGGCAATGGCTCCATTGACTGCAGGTATTTTATTGACACCATTTGCTCTTGCAATGATGGTGGTTTCTCCAATTAGCGGTTGGCTATCTGATAGGTATGGGTCACGAGAGTTAAGTAGTATAGGGCTACATATATCTGCAGTAGGACTTGTAGGTTTTATGGGAATAAATGCTACAACGTCAATTACAAAGTTAATACTGTGGATGGCTATAATGGGTTTTGGCTCCGGACTATTTATATCTCCTAATACCAATGCTATAATGAGTAATGTTCCTGCTAATAAGAGGGGAATAGCGGCAGGAGTAAGGACAATGATGAACAATGCCGGTACAGTAATAAGTATAGCTTTGGCTATGGGAATAATTTCTTCAAGCATAGATCCACAAGCAATGCAAGCACTTTTTGTAGGCACTCAAGTTGGATCAAAAGGGATAGCAGTTGCTCAGTTTATTAAGGGATTAAGAGATACTTTTGGGATTTCTTTTGTAATAAGCTTGGTTGCAGCTTTTATATCATATTTTTAAGGGGACCACAGCCCAAATGGGAATCAGAATATAGTGTTAATAAAAGAAAGTAAGTAAGTTAAGATAATAAAAAACACCAGTAGCAGATCGTTGGTGCTAAGTTTAATGTCTACAGAATGTCAAAGGGATAAAGTTGACCTAAATCTAAAATTGAAGTTCCTAATTTCTCCTTACTTTTATAGCATAACAAATTAAACAAAAGAAAAGGTGATAAATGTGATTTTTCAAATTAATTTATCCTAAGACTAAGAAAATTTTCTTAGATTACTATAGATGAGAAAATTTAATAACAAATATTACCATTAGATAGATGCACTTTATCTAAGCCAATTTTAGTTGCTCAAAAATCTCATCGATAGGTATATTATTTTTAGGTTGATCATAAATCCATTGAATACGCTGCTTTTGTACATCTTTACGAACTATAACTATTCCACAACCAAATAAGTAATTTAGAATAGTCTCAGTATTTAGTTCAGTATCAGTGCATAAAAATGCATGTAGAGCTTTTTGATTTTTAAAAGCTTTTTCAAGGCCAGCATATTAGAACTACAGCATTATCTATACCATTTAAAGCACCTTCATAACGATATACCCAGTAATTAGAACCTTTCACTGTAACGAGGTGAACTTCGTTCTTATCAATATACTGGGCAAAGTCTTTTATCTGGATGCGAATCCCTTAAAGAGAACCCAAGTTGATTAACTGGTTATGTAGACTCAGTACTAACAATTGCAGACATCAATTTGTCAGCTCAGAATAGCTTTGAATTTATTCAGAACTTGAAATCAGAGGGAAAGTACAGGACACATTCCGACAATAATTTTAAGTGCAGATGCTAAAGTACCCTCAAATTAAACGAGCCGTGGAAGACCGAATGAAAAAAGGGGAATGCTTGGTGGACATATGGAATTATTAGAAAAGTATAGCCAACATTCGCAAGATTAATTTGGTATTTGCAACACTTTTTGGAGAAATAAGACTTATAGTATATCGAGTTGCATAGTGGATAAACCCTGAAGGACCACATAACAACAGAATAGAGGATAAAATACAAAGAAAGGAGATAAATTAGATTGAATTTTATAAGAATTTCCCATTCCTACAGTTATATCTTCGGCTCGCTTCTATTCTTATTTTAACTAGAGGATGGGGAGTCTTTTTAACCCCTTTTTAGACAAATAAGACTTGACTTATTCTAAATGAATCATATGTTCGAAAAAATACCCATTCCAACTCTTGACGAAAATCCTTGTTTGTAAGCAGAGAATAATTATTATCTATTTGTGGAAGTTATTGATTTCTGAGAAACGATATGCTATACTCAAACTGGTGGTGTTGGAAAGAAAGAGGAAGAGTTTATGGGGAATAATAATTTTGAAAGTAGAACAAAAGACAGTTTTAAAGGTTTGATAGGCTTTTTTAAAAGCATAGGACTAATAATTTTCACTTTAGGGGTATGGTCGTGGATTATAGGAGCTTTTATCTGGATTTTAGGAGCATTCGGTTGGTTTTTGCTTGCGTATGTGTGGAGAAAAAATCTTTTTATACCGCAGGCTGTATATTCCACAGCCCTTGCTTTTCTTTTGTCTGTTGGATGGGCTGTTATTATTTGGATAATTATGTTTATGTGGACCCAATATCATTATTACAGGTATTACAAGAAAAATAAAAGGAAATTAAAAATGCCAGCTTTTGAAGCACCGATATTAGCCTGGAAAGAACTTTCTTTAGAAACTCTGGATACAGCAAAAATTACTGAAAATAAGCAAATACGCCAGGAGACTAATGAAACCCCATTTGGAAATTTTGCCTCTATAAAAGAAGAAGATTATTTAATCTCCTTCCCTCCGTTAACTATGAAAAAGAATTTTTGCACTCCAAAAGGAAATATTATTGTTTCTGAAGGAGAAGAAATTACACCGGAAGTTATAAAAAGAATAGAAGAGGAGGGACTCTATTGGGAGTTTATTCATGAAATTTCTGAATATATACCTAAAGAGGAGGAAAGCAAATGACAATATGGGAAGTCATAGGATGGTATGTATTTACTTATCCTCTTGCAATGAGCATAATTTGGACACTTGCAGGAATATATTTCTGGTGGAGGCGTGAAAAAAGTTATTCAAGAAAACCCAGTCAATGGAGAAAAATTGGGGCGAAAAATTGGCCGCCAGTTACTATTCTTGTACCCTGCCATAATGAAGAGGTAAGTATTGCAGCAACATGCACGGCTTTACAATTTTTAAACTACCCAAATTACAGAGTAGTATTTATAGATGATGCATCCAGCGATAACACAGCGAATATTATTAGAAGATTTGTTGGTTTGAATCCCAATTTTCATCTCCTGCGACTTTCTGAAAATCAGGGAAAAGCCAATGCTTTAAATACTGCCCTGTCGGTTGATGTGTTGTAGCATTTCGAACAGAAGTTTTGAAGGAAGTTGGCGGTTTTTCACCATATACTGCGACTGAAGATATTGATATAACCTGGAAGATTCAAAAGCGTTTCTATGAAGTTTGGTTTGTACCTCAGGCAGTAGCCCTAATACAGTCTCCAGCAACGTTGAGAGAATACTGGAAACAGCGCAAGCGCTGGGCACTTGGAGGCTGGCATTTACTGCGAACTCATAAAGATATTTTTAAAAGCTGGCACTGGCGTTATTTATGGCCTGTTTATTTTGACTTTGTACTGGGATACCTGTGGGCATTCTGTTTTGTCTTTGGCACACTTTTGTGGGCTATAAGCAGTATATTTTTCCATTATCCTCTGGGAATTAGTCCAATTCCAGCCTGGTATGGGGCACTTCTTTCCGTTGCAGGGGTGGTACAAATGTCAGTTGCTGCTTTTTTGAATTATGACTACGACAGAAACTTATGGAAAACACTTTTCTGGGTTCCCTGGTATTTTCTATTTCTCTTTGCATTTGGTGCCTTTACTGTGGTGTGGACAGCTCCAAAAGGACTTTTTGGAAGTTTAACTGGAACTGGCAAATGGAAGAGCCCAAAAAGACTAAAAATGGAGAAACCGGATATTCGAGGATGAAAGTGGTATATATAAAAGGTGGCAGACTTTTTAACCGGATGAAAATAAACACTATGACAGGAAAATTTTATTGCACTTTTCAAGTGAGAAGAGTACAATAGTACTTTGGAAAATAAAAATCATAAATAATTTTTCAAAGATACTTGCAAAAAGGTTGGAGGTACCAGATGATGAATGCTTTTTACCTGAAGAAGGTCCTCATTGTAGAAGATAGCAGGCTCAATGCGCAGATAACAGCGGATATTCTGACCAGGCATGGATACGAAACAGAGATAGTCACATCAGGCGAAGAGGCTGTTGAAAAAGCACTAAATAACATCAAAAGCCCAGACTTAATTCTTATGGACATAGAACTTAAAGGAGCAATCGATGGGATAGAGGCAGCAAGAATAATTCAGCAGCATAAAGATATCCCAATTCTATTTCTCACTGCCAATGCCAGTAAAGAAATAATGGAAAAAATAAAGTCAGTTTCAGCTTACGGGTATGCTCTTAAGGGTGTAGATGAGTATGTACTCGTATCTCAAATAGAAATGGCTTTTAAGCTTTATGAGGCTAAAATACAGATAAAAAAAAGAGAAGAGTTGTTCCGCAATATGTTTGAAAATCATAACGTAGCAATGATACTTATTGATCCACAAACCGGACGCATCATTGATGCTAACAAAGCTGCCTGTCACTTCTACGGTTATTCCAGAGAAACTATGCTGCAGATGGACATAGAAGCTGTTATTGGCGTTTCTACTATAGATGGTGGTCAGAAGTGTTCGGAAGCTTTAAAGAAGGGCTGTAATCCCTGCATTTGCTTCCAACGGTTAGCCAACGGAGAAGAGAAATTAGTAGAAATATATTCATCCCCTGTAGATTATCACGGAAAAACACTGATGCATCTGATTGTCTTTGACATCACCGAACGATGGAAAGCAAAGAGAGAGCTTGAATTTTATAAAAATCTTTTTGAAGACTCGCTCAATGAAATTTACATATTCCATCCGCAGACACTAAAGTTCATCGCAGTAAACCGTGGAGCAAGGGAAAATTTGGGATATACTGAAGAAGAGCTTAAAGAAATGACGCCTGTTGACTTAAAACCGGAGTTTACCTTGAAAAGCTTTAAAGAACTTCTTGAGCCGCTTTCTAATGAAGAACAGAAGCAAATTATTTTTGATACAATGCACTGCAGAAAAGATGGTTCTTTATATCCGGTAGAAATTCACTTAGAACCTGTAGAATTTGGTAAAGAAAAAGTATATGCAGCACTTGTGATTGATCTGACAGAGCGCAAAAGGATGGAAGAAGAACTGAAAGAGAAGAATGAGATTTTAAGCACTGTAATGGAATATGCCGGAGATGCTATTGTAATGATTGACAATAACGGCAATGTAACTTTTTGGAATCCTGCAGCGGAACGCATACTTGGTTATTCAAGAGAAGAAATAATAGGAAAGGATTTGCACATGTTTATGATACAAGATATGCGACTGTACGAAGCCTATAGAGAAGCATTTAAAAAATTCCGTTTAACCGGAAAAGGAAGTGTCGTAGGTAAGACAATTGAGATGAAGACAAGGCATAAAGACGGACATGAAATTGATGTAGAACTTTCACTTTCTGCTGTTAGAATCAAAGATTCATGGCATGCAATAGGGATTATTCGCGATGTAAGTGAGCGCAAAAAATTTGAGGAATTGCTTTATCGCCAGTCTATTACTGATCCCCTTACAAATATTTATAACCGGCGTTTTTTCATGCAGATGCTGGAGCGGGAAATAGAGTGAACAAAGCGAAATAGAAAGCCGTTTTCCCTTATTATGTTTGACTTAGATCATTTCAAAAAGGTAAATGACCATTTCGGCCATGCTGCGGGGGATATGGTTCTTAAAAAAGTTGCCGATACAGTAAAAGGAAGGATACGCAAGACAGATTGTTTTGCACGGTGGGGAGGAGAAGAATTTATAATCCTATTGCCGGAAACTTCTTTAAGTGATGCGGTTGACCTGGCGGAAGAGATTAGGAAGCACATTAGTATGATGAGCCTACCTGAAGTGGGACATGTGACTGCAAGCTTTGGTGTGACGGAATATAGGGATACTGATACTATTGATACAGTTCTTCTTCGTGTAGACAACATGCTGTATGAAGCAAAAGGTGCGGGAAGAAATTGTGTAAAAAGCGAGTAAAACTGAGCTGAAGTATTTTACAGAGAGGGAGGATAGAGAGTGAGGCTTGTAAGCTGGCCTCAATAAAAGAGCTATGGAAGAAAGAAAAAATAGTAAGAGCATTCTAATAATAGATGACTCTGTATTAATACGGTTTATGGCTAAAAATATATTAGAAGCAGAAGGATATGACGTTGAAACTGCAGCTACTGCTGAAGAAGCAATATTGAAAGTAAAAAATAAAGAGAAATTATTTGATTTAATAATTGTAGACATTAATCTCCCGAATCAGAATGGCTTTGAATTTATACAGAAACTAAAATCGCAGGCGGAATACAAAAACATTCCGGTGATGATATTGAGCGCAGATGCTACACCACTTTCAATTAGAGAGGCAGTAGAAGTTGGTGCAGTAGAATATTTCATTAAGCCCTTCAAAGCAGCTGAGCTTGTAAAACGTGTGGTAAAGCTAATAGAATATGTTAAAGAAGAAGACCACTATCCAGAACTTAAAGAGCTGCTGAAAAAAGAAATAAACCGGGCGAAAAGAGGCAATGAAAATCTTTCTTTAGTGTTGACTCAATGCAACGGGAAAGTCAAAATTGAAATTTCAAAAATAGCAGAACAGCTAAAAAACAAACTTCGTGACATAGATACAGTATTTGAGGTTGATAAAAATACACTGGCTTTAATTCTTCCTGTTACAGGAGCTGATGGTGCAGCGGTTGTAATAAAAAAACTTAAAGATAAACTGCCGGGGAAATGGTATTTTCACATAAGTACATATCCTGATAACGGGAAAAATGAAGAAGAGTTAATTAATTTTGCAAAAGAAAACTTAATGAAGGAAGAATCAAATTCAAAACAAGAGACGGCAGAAACAAAAGAAATATAAGGAGTTATAAAGACAGTAATTTTTTGGCGTTATGTTTTTAGACAAAAAAATAAAAAGGGAGAGAGGGTAACAGTACAGGAAATAAAGGAAAATAAAATTTACTTAGGGTTGAGAAATGGCTTTAGTATAATATTCTAATTTTGAGATTTTTCATCAGGCTTTGCGCAATAAAGCAAAAACAGGCGGGGCAGGCATTCCCCTTGTATGCCGATAAATACAAAAAAAGAAATAGGGAGCCTTCCTCCCAATATATTATAACTCAGTTTGAAAAAATTAAAAAGAGGAGATGAAAGAAAAATGCAAATTTTTCAGTTAAAAATAACATTAAAAGACGTAAACCGCCTGTGTGGAGAAGAATATTGGTTAGAGATGACATAACATTTTTTAAGCTCCACCAAATAATTCAGTGTGCAATGGGATGGCTTGAGGAACACCTTTACGAATTTGAGGTAGGCGATTTGATTATCGGAGAAAAAGATAATGAATGGGATATCAATATAGACAGAGAAATAAAAAGTTCCAGAAGTGTAAGATTAAGAGATATAGGTTTTGTACCAAAAAATAAATTCGAATATATTTATGATTTTGATGATTGCTGGGAACATGAAATCATTGTTGAAAAGGTGCTTGAACCGGGAAAAGGTATAAAAATATCCTGTATGTATTGGAGGCAAAAGAAAATGTCCACCTGAGGATGTGGGAGGCCCATGGGGAGCTTTAAAAATGGTGTAAAACCAAATTTAATTTATGCATAAAAATAAAACAGTTATAAAATTCTTTAAAAGAGAGTTTCTGCTGTGATATAATTAAAACAAAAAAAGAGGGGAATGACAATGAGCAGCTCAAAAACAGCTATTAATTTACAAGATGTTTTTCTAAATCAAGTAAAAAAAGAACAGGTGCCTGTGACAATTTATTTATTCAAAGGTATACCATTAACAGGCCTTGTAAAAGGTTTTGACAATTATACTGTAGTTTTAGAAGTAGAAGAAAACAAACAGCAAATGCTAATTTTTAAAAGTGCAATTTCTTCGATTATTCCGAAAAAATCCATAATTTTTACTCAGTCGGATAAGAATGAAAGAAAAGAAAATTAATTAATAAAAATTGATAGTGCAAAATTTGAGTAGGTGATTAAGCAGGGAAAAAGGTGCAAATGTAGAAAAAAGACCTCACCGCCAAAAACAATCAAAACAAAAATCAAAAGGAAGGTGATGTCTGATATGTTAGATATTCGACACATAACCAAGACTAATGGAGGAACACGACCATAAGACGTGGGAAGTAATAGGATTTAGAGCAAAGCAGGTAATAAGCGCATTTGGATAGTTTACATACAAGAGGAGATGCAGAAATATTAGCCTATCTTTTTCCTGGCATTAGTGCAATGACAATATGGAAAGTAGTACAAGAAATAGGAGAGAGATTAAAGAAAGAAAGCGAAAGAAAAAGGGAAGCTGTATTTGAATGTGGAGAGATACCAGAAGGAAAAGAAGAAACGAATAAACTGTATATAGAAGGAGATGGAGTAATAATAAAGCTACAGAGAGCAGATAAAAGCAAAGGAGAAATAAAACACTTTGTAATCTATGAAGGGAAAAAAGAAGTATCCCAAAGTAGATACAAACTAAAAAATAAGCTAGTAATAAGTGGGTTAGCAGAAGGAACTTTCATTTAAGTTTACAAAACGATAACATTGTGCAGGTGATAAAAGTATGAATGATTTGATGCTTTTCTGGATTGTTGTAATTTTCGCGGGAATTATTATAGATATAATAACAAGCAATATTCTTTTCGTAAGCTTTTCTATTGGTGCTTTAACAGCAATTATTGTACAACTTATGGGCTTCTCTTCAGTTTGGCAAATAGTTGTTTTTCTTTTTGTTGGAAATACAGCTTTTGCAGTAAGTTATTTCTATATTCGTAAGCATATTAAAAATATTCCTCAAGTAAGCCCTTATGAAAAGACTTTTATCGGGCGCACAATTAAGTTAGCTAATGATATAGATACAGAAGGGCAGGTGATGCTTGATGGAACTTATTGGCTAGCAATAACAAAAAAACCTTTAAAAGCAGGTGATACTGCTGAAATAATAGGCATAGAAGGAAATAAATTATTAATTAAAAGAAAGGAGTAATGTAAAGTGTCAATTCTAATGATAATTTTATTAATAATTTTTTTATTTATTTTGCTTTCAAGTGTAAAAATAGTCAGGACGGGCTATGTTTATGTTGTTGAAAGAATGGGACAGTTTTATAAAGTGTTGGAACCCGGCTGGCACATTATTTTGCCATTTGTAGATTATGTACGTGCAAAAGTATCGACAAAACAGCAAATTCTTGATATAGAACCACAAAGTGTGATAACAAAAGATAATGTAAAAATTTTAATAGATAATGTCATATTTTATAAAGTTATAAACGCAAGGGATGCAATATATAACATAGAAAATTATAAGGCAGGTATTATATATTCTACAATAACGAATATGAGAAATATAGTTGGCAACATGACTCTGGATGAAGTTTTGTCAGGCAGAGATAAAATTAATTCAGAACTTCTTAAAATAGTAGATGAAATAACGGATGCTTATGGGATAAAAATTTTGTCTGTTGAAATAAAGAACATAATGCCTCCGGAAGAAATACAGCAGGCAATGGAAAAGCAGATGAAAGCGGAAAGAGACAAAAGAGCAATGATTTTGCAGGCAGAAGGTGAAAAGCAGAGTGCTATAGCAAAAGCAGAAGGTTTAAAGCAGGCAAAAATTCTGGAAGCGGAAGCAGAAAAGGAAGCTAATATAAGAAAAGCTGAAGGACTTAAGCAGTCTCAACTTTTGGAAGCGGAAGGTAAAGCAAAAGCAATAGAAGTGGTGGCAAAAGCACAAGCTGAAGCTATTGCTTTAATCAACAAAGCAATAATTGAATCGGGCACAAATGAAACAGTTATAGCGTTAAAACAAATAGAAGCGCTGCAGGAAATGGCAAAGAATCCGGCAAACAAATTAATAATTCCCGACAAACTGATAGATACACTTGGCAGTATAGCTGCTGTATCAGAACTGATAAAATCAAGCGGAGAAAAGAAATAATCTCTCCTTTTCCTACTACTGAAATTAAATGAAAGCTTTAATTTTGCTCCAATATTAAATGGACTTAATAATTCATGGTTAGTTGTATAATTAAATGCAACAGGTAAAAAAATAGAAACCATAGTGAAAATCATGTATGATATAGGTGTCAAATCAACATCATACAAGGAGGATTTTCACTACGGTTCATAATAATTATACCACAAAAAAGCGTTCTTTTAAACACTTAAGTAGCTATGAACGAGGAGAAATCTATGCATTACTCAAAGAAGGGAGAAGTATTCGATATATTGCTAAAAAACTTAATCGCTCTCCGAGTACAATCAGCCGTGAAATTAAACATGGAACTACTACACAACTTAGAAGCGATTTATCTTCTTATACAAGCTATTTTCCTGAAACTGGTCAGGCTGTCTACGAAAAAAATCGTTCAAATTGCGGAGCTAAATTTAAAGTAGCTAAAGCAGAGGATTTCTTGAAATATGCTGAAGATAAAATATTACATGAAAAATGGTCACCAGATGCAGTTGTGGGACATTGCAAAAAAGACTCAAGCTGGAATAATAAAACCATTGTTTGTACTAAAACGCTGTACAACTATATAGATAGAGGATTATTAGCATTTAAAAACATTGATTTACCTTTAAAACTACGTTTAAAACCGAGGAAGAAACAAAACCGTAAGAATAAACGTATTATGGGTAAAAGTATTGATGTTAGGCCTAAAGAAGTTGAAAGTCGTGAAGTTTTTAGGCATTGGGAAATAGATACGTTAATTGGCAGATACTACACGATGTTTTATTCCTAAGGGCAAAAGTATCAAAGATTTATCTATAGATACTATAGAAAGAGTAGAAAACTGGCTTAATAACCTTCCACGTAAATTACTAAGATATAAAACGCCTAAAGAATACTTTACGAGGAGCTAGTAAAAATCTGTTAAGCCCATCCCTTATAAAATATAGAGCTCACTCGTAATTTGTCAAGGGGCAGGCTTCGCCTGCTTAAACCCTTGACAAATCACGACCTTCGCTCAATATGTTAACTAAGATGGGCTTAAGGTTAAATATGATTTATTTCTAAATCCTAATCTACATGATTTTCATTAGGTGTTGCATTTAATATTGCAATTAATTATACATAAAAGATATGCTCGCGGTGAGGCAATATAGTAGCAAGAATTTTGAGTTCTCCAGCTGACGTTTGTGCAGTAGCAGGACATGTTCTTGTAAGAAACAGCAGAAATAACATATTAACAAGAATGCAAGAATGGGACTACTTCATGGGAATTGCTTCTTTAAAAAGAATGCAGGGGCTGTATCAAGGAACGCTTGTAGCGCAGGGTGCTTTCAGTCTTTATAAAACAGATGTTGTAAGAGATGTAGGTGGCTGGGATGATGTAATAGGAGAAGATATTGTGTTAACGTGGAAATTTTTTAAGAAAAACTACAGAGTATATTTCGAACCAACAGCGGTAGCGTTCACAGAAGTTCCAGAGAAAGCAAAGCATTTCATAAGACAGAGATCCCGCTGGGCAAGAGGCATGTTCGAAGGATTAAAAACTGCAGGTCCGTGGGATCAAAGAAGATTTCTGACTGCTTTTCTAATCGGAATAGACATATTGATACCTTTTGTAGATTTTGCTTATACATTTTTCTGGATACCTGGCTTGATAATGGCGTTTTTTGGTAAGTACTACATTGTAGGACCTTATACACTGCTGGTATTACCATTAAATGTTGTTGTGACAGTTGTTATGTATGCATTTCAAAAAAGAGTTTTTGATACTCTTGGTTTAAAAATACGCAGAAACAGAATAGGATATATCCTTTATCTACTTTTCTATCAGCTCATACATTCACCGATTGCGGTGTGGGGTTATATACAGGAAATTTTTCAACTTCGCAGAGTGTGGAAATGACTTTATTTTAAAATAATGTTTAGAAGTAGATGAGATGCTACAAAAAAGTACTTAACAACAAACATGGAGAATAACCATTACAGGGAAATTTTTATTGTGTTTTTAAGTAAAAAGAGTATAAAACATTTCGGAAAATAGAAGTCTTGAACAGTTTTTTTGAAAATACATAATGGTTTTTGTAATCTACATCCAATTTATACTTATTTAAATCAAAATCAATTGGAGGCATTAACTGATGAATACTGCTTTTCCAAAGAAAATCCTTATTGTAGAGGACAGCAAACTTAATGCACAAATAGCAGCTGACATTCTAAATAAATACGGATACAAAACAAATATAGTCACATCAGGAGAAGAGGCTGTTAAAAAAGTAATAAATGACACCGAAAACCCAGATTTAATTCTTATGGACATAGAACTTAGAGGAGCAATCGATGGGATAGATACAGCAAGAATAATTCAACATCATAAAGATTTCCCGATTTTATTTCTAACTGCTAATGCCAGTAAAGAAATAATGGAAAAAATGAAGTCAGTTTCAGCTTATAGGTATGTGCTTAAGTGTGTAGATGAATATGTACTCATATCTTAATGGATTTATGTCAATATAGTAGACACAAAAAGATTTGTCAACAAACTGAGCAGGATGTCTAAACCCAGGCTGTTTTTTACTTAAAGCAGCAAGATTGTTACGATGTATCCTGCAATAAGTCCTGTTATTACAGGTATCATATTTCTTTTAGCAATTTTGTCAGCTTCTACATCTATCATTGTAGATACTGCAACCGTGCTCCACGGTATTATGGTACCACCGCCCGTCCATATAGCTGCTATTTGCCCTATTGAAGCGAGAATTGCTGGATTTAGGTTTAAAGTAGAAGAAAAAGTTTTAGCAATGGCACCTATTAAAGGAAGGCCTGAGAATCCGGAACCCGATAAGCCTGTAAGTATCCCAAGAAGAAGTTCAGCCAAAGAGACAGTATATTTATTTAATGGAATATGTTGCGATAAATATACTCCTAAGTCCATGAGATATCCTTTTGCATGAGGACCTATGACCTCTTTTGCCATACTGGTTTCTCCCATGAGAAAAAAGGCGCTTATCACTATGATAGGGGCAAAAGTTTTCATTCCAGTTATGAAACCTTCTCTTAAATATTCGCGGGTTTTATCTAGAAAATTTTTTTGTACTAAAGTAGAGGCAATTAAAACTATTATAGATGTTCCACCTATCAAAGCAGTGGCCGCGTTAGAGTGAATTCTAAATAACAGCATCAAAATTATGTCTAAAATAAAAAGTCCTACTGCAATTATTGAAACCACCACACTACTAAAAGGAGGAGAAGGTTTGTTAACATTATTAATGTCTAAATAATTGTTTTGCTGTTGTTTTTTACTTTGCTGCACTGTAATAAAGTAAAGTATAAGAATGCTTACAGCTGAAGCTGTAGCCCAAATAGGTAAACTTACCAATATTAATGTGTGAATTGGTATACCTGTTGCTCTGGCTGTTATAGAGGGAGCTCCTTGTATGAAAAAGTCTCCTGATAATGCTGATCCAAAGCCAAAAATTGAAACAATAGAGGCAAGGCTTACTTTGTCAATACCCGACTTTAAAGCGGGATTGATGAGAACCGTACCGATTAAGCCGACTGCAGGGGCAGGCCATATAAAAAATGATAAAAACATCATTAAAAAACCTATTATCCAAAAAGAAAAAGTAGGAGTTTTTAAATATTTTATAAAAGGTTTCGTTATGATTATATCTGCGCCTATGTCATCTAAAGCTTTTGACATAGATATTATAAGAGATATTATTACTATGATTTGCCACAGCCTTTTTCCTGACACAAAAATTGCAGTGTAAAGTATTTGAACTGCTTTTAAGATATTTCCAGTTGATAGAAATCCAATTAAAAATATTGCTAATATTATGGGTAAAATTATATCTTTTCTCATTAAAAGTAAAATCAATATAATTAAAATCATTATTAGATATGCTATGTGGGATGCAGTCAAGATAACCATTTCAACACCTCTCAATATTTTTCATAGTTTTATGATAGCTATATTTTGAGTTTTTATACCTTTTATAAAATGATATAATTATTCTGAGGTGTTATAATGGAAAAGTTTTTGGTGTTTACTTTATTAACTTTAAATGTATTTTCTTTCATCTTAATGGGTATTGATAAATATAAGGCAACTCACAAGCTTTGGAGAATAGAAGAGAAAACATTTTTTCTTTTATCACTGTCTGGTGGTTCTATAGGTGTGTTGATTGGCATGTATATATTCAGACACAAGACAAGACATAAATTATTCACAATAGGAATACCCTTGATTATTTTGTTTCAATCTTTGTTAATTTTTTATATGAAGTTTTGGTAAAATAGTGTATATAATAAAAATAGGTGTAGTTGTAAAGCCTTTTGATTTGTCTGTTAAAGATATAGGTAAATTGGCTATGGCATTAGTGGATGCTGCTACAATAGTTATAGGTACTCCAACAGTACTTACAGGTGCTCATCCAATGGTGGTTTATGCTACTTATTTGGCCAATGTTTTAAAGCCGAAGACAAAGTTTGTTTCAATTATAGGCTCTTATAATTGGGGTAGCAGGGCACAAGACCAGCTTTCTCAAATGATTACTAATTTAAAAGTAGAGGTTATTTCACCAGTTTTCATAAAAGGATTCCCAAAAGAAGAAGACTTTAAGGCTCTTGATGAGTTAGCTGAAGAAATAGTGAAAAAACATGAAGAGGCTGGGATTTTATAATTTAAAAGCACTCGTGATTAGTGCGAGTGCTCCTTTATATCTTCTATCAAATTTTTTACATTTTCTTTGATTATATCTCTTATTTCACGAAATTTATTTAAAACTTCTTCTTCTGTGCCTGTTGCTCTTGCAGGGTCTTCTAAGTCCCAATGGAGGCTTTTTATTGATGGAGGCAAAGCAGGACATTTATCTCTTGCATCACCGCATAAAGTTATTACATAATCTGCTTTAAAAAGGATATTTTCATCCAATAAATCGGAAGTCTGATTGCTTATATCAATTCCTATTTCTTTCATGACCTGTATAGCTTTTGGATTTAAGCCGTGAGCTTCTACACCACCACTATATACTTCAAAATCATCTTTTCCATAATATTTGCCAAAACCTTCTGCCATTTGACTTCTACAGGAATTGCCAGTGCATATAAAATACAAAATTTTTTTATTTTTTGACACATAAATTCCTCCCTTCTTGTTTATTATAAAAAATTGTGGATTATAAAACAATCCGCTTTTTGTTAAGAATATGTTAAATTCTTTTGAGTAAAATAAAGTAGAGGTGATGTTTAATGTTGAATTATCCATACGGGCAAAATTCCATAGCGCCTGGTATAATTGTTACACCAGACAATGGAAATGCAAATTTAAAAGTACCGACAGATACATTTAGTATATATGTAAATGGGAAATATGTGGGAGAAAAAATCCTTATTGTACAAGGAGATTTAGGGGAAAACTCTGTAAAAGAGTACCTTATGAATCAAGGTTTTACGGATTTTAGCTATACAATTGATGGAAAAAATATTTATATAGACACATATGAAGAAAATGCTAAAAATGTGATAAACTACTTAAAAGTGTATTTGAGAATAAGGTAAGAGGGACTAAAAATAAGTCCCTTTTTAAATTTTTACAAATTGTTAATGGAATTTTAATATATTGGTTGTATAATATTCGATGTTAAATTTAACTACTTTTTATCTGAGGTGGTATATGGGAAAGAAAATTTCTATGAAGCACATTTTGGCTTTTTTGATATTTGAAGTGTTTTTTGTGTCCATTACAATGCCTGCTTTAGTTTTTTACGGGCCTTTTACTAATATACGAAATACTTTTGTCACAACAGCGATGACAACTTTTACCCATCAGTATCTTGCAACCTTGTTTTTGCCAAAAAATGTGATAAATAAGATAATGAGTATGAACAAGATACAAACTGGTAAAACTGATAAAAATTTGATAAACTTTACGAATAAACATGATAAATCTATAGAAGTGTATAACATCTACGGGAAACACTTTGAAGGTAAAATGATATTAATACATGATCCTACGAGGGTACAAGTAGGGATATCCAGTAAATTTCCTAAAGAAGGGGAAACTACAAGCGTAATAGCTAAAAATTACGATGCCATAGCAGCTATAAATGCTGGTGGCTTTGGAGATAGCAGTATGAAAGGTATTGGTGGTGCTCCTCAGGGATTTGTGATTCAGAATGGAAAAGTTTTATACACAGAGATTAAGAACCCAAACGAAAAAGTTGATTTGATAGGATTTACACAAGACGGGAAATTGCTGGTTGGAAATTATAGGTATAAAGATATATTAGAAATGTCGATAAAAGAAGCGGTGAGTTTTGGACCAGCACTAGTCATAAATGGACAGCCTATGATAAAAAGAGGAGATGGAGGTTGGGGGATAGCTCCTCGTACGGCTATTGGGCAGAGAAGAGATGGCACGGTGATTTTTTTAGTAATAGATGGAAGGTCATTAAAAAGTATTGGAGCTACTCTCAAAGATGTTCAAGATATAATGTTAAAATATGGTGCTTATAATGCAGCTAATCTCGATGGAGGTTCTTCTACCACTATGTATTTTAAAGGTAAAGTGATAAACAATCCCTCAGATGCTTTGGGAGAAAGATGTGTTCCTACCATATTTTTTGCAAAATAAGTGGGAGGTAAGAACAGTTGAAACTAAAGAAAATTTTAAAATGGAGTATTATATCTTTGATTTTTGAACTGGGATTTTTATACTATATTAACAACTATTTTCTTGTAGATTCTACTTTTATTAAAACTGAAAAAGTATTTGGAGATACTAAGTTACCTCATACTATAGAAATAACAGTGCCCTATGGGGCAAAGGATATAAAAATTTCCTATGATGGCGAATATATCTCATATATAGAAAATGGCAAACTCCACATAATAAGTACTAAGACTTCTAAAGTTGTAAAGCAAATTAAAGTGGAAGAAAAAAATACAGATTATTATACCTGGTTAACCGATAGAAATAGAATACTGTATTTTCTAAGAGAAAGATATGGGCATGGAATAAGAATAAATTTAGAGGCTTATGATGTAGACAATAGTTTAAACAATACTGTCAATAAAGCGATTTATTTGCCAGATAAGAGCTTTGTGTCATATATGACTTTATCTCCTCTTACAAATATGATTTACATCAAAGTAAACACACCTTTAGGAGATAGACTGTATCAAGTCAATATAATGAGTGAAATAAGAAGGATGTATTTACCTGTTAAAAAAATTTTAAAAATGGTTGAGACCCAAAAAAAGGACAATCTTGTTTATCAATCTTCAAATAACATAATTCACGTCATTAGAGACGGAAAGAAAGACACGTATTTAAGCACGAAGAAGTACGTTTTAATTGGAATTGATGGTAATGACAATGTGTATATTGGAAGTCTTAACAATAAAAAGCAGGTCACAAATTTATACTATGGCCATGTCGACAAGCCTTTAAGAGAATGGAAGAAGATTACTTTAATGAGAGAAGAAAATCCTCAAAATATAATCATTATTCCAAAAGATGATAGTTTAGGTTTTATACGAGATAATGAAGTTGAAAACTTGGAAAGTGGAATAGTTGTAAAAGGATATGGAAAAATAATCGATGTAAATAAAAGTTATATAGTTTATCGAAATAAGGACAAAATAATATTAAAAGCATATTAAGCAGGGGTTTTCCCTGCTTTTTAAATGAAAATGTGTGAACAATTATATAATACTAAAATTATAAAAAATATCACATGATAATTATTATTAAGGAGTGATTTATATGAAAATAGGTTTAATTGGACTAGGGCGCATGGGGTTTAATCTAGCATTAAATATGAGAGACCATGGACATGAGGTTATTGCATATAACAGGTCCCCTGAAAAAGTAAAAGAGGCCGAAAAAGAAGGTATAAAAGGTGCGTATACCATCGAGGATTTGGTAAAAAATCTCGAAAGAAGAAGAGTTATATGGTTTATGGTACCTGCTGGAGATCCAGTGGATGAAATGATAGATAAACTGCTTCCACTGCTTGACAAACATGACATTATCATAGATGGAGGTAATTCCTACTATAAAGACACCTTGAGAAGGAATCAAATGCTTAAAGAAAAAGGAATTGATTTTGTAGATGTGGGCACAAGTGGAGGAATTGAAGGAGCAAGACATGGAGCCTGCACCATGATAGGAGCAGAAGATGAGGTCTTTAAATATATTGAACCTCTAATTAGGGATATAAGTGCGGAAAACGGTTATTTACATACAGGCAAAAACGGCTCAGGGCATTTTGCAAAAATGGTTCACAACGGCATAGAATACGGAATGATGCAGGCTATAGGAGAAGGGTTTGAGGTTTTAGAGAAAAGTCAGTTTGATTTTGATTTAAAAGAAGTGGCCAGAGTTTGGAGTCATGGGTCAGTGATTCGCGGATGGCTTATGGAGCTTATGGAAAAAGCTTTTGAAAAAGACCCTAAATTGTCTGGAATAAAAGGAGTAATGCATTCTTCTGGAGAAGGACTGTGGACGTTAGAAGAAGCTTTAAACCTCAAAGTGCCTGTACCTGTAATTGCACAGTCGTTGTTTATGAGATATCGCTCAGAGCAAGAAGATACTTTTGCAGGAAAGGTTGTAGCTGCTTTGAGAAATGAGTTTGGAGGGCATGCGGTGGAAAAGAATTAATAGAGGTGGTTTTATGGTTAAAAATAATATATCTAATATAATGGTTATATTTGGTGGGAGAGGGGATTTGACTCACAGAAAGCTTATGCCTGCTTTGTATAATTTAAAATATCAAAAAATTCTTCCTGAAAATTTCGCTGTTGTTTCTATAGGAAGGCGGGACAAGACAGAGGAGCAATATAGAAACGAGGTATTGGAGTCTGTTAAAAATTATTCAAGATTTAACATTGATGAAAAAATTTGGCAAGATTTAAGTAAGGGAATATACTATAAAAAATTTGATTTTACAGATGGCAAGGGTTATATAGAACTAAGCTCTTTTTTGGAAGAAATTGATAAAAAATACAATGCAAAAGGCAATAGAGTTTACTATCTTGCGGTGGCACCGGAATATTTCGGGATAATCGTTGAAAAACTTAATAGGTACGGTATGGTCAAAAATGAAACTTCATGGCAAAGAGTAGTAATAGAAAAGCCTTTTGGAGAAGATTTAAAATCGGCACAAAGGCTAAACAAGATAATTACAGATGTTTTTACAGAGAGGAACACTTACAGGATAGACCATTATCTTGGCAAAGAGATGCTGCAAAACATAATTGTAATTAGATTTGCCAATGTATTTTTTGAACCTGTATGGAACAGAAGATACATTGACAATGTGCAGATTTCCTCTAATGAAACGGTGGGAATTGAAAACCGTGGGGGATATTATGAAAAAGCAGGAGCTTTAAGGGATATGGTTCAAAATCACATGCTTCAGCTTTTGACTTTGACAGCGATGGAACCACCTGTAAACCTCGATACAGAATCTATAAGAGACGAGAAAGTAAAAGTTTTGAAGTCTTTAGAAATTTTTACTCCAGGGGCTGTTGAAAAAAATATCGTTAGAGGGCAATATGTAGGATATAGACAAGAGGACAAGGTTTCGCCTACTTCCAATACAGAAACATTTATGGCGTTAAAAGTTCATGTGGAAAATTTCCGATGGGCAGGAGTTCCATTTTATATTCGCACAGGTAAGAGAATGCCGGCAAAATCTACGGAAATTGTCATACAGTTTAAGCCTCTTCCAGGTATTTTAAGCAAAGTTATAACAAAGTGTAAAGTATTTGACTTTACGAATATATTTGATAAAATAACTTCGGAGGACCTTGTAAATAAAAATATTCAAAAAGGAAATTTTATAATATTTAAGACGAGGAACTCCTTGGTAGAGGATTTCGACTTTGAATTTGTTTATTTAGATAAAAGCGGAGCCCTTTATTTAAAAGAAAAAGAAATTGTGGGTGTGGGAATTGATGCCTTAGGAATTGAGAGAAGCCAGCCAGACCATGAAACCCACAAAATCCTTTTGGAAGCAGGCATAGTTATCCTTGAGGGACTCCGGCTTAAAGATGTTGAAGAAGGGGAATATTTTTTGTATGCTGCACCTTTAAAAATTAAAGGTGCCGAAGCAGCTCCTACAAGAGCCGTATTGATAAAGGAAGAGTAAAGGTGCCATGAAATTAAAATTGTCTAAAATCAAAAATTTTGTCTTAGGAAAAATTTCATACGATGAGGAAGGAATAAACGAATATATTCAGCTTTTGTTTGAAAAGTTCGGCGAAAAGTTTTTTGAGGATTTATACAAAAGATATGAAGAAGGAGAAGAAATAGATAAGGCTTTTAAAAATACGCTGATTGAATATGGTAAAATTAAGCCCCTTAAAATAAAAAAATTAAACGTAAAAAGATAGTAAGCCGGGGAAACCGGCTTACTGTGCTGTTGCTTTTTAGTAGAGTTAAAGGTAAAATGTAGCTAAGAAAACTTTTACGTAAGGGGATCAATATGAGGGATTACAGCGTTTTTGATATATTGGGACCTATAATGGTTGGACCCAGCAGTTCCCATACAGCAGGAGCTGCAAGGCTTGCAAAAATTGCTCGAAAAATTGTGGAAGAGGATGTATCAGAAGTAGAGTTTATACTGTATGAATCTTTTGCCCACACTTATAAAGGGCATGGCACAGACAAAGCTCTTGTGGCAGGCATATTGGGCTTTGACCCTGATGATGAAAGATTACCTTATTCTTTTGAAATAGCAAGACAGCAAGGTATGAGGTTTAAATTTATTGAAAGCGATGAAGAAGCTCCACACCCCAACACTGTAAGAATGATAATCACAGGCAAAAAAGGACAAAAGAATAATATATTAGGATGTTCAATAGGCGGAGGCAATGTCCTTTTAAAAGAAATAAATGGCATAGAGGTGGAGTTTAGTGGAGAATATGAAACCTTGATTACAAATCATATAGATAAACCGGGGATAGTAGCAAGTGTCACTAAAATTTTTGCAAATTATAAAATAAATATCGCTTTTATGAGGGTATACAGGCATTCTAAGGGAGATAAAGCTATTATGGTGATAGAGTCAGACCAGAAAATACCTGAAGATGCAAAAGAGGCAATAAAAAATATTGATGGCATTTTGAATGCTATAATAATAAATACTATTTGATGGAGGTATAAAATGTATCAATATAATCATGGTTATGAGTTATTAGAACTTACCAAAAAATTCAATTTGCCCATATCTCAAATTGTAATGCTAGAGGAACAAGAGAGAACTGGAGAAGATTTAAATGTCATTTTTCAAAAGATGAAGAACAATTTGTTAGTGATGAAAGAATCTATTAATAAAGGTTTAAATGAAGATTTAAAATCAGTAAGCGGCTTGTCTGGAGGAGATGCTAAAAAACTATACGAAAGAGTAGTAATAGGGAATACCCTTTCTGGGGAGACAATAGCCAAAGCTGTAGCATCTGCTCTTGCAGTGACAGAGGTTAATGCTTCTATGGGTAAAATTGTTGCTGCTCCTACTGCAGGTTCCAGCGGTGTTATACCGGGAGCGCTGGTTACAATAGGTAGAAAGTTTGGCAAAAGCGATGACGACATGACGAGGGTATTGTTTACTGCATCAGGGATAGGTATTATAATAGCCAAAAATTCCACTTTATCAGGTGCTGAAGGGGGGTGTCAAGCAGAAATAGGTTCTGCCTCGGCAATGGCTGCAGCGGCTTTAGTAGAACTTATGGGAGGAACGCCAGAGCAGTGTTTTACTGCGGCTTCCTTTGCCATAATGAATTTGCTGGGGCTTGTATGCGATCCTGTTGCAGGATTAGTAGAAATACCCTGTGAAAAAAGAAATGCAATTGGAACAGCCAATGCCATAATATGTGCTGATTTAGCAATAGCAGGTATGGATAGTATAATTCCTTTTGACGAAGTTGTAGATGCGATGTACAGAGTAGGAAGGTCTATACCTTGCGCTTTGAGGGAGACTGCAGAAGGAGGGCTTGCAAAGACGCCAACAGGGGTTAGACTTAAAAAAGAAATTTTCCAAAAGGATTAAGTGGGAGGTTAACATGGCTACTTTAAAAACCAGAAGTGAAATTGAAGATAAGTATAAATGGAGACTTGAGGATATATACGAAGATGAAAAATTGTGGGAAGAAGATTACAATAAAGTAAAAGAGCTTTTAAAGGAAATTGTCAAATTTAAAGGGAAAATTAATACTTCTAAAGACTTATTGAGCGTTTTGAAGCTTCATGACGAAATTGGAATAATGGCTGGGAAAGTTTTTGTATACGCCCGCATGAGAAGAGATGAAGACAACACAAATACAAAATACCAAGCACTAGCTGACAAAGCTATGAGGCTAAACATTGAAGTGATGAGCACTACTTCTTTTATAGTTCCGGAGATTTTGTCTATTGATACGCAAAAATTAATGGAAATGATAAATGAATGTGAAGAACTAAAAATATATCAACATTATTTTGAGGACTTGATTAGATTTAAGCCTCATGTCCTCTCTCCAGAAGAAGAAAAAATATTGGCGGAAGCAGAAACTATCGCAGAATCTGTATCAAATATATACACTATGCTAAACAATGCGGATATGAAATTTCCTACGATTAAGGACGAAAACGGCGAAGAAGTAGAATTAACTCATGGCAATTTTATACGATTTATGCAGAGCAAAGACAGAAATGTCAGAATGGCTGCATTTAATGCCATGTACGATACATATGAAAAGTTCATAAATACTTTTTCTTCTACAATGGCTGGCAATATTAAAAAAGATATTTTTTATGCAAAAACGCGGAAATACAATTCCTCTTTAGAAGCCTCACTTTTTGAGGATAATATAAATGTAGAGGTTTATGACAATCTTATAGAGACAGTACATAATAGGCTTAATCTTTTGCACAGATATGTAAGTCTTAAAAAGAAACTTTTGGGTTTATACGAACTCCACATGTACGACTTGTATGTTCCCTTGATACAGGAATACGACAAGAAATTTACATACGAAGAAGCTTTAGAACTCGTACTTGAAGGTCTCAAACCTATAGGAGATGAGTACATAAGCTTGCTTAAAAAAGGATTTAACTCTCGATGGATTGATGTTTATGAAAACCGAGGCAAAACATCTGGAGCCTATTCATGGGGCACTTACGGTACCCATCCTTATGTGCTGTTAAACTACCAAGGCAAGCTAAATGACGTTTTTACAATTGCTCATGAAATGGGCCATTCATTGCATACCTATTATTCTAATTCAACTCAACCGTACATATATGCGGGCTACAAAATTTTTGTAGCAGAAGTAGCTTCTACTTGCAATGAAGCACTATTGATGGACTACCTTTTAAAGAATTCAAAGGATGAGAAAGAGAAACTTTATCTTTTAAACCACTTTTTTGAGGAGTTTAGGGGCACTATATACAGACAAGTGATGTTTGCAGAGTTTGAAAAATACGCTCATGAAATTGCAGAAAAGGGAGAATCAATTACTCCCGAAGTATTGTGTAAAAAATACTATGACCTCAACAAACTCTATTACGGTGATGACATCGTAGTGGATGAAGGTATAAGTTATGAATGGGCGAGAATTCCTCATTTCTATAGGAATTTTTATGTCTATAAATATGCCACAGGATTTTCTGCGGCAATAGCTATCTCTCAAATGATACTAAATGAGGGAGAAAAAGCTGTACAAAGGTACAAAGAATTTTTAAAGAGTGGAAGTTCTGATTATCCTTTGAATCTTTTGAAAAAAGCAGGAGTAGATTTGACAACTCCTAAGCCAGTAAATGAGGCGTTGGATGTTTTTGAAAGATTGCTTGATGAGTTTGGAAAAATGCTATGATGAATCAAGAGGGCAGTAAAAGAGACTGTCCTTTTTTCCAAACAAAAGTTCAAACGCTGGGGACGGTTCCTTCCGTCCGATTTCAAATTAAAATTCAGCTAAAAGGAACCGTCCCCTTTGTCTGAAAATAAAAAAGTGTGAGGTGTGAACTTTGGATTTTATAACAGTCGATTTAAAAGAAAGGTCTTATCCTATATATTTTGCCTATGATTCTTTTGATAAATTAGGAGAAATAGCAAAGAAACATGTGAGAAGCAGTAAAACATTTGTAATAACTGATTCTAATGTTTATCCTTTGTATTTTGAAAAACTCAATGAAAGTCTTATAAAAAGTCGTTTTGATGTGTCATATGAAGTTATTCCTGCAGGGGAAACAAGTAAAACAATGGAAATGGCACAAAGGCTTCTTGAAAAAGCTTATGACTATGGACTTTTAAGAGACAGTTCAGTTATAGCTCTTGGAGGAGGCGTTGTAGGAGACATAGCGGGTTTTGTGGCAGCAACTTACATGAGGGGAATAGACTTTGTGCAAATTCCCACGACTTTGTTGGCGCAGGTTGATAGCAGTATAGGGGGCAAGGTAGCAGTCAATCTAAAAAAAGGCAAAAACATAATAGGAGCTTTTCATCAACCTAAAATGGTATATATAGACACTGCCGTTTTAAATACGTTAGATAAAAGAGAAATACTTGGTGGATTAGCCGAAATAATCAAATATGGTATTATATGGGATTTTAGTTTATTTGAGTATATTGAAAGCAACATTTATGAAATTTTAGATTTAAAAGAAGATAAATTAAGGCATATAATCAAAAAATCTTGCGAAATAAAAGGGAAAATCGTATCTCTTGATGAGAAAGAAGAAAACCTGCGTTCAATATTAAATTTTGGCCATACGATAGGACATGCTATTGAAGCTTTGACCGGTTATGAGAGGTATATCCATGGAGAAGCAGTTGCTATAGGGATGGTATATGCTTGTAAACTTGCATTAAATTTAGGGTATATTGATGAAAAATATTTTGAAAGAATTTTTTCTTTGATACAAAAAACGGGATTACCTACAGATTATGGGGATTTGCACAAAGAAGACATCGTAGAGGCTATAAAACTTGATAAAAAGAGTAGAGAAGGCAAAATAAATTTTGTTCTTCCACGTGGTTTTGGAAAAGTTGAGGTCATGAGTGTTAAAGAAGATGAAATCTTAAAAGTTTTAAAATAAGCGGATAACCGCTTTTTTATTTATATTTTTTAGACTTTATGAAAAATTTACTTGACTCTACTTATGCAAAGTATTAAAATATCACTAATATTATAATTTGCAAGGGGGTGTTGGATGAAAATTGGCTATTTGGGTCCTAAAGGAACATTTTCTGAAGAAGCTGTTATAAAATACACGCAAGGTGTTGAAAATTGTGAAGTTGTAGAGTTTAACACCATTCCAGAGGTCATAAATTGCATAAGCAATGGCTTATGCGTAGAGGCAGTAATTCCTATTGAAAACTCTATTGAAGGTTCTGTAAATATTGCCGTAGATATGCTGATAAACGACGCAAATGGGATAATGATAAAAGGAGAAGTGATAATACCTATTTCCCATTGCTTGATTTCGGATGCTCCAATTGAATTTAAAGATGTACATTGTATACTTTCTCATCAGCAGGCAATTGCTCAGTGCAGGGAATATATATCTAAAAAATTTCCCAATGCGGAAGTAAAAGCTACAGACAGCACTGCTCAGGCAGTCTTAGGTGTCAAATCTAAACCTGGAGTGGTGGCAATAGGTCCTGAAAGAGCAGCTGTTATTTACGGCATGAGAATAATTGACAAAGACATTCAAGATGTAAAAGAAAATTATACAAGGTTTTTGGTCCTTTCTCAAAAGGACGGGGTTGTCACAGGGAAAGACAAGACATCAATAGTGTTTTCTGTCCCCAATGTTCCAGGCAGTTTATATAACGCTTTAGGGGTTTTGGCCAATAAAAAAATCAATATGACAAAAATAGAATCTCGACCTTCAAGGAAAAAACTTGGAGAATATGTTTTTTGGGTGGACATTGAGGGGCATAGAGAAGATGAAATAGTAAAGAGTGCTTTAGAGGAGTTAAAAGGTAGAACGGATTTTTTAAAAGTGTTAGGTTCATATCCTAAATTTAAGTAGAACGGTAGAATGGAGGAATTGAAAATGGTAATTGTTATGAATATTGATGCGACTGATAAACAAATCTCTGATATTACAAATCTTTTAACATCTCTTGGTTTATGTTACCATATTTCAAAAGGTGAAGAACGGATAGTCATAGGTGTCATCGGTGATAAGAAAAAATTAGAAGGTAAGGCTGTAGAAATGATGGAGGGAGTTGAAAAAGTCATTCCTATTGTGGAACCTTACAAACTTGCCAGCAGAATTTTCAAACCAGAGCCGACTGTTGTGGAAGTAGGGGATATAAAAATAGGCGGAAACAACATAGTTATAATGGCGGGACCCTGTGCAGTAGAAAGTAGAGAACAGCTCTTTGAAAGTGCGATGGCAGTCAAAAAAGCGGGAGCTCAATTTTTGCGAGGAGGAGCATTTAAGCCGAGAACATCTCCTTACTCCTTCCAAGGGCTTGAAGAAGAAGGCTTAAAAATGCTTCAGGAAGCAAAACAGCTTACTGGCCTTAAGATTGTGACAGAAGTTATGGATATTCATTCAGTTGAACTCGTGGTGCAATATGCTGATGTTCTTCAAATAGGCGCAAGGAATATGCAAAATTTCCCATTACTTAAAGCGGTGGGGAAAATTAACAAGCCTGTTTTATTAAAGAGGGGTATTTCAGCAACATTGGAAGAATGGCTAAGTGCAGCCGAATACATTTTAAGCGAAGGTAACAAAGACGTCATACTTTGTGAAAGAGGAATAAGGACTTTTGAAACTTATACTCGAAATACTTTGGATTTGAGTGCAGTTCCAGCAATAAAAAAATTGAGCCATTTGCCCATAATTGTTGACCCCAGCCACGGAACTGGAAAATGGCACCTGGTAGGTCCTATGGCTAAAGCTGCTATAGCAGCAGGAGCCGATGGCCTCATTATTGAAGTCCACCCAGACCCTAAAAATGCGTTATCTGATGGGGCTCAATCCCTTACCCCTGAAAATTTTGAGGTTTTGTGTCAAGACATAAAGTCTATTGCCAAAGTAATAGGGCGTGATTTTGCATGATAAAAAACGCGGTTATTGTAGGATTGGGTCTTATAGGCGGGTCACTGGCAAAAGCGTTAAGTAAATATACTGATATAAAAGTTATGGCTGTTGATATAAATGAAAATAGTTTACACAAAGCGTTGGAAGAGGGAGTAATTTCTTATGGCGTGACAGACCTTGATTTTCAAGTAGATGCTGATCTAGTTTTTATATGCACGCCTGTTGGAAAAGTTGTTGAAAAGGCTAAAAATATACTTCCTTATTTAAAAAAAGGTTGTATTGTAACTGACGTTGGAAGTACAAAAAAAGTTATAATGGAAGAAGTGCAAAAATTTTTACCCGATGAAATTTTTTTCATCGGGGGCCATCCCATGGCTGGCACAGAGAAGGCAGGTTATGACAACGCTGATGCAGATTTATTTGTCAACTCTAATTATTTGTTGACACCTTTTGATAATGTAAAGGAAGATGTTTTAGATTTATTTATAAATGAAGTAATAATAAAAATAGGTGCAAAACCGGTAATAATGGATTATAATAAACACGATGCCATTGTCGGAATAATAAGTCATGTACCTCATATTCTTTCTGCTACCCTTACGAATTTTGCTCATGATAAATGCAGTGAAGCATTTAAATACGCAGCTGGTGGGTTTAAAGATACTACGCGAATTGCCTTGTCTCAGACTGAAATATGGAAAGACATAATTTGTACAAACAAAGAAGTTATTTTGGAGTTACTAAAAAATTACAGGGAAGTCCTAAGTGACTTTATTTGTTATTTAGAAAATGACGATATTGACACCATACAAAAGTTTCTTGAAGATGCAAGAAAATATCGAAACACTATAACTTGAGGTGTTGTTATGGATATTGAAGTTAAAAAGAAAAGATTTTTAAAAGGTATTGTCTCAGTCCCTGGAGACAAGTCAATATCCCATAGAGCTGTAATGATTGGGTCAATTGCAGAAGGGATTACAGAAATTGAAAATTTTCTTTTAGGAGAAGATTGTATATCTACTATTAATTGTATGAAGAATTTGGGAGTTGACATTGAATTAAAAGGGACAAATGTTAAAGTTCATGGAAAAGGGCTTTATTTAAATAAAAGCGAAAAAATCCTTGATGTAGGAAATTCGGGTACTACCATTAGGCTTTTGATGGGTATTCTCGCTGGTCAAAAGTTTGAGACAACGCTTACAGGTGATGATTCTATAAAGAGACGCCCTATGGGAAGAGTGATAACTCCTCTTAGTATGATGGGAGCGAAAATAGAAGCAAGAGAAGGAAATTTTGCACCTCTTACGGTTTTTGGAAACAAACTTAAAGGCATATATTACAAAATGCCAATTGCCAGTGCACAGGTTAAGTCCAGCATAATGTTGGCAAGCCTTTACGCTGATGATAAAACGACTATTGAAGAGCCTTACCCTTCAAGAAATCACACGGAACTCATGTTTAGTTCTTTTGGTGCTAAAGTGGATGTAAATGGCACAAAAATAACTTGTTACCCTGGCTACAAATTACAAGGGCAGAGAGTTATTGTACCAGGGGATATATCGTCAGCAGCATATTTTATTGTTGCTGCAACTCTCGTTCCAAATTCGGAGGTTACTATAAAAAATGTAAATGTAAATCTTACAAGGACTGGTATTATCGATGTGATAAAAGAGATGGGAGGAGACATTGTCTTAACAAATGAAAGAACTATAAACAATGAAAAAGTAGCGGATATAACAGTTAAGACTTCAAGGCTAAAGGGAATTGAAATTGGAGGAAGTCTTATTCCAAGGCTTATTGATGAAATTCCAGTAATAGCAGTTGCAGCAGTTTTCGCAGAAGGGAAAACAGTGATAAAAGATGCCGAGGAGTTAAAAGTAAAAGAAAGCAA
The DNA here is from genome assembly GCF_000763575.1 of Thermoanaerobacter kivui. NCBI lineage: Bacteria > Bacillati > Bacillota > Clostridia > Thermoanaerobacterales > Thermoanaerobacteraceae > Thermoanaerobacter > Thermoanaerobacter kivui. Next base: position 1,050,077 of record NZ_CP009170.1, read on the forward strand.
TAGAATAAATACAATCACTTCAGAATTAAAGAAAATGGGAGCAAAAATTTTTGAAACAGAAGATGGGATGATTATAGAAGGGACGGGTTTTTTAAGAGGAAATACAGTGGAAAGTTACAACGACCACAGGATTGCCATGTCTTTATGGGTTGCTGGACTTATAGCAGAAGGAGAAACTAAGATAAAAAATGCTGAATGTGTAAATATTTCGTATCCGGATTTTTATAAAACCTTTGATATGCTATAATATCATTGGTGATGAATGATGAAAGAAAAGATACTTATCATAGAGGATGAAAAGCACATAGCCCGTTTTTTACAATTGGAGTTTGAACATGAAGGATATACTGTCACTGTGACTTACGATGGACCTTCTGGCTTAAAGGAGGCATTAGAAGGAGATTATGACCTTGTGCTTTTGGACATAATGCTTCCAGAAATTGACGGATTTGAAGTTTTAAAAAAAATAAGAGAACATTCCGACATACCTGTTATAATGCTTACTGCCAAGTACGAAGTAAAAGACAAAGTGGAAGGACTTGACATTGGAGCTGATGACTATGTGACAAAACCCTTTTCTATAGAAGAGCTTTTTGCAAGAGTGAGGGCTGCTTTGAGAAAGAAAAAGCCGCATCTTAAAAAAGATGTGTTAAGATATAGCGACATCACTATGGATTTGACAACTCATGAAGTAAGAAGAGCGGGTATAAAAATTGAACTTACAAAAAAAGAATTTGACCTTTTAGAATATTTGATTAAAAACGCAAATATAGCGCTGACAAGAGAAAAAATCCTTGAGTGCGTGTGGGGTTATGATTATTATGGAGATACCAACATAGTGGATGTATATATAAGGTATTTGAGGAGCAAAATTGACGACCCTTTTGACCGGAAGTTAATCCACACCATAAGAGGAGTGGGGTACACTTTGAAGGAGGATAAAGATGAAGATTAAGCTGTGGCCCCGCCGCATAACTTTAAGGATAGCTCTTCTTTATTCTGTAGTTTTTTCAGTAATACTGGTTGTGCTTAATGCTTCTGTGCTTTACGGCTTAAAATATTATCTAATATACCAAGCAATGGACCAAGTAACAAGCCAGGCAGAGGCTATAAAAAGTAAACTGGGGGAAATAAAAGGGGACGTCAATTTATTTGAAAAAGATTTGATTTTTTCAAGCATACCAAATGAAAATATTTATACAAAAATATTTGATGAAAAAGGGAATGTCATCTATTCTTCTAAAAGATTAGAAAGAATTAATATTCCTCATGATGTAAACATAGATATTCCTGTTAAAATTGACAAATATGATAAGGATTTGACTTACCTCAATACCATTTTTAAAAGCGATGATAAAGTGTTCTATATTCAAGTGATAAAGGACATGGAAAATGAATATTTGTTTTTGAAGCTACTTTTTATTTTGATGTTTTTTGCGGATGCGGCAGGAATTTTTGTGTCCTTTATTGCAGGATATTTCGTTACAAAGAGGGCTTTAAGACCTGTGGATTATATGACAAAAGAAGTAAGAGAGATAGATGCCCATGGGTTAAATAAAAGACTTAAAATATATGGAGAAGACGATGAACTTACAAGATTGGCAAAAACCTTTAATGACATGCTGGATAGGTTGGAAGATTCTTTTAAAAGGCAGAACATGTTTGTCTCTGATGCTTCTCACGAACTTAGAACCCCAATTTCTGTAATAAAAGGGTATATTGACATGTTGGATAGATGGGGAAAAGAGGACAAAGCCGTATTGCAAGAGGCTATAGAGGCGATTAAAAAAGAGACATTAGACATGGAGCATCTCATTGAAAGACTTCTTTTGTTGGCAAAAGGAGATAATAAATCGATAAAGTTAAATAAGGAAGAGTTTAATTTAAAGGATGTAATAAAAGAGGTTGCAGAGGAAATAAAAATGTTAAATGAAAGCAAAAATATAGTTGTAAAAGGGCAAAATGACATAAATATAATGGCTAACAAAAAACTCATTAAAGAGCTTATAAGGATATTTTTAGACAATGCAGCAAAATACACTTCTTCAGATGGCAATATAGAAATTGATGTGGGGAAGGATAACTCAAAAGCCTATATAAAAATTAAAGATGATGGCGTGGGAATACCAAAAGAGGACATTCCACATATTTTTGATAGGTTTTACAGAGTAGACAAAGCGAGAGCCAAAGAGACAGGTGGGGCAGGATTGGGATTAGCTATTGCTAAGTGGATTATTGAGGAACATAAAGGAAGCGTCACTGTAAAAAGTGAAGTAGGGAAAGGTAGTGAATTTACCATAACATTACCTATCTTTCCACCAGTTTAATATGGACACAAGTTAAATATCCGGCTATAATTTAGTTAAAAATATGCCGAATCCCCGATAAGGGGTACGGGGGAACTAAATTGGGGTGAATCCACTTTTGTGGTAGGGTGTCCCTAACCCGAACCCGTCAACTAACCTCGGAGGCAAAAGGGGGAACAACATGTTTAATATTCGCATCAAGGTCAAACCTCTCATCGCATCAGTTATAGCCGGATTGTTTATTTCCCAATCAGTATTTGCCGCAACTTACACAGTTAAACCCGGCGATACCTTATGGGGTATAAGTCAAAAATACGGAACTACCTATACTAAGCTGATGTCTTTAAACGGCCTTCAAAGTACCGTAATATACCCAGGACAAGTTTTACAAGTGCCGGGTAGTGATAACACATATGTTGTCCAAAAAGGTGACAGTTTGTACTTAATTGCTTTAAAATACGGCATTACTGTTGATATGCTCAAATCTGCAAACGGATACAAAAGCGACATAATATATCCTGGACAAGTCTTTATTATACCCAGTGCTACTTCTTCTAATAGGGCATATCAGGATGTCAGCAGAGGTTCTATCGAAAGGGGTGTAATACCCTACACAAAAGAGGAATTTGACCTCCTTGCGCGACTTGTTACCGCGGAAGCAGATGGAGAACCATACCAGGCTAAAGTAGCAGTTGCGGCTGTAGTAATAAACAGAGTTAAAAGTGGTATTTTCCCTAATACTATAAAAGATGTGATATATCAAGTCGATGCATACGGAAATTACCAATTTACTCCTGTGCTAAATGGGTGGATAAATAGACCTGCTTCAGTTGACGCTATAAGTGCAGCAAGAGATGCGTTAAGTGGTGTTGACCCAACAAACGGAGCCTTGTATTATTTTGACCAAAGTTCTACTAATGCGTGGTTGTGGTCACTTCCTATAGCGGCAAGAATAGGTAATATGGTTTTCTGTTACGGCAGGTAAAACTTCCGATGAGAGGGTCAAAAACGGGTACAATTTAAGTACCCGTTTTTGACTTAGAAAAACAATTTATACAAAGTAGAAAGACCAAAAGCGATGAATATGAAAGAAGATAGATATTTTAAGTATTGAGAGGGAAATTTTTTATTGAAATAGATACCTACAATTATTCCTAATATATCTGCTAAAAATATCCCCAGAGTAGTACCTATTAATATGTACAGAGGACTGTTATATGATGCAGTCAAAGCTATAGCAGCCAATTGCGTTTTGTCTCCAAATTCTGATAGTACATATGTACTTATAATAGTTGCAACAGGACCATATTTTGAATTTTTTATTTTTTCCTGTTTTGTTTCTTTCTCTATTAAAGTTGAAATTCCAAAAAACAAAAATAATAAAGCAGCTAAAAATTTTATATAAAAAATGGGAATGTATTCGGTGATATACGAACCAAATATCACAGCAATGCCATTGTTTATTAAGGCTGCGATAAATATACTTATAAGAACAGTCCTTACTTTAAAAAGAGTAGCAAAAGCCATTGACATGAGCTGTGACTTATCTCCCATCTCAGAAGTAAAGATAAGGACAAATGATGTGACAAGTGCCTCCATTTTATTGCCTCCCCAACTATTATATTTGCTCTATAAATAAATTAGGACCTTTACATAATATGTAAAACATATTATGTAAAGGTCTCGTTCTTTAAGGTAAAGCCAGGGTTTCCCGATATGTTGACTTTACCACATATAAGCTATGCGAACTACTCCCCTTTACTCAATATATTGTAAAAAATTTATCATAAAATGTCAACTTATTTGATTGTAACATGTCTGTCGAAATTTTGAAGGTTACTGAGTTTTTGCATAGTTATATTTTTAGACTAAAATTTTACACACATTATTTTAGAAATGAAGGCAATGTAGCTTTATTGGTGAAACCAATTTCAAAAAATTGATGTAATTTACAAAATGAGTTCTGCAAATAAAATTTTAGTAAATGGCTACAAGTTAATAGGATATTGATTATTTTTCTTTTTTCAAAAGTCTCCACGCTGTTTTGTCAATAAGATATTTATTAGAAGTAGTGGTAGCAGATAAATATATTGCATCAAAGTCTATATTTATAGGAATAGTGATATGAATTATTCTATTTTTTATATTGACATCTCCTTTTCTATAGACTAATTTTCCATTTGTAACTTTTGCATTTATTCTTGTAACTTCTTTATGGCCTTTAAATAGTATACCATATAAGTTGTATTCATAAAGTGGCTTTGCAGGTTGTCTACACTTTATAGTTATGTGCAAATTATTATTTTGTATATATGCATACACTCCTGTTATATCAACACTTCCATTTTCATAATCTCTAAAATTATCATATTCTGGGTCTATTATCACTTTATAATCATCAAATTTACGGTTTTTATTGTATTTTTTCAATATGCCGTCTTCATAAAACCCATACAGCTCTGTTTTTCTGTCAAAAGCCAATAAAAAGTCTTTCATCACTTTTATCTGAGTTTTATACATCATTATTGCTTCTCCCTTTTTGTCAATATCGGTTTTTGCAAGAGGATATAGATGCCACTCTGTTCCTGTCTTCAAAAGATTTTGAGGAGGATTTAGATTTAATTGAGAATGTTTTCCAAAAGGCAGTGGCCAGTCTGTGCGATGAATTATGTAAAGAAATTGAGGGAGATTTTCTTTTTTAAGAAGATATAAGGTATATTTTACAAAACTATTTGTTGCCCAATGGTCGGGATGAAGCTCATTTGGATGAGGATACACAATAAGCGTAGGGTTATATTCTTTTATAATTTTTGTTAAATCTTTTATTATGTTTTTTCCATTGTATTCTACTTTCAGAATGTATGAATTATCATAGGGGCTTATTGTTGTCTTAGTACCAAAGCTTTTATAAGGTACATTCCAATATTTCCACCAAAGAGGAGCTAAACCTTTATCAGGGTATCCTAAAAAAATTATATTTTCACCTTTAACGCCTAAGTATTTTAGGGCATTTTTAGTTTCTTTTTGCCTGTCATAGCCGAGGCGCAAAAACTCCTGTGGCTTAGGCATTGGAATTTCATAATTTTCTATAACTGCACGCTCGAAAGAATCTCCATTAGTCATTACTATGACTTTAACGCATCCTCCATATCTTAAGGTGTCCTGAATTAAACCGGCAGCAGCAAGCGTTTCATCATCAGGATGAGGTGCAAAAACTAATACTCTTTGATAAATTTGAGGAGTTGGATAAAGTTTTTTAACAGGAGTTTTGCCTGCATAGTTATAAGTTTTTAATTCTAATCCAGCAAAAGCTACAAAAAGTATTAAAGTAATTATTGCAATGTATTTCATTTTTTTATTCATTATAAGGCACCTTCCTTGTATATTTGTAGTCTCAAAATTTATTATTTACATTTTTCAAATTATTATGGTATAATAATTACAGGAAAATGTTCGGCAATCGAACTAATTTTTTTGGATAATTAGTTCAGATAATGAACTAATGGAGGCGAGATATTGAAAGACTATACTAAAGGCACTTCAGGGTTAATTAAAAATATCAATAAAGCCAATGTTTTAGATGTTATTAAAAAAATGCAACCCATATCGAGAATAGAGGTTTCTAAAATTTTAAAAATGAGCAAATCTACTATTTCTGCCATTGTAGATGAGTTGATTGAAGAAGGTTTGGTAATAGAAAATGGCTACGGAGAAAAAGGTACAGTAGGGAGAAAGCCTATACAGCTTTCTTTTAATCCCGATGCTAGATTTGTTATAGGGATAAGCGTTGAATCTACAAATTCGATAGGAATTCTGACTAATTTAGAGGGGAAAATTTTAAAAAAGATAAAATGGGAAACTGGCATTAAAGAACAGGCTTTTAATGGAATTGTGAAAGGGATAAAAGAACTTACTGAGGAAGATAAAAATATAATAGGAATTGGTATTGGTCTTCCAGGAATCACAGATATACAAAAAGGAATTATTGATGCACCGGGATTGAAATGGAGTAATTTTGATTTAAAGAAAAGGTTGAATGAAATTTTTAATTATAGCATTTATGTAGACAACAGTGTAAATTATGCTGCACTGGGAGAGAGATGGATTGGTTGTTGCCGCGAAATAGAGAATTTTGTGCTGATAAATATAGGAAATGGTATAGGTTCCGGGATATACGTAAATGGCAAATTATTAAGAGGCAATGCTTATGCCGCAGGAGAAGTAGGCTATATGGCTACAGAAGAGGACGTCTTTGAAAACTCGTATTCTTATGAGGACTATGGTTATTTTGAAAGGAAAGCTTCTTTGTCTGCTTTAGTTGAATCAGTTTCTAAAAGTTTGCCTTATATAAAAACTATGGAGGGTGTAGTAAAAGAATATAAAAAACAAAATCCTGCTTGTGTACAAGCTGTATCTCAATTTATTAAAAATTTAAGCATGGGTATTGCCAATATTGTAAGTATTTTAAACCCAGAAGCGATAATAATTGGAGGAGACATCCTAAACTATGAAATTGATATACGCCAGGAATTAAAGGAGAAAGTGAAAAGGATTGTGCCTTTTGATTTTGACATTAAAGTAGCTCAACTTGGTGAAGATGCTTCTGCTATTGGGGCGGTAGCCGATGTGCTTTTAAATACAAATAATTTAATTTTACTATAAGGAGGTATCAACAGTTGAAATAAAAAGTAAAATAAATTAAAAATCAGGTGGCAGGAGAAGAGAAAAGGAAATCTCTATTCAAGAGGGGATAAAAGCAAAAAAGGAAATCTCAACACAAGAATAGAAGTAAGAAAAAACGGCACTTTCTTAAGGATAAATGTAGGGGAAAGAAAATATGTATACGCCAAAATAGAAGCAGGCTACAAAAAGAATAAAAAAAGAAAAGAACTCCTGCAGGAAATTGCCCAATCAAACATACCATACTCTGTAGAACTAAAACTCAAAAATGGCAGCATATGCGCCTATTTTGCCATTGAAGAAGAATATCCAGAAATAAAAATAACAAAAGAAAAAGGAATCATAGGAATAGATGTGAACGCATATCCGGACAACATATCATGGGCAGAAGTAGATGAAAAAGGAAATCTAATAAGCTATGGCAGTATACCAATGCCGGAACTTGCAAGCGGCAATTCAGATAAAAGAGAGTATTTCAGATGGCAGTATGCTCATGAGATAGTAAAGATAGCAAAAGAAAAAAGAAAAGCAATAGTAATTGAAAAATTAGACATAAAAAACAAAGGAGAAAAAGGAGACTTTTCAGGCAAAAAGTCAAGGAGAATAAGACATAACTTTAGCTACAAATCCCTTTTAAAAAAGATAAAAATTTTAGCAAAAAAGGAAGGGATAGAAGTAATAGAAGTCAATCCTTCTTACACCTCAATAATAGGCATGTTAAAATATGCGCCGCAGTACATGATAACAAAAGACATAGCAGCAGCTTACGTAATAGCAAGAAGAGGATTAGGCAGAGAAGAAAAGATACCAGACAATTATATAAAGTTTCTTAACGCACTAACTATAGATAAATTAGAAGAATTAAAAAAGCATGTAAAGAAAACAGTCAGGAACAAGCAGTTGAAGAAAAAACACTTAAAAGAGATAAATAAAGCAATAGAATTTCTACAAAGCCTTGAGAGTGAGCCAGGAAGGGTACTAAAACCTCTGGATGGAACAAGTTTTAGTGCCCATGATTTCTGGCAAGTTCTCAAGGTAGCGGTGGTAACTCCACTCTCCCCTGAGAAGGTGCCAAGAGACTTCTCTGCCCTAAAAAAGCTGTTAATTCAGGGCAAGTGGGGAGACCCATAAAGGCGCGAGTCCCTGCTTCTTGGGGCAGGGGCTATGGCTTTCCCAAAAACCGCCTGCTGGGGCAGGGAAAGTCTGAAGGGCGGACTACAAATACCCCAGCTGCCCAAACTGCACAGTTTTGCACAGTTTGGGTAACCAGGATATACACAAATGAAAACAGTAAATGTCACAGATGAGACTTTTACAGAGGAAGTGTACAATTCTGATAAACCTGTTTTAGTAGATTTTTGGGCTAAATGGTGTAGACCCTGTTTAATGATGGCACCAGTGTTAGAGGAGTTTGCGGAAGAATATGCTGATAAGATAAAAGTTGCAAAACTGGATGTAGATGAAAATCCTGTAATTGCTTCTAAGTATCGAATTATGAGCATTCCTACGATGGGAGTTTTTGTAGAAGGCAAAATGGTAGATAAGGTGATTGGCTTTATGCCAAAAGAGCATTTAGTTGAAAAATTGTTAAAATATTTGAAATAGGTATTAAAAAGGAGTATCTTTTGTTGGAGATACTCCTTTTTTAGTAAAACATTATGCTATCACATTTAAAACTTGCCGGTCATTTACTATTTTTATATAATTTACTTCCGGGTCTTCGGTGCCTTGTATACTTAAATTGGCTTCTTTCATTTTATTTACATATTCAATTATTTCTAATGTTATTCTTTCGCCTGGGCAGAGTACTGGTATACCTGGGGGGTATGCCATCAAAAATTCCGCGCTTATCTGGCCTATACTTTCTCTAAGAGGCAACGATACAGTTGAACAGCCAAAAGCGTATCTGGGGGAAACAACTTGTTCAGGTATTTCGGGAATGTCTATAGGCTTTGCTATTTCAATGTTTTCATCATATAATTCATCACTTATTTCTCTTAAAGCCCTTAAGAGATAATCGACTTTTTCCTTTGTATCACCAATAGAGAATACACATAAAACATTATACATATCTGAAAGTTCAGGTTGTATATAATATCTTTCTGCCAATATTTTCTCTAACTGATGGCCGCTTATTCCAAGGCCTTTAGCTGTTATTGTAACTTTTGTGGGGTCGAAGTCGTAAGCTCCGTCTCGACCGACAATTTCTTCACCAAAGCAGTAGAGTCCCTTTATATTGTTTATCTCTCTTCGAGCGTACTCTGCTAATTCTATTGTTTTATCTAATAATTCTCTTCCTTCTGTAGCCATTTGCATTCTTGCAACATCTAAAGAGGCTAGCAATATATATGAAGGGCTAGTGGTTTGAAGCAAGCTCATCACTTGCTTTACCCTATTGATATCAATTCTATCACCTTTAACGTGAAGCATCGAGCTCTGCGTCATTGAGCCAATAATCTTATGAGTGCTCTGTGCACAGATATCAGCTCCTGCTTCCATTGCTGAAATAGGCAATTTTTCGTTAAATTTTAGGTGTGGTCCGTGAGCTTCATCTACCATTAATATAGCGCCATACTCATGAACAATTTCAGCAATTTTTGCCATATCCGTAGAGACTCCGTAATAAGTTGGATTTATTATTAAAACAGCTTTTGCATCAGGATGCTCTCTTAATGTTCTTTCTACTGTTTCTGGAGTGACATTTAATGCGACACCGATATTTTTATCAATTTCTGGTTGCATATAAACAGGTATAGCACCGCTTAGTATTATTCCTGATGTTACGGATTTATGAATGTTTCGCGGAACAATAATTTTTTCATTTTCTCCCATTACACTTAAAATCATTGCCTGTATTGCTCCAGATGTTCCGTGAATAGAGAAAAAAGTAGCGTCGGCACCAAATGCTTGTGCTGCCAATTCTTGGGCATATTTAATTGGTCCAGTAGGTTTGTGCAAGCTGTCTACTTGCTGAAAAACTGTTACGTCCATTGACAACACATTTTTGCCCACAAAGTCTAAAAATTTTTTTGCCATTCCCACACCTTTTTTATGGCCTGGCACGTGAAAAGGAATGGTGTTGTTATTTACGTATTCCATTAAGGCATCAAATAAAGGGGTTTGAGTTTGATCTAACTTTTTCAACTCACTTAACACCTTCTTTCATAAGTTTTGGCTCAGAATAAAAGCCTAAAACCTTGATATAGGTAATTCAAGGATATAGGCTTTTGCAGAGCTTAGCTTTCCCTAAAAATAATTTCAATTCATTATAAGATACATTGTTTCAAATTTCAATAATAAGTTTGCTATGATTTAAAAAATTTTTTAGAGAAATTTCAAACTGCTAATCTAGCTTTAATTACACTATACTATATAGTATGAGAAAAACCCTGAAATGTCAAATACATTTTATTGAAGGATAGGTTTACAAGATAATTTTTTATTTGCGATTTTTACAATATGGATTATAATAATAGACAAATCAATGCAAACTTACCAACAAACATTGTAATGCAATGAGGTGTTGAAATGTTTAACAAAGATGCAATGAAAAAAATAAAAAGTTCGGTTGTTGAAAAATTAAGAAATATGAATTTTGATATAACAGAAAATTTAATAAAGGAAATAGATGAGTTACTTGTAGAAGCAGAAAGCTTGATAGACTATAAAGTACAGCAGGAAATATATGATAATTTTAAAATAGACCAAAAAGAAAATAGAATAATTCTTAATGAAAAAGATTATCTGCTTGGCAAATATATTGTTAAAAGTTTGCAAAAAGCAGAATATATAGTTTTGGCAATTATTACTTTAGGAGAGAGGGTAGATAAAAGGATAAGCGATTATTTTTCTTGTGGCGATTATACAAAAGGACTGATTTTAGATACTATTGCAGGAGTTGTTCTTGAAAATTTGACAATAAATTTTTGGAATGGTTTAAAAGAAAATGCGCAAAAATACGGGAAAGGTATTACAGAAATTTTTTATCCAGGAAGCAAATGGGATATAAAAAATCAAGCTGTTATTTTCAAAGTTGTCAATGCTTCAAGAATTGGAGTTAGTATCAATGAAAGTTTTATGATGACTCCTGAAAAAACGGTGTCCTTTGTGTGTGGCATTGGAGAAGACTTAAAAAGCTGTGTCATGGGAACTAGTTGTGATGATTGTGAAATGGAAAATTGCGTTTACAGAAAATCTTCTGCAACCAAAGCCTATAATGTGACTGTTCATTTTAATGGAGAGACTAAAATGATTGCAGCAAAAGAAGGGGAAAATCTCTTTCGCCTTCTTGTCAAAAATGGAATTTACCTTTCTAATTCCTGTGGTGGCAATCGCATTTGCGGTAAATGCAAAGTTATTTTAGGAGAAAAAAGCAATATATCCTCTGAAGAAGCGTATTTTCTGACACAAAAAGAAAGAGAAGAAAATGTCCGCCTTGCTTGTTTTGTTAATATTGACAGGGATTTAGAAGTTACTGTGCTTTATTATGAAGAAAAAGCCAATATATTGACAACGGAAAAAAGCTCTTTAGATGTTTCGTTAAATAGTCGAATTAAAAAATATGTAGTGGAGGTTTCTCCTCATACTTTAGAGGACCAAAGGGATTATGTAAAAAAGGTTTGTGATTTACTTGGAGGCAAAATAAAAATTTCTTTGAGTTTGGTTGGGATGCTTCCTCAAACTTTAGAACAACATGACTACAAAGTAAGTTGTGCGGTGAGAAAAAATGAATTGATTTCTGTGGAAGACAAAGCTTTAAATGATAAGAATTTTGGCATAGCTTTGGACGTAGGTACAACAACTATTGCTGCCTACTTATATGATTTAAATCTGGGCAAACAAATAGATGTGTATTCCTGTTTAAATCCTCAAAGGGTTTTTGGGGCAGATGTAATATCACGGATAAACTATACTATCACTGAGCCTTTAGGGCTATATAAAATGCACTCCGCTTTGATAGATAAAATAAATGAAATAATTGAGAGATTTAGTCAAAAAAATTCTATCAGCAGGAATAATATATATGAGATTGTGGCTGTAGGTAATCCTACTATGATACATTTTCTTTTAAATATACCGTGTAAACACATAGCCGTGTCTCCTTATGTGCCAACTTTTACGTCAAAAATGGAAATAAAGGCAAAAGAAATAGGGGTAAATATAAACAAAGAGGGCTATGTAATTACATTGCCACTGGTATCTTCTTATGTAGGAGCAGATATTGTAGCATCTATTTTGGCAAGCAAAATAGATAAATATCAAGAATTGTGCTTGCTTGTAGACATAGGAACAAATGGAGAAATGGTATTGGGAAATAAATATAACCTTGTGGCTTCGTCGGCAGCGGCGGGGCCTGCTTTTGAAGGTGCTGGAATAACTTTTGGAGTAAATGGCATAGAAGGGGCTATTGACCATGTAGATTTTGGTAAAAGACCTTTTTATACTACAATAGGTGATAAAAAGGCTAAAGGGATATGCGGTTCTGGCATTATAGATATCATTTCTGAATTTTTAAAATACGGGATTATCGACAGTACTGGAAGATTTTTACCTAAAGAAGAAGTTAAAAATTTACCTATTGACATCGCGCAAAAGATAACAGTTTACAAAGATGAGCCAGCATTTTTAATAGAAAATGGTATTTATGTAACTCAAAAAGATATAAGACAAATACAATTGGCAAAGGGGGCAATAATTGCAGGTATTAATATTATGATAAAAGAAATGGGTATAGATGTGAATGATATAAAAAAAGTATTTTTAGCAGGAGGCTTTGGAAATTATATTTTTCCACCAAGTGCAATCACAATTGGGCTTTTGCCAAAAGAGTTAGAAGGAAAAATTATTCAAATAGGTAATAGTGCTGGGATTGGGGCAATAATGGCATTGCTTTCTGACAAAGAATTAGAAAGAGCCACACAACTACAGAAAAAAATAAAGTATATAGAACTTTCTACTCACAAGGATTTTCAGCATGAATATATAAAAGGAATGTACTTTTAGGTATAATCAAGAGTAGAGGTGTTTGTATATGACAAAAGAGGACCTTAAGAAAAAACTTGCCAAAATAGATGGGAAAGGATATAAAGCTTACGAAGATCTTCAAGGTGAATATGTGTTTGAAAAATTTACACTATGTATTGACCACGTCCAGGGAGATCCTTTTGCGCCTCCTTCCAGAATAAGGCTTAAAGTGCCTCAAAGTATAGCCGGCTTTGAAGTTTCCATGTATAACAAACCTTCAAGGCAGGTTGCTTTAGAAGATTTTTTAACAAGGGCTGTTTTTGAGGTTATTAAAAAATTGCCATCTGTTAAAGGTACAGGACACAGTGGTGATATTTACATAGACAAAGGTGGCCAACAAATAATCAAAAGAAGTGCAATGGTAGTTAGTAAAGATTATGTAGAGGCGAGATTAAGCATAGGTCTTCCTGCTTTTGGCAGACGCATAAATAGTAGTGGAGCCCAAAGAATACTTTTTGAATTTTTACCTCAAATTGTAGAAGAAGCTCTTTTAAAAAAGAGTCTAAAGGTAAGGGATATATGGTTATGGGTGGAGACAGCAGAAGATCAGGATTATCTTAGAAGCAAGTTAAAAGAGAGAGGGCTTGTGGCTTTTGTTGCCGATGGATCAATACTTCCTAGAGAAAGCGGTATAAGCGACAAACCCCTCAAGGGTGACAATGTGGTGCCATTTGAATCTCCAGCCAGTTTAAGAGTAGAGCTTCAACTTCCTAACCGTGGAAAAATAACGGGCATGGGAATACCACAAGGCGTTACACTTATTGTTGGTGGAGGCTATCACGGTAAGTCTACGTTATTACAGGCTGTTCAAAAAGGAGTATATAACCATATACCAGGTGATGGCAGAGAGTTTGTTATAACTGTAGCTGATGCAGTAAAAATAAGAGCGGAGGATGGCCGAAGGATAGAAAAAGTAGACATAAGCCCTTTTATAAACAATCTGCCCAATAAAATAGATACTACAAGGTTTTCTACCGAAAATGCCAGTGGTAGCACATCACAGGCTGCAAATATCATGGAAGCAATAGAAATAGGCACAAGTTTGTTGCTTTTGGATGAAGATACTTCGGCTACTAATTTTATGATAAGGGATACACGAATGCAAAAGCTAATTGCCAAAGAAGAAGAGCCTATAACTCCTTTTATTGATAGAGTGAAACAGTTGTATAAAGATAATGGCATATCTACAATTTTAGTTATGGGAGGCAGTGGAGATTATTTTGATGTTGCTGATTGTGTAATTAAAATGCATAACTACAGGCCGTATGATGTTACGCAACAGGCAAAAAAAATTGCAAAAGAATTTAAAACCAATAGACAAGTTGAAGGGAATGTTGCGCCTGTAGTTATAAATCAAAGAATACCTCTTAAAAAGGGGCTTGAAATAAAAGGCAAAAAGATAAAATCAAAGGGCGAAGATACTATTAAATTTGGATACCAAGAGATTGAATTGAATTATGTAGAACAATTAGTAGACAGAAGTCAAACAAACGCTATTGGGGAAATAATACGATATATGGCTGACAGATATGTGGATGAAAGAAGTAGTATAAAAGAAATATTAGAAAAAGTATATCGTGACATAAATATCAAAGGACTTGACGTAATATCGCCTTTTTATGGTAAACATCCTGGTAATTTAGCTTTGCCCAGGCTTCAGGAAATAGCTGCTGCATTAAATAGATTGCGAAGCTTTACTATAAAATGAAAATAAACATCCTCACCCACACTGGATTTGCTTGAGGATGATAATCTTATTATCTCATATAAAGTAAGACAATACCTGTTAATGGCGAAACAGGCTGGTGGTGGCACATGGATAAAGTAGCAAAAGGAGAGTTAAAGCCAGAGATTTAACCACCCAACCTAATGCACATGATTGGATAAACGGGAAAAGGGTAAAAAAAATTTAAGGAACTAAACAAAATAAACAAAAGAGGAAAAAGAAAAAAATAAAAGATATTCTCTAAAAGAATTTATTGACGACTTAAAAGCGGTTACGTAGTGGTAGAAAAATCCCTATTTAAAACGTTTTCTCTTTCTTCTACTCTGTTGTTAGAACTGTAAGGTCTAAATTTTTTGATAATTATAGATTTTATACCTAACTTATTCATAAGTCTTTGAACTCTTTTGAGACTTATATTATAGCCTTTATTTACAAGCATTTTGTGAATTTTGGGAGCTCCATAACGCTTTTTGCTTTCTTCATATATTTTCATTATTTCTTCCTCATACATCCTGTTTTCTCTACTTCTCTTGCTTTCTGTTTTATGAAGATACTTATAATAGGAGCTCCTTGAAACCTTTAAAACTTTGCACATTAATTTAACATCATGATATTTTTTATTTTCCTCAATAAACTCAAATATAGAGCTTACTCCTTTGCGAATATGGCCATGGCTTTTTTTAATATTTCATTCTCCTCTTCAAGTCTTGCCATCTTTTTTAACATAGCCCGATATTCTGCTATTGTAATTGTTGTGCTTTTGTTGTCTATATTTATTGGTTTTGCTTTTTCAACCAACCTGATATTGTGGATTTTGAGATGCCATATTCGCTTGAAAGCTCTGCTAGACTTTTACCATAGTTATACAACTCTACTATAGTATTCTTGAATTCATCATTATATTTTCTTTGTCCTCTTGGCATTTGTAGACACTTCCTCTCTTTATATTTTTATTTTATCCTGTTCGAGTTAAAGTATCTACAATAATATACTAACACCAGTTGTGAAAGATAAGGTTTTTACGTACAGGAATGCTTCAGATTATGAGAATTTTGTAGCAGAAGAAGTAAAGAAATATGTCCCTTCAGAGAAAGTGTATGTATTCAATAAAAAAGAAAAAAGCCCCCTTTTTTAAGGGGGATACCTATATTTTGCTAAAAAGTACCATTCCGCATATTGGAGGAACTGTGAGAGTATTGTCTAAAAACGCCCAATCGCCTTTTTCAATTGGGATAACCCCTGCTTTTTTATTGTCAACAACCACTTTCCAGTTTCCTGGTGGAAGTTTTATGTCAACTTCAGATTTTGTGGGATTGTAGATTACAGCAATTTTTTTCCATGGGTCGTTGTTTGCATTGTCTGAGATTAAAAAGGATATTGTGTTTTTAGGAGTTTTTATAAAAGAAAGTTTTGACTTTATTTCTTCTTCCGTTCTCATCCTAAAGGCGGGATGTTCTTTTTTTAGCCTTATTAAGCCTTTGTAATATTCAAATACTTCCTTGTATTTCAATTTTCTTGGCCATTCCAGCTGGTTTATTTCATCTCCTGCGTTATAACTGTTGTTGTTTCCTTTCTTTGTCCTTAGAAATTCTTCTCCAGCGTGTATAAAAGGAATTCCCTGACTGGTCAGGATTATCATGTTGGAGAGCTTATCCATAAGTATTCTCTCTTCTTCCGTGGCATCTGGGTTGCTTTTTGAAATTTTGTCCCACAGCGTGAGATTGTCGTGGCATGAAACATAGTTTATAGTCTCTTGAGGACTTTGAGTAAAATCTTTGATTTCGCTGGAATATTCAATAGATCCTACTACGCCTTTCATTATATCTTTTTCCTTGTTTTTTTCGCCAGTGGCAAAGCCTTTAGATTCATCATCAGGAAATCCCTTAATGGCATTTCTGAAATTGTCGTTAAATACGCCTATTCGGGTATTTTTTTGAGCACCCTTCATAAACTGTTTTTCCATGGGCAAAGCTGAAGGACCTGCTGCCCATGGCTCACCGTATAAGAGCAAAGAGGGTTCTATAGAGTGAAGAGTTTTTTCTATTTCTTTCATTGTATCTATATCGTGAAGCCCCATCAAGTCAAATCTAAAGCCGTCTACGTGGTATTCTTTTACCCAGTACTTCAGAGAATCTATCATCAACTTTTTCATCATAGGCCTTTCTGAAGCAGTTTCATTTCCACACCCTGAACCGTTGGAATAACTGCCATCAGGGTTGTGCCTGTAGAAATATCCTGGCTCAACTTTGTCTAAAATAGAATCAAAAGTGGTATAGGTGTGGTTGTAAACCACATCCATTGTTACCCGGATTCCTGCTTTGTGAAGAGAAAGTATCATTTCTTTTACTTCTTTTATTCTAGAAAGGGGGTCTTTAAGGTCTAGAGCATAACTTCCTTCAGGTACAAAATAGTGGTAAGGGTCGTATCCCCAGTTATACCCCCCTTTTAACTCATCTACACTGGCAAAGTCCTGTATGGGGAGAAGGTGAACATGAGTTACGCCCAATTCTACAAGGTGGTCAATTCCCGTCTTTATCCCATTGTAATCGGTGTCTCTTTCTGTAAAGGCAAGATACTTACCTTTATTTTTAATTCCAGAATCCTTGTGTACAGAGAAATCCCTTACATGAAGTTCGTATATTATGGCGTCAGTAGGATTATCAAAAGGAGGTTTTACATCTTCCGACCATCCAGGAGGATCTGTTTCTCTTAAATCAATTACTACACCGTGTGTTCCGTTTGCTGTTAAAGCTTTGGCATATGGGTCTACCGTTTCCACAAACTGGCCTTTTCTCAAGATTTTATAAGTGTAGAGAGCATTTTTGAGGTTTTCCTTTACATCAATAAACCATGTGCCTCCTTCGCTTTTTTCCATCTCTATTTCCTGCTTTTTATTATCTTTTAAGAGGCACAAATACACTTTCTCTGCAGTGGGGGACCAGAGACGGAATTTTGAAGAAGAAGTCGTGAAAGTGCATCCCAAATCTTCTCCATTGTATACCGGATATTCTTCATAATTTTTACACATATTACCTCTCCTTTCTCACTTTACTATTATATACTAAGGTTCTTGTATGTGCAATTGGGGAAGATTGTTAAGATAGTGTAAAATTTCAGTAGATAACGAAGCAGGAAAACGAGGTATAGATGATGTAGAAAAAAGACCTCACCGAAAAAAATCAAAAATCAAAACAAAGGAGGTTGAGGTCCGAGATAAAATAAAAAAGATAATGCAGCCGACAAAGCAGGAGGAAAAAAGAAAATACGCGGAAGAAGACATAGAAGAATGGGTAAGAGTTTCATTACCGATACTGAAAGGTCCATTTGCGAGCAAGCCATGGATAAAATACGTTTTATAGGTTATTAGCGGTGAGGTCGGCTGCAAAAAATTTTTACCTACAAAATCTTTGACACGGACTGGTTGCCAGATTTAATTGACATAATTTAGCTAAAATGTTATAATGAAAATAGAAAAATGTCATATTTTGCGCAATGATTCTCTTTTGCATGTCTTTATTTTTCATTTCTTTGACAGTCCTGCTGTGGCTTCCCAGGGAATATAGATAAAAAGGGGTGTTTTGATGGTGAAGGGCAGGTGTACGAAGTCTACAATTTACCTTTCCGATGTCAGAAAATTTTTAAAAGGAGAACATTTCAAATCTTACGCATTTTTAGGAAACAGGTTTATAAACTATCGAGGTAGGGAAGGGACGGTATTTTGTGTTTGGGCGCCTAACGCAGAGAAGGTAGGAGTTGCTGGTGATTTTAACAGCTGGGATGCAAAAAATCACATGATGCTCAAAGTAAAAGATTCAGGATTGTGGTGGATTTTCATAGAAGGGTTAAAGGAAGGGGAACTTTATAAATACGAAATTCACACAAAAGACAGGAAAAAGATTCTGAAAGCAGACCCTTATGCTATTTTTTCAGAAGTGCGACCTAATACTGCTTCTATTGTAAAAAATCTGCCTGAATACCAATGGCATGATGAAGAATGGATGGAGAAAAGAAAAAAGACAAATATTTTTGAAACTCCTATAAATATCTATGAGCTTCATTTGGGATCTTGGAGAAGGAAAGAAAATGGAGAATTGTTAAATTACAGAGAAATTGCCGACTTACTTGTGCCTTACGTGAAGGAGATGGGATATACCTATGTAGAACTGCTGCCTTTAATGGAACATCCTCTGGATATGTCTTGGGGGTATCAAATAACAGGATATTTTTCTATAACAAGCCGCTTTGGCACTCCTGAAGATTTTATGTATTTCGTTGATACACTGCATCAACATGACATTGGGGTAATTATGGACTGGGTGCCTGGGCATTTTTGCAAGGACGAATACGGATTGTACAATTTTGATGGGACACCTCTTTATGAGTATGAAGACCCTTTCATAAGAGAAAACCATCACTGGGGGACAGCCAATTTTGACGTGTCAAAACCAGGTGTAAAAAGTTTTCTCCTTTCTAATGCTTATTTCTGGTTTAAAGAGTACCACATTGACGGTTTCAGGTGTGATGCTATTTCTAACATGCTCTATCTTAATACCCGTTCTGGAAGGCAGGAAGTCCAAAATCAGGTGGTTTCCTTCTTACAGGAACTAAACAGGCTAATCTTTACCAATTTTCCCAATCCTTTGATGATTGCAGAAGAATCAAGTGCATATCCTTTGGTCACTTATCCTGATTATGAAGGTGGTCTTGGATTTAATTATAAATGGGATATGGGATGGATGAATGACACGTTAAGATATATGTCAATCATCCCTGAAGAGAGGAAATGGCATCACAATCTTCTCACTTTTTCAATTATGTACACATACTCTGAAAATTTCATATTGCCTTTGTCCCACGATGAGGTGGTGCACGGCAAAAAATCTTTACTTGACAAAATGCCGGGAAGCTGTGAAGAAAAGTTTGCAAATTTAAGGGTTTTATACGGATACATGATGACTCACCCGGGAAAGAAGCTACTTTTTATGGGAGGAGAATTCGGACAGTTTATAGAATGGGACTTTAAAAAAGAGCTGGACTGGTTTTTGCTGGATTATACAATGCATAAAAGCTTACATCAATATATGAAGGACTTAAATCAAATATATCTTTCTAATAAATGTTTGTGGGAAATGGACCACTCGACGGAAGGGTTTTTATGGATTGATGTGCATAACAGCGAACAGAGCATTATTTCTTACATAAGATATGCAAAAGACAAAAAGGATTTTTTAGTTGTTGTGTGCAACTTCAGCAGAGTGTCGTATCCCATCTACAGAATAGGTGTGCCTGAATTTTCAGTGTACAAAGAGATTTTGAACAGCGATGATGTCAAATACGGGGGAAGAGGCTTTGTAAATGAAGGTCCCATTGAAGCTGAAAAAGTAGGAATGCATGGCAAGCCTTACAGCATACAAATAAAATTGTCTCATCTTTCTGTAGTCATATTAAAGCCAGAGTATAATGAGGTGATTTGATGAAAAGGGAAATTATTGCATTAATTCTTGCGGGTGGGCAGGGTAGCAGGCTTGAGTCATTGACCAAGACAAATGCAAAACCTGCAGTAGAGTTTGGAGGTAAATACCGAATAATTGATTTTACTTTAAGCAATTGCTCTAATTCTTCTATAGAAGTGGTAGGGGTTTTGACTCAGTATCAACCTCTCATACTTCACTCTCATATAGGGATAGGTAGTGCCTGGGATTTGGACAGGGTAAATGGAGGTGTGACGATACTCCCGCCTTATACTGGAGAAAAAGGAGGTAGCTGGTACAGTGGAACTGCTGATGCAGTGCTGAAGAATATAAACTTTGTGGAAAGATATTCTCCTGAAAATTTATTGATTCTCTCTGGAGACCACATATATAAAATGCGTTATTTAAAAATGTTAAAGTTTCACAAGCAAAAAGATGCAGATGTGACGATTGCTGTTACAAAAGTGCCAATAGAAGAGGCGTCCCGTTTTGGCATAATGAATACCTACGAAGATTACAGGATATATGAATTTGAAGAAAAGCCTAAAAAACCAAAAAGCACATTGGCCTCAATGGGGATATACATCTTTAAGTGGGATAAGTTAAAAGAAGTTTTGCTTGAAGATGCTCAAGACGAGAGCTCTTCACATGATTTTGGTAAAGACATAATTCCTAAGATGCTTAAAAAAGGATATAGGATGTACGCTTATCTTTTTAAGGGATATTGGAAGGATGTGGGTACAATAAGTAGTTATTGGGAAGCAAGTATGGACCTCATAAATGAAGATCCTTATTCTAGCAAAGAGGGCATAGACCTTAATCTATTTGATAAGAATTGGAAAATATATAGCTTTTCCTTCGCATATCCTCCCCACTACATTGGTCCTTCTGCAGAAGTTTCAAACTCCTTGATTGTTGAAGGTTGTATGGTATTTGGGACTGTTTTAAATTCTGTCCTATCTTATGGCGTGATGGTGGGGGAAAACGCGGAAGTGAAAAATTCTATCACCATGTCTGATACAGTTATTGAAGAAGGGGCAAAGGTCATAAACAGCATAATTGGCCCTAAAGTGGTAATAAAAAGAGGAAGTGTTATAGGAAATGAAAAGAGGATAACTGTGATAAAAGAGGGGGAAGTTGTGGAGGGGATTATGGGATAAATTGGATAGAAAGGGGAGGGTTTTATGCTTGCTAATTATATAGGCATATTAAATTTGAACGAGGATGAAAGCAATTTAAAGAGCCTTACTATGAATAGGCCCTTGGCTTCTGTGATAATTTTTGGAAGGTATAGAGTGATAGATTTTATACTTTCAGATTTTGTAAATGCAGGCATAAAGACTGTAGGTATTTTTGGGCAAACTCATTCCCGGTCTTTAATTGACCATTTGGGTACAGGCAAGCCGTGGGACTTAGATAGAAAAATGGGAGGACTTTTTATATTCAATTATTGTTTAGAAAATCCTCCTATAAGCGATGTTAAACTTTTAAAAAATAACATGGAATTTTTTCACAGAAGCTCAGGTGACCATGTGATACTCGCTTCTTCTAGGATGATATACAAAATAGACTTCAACAAAGTCGCTAAATACCACGAAGAGATGGGAAATGATATAACAGTGGTATACAAAAAGGTGAAAGACGAGGAAGGAAGATTTTTAAACTGCGATGTGTTCAATTTGGATGAAAATAATAAAGTTTTAAGCGTAGGGAAAGTCTTGGGACTCAATGTAAGTGTGAATGTCTCTATGGAGACGTTTATAATGAAGAAAGACCTTTTGGTGGATTTTATTTACGAAGGTATAGAAAAAAACAAGCATGGTTCTTTTAAGGAATGCATATATGAGAGTGTGAATAAACTTAAGGTAGGGGCGTATGAGTACAAAGGCTATCTGAGCTGTGTAAATTCTATCAAAAATTACTATATCACTTCAATGGATATATTGGATTTGAGAGTGAGGAAGGAGCTATTTTTTGAGGGAGGTAAAGTTTACACAAAAACGAATGATTCTCCTCCTACAAAGTACTACGAAGGTTGTGAAGTAGAAAATTCGCTCATTTCAAACGGCTGCCTTATAAAGGGAAAAGTGAAAAACAGCATAATTTCAAGAGGAGTTGAGATAAAAGAGGGGGCAGTGGTGGAGGATTCAATAATTTTTTCAAATTGCATCATAGAAAGAGGAGCATTTCTAAAGAATGCCATTTTAGATAAAAATGTTATAGTGGAGGAGGGCAAAAAGCTAATTGGAGATAAAAAGTTTCCGATTGTAATAGAAAAGGGAGAAATAGTTGAAAATTTACTTAGAAAGGCAGGAGAAAGTAGAAAATGAAAATACTATTTGTTGCTTCAGAAGCGTATCCTTTTGCTAGAGTAGGTGGCCTTTCGGATGTAGCGTATTCTCTGCCAAAAGCTTTAAGGAAGTTGGGCGTTGACGTAAGAGTGATGCTTCCTAAATACAGTCAGATATCCCAGGAATATCAGAATGAGATGAGGCACCTTGCAAATTTTATAGTGCCTGTGGGTTGGAGAAATCAATACTGTGGAATTGAATATATAGAGTTTGAGGGAATTCCTTATTATCTTTTAGATAATGAATATTATTTTAAAAGACACCAATATTACGGATACTATGACGATGGAGAGAGGTTTGCTTATTTTAGCAGAGCTATTTTGGAGTCCATATACCATTTAGAAGATTTTAAGCCAGATATAATTCACTGCAATGACTGGCATACAGGTATTGTTCCAGTTTTATTAAAAGCCCATTACAGTCAAAGTGATGTCCACAAGAACATAAAAATAGTTTTTACTATACACAATTTAAAGTTTCAAGGGGTATTTCACAAAATAGTTTTAGGTGATCTACTATCCCTGGGAGATGAGTACTATGATGAGAACAGGCTTAAATACTACGATGGAATTTCTTTTATGAAAGGTGGAATCATATACTCAGACAAAGTGACAACTGTGAGTAAGACCTATGCAGAAGAGATAAAAACTCCTTTTTATGGCGAGGGGCTTCACGGACTTTTAGAAGGGATAGGAGATAAACTTGTAGGAATAGTAAATGGCATTGACTATGATTTTTATAACCCTCAAACAGATAAGGACATATATGTAAATTACGATGTAAATTCTTTTGAGAAGAAAAAAGAGAATAAGGTAAGGCTTCAAAAGGATTTAAAACTTGAAGTGGGGGAGAATATACCTTTAATAGGTCTCGTATCAAGGCTCACAAATCAAAAAGGTATTGATTTGGTCCTTGCAGTGCTGGAGGACATTTTGCATACAGGAGTACAATTCGTTGTTTTGGGCACAGGAGAAAAAAACTATGAAGATTCTCTTAAGTATTTTGCTTTTAAATATCCTTCTCAAATGGCTGCAATAATTGACTTTAGCGATTCACTGGCTAAAAAGATATATGCTTCATCAGATATGTTTTTAATGCCCTCTTTGTTTGAACCCTGCGGCATAAGTCAGCAAGTAGCTCAGAGATATGGGAGCCTTCCCATTGTAAGAGAGACAGGTGGGTTAAAAGATACAGTGATCCCCTATAATGAATACACTGGTGAGGGAAATGGTTTTTCATTTACAAACTACAACGCTCACGACATGTTGCACGTGATAGAGTATGCGGTGTCAATATATAAAGACAAAGAAAGGTGGAATAGGATAGTAAGGCAGGCTATGGAAGTAGACCACAGCTGGAATGCTTCTGCTAAAGGATATCTTTCACTTTACGAAAGTCTGTGAAATGATAAGGGGGCTCTTTACGTGCCCTCGTCTTAACTGCTAGAAGATTAATCCCTCTGATCTTTGCAATGCTCAGCAAAGGTCAAATATACCAAGAAAGAGGTGTTGATTGCCTCAAAAATTTTTTAATTACCCCCTTGACATTTTACCGTTTGTCTTTCAACAAGAGAGTATCTAAAAACCTCTTCCCTGGAGTCCAAACTATACACTCTAGTTACATAAAAAGACGTAGGTCCATCTGCAGTGCCAATTATGCCTATAGCAGCTGTTTCTTTTAAATTAAAATCCAGCATATGCGCAAAAATTATAGTTAAAAAATATCCCTAGCAGTTAACAATTTAGAACTTTCTATTTCTAGAGGAGAGTTTTTTGGGCTATTGGGGCCCAATGGAGTTGGAAAAACAACAGTAGTGAGAATGTTATGTGGGTTAATTTCTCCTACCTCTGGAGAGATTTTTATAGAAGGAGTTCCTATGAGAAGAGATACATTAGAACTGAAGAGAATAATAGGTATAGTGCCCCAACATGTAAATTTGGAGTGGGAAATGACTGTATGGGAAAACTTAGAACTTCATGGGCGCTTATATGGAATTCCTTTAAAAGAGAGGAGAAAAAGAATTTGTGAACTTCTTGAATATTTTGAATTAACTTCAAAAGTTAATGAAGTGATCACGACGCTATCTGGCGGAATGCAGAAGAAACTTATGATTGCTAGAGCATTAATGCATGATCCAAAAATATTAATACTAGATGAACCAACAGCTTCTCTTGATCCAGACATAAGGAGGAAGTTATGGGATTTAAGGCTATGCACCAAAAGGGATTAACCATAGTTCTTACTACTCACTATGTTGAAGAAGCAGAAATGCTTTGTGAAAGAGTAGGTCTCATGGATAAAGGAAGTCTAATAACGCTGGGTAAACCTAAAGAGCTGATAGGAGAAATAGGGCGATTTGTAGTGGAGTATTTTATCGAGGGGAGGACTATAAGGGAATTTTTTTCCGAAAGAGAACAAGCGTTTGAAAGAGCAGAGAGTATAAAAGGAAATGTAAATGTCCGAGAGACCAATTTAGAGGATGCTGTTTTAAAATTAGCTGGAAAGTTTTGAACTACGAGGGAGATAAACATGGGAGTCCCTACAATACTTTGGCGGGAATTTGTATTTTTTAGGAAAAGTTTTTGGAGTACTACTTTTAGCAACCTAGTTTCTCCTGCCCTGTATTTAATAGCATTTGGGTGGGGGATAGGAAGTGGAGTAAAAGTAGGAGAAGAAAACTATCTGACTTTTATAGTGCCAGGTATCATTGCGCTTACTACAATGACCACGAGTTTTGAAGCGGTTGCTTTTCCCCTCAACATTGATAAAATATATGGAAAAACTTTAGAGGAATTTATCACAGCCCCAATAACACCTTGGGAGTTTGTATGGGGAAAAGTCACAGGAGGGGCGTTTAGGGGGCTGTATTCTGCTCTATTGATAATATTGCTGGCTTATGTATTCAGCGCACGTATTAGTATGAATGTTTATTTTCTGTTAATAGTTGTACTCAATTCTTTTGTATTTAGTACTCTGGGGTTTGTAGTAGGTTTAGCGGTTATGTCATATGAAGATGTGGGAAAATTCAATAATTTTGTAATTACCCCTATGGCATTTCTGTATGGGACTTTTTTCCCTATTGAAAAATTACCCTATTTCTTTCAGAAAATTATACTTTTTTTACCACTGACTCATGCAGTGCTCGGTCTAAGGAATCCTGTTCCTATGTTGCAATTCTTTATACACTTGTTGGTATTAGGAGCATATCTTTTGATTTTTGGAATAATCGGCGTGAGTATCTATAAAAAAATAGAGTGAAGCACCTTTCACTCTATCAATACCATCCCTACCCACATTATCTTTTCTTTTGGAGGAAATTCTAGTGAAGATGTGACAACTTTCTCGAGAGTTGCGGTTACGTCGATTCCCATTGCTTGCATGGAAGGCCGTGCTTGTAGGGGATGCCTGCAAGTTGTGTCATTTTTTTCTGCAATTACACATTTGTCGCACAACTTACACGAGTCACTAGTGAAACCTGCTGCAAATCTATAACCTTTATTAAAAGCTGCTTTTTCTAACTCACTGACAATTTTGTAAACTTTTAAAGAACCTGTTTCAATTTTATCTTTTTCCTGAGATACAGGCGTTTCAACTATTACCAATATTCCCCATCGATATTTTTGAATCATCTCTTTTGCTTCGTTAAAAGGAGGCAAAAATGGTGGACACATGAGATTTTTTCTGTAGTTAGGACATAAAGGAACAATACACTTAAGTCGACATCTTGGATCGAACACTATGTCTGCTGTAGAGATTGCAATTGCTTTTGATGCTCCTAGTTTTATTGCTTCTTCTATAAATATAGATTTTTCCATTAAATTCCCTCCCTTTATTTGGTTAAAAAATAAGGGCACACATTTATGTGCCGCTAAACATCTTGAGGTGATTGATGAGTTTTTTCTTTTCTTTTTCAGGAATTTTGTCCCAATTATTTGATACTACTGCAAACTCCTCATTAAGGTAAATAACCTGGGGTGGAAGAAAGGATTCCTCCTTATGACCTGCAACATATGAATGCCTTCTTCCCATGATTTCCACCAGCCACAAGCTCACGCCGTACTTTGATTTTATTAAGTCTGAGAGCCTGGTAAATTCCTCAATCATTAGCTTCTTAGAAGTAGAGGTCTCTCTCTCCATTCTGTATCCTCCTGTAATATTCCATAAGCTTGGAAAATACTTCTGCAGGAACCCTTTCTTTGATTTCCTCTAATTCTTTCTGTATTACTTGTTTACCGGCTATTTTTGTTTCCTCGCTTGCAAAATCATCTAGCCATTCTCTGAAGGTGAGTACGGCGTTTAGTTTGCAGAAAACAGCCTCTCTCCCTGTCTTAAGAAGGGTCATTATGTGTTTGCCTGTTCTTCCACATCTGTAACCTGCCGTGCAGAAGCTTGTTATATATCCCATTTTTGCTAGTTCTCTTATCAATTCGTCCAGGCTTCTGGTATCTCCCAGCAGGAACTGCTGTCTCTCCGCTTTCTGTTCAGTGTACCTGTCAGAGTAGGCACCTATCCCAATTTTTGTAGAAGCATCTGTTTGGGTGACTATGCCCATGGAGAGAATCTCATTCCTCAGGTGAGCAGGTTCTCTGGCAGTCAGGATCATACCAGTATAAGGTACAGAAAGCCTTATGACGGCTATTAACTTTTTGAAATCTTCATCAGATACCTTGTACTTTGACTCCTGAATAAAGAGCGTATTAGCAGCAGGTTCTAACCGTGGAAAAGATATGGTGTGGGGTCCTATGCCAAAAAATTTCTCTAAATTTCTTGCGTGATACAAAAGTCCCATCACTTCAAATCTCCAGTCGTAAAGGCCAAAGAGCACTCCCAGAGCCACATCGTCAACCCCTGCTTCCAGTGCTCTGTGGTGGCAGTACAATCTCCACTGATAATGGGATTTTATGGTTCCTTCTGGGTGTAGCTTTTTATAGGTCTCGTGATGATAGGTTTCTTGGAAAACCTGATAGGTTCCTATTCCTACATCCCGCAGCATTTCTAATTCTTCTATAGACATGGGGGCGGCGTTTACATTTACTCTTCTTATCTGCCCATATCCATTTTTTGTCTTGACTTTGACTTCATATATAGTTCTTATTGTATCTGCGATGTATTTGGCATCTGTAGTGGGATGCTCACCGTATACCACGATTAAACGCTTATGGCCTATTTCTCCTGCTAGAACTTCTGCTTCTCTTCTTACTTCTTCTAAAGTTAACCTTCTTCTTTTGATGACTGTGTTTTCTCTTCTAAATCCACAGTAGACACAATTGTTCACACACAGATTGCTGCAATAAAGGGGCGCAAAGGTCACAATTCTGTTGTCATAAACTTTTTTCTTGATTTTTGCTGCCGCATCAAAAATTTCTTGCCATAGTTCGGGATCTTTAACATTGAGAAGAGCAGCTGTTTCATCAGGTTCAAGGGTTTCTATTTTTAGTGACTTTTGAATTATTTCCCTTATCCTCTGCTTATCGGGATTCTGGTTTTTTCTCAGTTTTTCCCATATCTCCTCGTCGTCAATGAAATCTCTTCCGTTTTCAAGATATCTGGTAATTTGTTCCTCTTTGATTACACTGTCCATCCACTTTTTCTCTTTTTCACTCAATACAATAGTCATTTTTAAATTTCCTCCTTTCCTCGCCCTCAGAGTATCTCCTTGGGCTCAGTATTTCAATTACATTATACAATAGGATTGTTAAGTCTTCAACAAAAATATTTAACGTCTTCCAAACAAATACGTGAAAGCAAAAGCAGGGATTTTTACTATGGGTACTTTCGCCGAAATGTCAATTTTTCCATAGTCTTCTGGCATTTTTTGTTACTAGTATTGCTGAAGCGATATTTTTTTCTTTTTTGCTCATCTCAACAATCTCGTCATTTTCGGAGAGGGTTGTATCTTCACTGAATTTTACTTCAATTAGGGATTTGCTGTACGGAAATTCAACGACAACATCAATTTCTTTTTGATTGTCAGTAGGTTTTCTAAAATAACCTATTCTAGCATTTGTTTGAGAGTAAAAGTTGTAAATATGTTTGAAAACTGCGGTTCCAACTGTCATTCCATTTCTTGGAGCTCTTTTATCCAAGTCTTTGAGCTTGTTCAAAGGTGAAGCTTTCTCAAGCGCTTCGTAAAGGTCTTTAGTAGAAAGTCTTATGTAGTGTTTTGACATGGTTAAATCAGTATGCCCTAAAAGACGTTTTGGAGAATGACAAAGAAGTGGACTTTGTGGTCACTAGAGGTCCTGTAATAATGATGAGATAGTATAAAATTTCAGTAGATAACGAAACAGGAAAAATGAGGTATAGATGATAT
This sequence comes from Thermoanaerobacter kivui, assembly GCF_000763575.1. Lineage (NCBI taxonomy): Bacteria > Bacillati > Bacillota > Clostridia > Thermoanaerobacterales > Thermoanaerobacteraceae > Thermoanaerobacter > Thermoanaerobacter kivui. Next base: position 1,078,948 of record NZ_CP009170.1, read on the forward strand.
AGAAAAATAGACCTCACCGAAAAAAATCAAAAATCAAAACAAAGGAAAGTGAGGTCAGAGATAAAATAAAAAAGATAATGCAGCCGGCAAAGCAGGAGGAAAAAAGAAAGTACATGGAAGAAGATGTAGAAGAATGGTTAAGAGTTTCATTACCGATACTGGAAGGTCCATTTGCGAGCAAGCCATGGATAAAATACGTTTTAAAGGTTATTAGCGTGAGGTCGGCTATAAAAAATTTTACATACAAAATCTTGACATGGACACACGTCTTTAGGTGAAGTCCAAATTTTTGTGTAAAATCCCTCTGGTTTAGAATTTGGGTTCTTTTTTTAAAGTATCTTGACAGTATGAACTTATGCACTATATTTAAATAGGCAGGAACACATATAAAAATACAGAAGCAAATTTTTTGGTTTGCGTGCAGAAAAATACTTTCAAACAATATTTCATGATTTCATAAATTTTTTCTTACTAACAAGGTTGCAAACATTTTGCTAACGCAATAAATAAAAACACTTGAAAATAGCCGTGAAATAAACTCAATAATTTCCAGTAAAGTAACCGAAAAAAGCTTATTTTTAGGCACTTTTAAAACTTATTAATGGTAATTAAAAGTACATAAAAATTTCAGAAACCAAATCAGAAATAGCAGAATACAGTTACCAATTTATAAAAAATAAACCTTCTGCTATAAACACTTTCACACTGCCTGGAGAACCGGGATATAAAGATGGCGTTAGCTATTTCTTTGCAAACACTACTAAAATTCCTGAGATAGTAGCAGAGTTTTCAGGAGAGAAAAATTTGCTCTCCCAGGAAAGGACAAATCAAGATAAAAACAAAAAGCTATGAAGCCAACTCATGGGTAGTATCCTTGTATGGCTCAATTTTTGAACCTCTTTTAGGATGAGTTTTCTTTCATGGATATTGTCTGCTCTGAGATATTTTCTTACTGTACTTCTGGAATAACCTGTTCCTCGTGCGATTCCACGAATACTTTTACCTTTTGCTTTTATCTTGTATAACATCATAATAGACCTACTCCTTAGTATTTATTTACCTCCGATTCTCTGAGATAGTGAATTTAGTAAAATATTAAATTATTTCTCCTTCCCGGAGTTAGTTTTTGCAAAAAAGACTTGCGCAGGCTTCTCAGAAAATAGAAAGACCAACTGTTAAAGAACTTGCAGAAGGGAAAAATAAGAAAGTGGAAGTTATAAGAGCAGGCAGTAAGAAATAACAAATTTAAAAATAGTTGTTAAAATAATAAATATAAGTGCAGCAACCTCTGTTATTAGGAAAAAGTTGCTGCACTTTGCTTTTGTACATCTTGCCAATCTCTCAAGAAAACAGAGACCAGTACGTTTATTTTATCTATTTTTATCTGCTTTTATTTTTTATGTTTGCAAAATGTTTGCAAAGTGATATAAAAACCAAAAGCCGTTAGCAAAGTGGCCAAATCTCTTGATTTTTCTGGTGCCGAAGGCGGGAGTCGAACCCGCACGGGGTGTGAGCCCCACTGGATTTTGAGTCCAGCGCGTCTGCCAGTTCCACCACTTCGGCGAATCATTACATTTGATATATTACCACATAAAAGAGCAAATTTCAATACCCTTTTTAAAAAGGGTCGATGTAAAATTTCAGCTATAAATTGCTTTTTTTACGATAATGAAATATTATTATATTTACAAAGTGTTTGTAAGGCTGGTGATGTTATGGAAGAGTTAAACAGAAATGAAAATGTAGAAAAGGCGATTTTGGTTGGGATTATTTCAACACCGGAAGATGAGGAAAGCATGGAAGAATTAAAGGAGCTTGCTTTGACTGCTGGTGCAGAAGTAATAGGTGTAATGACACAGAAGCGCAACACAATTGATAAAGCTCATTATATTGGCAAAGGCAAGCTTAAGGAATTAAAGTTTTTTGTTGAAAATCAAGGAGCTGACCTTGTGATTTTTAATGATGAACTTACAGGTGTACAACTTAAAAATATTGAAGAGGTTTTAAAAGTAAAAGTGATTGACAGGACAAATCTCATTCTTGATATATTTGCTAAAAGAGCGAGGTCAAGAGAAGGGATACTCCAAGTAGAATTAGCCCAATTGAGATATAGGCTTCCGCGTCTTGTAGGTCTCGGTGAACAGCTTTCAAGGTTGGGCGGTGGTATAGGAACGAGAGGACCTGGAGAAACGAAGCTGGAAACAGATAGAAGGCATATAAAAAACAGAATAAAAGCGATAGAAAAGAAACTGGAGGAAATAAAAAAGCACAGGAATTTACAAAGAGAAAGGCGTAGAAAAAATCAAATTCCTGTTGTGGCAATAGTAGGATATACAAATGCGGGTAAATCCACATTACTTAATGCTCTTACAAATGCAGAGGTATATGTTGAAGATAAATTGTTTGCAACCCTTGACCCTACCGCGAGAAGATTTATATTGCCGTCTGGGAGAGAAGTCATTTTAGTTGATACTGTTGGATTTATCAGAAAATTGCCACACGACTTAGTAGAGGCTTTTAAATCTACATTAGAAGAGGTTAAATATGCTGACCTATTGCTTCATGTAATTGATGTAACATTAGCAGATATGGAAGAAAAAATAAAAGTTGTAGAAAAAGTGCTTTTAGATTTGGGTGTTATGGGTACTCCTATAATAAATGTTTTCAATAAAATTGACCTTTTGGATGTAGTGCCAAAAGGAAATGAAAGAAATATATATATTTCTGCAAAAAATAAAATTGGACTTGATAAGTTATTGGAAGTAATAGAAGAGGAAATCTTCAAAGATGCAGAAATAGTGAATTTTTTGCTACCTTATGACAAAACTAAAGAATACAATTATTTAAAAGAAAAAACTAAGGTAGTAGAAGAAAAGTTCAGTGAAAAAGGAATAATAATAAAAGCGGAAGTGCAAAAAGAAATAAAGGAGAGGCTTAAGGATTTTGTCATCGCCTAATGGCATTGTATTCTGCTTTTTCTTGTGCTTTTACATTTTTGACTATTTGGACAATTTTTTTATAGGCTTTTTGCGTGCCATAAGTAACTAAAGGCCTTCCGATAGTGGGGAGTTTTAAAGCTATTGAAGTAAAGCCCCCAATCTTCATAATCCAATTAGTAGCAGCAGAAGTATCAATTAAAAGTAAGCCTTCGTTTGTGTTAAAAATATGATAATAGAAATCCTTAAGAGCAGGTTCAATCAATTTTTTTGCGTTTTTTACACCCATAGAATATACGTTATTTCCGTATTCATCAGTGCCAATTGGTACAATATGACCTGGATCGTTCTGACCGTTTAATTTATCAAATAAGGGAATGCTTTCTATCTCTTCTTTCGATGGCACTTTATCCATAGGAAGTTTCCCCATGTGTATATATGAGGCTATTACAGAAGTATGGGTTCCTCCGTAACAATGATAAATTATATACATTTACAAACTCTCCTTCCTTAGCCTGTACATTAAATATTTTTTATGATTTTGAGACTTTTATACTGGTAATTTAATTTTTGCGAGGTAAAAATAAAATTTGATGTATAATTATGGTTTAATGCGGTAAAATAAAAGTAATAAAATTTAAAATTTAAGAAGGAATTTAAGAGTTTGTAAAGAATATTATATTAAAGAACATAAAAAAATAAAAAATTTTAGGGGGCTTGAAAATGTTAATAAGAGATTGCGCTGGAGGAGTTGTATTCAAAGGAGACAGTGTATTTATCCTCAAAAACGAAAAGGGTGAATGGGTGTTACCCAAAGGGGTTATTAGAAATAATGAATTGCCTATTGATGTGGCCGTAAGGAGAGTCTGTGCTGAAACAGGCCTTAAATCTGTTGAAGTCCTTTCTACTCCTGGTGAGACCAGCTATGAATTCTATTCTGTTACCCGTCAACGTCCTGTCTTTAATAAAATCACGTGGTATCTCATGACTACTAATGAAGAAGAATTTAATATAAGTAAAGAAGATGGTTTTGTTGATGGCGGTTTTTATCCTATAGACAAGGCTTTGGAGATGATAACTTACAGTCAAGATAAATCGCTTGTAAACGTTTCTTACTTCAAATACAAGACGTTGACAAAAGCACTTGCATAAAAACATAAAAAAGAAATGATTGTAATAAAGCCGTAAACGGCTTTATTTTTTGGCAGTTAATAGTTTAAGCTCTTTATTGTTTGTTTATTATTTGGTATAATAACAAAGGGGTGCTAATTTGGCTAAAAGTTATAAAACACTTTATAATTGCGGAGTAGCTGAAGTTGAAATAAAACGTTCCAGATTTATTGGCCATGCAAAACCCGTTTCTTCGGAAGAAGAAGCGATAAAATTTATTGAGGAAATAAGGGCAAAACACAGAATGGCTACGCACAATGTGTATGCTTATGTTTTAGGTGAAAATGATGAAGTTCAGCGTTACAGTGATGATGGTGAGCCTTCTGGGACTGCTGGCATTCCTGTTTTGAATGTGATAAAAAAAGAAGGATTAAAAAATGTAGCAGTGGTAGTTACGAGATATTTTGGAGGAATATTATTGGGAGCAGGAGGTCTTGTAAGGGCTTATACCAAAGGGGCAAAGGTGGGAATTGAGGCAGCAGGAATTGTAGAAAAAATATTTGCTAAAAGCGTTGTTCTCACTTTTGATTATACTTTACTTGGTAAAATTCAAAATGAATTGCTTAAAAGGGAATATTATATTAAAAATACCAGATATGAAGATAAAGTTATAATGGAGGTTTACATTGAAGAAGACAAGCTTTTAGAGTTTGAAAATTTTATCAATGATCTGACAAGCAAAAGGTGTAATATAGAGGTTAAAAAAGATGTGTACCTTTTTAAAAAGGACAATAGTTATGTAGAATAAATAGATTGCCCCCATTATATAAATTAAATAAAGTGGAATGTGGTGGCGTTTGAATATAATGGGGGTGCTACCGTGAATTATTATAAAGTTTGGATTTCTTGTATGGATATGTATAATTCAAAAGAAATAACGATTGTGAGATATTTCAAAGCAAAAGACATTTTGGAAGCTTATGAAAGTGGAAGTAATGACGGAAAAACTAAGGGGAAGTATTCGCGTAAAGCAGTACTGCTCGTAAAACCCATTGACGAAAAGGAATACATAATAGGTAAAAGCATGGAAAGGTTTAATAAATATTTATATAATTTTTAAATTTTAAATAACATAGGAGGTAAAAGTGATGGATTACTCATATATAGATTACGTAAGAAGAAGCTATGAAAAGAAAAACATGGGCTGTTGTTGGTGCTACTCCCAGACAAAACAAATACGGTTATCAAATTTACCGAAGCCTTAAGCTAAACGGCTATACAGCTTATCCGGTTAATCCCAGGTATAAAGAAGTTGATGGAGACCCCTGTTATGAATCATTATCTAAACTACCTGTGGTACCTGAGGTAGTAGATATGGTGGTTTCTCCTACTTTGGGAGAGGCGTATGTGGAAGAAGCGGCTAAATTGGATGTTGAGTTTGTATGGTTCCAACCAGGAGCTGAAAGTGAGGAACTGGTAGAAAAAGCGAGAAACCTTGGCTTGAAAGTAGTGTACAATACCTGCATAATGTTAGAAACAGAGAAGAGGAAATAAGAGGAGTGCCCCATTTCCTCTTTTATTATTTTCAGGATTATTTTCGGGGCTTTGAAAAAATTTCGTATATTCCCATACCGAATAAAAAAACTGCAAATATTTTTTTGAGTATAACAGCTTTTGTAATTGCAGCTAAAATAGCTCCGATTGAACTTCCTATTATTCCTCCTATTATTATGAGAGTCACAATTTTATATTGTATGTTTTTGCTTTTAATATGATATATTAATGCAATTATTGCAGTAGGAATAAAAGATAAAAGATTAACACTTTGAGCTATGTGCTGTTCAGTTCCTAGAAAAATTGTCAAAGCGGGGATGAGAATTGTACCTCCTCCAATTCCCATTCCTCCCACAATTCCTGCGAATAATCCAATTAAAAATAGTTTCATGATACCAGCATCCTAACCGAGGCAACTATCATTATTATTCCAAAAATTTTTCTTAAAATAGGTATTGAAAGTTTGTTAAGAAAATATGCACCTATAATACCACCTATGGTACTACCTACTGCTACATTTATAGTTAGAGGGATGTCAATTATTTTATTTTGTAAATATATAAAAGAGCTGACTATTGTAAGAGGGAGTATAATTGAAATTGCTGTCGCATGGGCTTTATGGTCTTCAATTCCAAGTAAAAACACCATTGCAGGTACTATTAAAGTACCTCCTCCCGCACCTAAAAGCCCGTTTATTATACCCGTGATAAATCCTATGAAGAAGAGTTTGAGTTTGTCAGCCATTTTATCACCTTTTTCTGATTTTGATATTATTATTTTATCTCTAAAAAGTTTCAGTATTCTAAATTCCATTTGACATAACCTATTTGTGAAGTTTAAAATTTTTTATAGCAATATATAAACGGAGGTAACTCTTATGATAGCGAATAATGTATTTGAATTGATTGGCAATACGCCGGTAGTGAAGTTAAATAAGATTGTTGATAAAGATTGGGCAGAAATTTATTTGAAGTTAGAATTTTTTAATCCTGGTAGCAGTGTCAAAGATAGGGTTGCTCTTTCCTTGATAGAGAGAGCTGAAAAGGAAGGAAAATTAAAAAAAGGAAGCGTAATTGTAGAACCCACTAGTGGCAATACAGGTATAGGATTGGCGATGGTAGGAGCTGCAAAAGGCTACAAAGTAATCATAGTCATGCCAGATACTATGAGTTTGGAAAGAAGAATGCTTTTATCCGCTTATGGAGCGGAAGTAGTTTTGACACCTGGTAAATTGGGCATGGAAGGAGCTATTAAAAGGGCAGAGGAATTAGTTAAGCAAAATAAAAATTATTTTATGCCGCAACAGTTTGAAAACTTTGCAAACCCTTTAATCCATGAAGAGACCACTGCACAGGAAATATTAGAAGATTTTAAAGAAGGCCTTGATGCTTTTGTGGCAGGTGTAGGTACTGGAGGCACAATTACCGGTGTAGGAAAAGTCCTCAAAAATAAGTTTCCCAATGTAAAGATTGTAGCAGTAGAGCCTTATTCAGCAGCGGTGCTTTCTGGCAAAGAACCTGGTCCCCATAAGATTCAGGGCATTGGTGCGGGATTTATTCCTAAAGTATTAGATAGAAACGTAATAGATGAGGTTATTGCTGTAAAAGATGAAGATGCTTTTGAAATGACTCGCAGTTTAGCTAAGGAAGAAGGTATTCTTGCGGGAATTTCTTCAGGAGCTGCTTTATGGGCAGCAATTGAAGTTGCTAAGAGGTTAGGCAAAGGCAAAAAGGTTGTTGCAATAGCTCCTGACAGTGGAGAAAGGTATCTCAGCACGCAGGTTTTTAGAAATGACTAAGTTTACAACCTTCATTTTGTTGTGCTAAAATAATTTAGACAGAGTAAAGGAGGTTTTTTTATGTCTGGACATTCAAAATGGGCTAATATAAAGCATAAAAAAGAAAAAATGGATTCACGAAAGGGCAGAATTTTCACAAAACTCACAAAAGATATTATAAGAGCAGCCAAAGAAGGCGGTGGCGACCCTAATACTAACAGCAAATTAAGGGATGCAATAGAGAAGGCGAAAGCTCATAATTTGCCTAATGAAAACATCCAGAGAGCTATTAAAAAAGGGACAGGAGAGCTGGGAGGCGCTAATTTAGAGGAAGTAATTTACGAAGGTTATGGTCCTTCTGGTACTGCTATAATTGTTGAAGCGTTAACTGATAACAAAAACAGAACAGCTGGTGAAATAAGACATATATTTGATAGAAATGGAGGAAGTTTAGGTTCTGCTGGTTGTGTTGCTTGGATGTTTGACAAAGTAGGCGTAATAGTAGTAGAAAAAGACGATTCTATTGATGAAGATGAACTAGCTATGGTAGCGATAGATGCAGGAGCTCAGGATTTTTCTGCGGAAGATGACGAGTTTGAAATAATCACCGAGCCTTCTAATTTTCAAGAGGTTAAAGAATCAATTGAAAAGGCTGGTTATAAAATTTCTGAAGCCGAAATTACTATGCTTCCCAAAAATACTGTCAAACTTGAGCCAGAAGATTACGAAAAATTTGAGCGCTTGATTGATAAATTAGAAGAAAATGATGATGTACAAAATGTATACCACAATGTTGAGATGGAAGAGGAAGAATAAAAGAAAGAGATAGAAGATACTACATTTCTTCTATCTCTTTCTTTTCTTTTTCTGTCAATACTTTGTGCAGATCTAAATTAATTATTAATCTGTCTTGAATGTTAATGATTGACCTTATGTACTCTTTCCCGATGCCTTTTATTATGTCTGGTGCTTCTTGAATAGAACTCTCATCTACATGCAGCACTTCTGTAACTGAGTCTACAATAAATCCTACAGGTTTGTTAGTTACATTTACTACAATGATTCGATTGTTATCATTTTTTTCTGATAAAGGCAAATTGAAGCGCTTTTTTAAATCAACAATCGGGATGACAGTTCCTCTTAAATTAGTTATGCCTTCTACAAAAGAAGGTGCATCAGGAACTTTAATGATGGTTTGAAGACGGATAATTTCTATGACCTGATTGATATCTACACAAAAGTCCTCATTATTTAGTTTAAAGACTACAATTTGATTTGTCACTTTATCATCTCCTCCCTATAGATATTATTCGATATTTTTTGACAGAATCCTGCAAGTAGAATAAAATTTTTAAAATTGGGTATAATTACATAAAACAGGAGGAGATGTTATGAAAAAGTTGTTTTCCAATAAAATGGTTGCTATATATTTAATAGCCATAGCGATAGGAGTAGGAATTGGTTATCTTTATAACGTTAAAAACAATGAGCGTCAAAACCAGGATAGAAAAGTAATATATGAAGAAAAAATTCCATATCAACAGGATGTTCTTGCTAAAAAGATGATTCCTCGCAGCAAACTTATATTTGAAACAAAATATCTAGAAAATGGCGAGGTAGTAAGAGAGGTTCAGACTTTAAATCCTTCTCTATACGGGAAGAGCAGAGAAGAGATTGCCAAAATATACAGTGATTGGGAAATTAAATCTTTTAATGATGAAGAAATAGTCCTTTATAGAGAAAAAAGAGGATTGCCAGCGGATTACTATATAATTTCTAGTATAAACGGATATGTAGTCTTATTAAAAAGTGATGGAAATGGAGGAAAAGAAATTGTTGAAAAAACAGATATTCCTTTAGAAAGTTTGACGCCTTTTGACAGAGAAAGGGTGATGAAAAATATAATAGTAAAAGATAAAGATGAAGCATACCAAATACTTGCAAATTTGAGTTCATAAGTTCTCTTAAGCTATTTAAGAGAACTTTTTCTTGTTTATAGCTACCATTGATGCTAAAATAAATAAAGGGAGGGAGATAAAATGAGAGTATTAGGAATAGACCCTGGAATTGCGATAATGGGTTATGGTATAATAGATTACAAATCAAATAAGTTTACTGTTATAGATTACGGTGCGATAACTACAAAAGCCGGTATTGACAAAAGCCTGCGTTTATCCGATATATATAATGGGATTGTTTCACTTATAAAGTCTTATAGTCCTGATGTTGTTGCTATTGAAGAGCTTTTTTACAATAAAAATGCAAAAACTGTTATAGCTATTGGAGAATCTAGAGGAGTTTCTATTCTGGCAGCTGTAAACTCTGGAATAAAAATTGCTGAATACACTCCTCTTCAAGTAAAACAGGCTGTGGTAGGTTATGGAAGAGCTGATAAACATCAAGTTCAACAAATGGTCAAGGTTTTATTAAATCTTGAAAAAGTACCAAAACCTGATGATGTGGCTGATGCATTGGCTGTTGCAATATGTCATTGTCATAGCAGCAATATAAATGAAAAGTTGAGGTCTTTAAGATGATTGAGTATATTAGAGGGATGATAGAAGACATTGGCCAGGACCATGTAGTAATTGATTTTATGGGAATAGGCATAAAAGTTTTTGTCCCTTTTTCTACTTTAAAAGTGTTACCTCCTAAAGGCAATATTGTCAAATTATATACATATTTACATGTGAAAGAAGAAAGATTCCAGATTTTTGGTTTTAAAACAAAAGAAGAGTTGGACCTCTTTGAAAAGTTATTATTTGTAAATGGAGTAGGTCCCAAGGGAGCTCTATCTATTCTTTCAGTAATTTCTATTGACAATTTTATAAAAGCGGTAAATGCAGGAGATTATAAAACAATTGTTACAGCCCCGGGTATAGGCAGAAAAACGGCTGAAAGAATTATATTAGAATTAAAGGACAAGCTTCCAAAAGAAGTCGCTTATGAGGGAGAAAATAATTTTTCAAATGACGTTTTGGAAGCCCTGCTCACTTTAGGTTATACTAAAAGCGAAGCAATTTACGCTTTGGCGGATGTGGATTGCAGCAATGTGGAAGAAGCCGTAAAACAAGCTTTAAAAAAATTAATGAAATAGGGTGAAGTAAATGGAGGAGAGAATAGTAACTCAAAGTTTTACACAGGAAGATGCCTCCGAATACAGTTTGCGGCCTAGGTGGCTTTCAGAGTACATAGGGCAGCAAAAAATAAAAGAAGAATTAAAAATTTACATTGAAGCTGCTAAAATGAGGAAAGAACCTCTTGACCATGTGCTTTTGTATGGCCCCCCGGGCCTTGGTAAAACTACTTTAGCTAATGTGATTTCTAACGAAATGGGTGTGGGAATACGAATAACGTCGGGGCCTGCAATAGAAAGGTCAGGAGATTTGGCTGCAATTTTAACTAATTTACAGGAAAATGACATTCTCTTCATTGACGAGATTCATAGACTAAATAGGAGCGTGGAAGAAATCCTTTATCCTGCGATGGAGGATTTTGAGTTAGATATAGTTATTGGAAAGGGTCCCAGTGCTCGTTCTATACGGCTCAGCCTGCCGCGCTTTACTTTGATAGGAGCGACTACAAGAGCTGCACTTATGACTTCTCCTTTAAGAGATAGGTTTGGGGTAATAAACAGGTTAGATTATTATTCAGTTAAGGAGTTAAAAGAGATAATTAAAAGGTCAGCAAATATTTTAAATATCGGCATTGATGAAGATGCTGCTTTTGAGATTGCTAAAAGGTCAAGAGGGACTCCCAGAATAGCTAATAGGCTGCTAAAAAGAGTAAGAGATTTTGCTCAAGTAAAAGGCAATGGATACATTGACTATAAAACGGCAAAAGAAGCCCTCGATGTATTAGGCGTTGATGAAATGGGGTTAGAATACATAGACAGAAAAATTTTGATTTCTATCATAGAAAAGTTCTCTGGAGGGCCTGTAGGGATAGATGCGATTGCGGCTTCAATAGGGGAAGATGGAGACACTATAGAAGACGTCTACGAACCCTATCTTTTGCAAATAGGTTTTTTAAACAGGACTCCGAGAGGACGAGTTGTGACAAAATTGGCGTATGAATATTTAAAATATCCGTACATGGAACAGGAGAGGATAAAAGATGTTTAGCAGTTTTGGCAAGATGTTTATGCTGATGGGAGCTATGCTTATTTTAATTGGAGCGCTTTTTTCCGTAGGTTCAAAATTCGGATTAGGACGTTTACCAGGTGATATAGTTTATCAAAAAGGGAATTTCACATTTTATTTCCCTATTGCCACAAGCATTATCTTGAGTTTATTTTTAACGTTGATTTTGTGGCTTTTTAGAAGATAACATAAGAAAAGGGGTTGTATTTTGTGAGGTTGAAAAAATTTATAATAAGGAGTATAATTAGTATCATGATTTTAACTCTGTCACCTTACCCTACCGCGAATGCTGATATTAGCATTCCCAAAATTATAAAAGTAGGGCTTTTTTATGGACAGACTGCAAAACCCTCTTACCAGCTTTCTTCTTCTGGGGGTTTTAATTTCGCCTATGAAGACAATGCAGGAAATTTGGTTAATATTTTTAGCACTAATTCACAAAATATAAAAGTTGTAAAAGATGATAATTTTTATTTAATGGTGGGAAGCTATGATAATTTGTACACTGTGAATGCTGATTATGCTAAAGTGGCAAGCCAAATTGCCAATGCTTTTATAGGATTTGATGGTAAATATCATATATACATAGGACCGTATTTGACATTGCCGGATTTGGAATCTGCTTATGAGATTTTTTCAAAAAATTATAGCAATATAGCCAAAGTGTTGCCGGATAAAAATATTTTAATAAGCAATGGTACAAAAAACCTGTTTTTGTTTAATATGAAGGCTGATTTATATGTAAGCAAACTTAATTTTGATAGCACACCCCTTGCGATAGAATCAAAGCGTTACAGAGGCATGTTTGAGTTTAGAAGGCAACAGGACAGTGACATGACTGCTATAAATGTTGTGCCATTGGAGGAATATTTATATGGTGTTGTGCCGGGTGAGATGCCGGCATCGTGGAATATAGAAGCTTTAAAAGCACAGGCAGTTGCAGCACGAACTTATGCAGCTAAAAACATAGGCAGATACGGAAGATATGGATTTGATTTGACAGATGATGATAAAACACAAGTTTACAAAGGATATGATGGAGAATATCCTTCTACAAGCAAAGCGGTAGATGAAACAAAAGGTGTGGTCGCTATATATCAAGGAAGTCTTATAGATGCTCTTTATCATTCTCACAGCGGAGGGTATACTGAAGACAATAATAATTATTTTTCTGCAGATGTTCCTTATTTAAAAGGTGTGGAAGATAAATATGTTTTTGGCTATAGCAGTGCTAATGACAGTTGGACAGTGACTTACACAAAAGACCAGATAAAAAACATGCTCTTAAGTAAAGGGCAGTATATAGGAGATATAGTAGATGTAAAGGTCACTGAGAAAAGCTGGACTGGAAGGGCGATTACTGTCACCATTTATGGTACAAAAGGGTCTTTTTCATTGAAAAAAGGAGATATACGATCTTTCTTTGGATTGAAAAGTACTATGATTGATATAAAAGGCGATGGTAGTAGTGAATTTGAAGCCTATGTGACTTCTTCTTACAGTGATTCGCAAAAAGTTTCTTTAAAAGAGATAAATATTCAAAATAGTACAGGTATAACGAAGGTTTCTAAAGATACCTTTTATGTTATAGGGGCAAATGGAGTAAAAGAATTGAAAAAGACAGATAAGCCCAGCGAAGTTTATACTATAAATGGCAGTGGTTATGGACATGGGGTTGGTTTAAGCCAGTATGGGGCAAGAGGATTGGCAGACCACGGGTATAATTACATTTCTATTTTAAAATACTATTACAAAGGTATTGAGGTGTATGATACTGTAAACAACAAAAATCTGTAAAAGGATGGCATAAAAAATGAGACGCAGCGATTTTTACTTTGAATTACCGGAAGAGTTGATTGCACAGGAACCTTTAGAAGACAGGTCAAGTGCGCGTTTAATGGTTTTAAATAGAAAAACTGGTGAGATTCAACACGATATTTTTAAAAATATAACAAAATATTTAAAAGCGGGAGATTGCCTTGTTTTAAATGATACAAAAGTTATTCCTGCGCGTCTTATAGGACGAAGACAAGACTCGGGAGGAAAGATAGAATTTGTTCTTTTAAAAAGGATATCCAATAATGAATGGGAAACATTGGTCAAACCTGGAAGGCGAGCTAAAATAGGATCAAAGTTTGTGTTTGGAAATGGAGAGTTAATAGCAGAAATTTTTGATACTACAGAAGTAGGGGGAAGGATAGTAAGGTTTTATTATGAAGGAGTATTTGAAGAGGTATTAGATAAATTAGGTGAAATGCCTGTTCCCCCTTATATTAAGAAAAAACTAAAAAATAAAGACAGGTACCAAACTGTGTACGCAAAATACGAAGGTTCTGCGGCAGCTCCTACTGCAGGGCTCCATTTTACTGAAGAGCTATTAAAACAAATCCGCGATATGGGAGTCAAAACCGTTTTTATAACTCTTCACGTAGGATTAGGTACTTTTAGACCAGTCAAGGAGGAAATAATAGAAAACCACAAGATGCATGAAGAATTTTATATCGTCACAAAGGAAGCAGCAGATGAGATAAATGCTACAAAAGAGAGAGGTGGCAGAGTAATAGCTGTTGGCACAACTTCTACTCGCACTCTTGAAACTGTCGCTGATGAAAATGGCTATATAAAAGAGAAAAGCGGATGGACTGATATTTTTATATACCCAGGGTATAAATTTAAAGCGATTGACGGTATGATAACAAATTTTCATCTACCTGAATCCACTTTAATTATGATGGTGTCAGCTTTCGCAGGCAAAGAAAACATAATGAAAGCTTATAAGATAGCTATTGAACATAGATATAGATTTTTTAGCTTTGGAGATGCAATGTTGATAATATAGGGAAATTGTTAGCAGTTGATTCGTAATATATTCCCAATCAACACTATTTCTAATAAATAGAAAAAAGGAGAACACGTAATTAACTATGTTCTCCTTTTAAAAACAAAAGGAAACAATTCGCCTCTGGATAAATTGAGAGGATGTTTTGACAACTATACAGTTGTACTTGAATTGGAAGATAATAAACAACAGATGTTAATTTTTAAAAGTGCAATTTCTTCAGTAACTCTTAAAAAGTCTATAATTTTTATACAATCTGATAAAAACGAAAAGAAAGAAAATTAAGAAAGAGCACGGTATTCATTACCCAATACTGTGCTCTTTTATGTTTGGTTCTATAATAAAAAGAGCACTTCTTCTGAATTCCTGTTATAATATAATTGTTCAAACACTGAAAAACACTATTATATTATTTGTCGTTAATGTTTTTTTACTCTTATCTATATATGTTATTATATTATTCCGCTTTTTTTGCATAATCATTTCTTCCTTATCAATCTCTGGGAAGCCAATATTTTCTTTTCTGCTCAGCAGTGTTTTTGAGTATACAAAAGTAGCTCCTGTACTTGTTTTTACCTTCAACTTTATATCTCCATATTACTTATTGTCATAACTATGTGATTATACGACTAACCGACTATAGCAGAGCAATAGCAGGGTTGTAAGCTTTTTGACAGAAGAATATCATAGGGATAATATTATGACAGGAAAATTTTTATTGTGTTTTTAAGTAAAAATAGTATAATAATATTTCGAGAAATAAAAGTCTTGAGTAATTTTCAGAAAACATAGCAAAGCATTTCATATGCTAAATAGATACTACAGCTAAAGCAGAGCGAGGATTTGTTTCGAAGCATGTTTGAAACTCATAATGTAGTGATGCTACTTATCGAACCAGAATCGGAACGCATTATTGATGCTAACAAAGCTGCCTGTCATTTCTACGGTTATTCCAAAGAAACTATGCTGCAGATGGACATAGAAGCTGTTGTTGGGGTTTCTACTATAGATGGTGGTCAGAAGTGTTCGGAAGCTTTAAAGAAGGGCTGTAATCCCTGCATTTGCTTCCAACGATTGGCTAACGGAGAAGAGCGGTTGGCAGAGGTATATTCACCTACTATAGATTATCAGGGAAAGACACTGTTGTATTTAATTATCTTTGACATTACCAAACGATGGAAAGCTGAAAAAGAACTTAAATTTTACAAACACCTTTTTGAAAACTCACTGAACGAAATTTATATAGTTCACCCACAAACATTAAAATTCATTGCGGTAAACCGTGGAGCAAGGGAAAATTTGGGATATACTGAAGAAGAGCTTAAAGAAATGACGCCTGTTGACTTAAAACCGGAGTTTACCTTGAAAAGCTTTAAAGAACTTCTTGAGCCGCTTTCTAATGAAGAACAGAAGCAAATTATTTTTGATACAATGCACTGCAGAAAAGATGGTTCTTTATATCCGGTAGAAATTCACTTAGAACCTGTAGAATTTGGTAAAGAAAAAGTATATGCAGCACTTGTGATTGATATAACAGAGCGTAGAAAAATGGAAAAAGAACTGCAGGAAAGGAATGAGATTTTAAACGCAATAATGGAGTCTGCAGGAGATACTATAATCATAATTGACGATAAAGGGAACGTAACTTTTTGGAATCCTGCGGCGGAACGTATACTTGGATATTCGAGAGAAGAAATGATTGGAAAGGATTTGCATGCATTTGTAATACAAGATAAACGACTGTACGAAGCATATAGAGAGGCATTTAAAAAATTCTGTTTAAGTGGTAAGGGAAATTTTATAGGTAAAACAATTGAGATGAAAACAAGACATAAAAACGGACATGAAATTGATGTAGAACTTTCACTTTCTGCTGTTAGAATCAAAGATTCATGGCATGCAATAGGGATTATTCGCGATGTAAGTGAGCGCAAAAAATTTGAGGAATTGCTTTATCGCCAGTCTATTACTGATCCCCTTACAAATATTTATAACCGGCGTTTTTTCATGCAGATGCTGGAGCGGGAAATAGAGCGAACAAAGCGAAATAGAAAGCCGTTTTCCCTTATTATGTTTGACTTAGATCATTTCAAAAAGGTAAATGACCATTTCGGCCATGCTGCGGGGGATATGGTTCTTAAAAAAGTTGCCGATACAGTAAAAGGAAGGATACGCAAGACAGATTGTTTTGTACGGTGGGGAGGAGAAGAATTTATAATCCTATTGCCGGAAACTTCTCTAAGTGATGCGGTTGACCTGGCGGAAGAGATTAGGAAGCACATTAGTATGATGAGCCTACCTGAAGTGGGACATGTGACTGCAAGCTTTGGTGTGACGGAATATAGAGATACTGATACTATTGATACAGTTCTTCTTCGTGTAGACAACATGCTGTATGAAGCAAAAGGTGCGGGAAGAAATTGTGTAAAGAGCAAGTAAAAATGAGCTGAAACATTTAACATAGAAGGAGGTATCAACAGTTGAAATAAAAAGTAAAAAATGGTATAGTTTTAAATAAATGATGATAAGTGCTATTAAATATAAAAAAGATTAACATGCTATGCGATATAAACAAAATTACATTAATGAACCGAAGAAAAAGGAAGATTGACAATACCCGTTAGAACATCAAAAAGACAAAGGGACCAAAAAAACATGATAGTGATACAGGCTAAACTCATTTTTCTAAATCAAGAAGACAAACAAATAGTAAAACATATCATGGGCAGAAACAGATGAAAAAGGGAATCTGATAAGCTATGACAAGATACCAATGCCAGAGCTATCAATGGAACAAGTTTTAGTATTATGTGTGCTATGCAGGATAATAGCTAAGCAGTGAAAACTCACTATGGACAGGCTTAGAGGCAGTCTTTACACTTCAAAAAATCTCTGATAAAATAGCCTTGTATAAATTCGTAATCAACAGGTCGATGCAATACTAACAATTTGACGAAATAGGAGGATATGATGGCAGCTATAAAATATCAACTTATCAAAAAAGATTCAAGGACAAAAGCACGGCTGGGGATACTTCAAACTTCCCATGGAATTATAGAAACGCCTGTGTTTATGCCAGTAGGAACCCAAGCTACTGTAAAAACTATGACTCCAGAGGAATTAAAAGAAATAGGCGCGACAATTATTTTAAGCAATACTTACCACCTTTATTTAAGACCTGGTCATAAGCTCATCGAGAAAGCCGGCGGCATCCACAAATTTATGAATTGGGATAGGGCAATTTTAACTGACAGCGGTGGATTTCAGGTTTTTAGTTTAAGTTCCTTGAGGGAAATTACAGAAGAGGGGGTAGAATTTAGGTCACACATTGATGGTTCTAAACACTTTTTTACTCCAGAAAAGGTGATAGAGATACAAAATGCATTGGGAGCAGATATAATAATGTCTTTTGACGAATGCGCTCCTTATCCCGCAGACTATGGATATGTCAAGAATTCGATGGAGCTTACCATCAAATGGGCTGAAAGAGGAAAAAAAGCCCACAAAAATACAGATAAACAGGCACTTTTTGGAATTGTACAAGGAGGAACTTATGAAGATTTGCGAAAAGAATGTGCTAATAGATTAGTGGAAATGGATTTTCCGGGCTATTCCATAGGTGGATTAAGCGTTGGTGAACCTAAGAATTTGATGTATGATATATTAGATTTAACGACTGATTATTTGCCAGAAGACAAACCAAGGTATCTTATGGGAGTTGGAAGTCCGGATGACCTCATTGAAGGCGTCATAAGAGGGGTTGACATGTTTGACTGTGTATTGCCTACGAGGATAGCAAGAAATGGCACTGTTTTTACTAGTAAAGGCAAATTAGTGGTGAGAAATGCTGCTTATGCAGAGGATTTTTCGCCACTGGATGATGAATGCGAGTGTTATACTTGCAAAAATTATTCAAGAGCTTATATAAGGCATTTGTTTAAAGCTAATGAAATTTTAGCAGCAAGGCTTGCGACTATACACAACCTATATTTTCTCGTTAAATTGATGGAGAGGATAAGGGAAGCTATAAGGCAAGACCGGCTGCTTGAATTTAAAAAACAATTTTTTGAAAAATATGGTTATAAGGAGGAGTATTGATGAATCCACAGACGACTTATGTAATTGTTGAAATGCTTATCTTTATTGCAATCTTTTACTTTCTCTTGATACTTCCACAGCAGAGACGCCAAAAGAAAGAGAGAGAAATGTTGGATTCTCTAAAACCTGGCGATGAAATCATTACAAAAAGCGGGTTTTATGGTAAAATTCTAAACATAAAAGATGATGTGATAACATTAGAAATGGGTGCAGACAAAGTAAGGCTTAAGATTGCAAAGTGGGCAGTAGGTGGAGTTATAAGTTCAGCCAGTGACAAAAGCGATAAAGAACAAAAATGATGCGGCATTTCCGCATCTTTTATTTTTTATGGTACTATGTAAAAATTAAAAAGCATACATATTACTAAGAAACCTATGGGAGGTGGAACTTTGAAAGGAAAATTTCAATTGCATAACGATAAAAATATAAATGTTCAAGGCATTTTAATTGGAGTTTTGGTAGCATACATAATCACTTTAAGCTTTTTTATAGTTTATGCGCTCCTTTTAACATTTACGGCTTTGTCTGAATTAACTTTACCTACTCTCACTATGCTGATAACCATAATAGGAATTGTGTTATCTGGTGCTTTATCTGCAAGACATACTACCAGCAAAGGTTGGCTAAATGGCGGTATAGCTGGTATTTTATATGTTACCATTATGTTAGTTTTAGGAGCATTTTTTGTCGAAGAATTAGGACCTGCCTCTTCTTGGACTGTAAAATACGTATGGGGTGCTGTTTTAGGGGCTTTGGGAGGAATGATAGGCATCAATTTATAGCTTTAATTATATCTTTTTATGTGCTATAATAATTCAGGAAGAGGAGGGAAGTAGGATGAAACACATTATCACACTTAACAAAGCGACATTGAAAAACAGCTTGAAAAAGCCTGGTTGCGGAGAATGCCAAGCATCCTGTCAGTCTGCATGTAAAACATCTTGCACTGTAGCAAACCAAGAGTGTCAGTATTAAATACATACCCAAATGGCAGTAAAATATTTTACTGCCATTTAAACTTGTAGTGGAGGTTGTGAAATTGTCAGAGTTAATGCATAAATTTAAAAGATTAGGAATGGATATTGTAGTAGATCCAGTTAGCGGATCTATACATGTGGTAGACGATATAACCTATGATATTTTGGACTTTTATGAAACTCATTCAAAAGAAGAAATTGTAAATATCCTTCAACATAAATACAAAAAAGAAGATATAATTGAAGCTATAGAGGAAATTGACGAGTTAAAAGAAAATGGCCTGTTATTTTCTGAAGACATATACAAGGATATTGCTGTATCAAGAAACGATTCTGTAATAAAAGCGATGTGCCTTAATGTCGCCCATGATTGTAATTTAAGGTGCAAGTATTGTTTTGCATCGACAGGAGATTTTAAAGGTGGCCGCAAATTGATGGATTTTGGAACGGGTAAAAAGGCAATTGATTTTTTAATAAAAAGCTCTGGTAAAAGACGAACAATTGAAGTTGACTTTTTTGGAGGAGAACCGCTTTTAAATTTTGAAGTAGTCAAGCAATTAGTAGAGTATGGAAAGGAAAAAGCAAGAGAAAATAAAAAAGTAATTAAATTTACAATAACAACTAATGCGGTTTTGTTAGATGATGAAAAAATAAAGTATTTTAATGAAAATTTTTCTAACGTAGTATTAAGCTTGGATGGGAGAAAAGAAGTAAATGACAACATGAGAGTTCGAGTGGACGGCAGCGGGACTTATGACACAATAGTTCCCAAAATAAAAAAATTTGTTGAGTCAAGAGGGAAGAAAGAATACTATGTAAGAGGGACTTTTACAGCAAAGAATTTAGATTTTGCCAATGATGTATTGCATATAGCAGACCTTGGCGTTTATGAAATATCAGTTGAACCAGTAGTTGAAAAAGAGGATACTTATTATACTTTAAAAGAAGAGCACTTGGAAACAATATTAGAAGAATATGACAGATTAGCTGAGGAATATATAAAAAGACAGGAGGAAGGAAGGCCTTTTTCTTTTTATCATTTTAAGGTGGATTTAGAAGGAGGACCATGCATTAAAAAAAGGCTTCAAGGTTGTGGTGCCGGTTTTGAATACGTGGTAGTGACTCCTGATGGAGATATTTACCCTTGTCATCAATTCGTTGGAATTGAAGAGTTTAAGTTGGGAAACCTTGATGAAGGCATCACAAATAAAGAATTGCAACAAAAGTTTATGGAAAGCGATATTTACAAAAGAGAAAAGTGTACAAAATGTTGGGCGAGATTTTATTGCAGTGGAGGTTGCTTTGCAAA
This sequence comes from Thermoanaerobacter kivui, assembly GCF_000763575.1. NCBI lineage: Bacteria > Bacillati > Bacillota > Clostridia > Thermoanaerobacterales > Thermoanaerobacteraceae > Thermoanaerobacter > Thermoanaerobacter kivui. The sequence goes on from NZ_CP009170.1 coordinate 1,099,690, forward strand.
TAACTACAATATAAATGGTGACATTAATAAGCCTTATGAGTTATCTTGTGAAATGCAAAAAAGGCGTTTTGAAAATGCGATTGCCATAAAAGCATATCAAATGCTAAAGGGTGATGGTGATGATTATAAAGGAATATAAAGGTATGAAACCCAAAATAGATGATGAGGCGTATATAGCGGAAACAGCAGAGGTTATTGGAGATGTAGAAATAAAAAAAGATGCAAATATATGGTATGGGGCTGTGCTAAGAGGAGATATAGATAAAATAGTTGTTGGAGAAGGAACTAATATACAAGATAATTGCGTTGTACATGTTACAGAGGGACATCCCTGTTATATAGGAAATTACTGTACAATAGGACATGGGGCGATAGTCCATGCTTGCAAGATAGGAAATAATGTGCTAATAGGTATGGGGGCGATTATCTTAGATGATGCAGATATAGGAGATAATTGTATAATTGGAGCTGGTTCATTGGTAACAGGAAGTAAAAAGATTCCTGAGGGCAGTCTTGCTTTTGGGAGTCCTGCAAAAGTTATAAGGAAACTTACTCAAAAGGAAATTGAAAATATTCATCGTTCCTATGAACATTATGTAGAATTAGCAAAACTACATTTTTCTAACTTTGGGCAATTGACCGTTTACAATAAAAGTAATATAATAGAAAATAGTTAAACTACGAAGGAGGATTTGAATGAGAAGTAGAGGGTTTATCAAATTTTTTTCTGTAATTGTTATTGCAGCAGTAGTTGCATATGTGGCGTTTTTTGGAATAAATGCAGGTAATTACTCCATAAGTCCTGTACAAAAGCACATAAGATTAGGGTTAGATTTAAGAGGAGGCGTTTATGTATTAGAAGAAGCACAAGGTAATGTTACACAAGATGCGATAAATAAAGCTATTGCAGTCATAAGGAACAGGGTAGATGCTCTTGGTGTGACACAGCCTGTAATAAGTCAACAGGGGTCAAATAGAATTCGTGTAGAATTACCTGGCATGAATGACCCTGATAGGGCAATAGAGGTAATAGGTAAAACTGCTCAATTAAAATTTGTAGGTCCTGACGGTAAAGTGATATTGACAGGCGCTAATGTAAAAGACTCTAAAGCAGTATACGCTCAGACTCAAACAGGTGTGCAGCAACCAGAAGTTACGTTAGTACTTGATGCAGAGGGTACAAAGAAATTTGCAGAAGCAACACAAAAATTTTTAGGACAACCTATTGCGATACTTTTAGATGATAAGGTAATTTCTGCTCCTAAAGTAAATGACGTAATAACTACTGGAAATGCAGTCATTACAGGCTTGAAGGATTTTCAAGAAGCATCTGAATTAGCCACTCTTATAAGGGCAGGTTCTTTACCTGTCACATTGAAACCTATAGCCTACAGTTCTGTAGGTGCAACGTTAGGTCCGAGTGCTTTGAATGCTAGCTTAAAAGCTGGTATATACGGTACTTTACTGGTTATGTTGTTTATGATAGCTTTTTATAGATTACCTGGTTTTGTAGCAGACTTAGCCTTATTAATATATATATTAATAAACTTCATCGTTTATGCGTTATTTAATATAACATTAGATTTGCCAGGTATTGCAGGTTTCTTATTGTCAATAGGCATGGCTGTCGATACTAATATTTTAATTTTTGAAAGATTTAAAGAGGAATTGTGGGCAGGTAAAAGCATAAGACCTGCTTTAGATGCCGGCTTCGCGAAAGCTTTTAGGGCAGTATTTGATGCTAATATAACCACTATAATTGGAGCTATTATCCTTTTCTACTTGGGTTCAGGAAATGTTAAAGGATTTGCTTTAACACTTCTAATAGGTGTGACATCCAGCTTATTCACAGCTATAACTGTAACGAGATTTTTGTTGCATGCGCTTCTTGATATGGACTTGACAAAGAATATAAAACTTTATGGAGCATAGGAGGGGAATTGAGTGAACCAACATAGATTTCATATAGATGTCATTGGCAAAACGAAAATTTGGTTTGCGATATCAGGGATTATGATTTTAATTGGCGTAATAGCTATGCTTGTAAATGGATTTAATTGGGGAATAGATTTTACTGGCGGAACAATAATGGAGTTTAAAATTGGCAAATCTTTTGATACGAAGGATATAATTAAAATTTTAAACGAATATAAAGTTAAAGACTATCAAATTCAAAAAATAGGGGCAAAAGGTGATCATGTTTCAATAAAAACAAGTCCTATTTCCAATGAAACGCGGCTTTCAATAATAAAAGATATCGAAAAAAAGTACAACTTAACAGAAAATGACTTAATAATGTCACAGCAAGTTGGGCCTTCTTTAGGGGCAGAGATAAAATTCGGGATGGTATTGGCACTGGTAGTAGCTTCTCTAGTAATGCTTACTTATTTAGGCTTTAGATTTAATTTTGAAATGAGCTTGGCAGCGGTTGTTGGTTTACTTCATAATGTAATAATATTAATTTCTATATATGCTCTCTTTAAAATAACAGTTGACTCTCCTTTTATAGCAGCGGTTTTAACGGTATTTAGTTATTCTCTTCACGATACTATTGTAATTTTTGACAGAATAAGAGATAATTTAAAAAGTATGAGAAGATCTGATTATGCAGAAATTGCGAATGTGAGTATAAACCAGACTCTTACACGGTCGATAAACGTAGTTTTGACAGTATTGATCATGCTTGTCTTAATGTATTTCTTAGGGCCGAAAGCATTAAAAGATTTTGCATTGCCTTTACTTATTGGTATAACTTGGGGAGCGTATTCTTCAATATTTATTTCTACTCCTTTATGGGTATTGATTAAAAATAGAGAAAAGAGAAGAAAAACCTCTAATAAACCTGCAAAAGCTTAAGTTTAAATAATATAAAAAATATAGTGGCATAATATCTTTGCACAAGGTAGAATGCTACTATATTTTTATTGAGGTGAAGAGATGAACTTGTCTTTTATTTTTCGAAATAAAAATATCGCAAAAAGATATCGAGAAATATTAAGGATTTTGACTAAAAATGGATTTGGTTTTATTTCTGATATTTTGGTAAAAGGAGGCTATATTCCTTTCCACATCTTAAAAGGTCACGATTACATCGGAATTGGGGAAAGGGTTAGAAAAACTTTAGAGGAATTAGGTCCTACTTTTATAAAGATGGGTCAGCTTTTAAGTACAAGAGCTGACCTAATTCCTCATGATATTTTATTGGAACTTTCTAAGCTTCAAGATGAAGTAGTTCCAGAAAATTTTGAAGCAATTAAAAATATAATAGAATGCGAATTAAAAAGGAAAATATCGGATCTTTTTATGTATTTTGATGTTAACCCTATTGCCTCTGCTTCTATTGGACAAGTTTATCGAGCAACAACTAAAGAAGGAAAAGATGTGGTTGTCAAAGTTCAAAGGACAGACGTTTCATACAAGATTAATGCAGACATAATAATTTTAAAAAACATTGCTAAAATTTTAAATGACCGCATAATGGATTCGCCAGTAGACTTTGTTGAAATAATTGATGAACTGTCTGAATCTCTTCTCAACGAATTGGACTATACGCAAGAAGGAAATAATGCAGACCGCTTCAGAGAAAATTTCAAAAATGAAGATTACATTTACATACCTAAAGTTTACTGGGAATACACTACAAAGCGAATTCTTACAATGGAATACGTAGAAGGCATAAGTGTCAAAAATAAAGAATTGCTGATTCAAAAAGGCTTTGATTTAAAAAAGATTGCAAGAAATGGCGCATGGTCTATATTTTTACAAGTTTATGAGTTTGGCTTTTTCCATGGGGATCCTCATCCGGGGAACATCTTAATTACAAATGATGGTAAAATCTCTTACATCGATTTTGGTATAGTCGGTTATCTTGACAAATCAACAAGAGAAATGATAATTGACCTTTTTAAGGCTTTTGCAGAAAATGACACTGAAGAAGTGATAGGAGTTTTGTCGGATATAGGCGCTATAAGGCCAGAGACTAATTTGAGAAGTCTTAAATCTGACTTAAACCACATCATCAATTATTTTTACAATACTCCGCTTAAAAATATAAATATGAACGATTCTATGAGAAGGATAATGTCAACAGTTTACAAGCATAGGCTAATTTTGCCTTCAGAATTTACCTTGCTTCTCAGATCTTTGGCAACAATTGAGGGAGTAGGAACGAGCTTAGATCCCGATTTTAGCATTTCTAATGTAGCAAAAGATTTTGTAAAACAAGTATATTTGAGAAACATCAGCGTAACAAAAATATTAAAAGAAAATTCAAAAGACCTACATAAAGCGATAGTAGTATTGAGAAAACTTCCTTATAAAATTCAGAATATAATGACAAAACTCATAAAAGATGACATAAAAGTGAGAATAAATATCGATGAAAGCGAAAGCATGAGATACGACTTGAATATAATGATAAATAAAGTGATTGTAAGTATTATAGCTTCTGCTTTAATTGTAGGGTCTTCGTTAGTTTTGACTTCTCAAGGAGGATATAAAATTTTCGGCTATAATGCCATTGGTTTTTTTGGATATGTAATTGCTTCACTTTTATGTATGTGGGTATTTTATCGCATTTTCATAATCGAGAGGAGAAAAAAGTAGAAGGATTTGCGGGTGATTTGATGCCAAAAATATATAGATGGGTTTTTAAAAACGAAAAAGACCCACAGACTACCGATAAAATTCAGCAACTATATGGTCTGCCAAGAGTAGTTGCTGAAATACTTTCTTCAAAAGTTGGAGCAGAAGAAGTTAATGCTTTTTTAAACCCCACTTTAAAAGATTTGCATTCACCTTTTTTATTAAAAGGAATAAAAGAGGCAAAAGAATTGATACAAAAACACGTCTATTTACACAATCGAATCACAATTTATGGAGATTATGATGTGGATGGAATTACCGCTACTTCTGTATTGTACATGACTTTAAAAAAATTAGGTGCAAATGTTGATTATTATATACCAGAGCGATTGACAGAAGGTTATGGAATAAATGAAGAGGCGATAGATAAAATTGCTTCCCAGGGTTCTAAATTAATAGTTACTGTAGATTGTGGCATAACTTCTGTTGAGGAAGTAAAAAGAGCAAAAACTCTGGGAATGGATGTAATAATTACTGACCATCACAGTGTGCCCAAAAAAATACCTGAAGCAAATGTGGTAATAAATCCCCATTTGCCTGATATTAAATATCCTTTTTGTGACCTTGCAGGGGTAGGAGTTGCTTTCAAACTTTGCGAAGCTCTTATTGGGAAAGAAGCCTATGAGTTTTTGGATATCGTTGCGATTGGTACGATCGCTGATATTGTACCTTTAATAGGAGAGAATAGAGTAATTGTGAAAGAAGGGTTAAAAGTTTTAAATAAGACGAACAACATGGGTCTAAAAGCTCTTATAAAAGTTTCTGGAATAGAAAACATGCTAATTGATGAGTATCACGTGGGATTTATTTTAGCTCCAAGGTTTAATGCTGCAGGAAGACTGAAAAGTGCAGAAGCAGGTGTGAGATTATTAATAAGTGAGAATGAAAAAGAGGCACAAGAGATAGCAGAGTATTTAAATAATGAAAATGCGACAAGGCAACAGATAGAAAGTCGAATACTTCAGGAAGCAATTAAAAAAGTAGAGGAAAGCATTGATTTAAAAAACGAAAAAGTAATTGTCCTGTGGGATGAAAATTGGCATCCTGGCGTTATAGGAATTGTTGCTTCAAGAATTACAGAAAGGTATTTTAGGCCTTCAATTCTCATAAGTTTGAATGAAGGGGGAGGAAAAGGTTCAGCGCGAAGTATAGAAGGATTTAATTTGTATAATGCATTAGATTATTGTAAAGATTATTTAATAAAGTATGGCGGCCATGAAATGGCTGCAGGTATAATTATTGACAAAAATAATATAGAGGCTTTTAAAAGAGAAATAAATAAATATGCAGACAATATTCTTACTGAAATTGATTTAATTCCTGTAATAAAAATAGATGCCAGTGTAAAAAATGACAAAATAGACATTGAGACGGCTAAAAAAATTCAAATGTTTAAACCTTTTGGAAATAGTAACCCGCGTCCCACTTTTTTGCTGGACAATCTGACGGTTAGCAAAGTATTTAGTTTAGATGGAGACAAGCACATAAAAATCATAGCTCAAAAAAACAAAAATTTTTATGAGCTTATGCTTTTCGATGCAAAAGAGGAAAAAGATAAAATAAAAGTTGGAAGTGTAATTGATGTAGTCGGAAGCATTGAACTTAACAGCTGGAATGGTATAGAATCAGTAGTAATAAACGTAAAGGACATAAAGACAAAACCGCCCTTACTCTTTTATTACAAGAGCTTGGGCGAGATGTTGACAGAATATAGGATTAAAGAAAATGACAAATATACAAAATCAGCTGTTATAATTGACAGGCGAGGAATACGCAACAAATGCGAATACGTCCTTAAACTTTTTAAAGAAAACAGTAAAACGGTTGTTTTAGTTAACACTGTAGTACAGATGAAGTCTTTAATTAGATACCTGAAAAGAGAGAGATTTGTGGATTTTTCTTTGTGCAGTAGATATTGTGAAAAAGACAAGGCTATAATATTTCTTCCCAATTACTTAAAATCTTTAAATTATTACGACAACATAGTTTTCTACGATATACCTTTTAAAAAAGAGATATTTTATAACATTGTTTCCATGTGCGAAGGGAAGAAAATACATTTAATATTCGGACCTGATGACATTTACTATAATTTAAAATCTTTTGAAGAAATTTTTCCTGAAAGAAAGGATTTTGTCAAACTCTATAGATTTATAGAAGAGGGAAACACTATCTTATTCAAGGATTATATGTACCATCAACTAGATTTAAATCCTGTTAAATCTCTCTTTTGTATAAATGCGATGAAAGAAATAGGATTGATAAATGTCAAAGAAAGTGATAATATTTTTATGTTAAGTAAAAATTCTGTTTCTAAAAAGGTAAATATTGAACAAACTCGAGTAATGCGACAAATACTTTTGACTAAAAAAGAGTTTATTGAATTTGCCAAGTTTATTGTCAGCCAGAAATTTTAAGGAGGTTTTTGCAATGACACTGGAAGAAATTAAAATGATGATTAGGGAAATACCTGATTTTCCAAGAAAAGGGATAAAATTCAAGGACATTACACCAGTTTTAAAGGATGCTAAAGTTTTTAACTATTCCATAGAAATGTTGGCTAAAGCGTTAGAAGGAAGAAAGTTTGACCTTATAGCTGCACCGGAGGCAAGGGGATTTTTGTTCGGTGCCCCACTGGCCTACAGATTAGGAGTAGGATTTGTTCCTGTGAGAAAACCGGGAAAACTTCCTGCAGAAACATTAAGCTATAAGTACGAATTAGAATACGGAACTGATTCACTCGAAATACACAAAGATGCTGTTTTAGAAGGGCAAAGGGTTGTAATTGTAGATGATTTATTAGCTACAGGTGGGACAATTTATGCTTCTGCAAAACTTGTTGAGAGTTTGGGCGGAATAGTAGATTCTATAATTTTCCTGACAGAATTAACTTTCTTGGATGGTAGAAAAAAACTTGACGGATATGATATAATTTCATTAATAAAGTTTTAATTTATTAAGTGGCTTAAAGCCACTTTAATTATAAGGTGTGAGAATATGGTGGAGAAAATAGTACAGAGAATAAAAAAATATATGGGGAAAGATGTAAACTTAGATTTGATATATAAAGCTTATGACTTTGCCGTGAATGCACACAACGGCCAGACGAGAAATTCTGGTGAACCTTATATAGTGCATCCGGCAGAAGTTGCTTATATTCTGGCTGATTTGGAACTTGACCTTACCACTATCGCTGCAGGGCTTTTGCACGATGTGATAGAGGATACGGTTGTGACTTATGAACAAATATTGGAAAATTTTGGGCAAGAAATTGCTGACTTAGTAGATGGTGTGACAAAGCTTGGCAAAATAGAGTATAAAACGAAAGTGGAACAACAGGCTGAAAACATGAGAAAGATGCTCATAGCAATGGCAAAAGATATAAGAGTAATACTTATAAAACTGGCTGACAGGCTCCACAACATGAGGACACTTAAATATTTGCCTCCTGACAAACAAAAAGAAAAAGCAGAAGAAACTTTGGAAATTTATGCTCCTATTGCACATCGTTTAGGAATATCAAAAATAAAGTGGGAATTAGAAGATTTGTGTTTAAGGTATTTGCACCCAGATGAGTATTATGACCTTGTAGAAAAAGTTGCTGCAAAAAGAAAAGAAAGAGAAGAGTTTATACAAAATATCATAAGCACTATTAAAAGCAAATTGAAAGAAATTGGAATACAGGCAGAGGTAGACGGACGGCCTAAGCATTTTTACAGTATATATAAAAAGATGAAGACACAGAATAAAACATTTGAACAGATTTACGATTTGATGGCAGTAAGGATAATCGTAAATACCATAAAAGATTGTTACGGAGCCTTAGGAATTGTTCACACCTTATGGAAACCGATTCCCGGAAGATTTAAAGATTATATTGCAATGCCAAAACCAAATATGTACCAATCGCTTCATACTACAGTTATAGGTCCTAATGGTGAGCCTTTTGAAATACAAATAAGGACGTGGGAAATGCATAAAACTGCAGAATACGGTATTGCAGCTCATTGGAAGTACAAAGAGGGAAAGACAACAGAAGATGAATTTGACGCAAAACTTTCCTGGCTGCGTCAGCTTTTGGAGTGGCAGAAAGAATTAAAAGATGCCAAAGAGTTTATGGAAACTCTAAAGATTGACCTTTTTACAGACGAGGTTTTTGTCTTTACTCCTAAGGGGGATGTCATAAATCTGCCAGCGGGATCTACTCCTATTGACTTTGCGTACAGCATACACACCGAAATTGGTCATCGTTTAAATGGCGCCAAGGTAAACGGCAAAATAGTGCCTATAAATTATCAATTAAAAAATGGGGACATTGTAGAGATACTGACTACTCCCAATAAAGACAGAGGCCCTAGCCGAGACTGGCTTCAAATTGTTAAAAGCTCTCAAGCCAGAAACAAAATCAGGCAGTGGTTTAAAAAGGAAAAAAGAGAAGAAAACATTGCACGTGGAGAAGAGATGCTGGAAAGAGAGCTAAGGCGTCATGGCATTCAGCCTGCCATGATAAGAAGTGAAGTATGGGAAGAAGTCCTTAAAAAGTTAAATATCCACACAATGGATGACTTATACGCGACAATTGGATATGGTGGTTTGACTTTAAATCAGGTTATACCGAGGATTAAAGAAGAAATCAAAAAGTCCCAAAAAGAAGTGAGTTTAAAAGCTGTTGCACCTGATAAAACCGGTAAGAAAAAAGACAAAGTTGGTGGAATGGGCATCATTGTAAAAGGAGTAGACAATGTGATGGTGAGATTTGCAAAATGTTGCTCACCTGTCCCAGGCGATGAAATAATAGGTTATGTGACTAAAGGGCGTGGTATTTCTATACACAGAAAGGATTGTCCTAATATCAAAGATTATGTCTTTGATAGGAATAAAATCGTGGAAGTTGAATGGGAACAAGGTAAGAATATTGCATATCAAGCTGATATACAAATTATGGCTAGTGACAGATTTGGACTGCTAACAGAGGTTACCGGTGTTCTCGCGGATGTAAAAATTGCTGTAAAAGCTGTTAATGCAAGGACTACCAGAGACAATATTGCAATTATAAATCTAACATTGGAAATCACATCGAAAGAACAATTGGAAAAGATTATGAATAAATTAAAGGCTTTAGAAGGGGTAATGGATGTCTACAGATTAAGTGCGTAATAGAGGTGATTTTGTTGAGAGCTGTTGTTCAAAGGGTGACTCGCGGAGAAGTAAGTGTAGATGGCCAAGTGATAAGTTCAATAGGGAAGGGATTTGTTGTTTTAGTAGGTATTTCTGTTGATGATACAGAAGAAGACGTAGGCTATATGGCGGATAAAATAGTAAATTTGCGTGTTTTTGAAGATGAAAAGGGAAAAATGAATTTATCTCTTTTGGATGTAGGAGGGGAAATACTCCTCGTTTCTCAATTTACTTTGTTTGGAGATGTGAGAAAAGGAAGAAGGCCTAATTTTATGATGGCTCAAAACCCAGAGGAGGCTTTAAAGTTTTTTAATTTATTGGTTCAGGAGATTGAAAAGCGCGGTGTAAGTGTCAAAACAGGTAAATTCCAAGCAATGATGAAAGTTTTAATTGAAAACGACGGACCTGTGACCATACTTATTGATTCTAAAAAAATATTTTAGGAGTGAGTTTATGAAAATACAAAAATATGTTGTAGGACTTTATGGAGTTAACTGCTATATTGTTTTTGATGAAGAAAGCGGTGAAGCAATCGTTATAGACCCGGGAGAAAATGCATCTGAAATATACAAGTATATTGAGTCCAACAATTTGAAAGTAAAATATATTTTGCTCACCCATGGCCACTTTGACCACATTGGAGGGGTAGAAGAGTTAAGAAAGCTAACCCAAGCAAAAATTGCCATTTCTAAAGAAGACTCTCCCATGCTTTTAAATGAGAATTTAAATTTATCTGAGATGGTCTATAAAAAAATTCTATGCAGTCCAGCAGATATTTTATTAAATGATGGTGATACTTTATCTTTTGGAAAATACAGAGTAGAAGTCATACACACCCCAGGGCACACAAAGGGCGGAGTGTGTTTTAAAATAGGCAATGTCTGTTTTACAGGAGATACACTTTTTAAAGGCTCTATAGGAAGATACGATTTTCCAGGAGGAGATTTTGCTACTTTGATGGACTCTATAAAAAATAAGCTTTTAGTTTTGGGAGACGATGTCTTGATATACCCCGGTCATGGCGATTCTTCAACTATTGGTAATGAAAAGAGACTTAATATGTTTTTAAGGGATTTGATGGAGTGAAAAAGCAAGAAGACCTTCAAAATTATAGTTCTTCTTTAATTTTTTGCAATATGCTTTTTAATGTTTCTATTTCTTGGGGAGAGAGTTTTTCAAAAATTGGCTGTAAAACTTTCATTCTAAAGTCTACTAAATGTTTATATATATCTTCTCCTTTTTTTGTTAAAGGAATTTGTATTTTTTTTCTATCTTCTAAATCAAAGTTCGAAATTGTTTTGTCAATAGTTGGGGGAATATTAGAAAAATATAAAAAAAGACATTGTAGAACAATGCCCAATTAGCAATAAAAATGTAAAAGATAATTGTGATTGACAGTTAACAATGATATAATGTATAATATCAAATAAAATGGAGGATAAAATGCGATGACTAGGAGAGTAGCAATAGCAGGTATACAGGGAGAAGATACCGCGATTGAGAGTATCTTTATACTTCATGCTATTGTGAAAGACACCTGTGAGCAGACCAGTCGATAATGTAGGCTGTGTCCGTGAACCTGCGTTAAGGGAATGAGTCCAAATCAGGGTGGCACCACGGGATTTAACCTCTCGTCCCTGCAATCATTGCAGACGAGGGGTTTTTAAATGTATATAGTTTTTGTAAAAATGTAAAAGGAGATGGTGAAATGCTAACAAAGGCGCCGAGAGGGACAAAGGACGTTCTTCCTTCCGAATCTTATAAATGGCAATATATAGAAGGGTTTATAAGGGAGATATGTGATGTCTACGATTTTAAAGAGATAAGAACCCCCGGTTTTGAACATACAGAGTTGTTTTTAAGAGGAGTAGGAGAGTCAACTGACATTGTGAGAAAAGAGATGTACACTTTTACTGATAAGGGCGGAAGAAGTATTACCTTAAAACCAGAAGGTACTTCTCCTGCTGTAAGAGCTTTTATAGAACATAATTTGTATGCTGAGACACAGCCTACCAAATTGTATTATATAACTCCTGTTTACAGATATGAAAGGCCCCAATCTGGAAGGCTCAGAGAGCATCACCAATTTGGTGTCGAGATGTTTGGCGCTAAAAGCGCTTCTGCGGATGCAGAAGTGATAAGTGTTGCTATGACACTCTTAAAAAAATTGGGACTTAATAATTTGGAACTTAGAATAAACAGCGTTGGATGTCCTGTTTGTAGGAAAAATTACAATAAGGTATTAAAGGAATTTTTAAAAGAAAATTTGGAATATCTCTGCGATGATTGCAAAGTGAGGTATGAGATAAATTCTTTGAGGGTATTAGATTGTAAAGTAGAAAGTTGCCAGAGGATAACCAAAGATGCGCCTCTTATTACGGATTATTTGTGTGATGACTGCAAAAACCACTTTGAGGAATTGCAAAAGTATCTAGATGTAATGGGATATAATTATATAGTTGACCCGAGAATTGTAAGAGGACTTGACTATTATACCAAAACAGCTTTTGAAATAATTTCAAAAGACATTGGAGCTCAAGGGACTGTATGTGGTGGAGGCAGATATGATGGCCTTATAGAGGAATGCGGCGGCCCTTCTATGCCTGGAGTAGGTTTTGGAATGGGATTGGAAAGACTTTTACTTACGTTAGAACAAAACGGGATTGAGATTCCAAAACCTGAAGGTGTTGATTTGTTTATAGCCTATATAGGGGAAGAAGCAAAATGGTACACTTTTGCTCTTGCAAATAAATTGCGTTTTAACGGCTTAAAAGTTGAAAGGGATAATATGGACAGAAGCTTAAAAGCTCAAATGAAATATGCAAATAAACTTAATGCTAAATTTGCTATTGTAATAGGAGAAGAAGAGATGAAGGAAAATAAAGTAAAATTAAAAAACATGAGAGACGGAAGCGAAGTAGAAATAAAAATTGATGAGATAGAACAAAGGATAAAAAATATATAAAACGGAGGGAGTTAAATGGGAGAACAATTAAAAGGACTTAAAAGAACGCACATGTGTGGAGAATTGACAGTTGAGGATGTAGATAAATCTGTCGTAGTTATGGGTTGGGTGCAAAGGAGAAGAGACCACGGAGGTCTTGTGTTTATAGATTTAAGAGATAGAACAGGCATTGTGCAAGTGGTTTTTAGCAATGAAGTTTCCTCTGAAGCCTTTGAAAAAGTGCAAAGTGTGAGAAGTGAGTACGTCCTTGCAATAGAAGGAAAGGTTGTAAAGAGAGCTCCAGAAAATGTAAATCCAAAAATTTCTACAGGAGAAATTGAAATATATGCTAATACTTTAAAGATTTTGAGTAAATCTGATACACCACCTTTCCCAATAGAAGATAGAAGCAATGTATCGGAAGCTATAAGGCTAAAATACCGATATTTGGATTTGAGAAGGCCTTCAATGCAGAAAAATTTAATGACTCGCTTTCAAATAACAAAAGTTGTTCGGGACTTTTTAAACAGAAACGGTTTTATAGAGATCGAAACACCTCTTTTAATTAAAAGTACGCCAGAAGGAGCGAGGGATTATCTCGTTCCCAGCAGAATTTATCCTGGCAAATTTTATGCACTGCCGCAATCTCCGCAGTTGTTTAAACAGTTGCTTATGATTTCAGGTTTTGACAAATACTATCAGATAGCTAAATGTTTGAGGGACGAAGATTTAAGAGCCGATAGGCAGCCTGAGTTTACACAAATAGACATAGAGATGTCCTTTGTAGAAGTGGAGGATGTTTTGGAAATTAACGAAAGAATGATTGCTGAAATATTTAAAGAGACCTTAAACATTGAAGTTCCACTTCCATTTAAGAGATTATCTTATCAAGAAGCTCTAGAAAGATATGGAACTGACAAGCCAGACTTGAGGTTTGGGATGGAACTTAGAGATTTATCCGACATAGTATTTCAATCTGAATTTAATGTGTTTAAGACTGCTCTAAAGAATAATGGCTCTGTGAGAGGGATAAATGCAAAAGGTGCAGCTTCAATGCCAAGAAGGCAGCTGGATGAATTGGTGGAGTTTGTAAAAGCCTATGGAGCTAAAGGACTTTTATGGATACAAGTTTTTGAAGATGAGGTAAAGTCTCCTGCTGCTAAATTTTTGAGCGAAGAAGAAATGAAAGGAATACTTGGAAGGCTTGATGCAAAGGCTGGAGACTTAATATTGATTGTGGCGGACAAAAATGAAATTGTTTTTGATGCTTTAGCTCACCTGCGATTAGAACTTGGCAAGCGTCTCAATTTGATAGACGAAAGCAAATATGAATTTTTGTGGGTAGTGGATTTTCCTCTACTGGAGTACGATGAAGAAGAGAAAAGATATGTTGCAAAACATCATCCCTTTACGGCTCCCAAGGATGAGGATATAGGCCTTCTTGAAAAAGAGCCTTTAAAAGTCAGGGCGAAGGCTTATGACATAGTTTTAAATGGTGTGGAAATTGGCGGGGGTAGTATAAGAATACACGATACCGAACTGCAAAAGAGGATGTTTAAAGTGTTAGGTTTCAGCGAAGAAAAAGCATGGGAGAGATTTGGATTTTTAATGGAGGCTTTTAAATACGGTGCCCCTCCTCATGGTGGAATAGCCTATGGGTTGGACAGACTTGCAATGCTCATAACAGGAAGTGATACCATAAGAGATGTAATTGCTTTTCCAAAGACTCAAAATGCTGTATGTTTGATGACAGATGCGCCTTCAGAAGTGTCTGAAGACCAGCTAAAAGAATTGCATATAAAGATAGACCTATAAACGTTTACCAGTTGAAAAACAGAGGCTTTTGTGATATTATTTTAATAGAAAAGTGAATAAAATTTAAGACCCTGTGGTGTGCGTGAAAATCGGTGAAAGTTTTGAGCCAACACCAATAATAAGGGAGCCTGGGCTTTGGCAGTGGAATATAAGCCGTCTTTGAACGGACATATGAAGCTGCCAAGAGGGCACCCACGTTGTGAGGCCGGGTTCAAAACAACCGTAGGCACGGCACTATGGGGTTTTTTTATGGAGGAGTATTAAATGCATAGTTTTTCGAGGACACAACTTTTAATTGGAAAAGAAGGACTTTTAAAATTAAAAAATAGCACTGTTGCTGTCTTTGGAATAGGTGGAGTGGGCTCTTTTGCTGTTGAGGCTTTAGTAAGAGCAGGAGTTGGTAAATTGGTTTTAATAGATGGCGATAACGTATGTGTTACAAATATAAACAGGCAAATACACGCTACCACTCATACAATAGGTAAACCTAAAGTTGATGTAATGAAAGAGAGGATATTAGAGATAAATCCAGAAGCACAAGTTTTGACTTTTAAAGAGTTTTATCCTGGTGAAAATAGTGATAAACTGTTATCAAAAGAATATGATTATGTAATTGATGCAATTGACAGAGTGTCTTCAAAAGTGGATTTAATAGTAAAATGTAATTTATTAAGTA
Organism: Thermoanaerobacter kivui; assembly: GCF_000763575.1. Lineage (NCBI taxonomy): Bacteria > Bacillati > Bacillota > Clostridia > Thermoanaerobacterales > Thermoanaerobacteraceae > Thermoanaerobacter > Thermoanaerobacter kivui. The sequence continues at coordinate 1,114,947 of NZ_CP009170.1, forward strand.
TACCTATAATCAGCAGCATGGGGGCTGGAAATAAATTAGACCCTACAAAATTTGAAGTGGCAGATATTTATCAAACAAGTGTATGTCCTTTGGCAAAGGTGATGAGGAGAGAACTGAAAAAGAGGGGTATTAAATCTTTAAAAGTGGTATATTCTAAAGAAGAACCAATAAAAAATTTTTATGAAAGTGAAGAAAATGAAATCTCATCAAAACCAGTACCCGGCAGTATTTCCTTTGTGCCTTCTGTTGCTGGGCTAATACTTGCTGCAGAAGTAGTGAAAGATTTATTAAAAAAATAATAAAAGACTATTGACAGACCTGCTAAAAAATTTTATACTATTTACTAGATACCCCAGTGGGGCTGGGAGGTATAGTATGTATCAAGAGAGTAAAGAAGATTTGTTGAGAAGGCTTAAAAAAATCGAAGGACAAGTAAAAGGCATACAAAAAATGATTGAAAAAGATGCATACTGTGTTGATGTATTGGTGCAAGTGGCTGCTGTAAGGTCTGCTATAAACAGCGTGGGGAAAATTCTTCTCAAAAGTTACACTATTGAGTGTGTGAAAGGTGCAATGTGCACTGAGAAACAGGATGACATGATAGATGAATTGGTGAACACTTTTATAAAATTTATGAAATAGTTGTAAGAGTTAGATTTTGCGAGCAATTTGTTTTATAATAAATGTATAAAGCAATTGCTTTTTATAAAAATAAAAATGAAATAAAAGTATAGGAGTGGTTTTATGGCAGAATTAGTTATTACACTTGAAAATTTTGAAGAAGAAGTTGTAAATTCAGATGTACCAGTCTTGATAGACTTCTGGGCTGAATGGTGTATGCCTTGTAGGATGGTGTCTCCAATAATTGACGAATTAGCAAAAGAGTATGAAGGTAAAATCAAAGTTGGAAAAATTAATGTAGACGACGAAAATGAACTGGCAATGAAATTCAGAATAATGAGCATACCAACGATAGGACTTTTTAAAAACGGCAAGATGGTAGACAAGATAATAGGTGCAAGACCGAAAGCAGATTTCGTAAAATTCATAGAAAGACATCTGCAAAATTAAAAAATCCTGCGCAATGCAGGATTTTTTAATTTTGGCGTCTGAATAAATATAAGAAGAATTGTTTAATTTTCCTAAAAATTAAGAAAATCGTAACATAATGAGGCATACTCTCGCAAAACAAAGAAAACCCTATGTTTAATAGGGTTTTCTTTGTTTTTTAAAGGGTGGGAAGGCTTTTATTTAGCATAAGTAAATGTATACAAAATAGATAGAAAAAATTTTTCGAGGTGATAGAATGGAAAATATTAGAGTACTAATATGGGGCTTGGCGCGATGGGAAGCGGCATCGCAAAGATGGTGCTTTCTAAAAAGAGAATGGAAATAGTTGGAGCTATTGATACTGACCCTAACAAAGTGGGAAAAGATTTAAATGAAATTTTAGGGACGAATTTTAAACCTGTAGCTTGTGGTGTGTTATCGGAAAAATACCCTGGTGAAGCCTTAAAGTTAATTAAAAATAGCTTTGGCATTTAGAAATGGGGGAGATTAAGTGTATCCCTTGTTGAGAATAAACTTAGAAAAACTTCGAGAAAACACACAAACTATCGTTAATCTGTGTGAAAAGAGAAAAATAAAAGTGGTAGGGGTGACAAAAGTTTTTTGTGCTATTCCACAAGTAGCAGAAGTGATGGTAAAAGGTGGAGTGGATATTTTAGGGGATTCACGAATCAAAAATTTAAAAAAATTGCAACACATCCCGGTACCTAAAATGCTTTTGCGCATCCCTATGAAAAGTGAAGTAGAAGAAGTCATAAAATATGCAGATATAAGCCTAAACTCTGAAGTAGATACAATAAAAAGCCTGTCAGAAGAAGTTGTAAAACAGGGGAAAATTCATGACATAATATTAATGGTAGACCTTAAAAAGGTGTTGGCACTAATTTGACCTGCTATGGGTCAGTTATACCTACGCCGGATATCTTAGAAGACCTTGTGGAAATAAAAAATTCTATCAATAAAAAGTTTAACTTAAACTTAGACGTAGTTTCAGGGGGGAATTTTAGTAGTTTGTACTTGGTTCAAAACGGTCTCATACCGCGAGGGATAAATCAATTGAGAATAGGCGAGGCGATTGTTTTAGGGAGAGAAACAGCCTTTGGAGATAGAATTCCTCATACCCATGATGATGTATTTACGTTGGAAGCCCAAATAGTGGAATTAAAACAAAAACCGTCTCTTCCAAAAGGTATATTAGGAATGGACGCTTTTAGGGAAAGACAAGTTTATGTAGACAGAGGAATCATGAAAAGAGCCATTCTTGCTATAGGTCGGCAAGATGTAAATATAAACGACCTTATCTCGATAGACAATAAAATTGAATTAATAGGCTCCAGCAGCGACCATTTGATTGTAAATGTCACAAATTGTACTTACCCATACAAAGTGGGAGATGTAATAAAGTTTAAACTTAGGTATGGTGGCATTTTATCTTGTTCTACATCTGAATATGTAGAGAAAGTCATTGATGAGGCATAAAAAAATTTTATGCCTTACTTTTTTATTGAGAAAAAAGATGATGGATTGATATAATGATTTAGGGGGTATTTTAAACATTTATGCCTTCATGTAACAGACTAATACAAAAAAGAATTTGCAGTTGACAATTACTTTTTTAAGTGGTATTCTTTTTATTGAAATCCGAGCTGAATAGTAGGAATTAGGGGTGGATAATCGTGAAACTTTCCACGAAGGGTAGATACGGGATACAGGCGATGTTTGAATTAGCACTTTATTATGGAGAAGGACCCATCTCTTTAAAGACGATCGCAGAAAATGAAGGGCTTTCTGAACATTACCTTGAACAGCTCATTGCAATACTTAGGAAGGCTGAACTTGTAAAAAGTGTTAGAGGAGCACAAGGAGGATACATGTTGGCGGCTCCTCCTGATAAGATAACTGTTGGAGATGTGATAAGGACATTGGAAGGTTCACTGGCTCCAGCAGATTGCGTTGTGGAAGATACGCCTTTTGAGTGCAGTAGAGCAGGAGGTTGTCCTACAAAGTTAGTGATGGAAAGGATAAGAGACAGCATAAATAAAGTTATTGACTCTATTACGTTACAAGATATGGTAGATGATTACAGACGATTAAATCAAAAAAGTTCTTTTATGTATTACATTTAAGGGAATAATAATTTTAGGACTTTTAAAGGAGGATTTTATATATAATATGGAGATAAACAATAGAGTAGCAATTGGAATGAGTGGAGGAGTAGATAGCTCTGTTGCAGCATACCTCTTAAAAAAGCAAGGATTTGATGTTATAGGTCTTACAATGAGAGTATGGGTAGACCACGAAGCTAAAGCTTTTGATAGCGATAAGAGTTGTTATTCTTTAAAAGCTACACAAGATGCAAAAAAAGTTGCAGAGATATTGGGAATACCTCATTACACAGTTGATTTGAGTAAAATCTTTTATGATAAAATAGTAAATTATTTTGTCAATGAATATTTAAAAGGAAGGACTCCTAATCCTTGTGTATTGTGTAATAGGCAAATAAAATTTGGAGAGCTTTTAGAGAAAGCATTTGAGTTGGGAGCTTATTACATTGCTACAGGCCATTATGTCAGAAAAGAGTATGATGAAAAAACAAAAAGATATTTATTAAAAAAAGGTATAGATTCTTCTAAGGATCAAAGCTATGTCTTATATCGTTTGACACAGAAGCAGTTAGAACATGCTCTTTTTCCTTTAGGAAATTACAAAAAAGAAGAAATAAGAGCTTTGGCAGAGGAGTTAAAACTACCTGTTGCTAAAAAGCCAGAGAGTCAAGAAATCTGTTTTATACCAGATAATGATTACAGCGGATTTATAAAACGACAAGTTGAGAACGGAGTAAAACCTGGAGAATTTAGAGATATTAATGGCAATTTTTTAGGATATCATAAAGGTATAATACATTATACTATAGGCCAGAGAAGAGGTCTAGGTTTGTCTTCTGATAGGCCTTTATACGTTGTGGATATAGATGTTAAAAATAACGTTGTCATTGTAGGGCATCAAGAGGATATATGGGGAGAGGAACTCATATCTTATAACAATAATTTTATTTCAATTGAAAAACTTGAAGGAGAAATGAAGGTAACAGCAAAAATACGCTATACAGCTAAAGAAGAGGAGGCTATCATAAAACCTCACGAAGGAAATAGGGTACTAGTGAAATTTTTAAAACCTCAAAGAGCCATAACTCCTGGTCAATCAGTTGTTTTTTATGATAAAGATGTAGTAGTAGGAGGAGGAATAATTAAAAAAAAGCTGAGATAAGTGCACACAAAAAAAGTGTGCATTTTTTCTTTTAAAAAAGGGAAATCTATAAAAAGCCATAGATTTTATTTAGTTAAAGGAGGGCAGTTATGAGTAGAGATAAATATATAAAAGGATTTTTAGCAGGAATGCTAGCTACGGCATATATAATTCCTAAAATAGACATGAAAAAATATAGGCGTTATAAAGACATGGTAGAAAAGAATATGTCAAAAATGTGGCGCATTATAAATAAAGTAAAAGTCAGATAGATTTTGTAGGTGATAAAATGCAAAGCAGAAAAATATATGTGTTTTTTTCAATTGTTGTTTTGATAGTTGCATTTTATTTTTTTATAAAAAATTGGGTGAGTATTAAAGAGATACTTTCCCCTTTTTTTGTTTCTGCTTTGATTGCATATTTGTTAAATCCCTTTGTAAAATTTTTCACTTCAAAGGGTTTTTCTGTTTCATTTTCTATTTTTGTAGTGTTTTTAATAGTGACATTAGGAATATTATTTTTTTCTTTTTTCATAGTTCCATTGTTGGTAAGTGAGTTCATTGCCCTTTTAAAGATGATACCTTTTTATGCGGAAGAGATACAAACGTTTTTAATGCAGCTAAAATTTAATTATTTATCCTATCTTCCACCTCAATTTGAAAGAGTTTTAGATAAAAATTTGGGGAGTTTAAACACTGCTTTTGCTTCTCAGATAGATTCTGCTTTCAAATCAGCTATGACATTATTAAAAGATTTAGTGGATATAATAGTTATACCAATTGTAACTTTTTATCTTCTAAAAGATAAGGATGTTTTTAAAAAAGAGATAGAAAGGTTAGTGCCACAAAAATATTCTTTTAAATTTTTTAACATATTAAGGAAAATAGATAAAATTTTAAGCAAATACATACGGGCACAAATTTACATTTCCATCTTTGTAGCTATTTTTACCATGATAGGGCTTTCCTTGATTAAAGTCAAATATGCCTTTTTAATAGGTTTATTAGCTGGTATATTAAATATAATTCCTTACGTAGGACCTATATTATCAGTTATTCCTGCAGTTTTAATAGGTTTATTGGATTCTTTAACTAAAGGTTTTTGGGCATTAATTATATGTCTTGTTGTTCAGCAGATAGAAAATGCTTTTATCACTCCTAAGGTAATGAGTGATAGCGTTGGCCTTCATCCTGTTACCGTAATTTTTTCATTAATTGCAGGAGAAGAACTTTTTGGTATTTGGGGACTTTTGCTATCTGTGCCTATCGTGGCGATGATTAAAGCCATCATAATCGAGATTTTTATTGAGAAATAAACCAGTTATTGACTTGTTTCATTCAATCTTGTATAATATATTCAAAAAAGTGCGGGTAAAAGCCCGTCCCCCTATTTGGGACGGTTTTTATTGTATCAAAGAGGAGGATTTTTATGGAAAAACTCGGGATGAATGAGATTAGAGAAAAATTTCTCAGTTTTTTTGAAAGCAAAGGGCATTTGAGATTGCCAAGTTTTTCTCTAATTCCTAAAAATGATAAAAGTCTATTGCTTATTAATTCTGGAATGGCGCCTTTAAAACCTTATTTTACAGGGAAAGAAACTCCTCCTAGTAAAAGAATCACTACTTGTCAAAGGTGTATAAGGACTCCTGATATCGAAAGAGTAGGGAAAACGGCGCGCCACGGTACTTTTTTTGAGATGTTAGGCAACTTTTCTTTTGGGGATTATTTCAAAAAAGAAGCTATTCCTTGGGCTTGGGAATTTGTGACGGAAGTTTTAAAATTGCCAATTGAAAGATTGTGGGTGTCAATATACGAACAGGACGATGAGGCTTTTGAAATTTGGAATAAGGTAGTAGGACTTCCTACAGAGAGAATTGTGAGGATGGGAAAAGAAGATAATTTCTGGGAAATTGGTACAGGGCCTTGTGGACCTTGCTCAGAAATTTACTTTGACAGAGGAGAGGAAAAGGGATGCGGCAAGCCTACTTGCGGAGTTGGCTGTGACTGCGATCGTTTTATTGAGTTTTGGAATTTAGTTTTTACACAGTTTAATAAAGACGAGCAAGGGAATTACCATCCTCTACCTCATCCCAATATTGATACTGGCATGGGACTTGAGAGGATAGCAACTATAATGCAGGAAGTAGATAGTATATTTGATGTGGATGTAATAAGAGGTATCATTGAGTTTGTGTCAGAAATTGCAGGAGTAGAGTATGGCAAAGATGCAGAGAAGAACGTATCTTTGAGAGTGATAACAGACCACATACGCGGAATAACTTTTATGGTATCAGATGGTATTCTTTCTTCCAATGAAGGAAGAGGATATGTATTGAGGAGGCTTTTAAGAAGAGCAGCGAGACACGGAAAATTGTTGGGGATAAATGATACCTTTTTGCATAAAGTGGTAGACTCAGTTGTAGAACATTATGGAGAGGCTTATCCTGAGATAATTGATAGAAAGGATTATATAAAGAGAATTGTCAAATTGGAAGAAGAAAGGTTCAAAGAAACAATAGATCAAGGTCTTGCAATTTTAGAGGATTATATAAATGAACTTAAAGCCCAGGGTAAGACTGTTTTAGAAGGCTCCAAGGCTTTTAAGTTGTACGATACTTATGGGTTCCCACTGGATTTGACAAAGGAGATTTTGCAGGAATCCGGAATAACTGTTGACGAAGAAGGGTATTCAAAAGAATTAGAAGAGCAAAGAATAAGAGCGAGAAGCAGCAGAAAAGAAGATAACAGTCTGTGGGAACAGGACATATATTCTACTTTGGGGGATATTAAAACAAAATTCATAGGATATGACAATTATGAGAGCACTTCAAAAGTTGTGGCAATTGTGAAAGATGACCAGATTGTGGATGAAGCGGAAGTGGGAGATGAAGTAAGCGTTATATTAGATGTGACACCTTTTTATGCTGAGAGTGGTGGCCAAATAGGAGACAAAGGAGTCATAGAAAGCGAAAATGTTTTGGTAAGAGTAAAAGATTGCAAAAAAGTAGGTGACAAGTTTATACACATTGTAAACATTGAAGGAGGTATAATTTCAGTAGGAGATGAAGTAAAAGCTCGTATTGATGTGACAAGTCGTATGAATGCTGCAAGAAATCACACTGCTACTCACCTTCTCCATAAAGCTTTAAGGGAGATATTAGGGGACCATGTGCATCAGGCTGGCTCTCTTGTAGCAGATGACCGGTTAAGGTTTGACTTTTCTCATTATCAAGCAGTTACAAAAGAAGAGCTGAAAGCTATAGAACAAAGAGTTAATGAAAAGATATACGAAAATCTTGAAGTGGAGATTGAAGAGAAGCCATATGATGATGCTATAAAAGAGGGTGCAATTGCGTTATTTTCTGAAAAGTATGGCGATAAGGTAAGAGTTGTAAAGATAGATGATTATAGTAAGGAGCTTTGCGGTGGAACCCATGTTAGAAATACCAGCCAAATTGGGCTGTTTAAGATTGTCTCTGAAAGTGCAGTAGGCGCAGGTTTAAGGCGAATTGAAGCTGTGACGGGACTTCAGGCAATAAAATATTTAGAAGATAAAGAGGAAATATTGAAAAAGGTTTCGGATCTGTTAAAGGTACCTGAAAAAGAGTTGGTTTCTAAGGTGGAGAATTTGCAACAGATAGTAAAAGCAAAAGACAAGGAAATTGAGCAATTGAAAATAAAAATGGGTGTTACTCTGTCAAATAACCTTGTTAAATCGGCTGTTTCACTAGATGGTGTCAAATTAGTAGTATCAAAGATTGAAGATTATGACAGCGATGGGCTAAAGGCTATAGGAGATATTTTGAAAGATAAATTAAAGACTGCAGCGATAGTTTTGGCATCTCCAGCGGAGGATAAAATAATTTTTGTCGGTATGGCTACTAAAGATGCAGTTCAAAAAGGTATTCACATGGGGAATGTGATTAAAGAGGTGTGTAAGGCAGCAGAAGGAAATGGCGGTGGAAGACCTGAGATGGCACAGGGAACAGGTAAAAACTTATACAAAATTAACGAGGCATTAAACAAAGCATTAGACATTGTAAAAGAGCAGTTAAAAAGTTGGCAAAAAACTTGACTATGGTAATAGAGATAGGATATTATAGAGATAGGGTGTAGTTAAATGTATCTAGAGGTGATATATAATGGTAGATAAAAATGGTGAGACTCTCAGGTATCATATTGAAAACGAAAGTAAAACCGCCAGAGAGATATTGATGGCAGTATATGAGGCTCTTTCTGAAAAAGGATACAATCCCATAAATCAAATAGTGGGTTATATATTGTCTGGTGACCCTACTTATATAACAAGCCATAAAAATGCGAGAAACCTGATAAGGAAAATTGAAAGAGATGAACTGGTGGAAGAACTTTTGAAAGAATATTTATCTAAGTAAAAAATTGCCTCACCTTTGGTGAGGCAATTTTAGAATGGGGAGATTTTTTTGAGGGTAATGGCATTAGACGTTGGTGATAAAACTATTGGAGTAGCTATAAGTGATCCATTAGGTACGATTGCACAAGGTTTGACAACTATTAAAAGAAATAGTAACCAAAAAGATCTTGAACGAATAAAAGAAATAGTAAATCAATATAAAGTGGAAATAATAATTGTAGGCTTGCCTAAAAATATGGATGGAAGCATAGGACCACAGGGACAAAAAGTCCTAAAATTTGCTGATTTTTTAAAAGAAAATTTTGAAATACCAGTAATGCTGTGGGACGAAAGGCTTACTACTGTAGAGGCAGAAAGGGTTTTAATAGAAAAAGCTAATGTGAGTAGAAAAAAAAGAAAAAAAGTAATTGACAAATTAGCAGCTGTTCTTATACTGCAGGGATATTTGGATTCTAAAAAAATTGAATAATTTTTTTGTTAACAACTTGACAGCTAATTTGGTATGTTATACAATTACATTATCTTGGAGTAGAATTGAGGTGAGATAGTATGGAACCAGAAATCATTCAGTTAATTGACGAACACGGCCATGAAGTAGACTTCGAACTTGTAGCATCATTTGACCTTGACGATACGAGGTATGCTGTTGTGGTGCCTGTGGATGGAGATGGAGAAGATGCCTATATCTTGAGAGTGGAACAAGATGAAGACGGCAATGACATCTTTGTAGGAATTGAGGACGAAGATGAGTTCAATGATGCTGTCGAAGCATACAATGAGCTGATGGAAGAGTATGAAGAGTACTATGATGATTTTGATGAAGAAAAATAAATTTGAATTTTGAAATTGATTAAGATATACCTTTTAGGTATATCTTAATTTATTAAACATATATTTCCTTGGAAATATATGTTTAATAAATTAAGATGCTTTTCAATTGAATGTCATTTTTTTAGTTGAAAAAAAAGCGTTCTTTCTTTGAAATTGGATTTAAAAATGATTGACAATTGAGAATGAATGTCATAAACTGATATTAAGTCAAGATTATCTGGTGGTGGTTTAATGAATGAAATAGAAGAATTTAAAGAGAGATTAAAGAAAAAAGGTTACAAACTTACGACTCAAAGGCGAGTCATATTGGATGTTATTATGGAAAATAGAGAAAAACACCTTTCTTCTGAAGAGATATACGACCTTGTAAAAGGGAAATATCCTGAAATAGGATTAGCTACAGTTTATCGCACTCTCCAGCTTTTTGAAGGATTAGGGATTATTTATAAGTTGAATTTTGACGATGGCAGAAGTAGGTATGAGCTTTATCACGATGAAAATCACCAGCATCATCATTTAATTTGTTTGAAATGCGGAACTGTAATAGAGATGGAAGGAGATCTCTTGGAAAATTTAGAAGAGGCTATAGAACAGACAAAAGACTTTGAGATAGTAGACCACAATGTGAAGTTTTTTGGATATTGTAGTAAATGCAGATCCAAGCACAACTGAGCCTGTTTATAACGGGCTTAAATTTTTGACTAAAAATTATTAAGAAATAATTTACATTAGTAGGGTTGAAGTATGTTTTTAAATAAAGTATAATTTATATTAACTGGTGTAAGGTACGGGTAAGTTTTTTTAAGCCTTTGGGGGAAAATAAAATTAAACTAAAATATTATAATGAAAGGAGATAAGTATTTGGCAAACAAGGCAAAACTCAAAATAATACCATTGGGCGGTTTAAATGAGATCGGCAAAAACATGACTGTTTTTGAGTTCGGGAATGACATTATAGTGGTTGATTGCGGTCTCGCTTTTCCTGATGATGAGATGTTGGGAATAGACCTCGTCATTCCTGACATTACTTATTTGTTGAAAAATCGTGAAAAAGTGAGGGCTATTGTTCTCACTCATGGTCATGAAGACCACATTGGAGCTTTACCTTATGTTCTAAAACAGCTTAATGTTCCGGTGTACGGCACTCGCTTAACATTAGGTTTGGTAGAATATAAGTTGAAGGAGCACGGCATTTTAAAAGATAGTAAATTGATAACGGAAAGACCCAGGGAGATTGTGGAAATTGGCCAATTTAAAGTAGAGTTCATAAGGACTTCTCACAGCATAGCAGATTCGGCTGCTCTTGCAATCCACACTCCTGTCGGAACAGTGTTTCACTCAGGGGATTTTAAAATAGACTTTACTCCTATAGGAGGAGAAATTGCAGACTTACACCGTTTTGCACAGTTAGGGGAAAAAGGAGTACTTGTAATGCTGTGTGACAGCACGAACATTGAACGACCCGGTTATACCATGTCAGAAAGGACGGTTGGAGAAACTTTTGACAATCTTTTTAGAAAAGCAGAACAGCGCATTATAGTTGCGACCTTTGCTTCCAATATTCACAGAGTACAGCAAATTATAGACTCTGCCTACAAATATGGAAGAAGGGTTGCTATTTCTGGCAGAAGTATGTTAAATGTGGTCAATGTAGCAGTAGAATTAGGGTATTTGCTTATCCCTGATGGGCTTTTAGTAGATATTGATGAAGCTAATAAACTGCCCCATGACAGAGTTGTTATCATAACCACCGGAAGCCAAGGAGAACCTATGTCTGCTCTTACAAGAATGGCTTCTTCTGAGCATAAAAAAGTAGAGATTGTACCGGGAGATACAGTGATAATTTCTGCTTCTGCTATTCCGGGAAATGAAAAACTTATTTCTCGCGTCATCAACCAATTATTTAAAAAAGGTGCCAATGTAATTTATGAAGCATTGGCAGATATTCATGTATCGGGTCACGCTTGTCAAGAAGAGATTAAGCTACTTCATACATTAATAAAACCTAAATTTTTCATTCCTGTTCATGGAGAATACAGACATTTAGTTCAGCATGCTAAGCTTGCAGAGACTTTAGGAATGCCTCCCCAAAATATCTTTGTAGTAGATAATGGGACGGTATTAGAGTTTACGAAAAATTCTGGCAGAGTTGCAGGTACAGTCACAGCGGGTAAAGTATTAGTAGATGGTCTTGGGGTAGGAGATGTAGGAAATATCGTCTTAAGAGACAGAAAACATTTGGCACAAGATGGATTATTAGTAGTAGTAGTTACCATATCCAAAGAAACTGGCAGTCTCATTGCAGGCCCCGACATAATTTCAAGGGGATTTGTATATGTGAGAGAATCTGAAGATTTAATGGAGGAATCCAAAAATATCGTTAGAGAAGTGCTGGCAAAGTGCGAAAAAGAAGAGATTAATGAATGGTCTGCTATAAAATCAATGATAAAAGACAATTTAAGCAGTTTTCTGTATGAAAAGACCAAGCGGAATCCCATGATATTGCCAATTATAATGGAGATTTAAATGGGAGGAAGTGTTATATGAACGTTTATGACAAAGCATATGAACTTGCCAATGCCATAAAGCAATTGCCAGAGTACAAGGCTTTTAAAGAGGCGTATAAAAAGATAAATGAAAATGAGCAAAACAAAAAGATGTTAGAAGACTTCAGAAAGAAACAACTGGAGATACAGGCTAAAGAACTGACAGGAGAAAAAGTAGACCCTAAAGAAAAAGAGGTATTACAAAAGTTGTGGGATATATTAAACCTCAATCCAGAGATAAGTTCATACCTCTCTTTGGAGTACAATATTGCAAAGATAATGGATGATATAGTTAAAATAATCATGGAACCGATGGAGATGAAATAGAATGAAGAAATTGGATGCAAAATACATCGTAAAAGCTGGAGTGATTGCAGCAGTTTATTTTGTTGTCACTGTTGCTTTAGGTAGTGTCTCTTACGGACCTATTCAATTTCGATTATCTGAATCCTTAGTGGTATTACCTATGATAGAACCGGCAGCGGTGTGGGGAGTTTTTATAGGATGCTTGTTAGCGAATATAGGAAGTCCTTTTGGATTAATTGATATTTTAGGTGGAAGTTTAGTGACGTTATTAGCTGCGTACCTTACATCAAAGACCAAAACTTTTTATAAAGGTATATTGCCCCCTATAATATTAAATGCGCTCGTTGTATCTATATGGGTAAGCTACTTTACTAAGATGCCTTACTACCTTGTTGCTTTATATATAGCTTTGAGTGAGGCAATCGTCACAGGCATATTTGGCTATGTAGTGTTCATAGCTTACAAAAGGCTAAAAGATAAATATTCTCTGTAAAAACAGGTAAGCATTAGGCTTACTTGTTTTTATTTTTGTTTAATTATATAATTTATGTATAGCTATAAAGGGAGAGAAATCCATGAATAATGTCGAATACAAAAGAAAAAGTAAATTAGTACCTTTAACGATTGCTGTAATTTTTTTGATTTTCTCTGCTTTTGTCTATTATCAAAGCCTTTTTCAACCAGTGACAGCAAATACTGATGCACCTCAAAAGGTCATAAATATCCCAAAAGGATATTCGACTGTAAAGATAGGCAAAATTTTGAAGGAAAACAATTTGATAAAAAACGAATGGTTTTTTGTGTTAAGAGTTAAAGCGTTAAACGCTGATGGTAAATTACAGGCAGGTAAATACCTCTTAAGTTCTAACATGACTACAGACCAAATAATTAAAAAAATAGCTGCAGGTAAGGTACAAAACGATACAATAAAAGTGACGATTCCAGAGGGATTTACTGTTAAAGACATAGCTGAAAAGTTATCACAATTGGGCTTAGTAAATAAAAATAAGTTTCTAGAAGTTGCACAAAATGATACTTTTAACTACGATTTTTTAAAAGACATACCGAAAGACAGACCCAGTAGATTAGAAGGATACATTTTTCCTGATACTTATCAAATACCTGTAGATGCTAGTGAAAAAGAAATAATAAATAGCATGCTTAAAAGGTTTGAAGAAGTTTATAATACTACTATAAAGGATAATGCGAAAAATGTAGGAATGTCTCCTGACCAAATTGTCATAATAGCTTCTATGATAGAAAAAGAGGCTGTTGTTGACAAAGATAGACCTTTGATTGCAGGGGTAATATACAATCGTTTAAAGAAGCATATGAAACTTCAAATAGATGCTACTGTTCAGTATGCGTTGGGAAAACACAAAGACAAGCTTTTGTATAAGGATTTGGAGGTAGATTCGCCCTATAATACCTATCAACATTATGGCCTACCTATAGGTCCTATTTGCAATCCGGGGTTTAAATCTATTGAAGCGGCTCTTTTTCCCGCAAAACATGATTTTTATTATTATGTAGCAAAAGAAGGCGGGTCCCACATTTTTACAAAAACCTATGAAGAGCATTTAAAAGCGCAAAAGGCTATTTTAACAAATAGTAAATAATTTTGTGAAAGGGTTGAGTTATGGAAATAACCTCAAGAGATATTAAATTTATAAGAGAGATGACACCTAAGTTTGAATATCCATTAAATGAGATAGAAAAGTATGCTCGCAAGAATTATATTCCCATTGCGAAACCAGAAGTGGCTGCGTTTTTAAACTTTATAGTGAAAGTCAAAAAACCACAAAATATACTGGAAATAGGCACTGCTGTAGGTTATTCTACTATAATAATGGCGAAGGCTTATTCCAAAACTCATATAGTTACAATTGAAAGAGATATTAATTTAGCTGAAATGGCGAAAGAAAATTTTAAAAAAGCGGGTATAGAGGATAAAATTGAGATTATCTGTGGAGAAGCACAAGAGGTTTTACCTAATTTGAGCAAAAAGTACGATTTAATTTTTGTGGATGCTGCAAAAGGGCACTATAGAGAATTTTACGAGGAAAGTAAAAGGCTTTTAAGTAAAGGTGGTATATTCGTTTGGGATAATGTATTGTACAAAGGCTATGTAGTAGGAGAAAAGAATGTTAAACACAAAAGAAGAACCATTGTCTATAGGATGAGAGATTTTATAGATGTTTTGTACAAGGATAAAACGCTCTTTACTGTGATTTTGCCATTGGGGGATGGTTTGGCTGTAAGTGTTAAGGAGGAGGAAAGATGATAGAACTTTTGGCACCTGTTGGAGATTTGGAAAGGTTGAAAATTGCGATAAACTATGGAGCAGATGCTGTATACTTTGGAGGAAGACATTACAGTTTAAGGTCATCCGTCGGTTTAACTCTTGACGAAATAAAAGAAGCAGTAAAATATGTCAAAAAACACGGGAAAAAAGCTTATATCACCATAAATATATTCCCTCACAATGAGGATTTAGAGGGATTGCCTGAATATATAGAGGCTGTAAAAGATATTGGAATAGACGCTATTATTTTATCTGACCCGGGAATTTTTTCTATTGTAAAAGAAGTAGCGCCTAATATAGATATTCACATCAGCACTCAAGCAAATAATGTAAATTATAAGAGTGCTTTGTTTTGGCATAATTTAGGGGCAAAGAGAATTATATTGGCGAGAGAGCTTTCTTTGAAAGAAATAAAAGAAATAAGGGAAAAAACGCCAAAAACTTTGGAATTAGAAGCTTTTGTTCACGGTGCCATGTGCATTTCTTATTCGGGGAGGTGTCTTTTAAGCAATTATTTGACTGGCCGCGATTCTAATAAAGGAGAGTGTGCGCAACCCTGCCGATGGAAATATTATCTTGTAGAAGAAAAAAGGCCAGGAGAGTATATGCCCATTTTCGAAGATGAAAGGGGCACATATATTATGAATTCTAAAGACCTATGCATGATAGAGTACATTCCAGAACTTGTTGAGGCTGGAGTTACAAGTTTTAAAATTGAGGGAAGAAACAAAAGTGCCTACTATGTTGCTGTAGTGACACGGGCTTACAGAAAGGCGATTGACGATTACCTTGAAAAAGGAAAAGATTATGTTTTTGACAAAAAACTTCTTGAAGAGGTTTCTAAAGCAAGTCACAGAGGATTTACCACAGGGTTTTATTTTGGCAAACCAGGTCCTGATGCTCAAAATTATGAGTCTTCAAAATATATACGGACTCATGATTTTGTAGGAATTGTTAAAGATTATGACCCAAATACAGGAATTGCTGTTGTAGAGCAAAGAAATAGGATGTTTGTGGGAGATAAAATTGAGATTATGGGTCCTAAAGTAGAGTTTGAGCAGCAAATTGAAAAAATGTGGGATGAAGAAGGAAATGAGATTGAAGTAGCTCCCCATCCTCAAATGATAGTGAAAATTCCTGTAAAGTATCCTGTAGAAGAATTTTTTATACTGCGTCGAGAAATTAAAAATTAGGTTAAAACTTGCTCCTTTTGGGAATACTTTTTCCTGAAAGGAGCAAAGTTTTATGGAAAATAGAAATTATAGGATTGTTTTTTTGAGGGTAGTTTTGTCAATTTTAACGTTAACATTGATTTTTAGGCTTTTTTACATTCAGGTAATCAAAGGAGATTTTTATTCTCAAAAAGCAGTGGAACAAAAAATTAGAAGCTTTAAAATTTTGGAGAGAAGAGGAGAAATATACGACAGGAATATGACTCCTTTTACTGATAGAGAATATAAAGAATATATATTTGCGATACCTAAAATGTTAACTGACAAAGAAAAAGCCGCTAAGGTTATAAGTGAAATTGCCGCAGTAAACTGTGAGGATGTGTTAAAATCCTTAAAAAGTGCAAAAGATTATGTGAAATATGAAGTTAAATTTAACTCAAACAACAAATTACCTATAGGCATTTTTAAGTTAGCTTTGCCTCAAAGGTATTCGCAAAATTCTTTAGCAAGACATGTAATAGGGTATGTAGGAGAGAAAAAGATGGGTTTAGAAGATACTTTTAATGAAATTTTAAATAGCAAAAGGGAAGATAGCATTGCAGTGTTTACTGATGGGAATAATACTGATTATATAAAAGGGTTAGGAGTAAGGTTAAAAACTTCTGGAAAAGAAGTTTTGGGGGTAAAAACTACTCTTGATTATCACATACAAAAGGCAGTAGAAGATGCTCTTGACAAGAATATGGTAGATGGAGCAGCAGTGGTATTAGATATAAAAACAGGTGATATACTTGCAATGGCAAGTAGGCCTAATTTTGACCAAAATAATATTCAAGCTTATTTAAATAGCTCTAACGAAGAATTTATAAACAAAGCTGTCTCAATGTATCCACCTGGCTCTATTTTTAAAATTGTAATAGCTGCTGCAGCGTTAGAATATAATAAAGTGAATTTACAGGATACTTTTTATTGCAGTGGTAGTTATGATATAAATGGAATAGTATTTCACGATTACAAAGGAGAAAGTCATGGAGTAATAAACATGGTAAAAGGTTTTGCAGTTTCCTGCAATACTACTTTTATAAAGATTGGGCAAATAACAGGGGCCAAAAATATTTTGGAGATGGCGAGAAAATTTGGAATAGAAAGTGATGATGGTCTGCCAATACCTGAGCAAATAGGGAGATTGCCTAAATTGTCTGATACTTATGGAGCAGGTATTGGGAATTTGTCAATAGGGCAAGGAGATGTGCTGATGACGCCTCTTCAAGCAGCTGATATCGCAGCGACAATAGCTAATAACGGTGTTAGGAATGTTCCACGTTTAGTGACTGCAATAGTTGATGAAGAAGGGAAAGAAATTGAAAAATTGTCTCAGAAAAAGTCTTACAGGGTGATAAGCGAAAAAACAGCCAAAATTTTAAAAGGAATGATGAGAGAAGTGGTTATTGACCAAGAAGGAACAGGAAAAAGGGCTGAGACTACCTATGGCAGTGCTGGTAAAACAGGTTCTGCTGAAGTTAGCAAGGAGCTAAATATATATCATGCTTGGTTTACAGGTTTTGTTCCTTTTGATAAGCCTAAATATGCAATTTCGATTTTTGTAAAAAATGGAGATACTGGAGGAACTAAAGCTGCCCCTCTTTTTAAAGAAATAGCGGAGGAAATAATGAAATATTGATGTACGTGCACCATTTTGTATAAACCTCATATAATAGATGTGTAATGTTGAAAAAAGGGGTGGCGGCAATGTGGGAAGTTGTTGTTGCAATTTTGGCTTCAATTGTAAAGGAAATCTTAAATCTTGGTTACTTGACAAACACCAACTCTTTTCCCAATCCACTTACTCCAGAAGAAGAAAAGAAATATTTAGAAGCTTATAAAAACGGTGATGAGGAAGCGAGGAATATTTTAATAGAAAGAAACTTAAGGTTGGTAGCTCATGTTGTTAAAAAGTACAGTGGCACAGGTAAAGATATAGATGATTTAATATCTATTGGGACAATAGGGCTTATAAAAGCAATTTCCACCTTTGATTCTTCTAAAGGAACACATCTTGCCACATATGCAGCCAGATGTATAGAAAACGAAATACTTATGTCTATACGAACGGAAAAAAAGATGAAAGGAGAGGTTTTTTTACAGGATCCTATTGGAGTAGATAAAGAAGGCAATGAGATATCTTTGATGGATGTACTTGGCACAGAGGAAGATGAAATATCAGAGCAAGTGGAGAAAAAACTTCAAATTAAAAAGTTGTACAGTAAAATGAACAGCGTTTTAAAAAATAGAGAACGGTTAATTATAGAAATGAGGTATGGTCTGTACAATGGGAAAGTGAGGACTCAAAGAGAAATAGCAAAGATGCTTGGTATATCTCGTTCCTATGTCTCAAGGATTGAAAAGAAGGCTTTAAATAAGCTTTTTAAAGAGCTTTCCATGTAAAACTGTTTGTATTGACAGTTTATTTTTTTTTATTATATAATTTTAACAAAATGAGGTGAACATATGTATGAAAAGTTGATTCCTGATATGATAGTGGAAAGCGTATATGAAATAGATTTGAATATGCTAAAGAAAAGAGGCATAAATAATCTTGTTATTGATATAGACAATACTTTAGTGCCGTACAAATGCAAGCTTCCTGATAAAAAAACAATAGAATGGTTTGAAAGGCTTAAGCAAAATGGCTTTAAAATTTGTCTTATTTCAAACAACACTGAAAGGCGAGTAAACGAATTTAGAGAAAAAATTGGCGTACCGGGTATAGCCTGGGCTATCAAACCAAGAAAAGGAGCCTTTAAAAAAGCTCTTAAGATTTTAAACGCAAAACCCAATGAAACTGCTTTAATAGGAGATCAGATATTTACTGATATTTTGGGAGGGAAAAGAGCAGGTTTATACACCATTTTGGTAAAGCCTTTGTCTAAAGAGGAATTTGGCTGGACGAGGCTTATGAGAAGAGCAGAAAGACATTTTCTTAAAAGGATTGAGGAATATGGAGATCAATTCTAAGACAAAAATATATGGTCTTATAGGACATCCTGTAGAACATAGTTTGTCTCCTTTAATACATAATTTTGCTTTTAGGTCCTTGGATTTAAACTGCATTTACACGGTTTTTGATGTTTTGACAGATAATCTTGAAGATGCGGTAAAGGGTGTAAAAGTTCTTAATATAAAAGGATTTAATGTAACTGTTCCACACAAAGAGCGGATAATGAAATATTTAGATGTCATTTCAGAAGAAGCTTTAAAAATCGGGGCAGTCAACACTGTGGTTAATGAAGAAGGAATACTAAAAGGTTATAACACTGATGCAAAAGGTTTTATAGATTCTTTAATAGAGGCGAAAGAGACGATTAGTGGGCGAAAAGCCGTTATTTTAGGAGCAGGCGGGGCTTCTAAAGCGGTGTGTGTATCCCTTGCATTAAACGGCATAAATTCAATGGTAATTGCTAATAGAAATGTAGATAAGGCTAAAGATTTGGCAGAGTACATTAAAAAAGAATTTAAGATTGATTGTAATTATTGCAGTATCAATGAGGTGGAGGAAATGTCAGAAATAGATATGCTTGTTAATGCTACAAGTGTAGGCATGTATCCCAATGTTGAGGATTCACCAGTCAGTGAAAAGGTAGTTTCAAAGGCTAAATTTGTTTACGACCTTATATATAATCCCTTTGAAACTGCTTTTTTGAAATACGCCAAAAGAAATGGAATAAAATATTCGAATGGGTTTTCTATGTTAATAAATCAGGCTAATCATTCTTTTAAGCTGTGGACGGGAAATTTTTTTGAAAAAGATTTAGTATACATGCATTTAAAAGAAGGAATTACGCATAATTTGTAGAATATTTTATAAAGAAGTAGATGAAGTGGGGCTATATATGGGCACTTTACGCCTCATGGATACAGTGGTGCAACCGGCTTTATTGTTTTTGGGAGGTATATTTATGGCTAAAAAAAAGCTGGGTGAGCTTTTGGTTGAAGTGGGTCTCATCACTGAAGAACAGTTAAAACATGCCATGGAAATACAAAGCAAGACAGGAGAAAAGTTAGGAAAAGTTCTCATAAAACAAGGTTATGTTACAGAAGAGCAAATACTGGAAGCCCTTGAATTTCAGTTAGGTATCCCTCATGTGGATTTGCAAAAATATTACATTGACCCAGATGTGGCGAAATTAATTCCTGAAGCTGTCGCCAAAAGGTACATTATCATCCCGATTAAAAAAGATGAAGATGGTATATTAGTGGCAATGGCAGACCCTCTAAATATTTTTGCCATTGACGATGTGAAAATTATTACAAAGCAAAACGTAAAGCCTTTGATTGCTTCTGAAAGCAGCATTTTAAAAGCTATAGATAGGATTTATGGAAGAGAACAGGCAGAGAAAGCAGTTCAAGATTTTAAAAAGGAATTTCAAAGTGAAACGGCAAGTGAGCTGCCAAACGAAATTCTTGAAGAGGTGCAAAATGCTCCCGCTGTAAGGCTTGTGAATTCTATAATTGAGCAAGCTATAAAAAGCAGGGCTTCTGATATTCACATTGAACCTACAGAAAAGGACCTACGCATTCGATTTAGGATAGATGGGCAATTGACAGAAGCTATGAGGACTATAAAAAGTACCCACGGTCCGGTGGTAACAAGAGTAAAAATTATGGCAAACATGAATATTGCAGAGAGAAGACTTCCACAGGATGGAAGATTTGAATTTGTGTCAGGGGGAAGAAACATAGATGTAAGGGTTTCTTCTTTGCCTACAGTTTTCGGCGAAAAATTGGTGTTAAGGCTTTTGGATAAGGAAAATTTCATCATGACAAAAGAACAGCTGGGTTTTGAAGAAGAGGACTTGATGTTGTTTGATAAATTGATAAAAAGACCTAATGGCATTGTGCTTTTGACTGGTCCAACAGGTAGTGGGAAAACTACGACTTTGTATGCTATGTTAAAAGAGCTTAACAAGCCTAATATCAATATAATAACTGTTGAAGACCCTGTTGAGTATTCAATAGAAGGAATAAATCAAGTGCAAGTCAATGAAAAGGCGGGTCTTACTTTTGCCACTGCTTTGAGGTCTATTTTGAGGCAGGACCCCGATGTCATAATGATTGGAGAAATCAGGGACACAGAGACTGCAGAAATAGCCATTCGCTCTGCTATAACAGGGCACCTGGTTCTGTCAACTTTGCACACAAATGACGCGGCAGGAGCTATAACAAGGCTTATAGACATGGGGATAGAGCCGTATCTTGTGTCTTCGGCTGTGGTGGGAGTTATAGCTCAAAGATTAGCAAGAAGAATATGTGACAATTGTAAAACTTCCTATAAAGCTTCTGATAGAGAAAAACAACTTGTTGGCATTGAAGAAGACAAAGACTTTACCCTATATAAAGGAAGAGGTTGTGCTGTTTGCAATAAAACGGGATATAGGGGAAGAATTCCTATATATGAAATAATGACAGTTACTTCTGATATAAAGGAGCTCATAAACAAAAAGGCTTCTTCAGATGTGATTGGCATACAAGCAGTAAAAAATGGAATGAAAACTTTAAGGGAAAGTGCCAAAAGACTTGTCTTAGAAGGCAAAACTACAATTGATGAAATGCTAAGACTAACGTACGAGGACTGATGCCTATGAACACAAAAGAACTTTTAAAGCTTGTAGTAGAGAGAAAAGCTTCAGATTTGCACATAACTGTTGGAGTACCTCCAGTGCTTAGAATTAATGGTTATTTAGAAAAATTAGAGGGAGAACCTTTTACTTCTCAACAGACAGAAGAGATAGTAAAAGACTTGCTTACAAGTGAACAATTACATAGGTTAGAGCAAAATGGCGATATAGACTTATCCTACTCTGTGACAGGGCTTGGAAGATTTAGAATAAATGTTTACAAGCAAAGAGGAAGTTATAGCCTTGCGATAAGGTCGGTAGCGTTGAGAATTCCTTCTATAGAAGAGCTGGGACTTCCTCCAATAGTTAAAGACCTAGCCATGAAGGCGAGAGGGCTTATATTGGTAACAGGACCTACTGGCAGTGGTAAATCTACTACATTGGCTTCTATGGTAGACCTTATAAATTCTAAAAGGACTTGTCACATTTTGACTCTTGAAGACCCTATAGAATATTTACATAAACACAACAAAAGCATAGTAAATCAAAGAGAGATTGGGCATGATGCGGCATCTTACGCTTCAGCTTTGAGGGCTGCTTTGAGGGAAGACCCCGATGTGATATTAGTTGGAGAGATGAGAGACTTAGAGACGATTCAGATTGCTATAACTGCTGCTGAGACGGGTCATCTTGTTTTGTCGACTCTTCACACAATAGGAGCTGTAAAGACGATCGATAGGATTATTGATGTTTTTCCTCCCCATCAACAGCAGCAGATAAAAATACAACTTTCCAACGTGCTTGAGGGGATTATTTCTCAACAGCTCATACCAAAAAAAGACAATAGCGGTAGAGTAGTTGCAACAGAAATTATGATTGCCACTCCTGCGATAAGAAATCTCATAAGAGAAGGAAAAACTTTCCAGATACAATCTGCTGTACAAACAGGTAGCAAGTTTGGAATGATGACAATGGATATGTCTATTTTACATCTGTTAAAAAGAGGAGTTATTTCTTTGGAGGATGCATTGACCTATTGTGTGGACCAAGAGAATTTTTCTCGCATGATATAGAGGTGATTATATGCCGTTGTATGCATATAGGGCAAGGGATATGGGAGGAAATCTCGTTACAGGGACTTTGGAAGTTGATTCAAAGGCTCAGTGCATTGATGTTTTAAAGCAAAAAAATTATTATATAATTGACATCAAAGAAGAAGTTGTAAAACAGGACATATTGGATTTTGCTTCTTTTAAAAAGGTTAAAATAAAAGATATTGCTGTTTTTTGCAGGCAGTTTGCAACTTTAATAAATGCAGGTATACCTATTGTAACTTCTTTAGCCACTATGAAGGAACAGGTGGAAAACAAAAGGTTAAAAAAAGCTTTAAGTGAAGTGTATGAAGAAGTTCAAAAAGGAAGAACTTTGTCTGATGCGATGAAAAAACATGAGGATGTTTTCCCTATGCTTTTGTACAATATGATAGAAGTGGGGGAAGTAAGCGGTACTCTTGACAAAGTAATGAATGAAATGGCAGACCACTTTGAAAAGGAAAATGAATTAGATCAAAAAGTAAAGTCTGCTTTGACATATCCTGTCATCGTTTCTATAGTAGCTGTATTAGTTGTTATTTTTCTTTTGACAAATGTTCTTCCCGTTTTTGTAAGTATGTTTAAAAATGCTGGAGTTGAGTTACCTCTTCCTACACGCATACTTCTTGCTGTAAGCAGTTCTATATCTCAATATTGGTATTTGTACATAGGTGGGATTGTATTATTTTCCTTTTCTCTTTCGAGGTTTTTAAGGACAAAAGAGGGAGGGCGAATTTATGACACAATGCTTATAAACATGCCAATTTTTGGGCCATTAAACAGAAAAGTTTTGATATCAAGGTTTACAAGGACTTTAGGTACCTTAATAAGTGCAGGTATACCTCTTATTAAAGCGATGGAAGTGGTTGAAAGGGTTGTGGGGAATACTGTAGTTGCAGAAGGGTTAAGGGCAGCACAGGAAGATGTAAAAAAAGGCATACCTCTTTCTGAGCCACTAAAAAGAATTGGTATTTTTCCGCCGATGGTCATCCAGATGATCAGCGTTGGAGAAAGTTCGGGCTCTCTGGACAGCATATTAAATAAGACTGCGGATTTTTATGACGGAGAAGTGGACACAGCTGTATCACAGATGACAACTTTATTAGAACCGTTGATAATTGTAATGTTAGCGACAGTGGTGGGATTTATAGTTGTCTCAATTATTATGCCACTCTTTGAATTGTACAATTTCATAGGACAATGAGATGGGAAAGGGGGTGAAAAAGGATGGAATGGTTTGTAAAGGCACTCAATAAGGATGAAAGAGGTTTTACACTGATTGAATTGATTGTTGTTATTGCAATTTTAGGGATACTGGCAGCAATTGCTGTGCCAAGAGTGACAACTTCATTGTCAAAAGCGAAAGAGAATGCTGATATAGCAAATGCTCAAATTATAGGTCAAGCAGCTGAAAGGTATATGATAGAAAAGGGAGTTGACACAGTTTCTGGTGGTTTAGATGAATTAGTAAAGACAGGTTATTTAAATAAAATTCCTAAAACATCGTCTGGTGGAGAGTTTACACTTGAGACATCTAATGGAAAAGCCACTGTAAAAATTGGCGATAAAGAGTATTATCCTACTTATCCTACTCAATCTCAATAAATACTTATTTAATAAACTAAAAAACTTTGAGTCGGGCACATTTTTGTGCCCTCCTTAATATTTTTTTAGGAGGTCATTATGGAGATACTACTTTACATACTGATATTTTTATTCGGCACAATTATAGGAAGTTTTGTAAATGTGGTGATACATAGAATACCTAGAAAAGAATCAATAGTCTATCCTCCTTCTCACTGTCCTAAATGTGGGCATGAATTAAAAACTATTGATTTAATACCCATATTGAGTTATATTTTACTTAAAGGAAGATGTAGGTATTGTGGAGAAAAAATTTCAGTAAGGTATCCTATTGTAGAAGTATTGGCTGGAATTGTGTTTTTGATAATTTATTATAAATTTGGTTTAGATTTTAAGGCTTTTTCTTACATGTTTCTGTCTTCTATTTTGATAGCTGTAAGTTTTATTGATATAGAACACAAAATTATACCAAATAAAATTATTTTAGTCGGTTTTATAGGTGGAATATTTTTTAGAATTTTGATGTCCAATTATGGCTTTATGGATTACATAATAGGATTAATTTTAGGTGGAGGTATTCTCCTTCTCATCTCCTTAATTTCAGGAGGAGAGATGGGAGGAGGAGACATAAAACTTATGGCCTTAATTGGATTTTTTATAGGGTGGAAGCTTACAATTTTAGTACTTTTTCTTTCTGTAATCATTGGAGCATTGGGTGGCATTATATTAGTAGCTTTGAAAATTAAAGGAAGAAAAGATTACATACCTTTTGCACCCTACATTTCCATTGCATGGCTCATCTCGATTTTGTATGGCTATGAGATGTTAAATTATTATATAAAATTTATAAGAGGCTAAGCTTATGAAAAAGGAAGAAGGATTAACTTTAATAGAGCTTATAACAGTTTTGGCTATCTTGTCCATTATAGTTCTTATAGTTATTCCTTCGACTGACTTTTTTGATACGACAAGGTCAAATATAAGGCTTACTCTTATTGCTCATGAGGTTGTAAATGACTTAAGGTACATACAGCAAAAAAGTATTTTTGAGGGAGAAATATTGCTCTTTGAAAGCGATGACACTAAGACGAGGTATTACATAAAGAGAAAAGATGACAATGAAAATATTAAGATAAAAAATTTACCTGAGGGAATTAAAATAAGTAAAAAAGATGGCGGAAAAGTAGAAATATACTTTAATCAGATGGGAACTCCTATTGGAGCTTGTACAATAACTTTAAAAAATGATAAAGGAAGCGAAATTTACATAAGTGTGGCAGTGGTAACAGGGCGCATTATGATAAGTGGGAAGAACTATTAGGAGTGATTTTATGAAGATTTTAAAAGATAATAGAGGCATGACTTTAATAGAGGTTCTTGTCTCAATAGCTATGTTTGCAGTAGTGGCAATACCTCTTTTAGGCATTTTTAGTCAATCTGTTATTACTTCTGCTGATTCTAAGATAAAGACAAAAGAAGCCACTATTGCGCAGACAATTGCAGAAAACATAAAAGCGGGAAATGTTTCAAACCTTGATGAAATAATAACTAAGTATAAAGAAGAAGGTTTTATAGCCTATGTCGAACAGCAAACTTCTACAGGAGAGCTCTCTCAATATCAGGTTAAAGTAGAAAAAATTGGTTCAAATACTCCTATGTACACCCTTTATGTTATTGCGCCTAAAACAGAGATGACTTCTTCTGCTCCAGGAGTAATGCCTTCTGAGGAAGACCAAAGTGGAGGCGGAAGCAGTAGTAATGATGTAATAAAGCATGTAGTGAACCTGATAACAATAGTGATAATTGCTACCTGGACTGCTTTATTTTTAGGTTTTGTGGTAGTTACATTGGGTTGGAATGAGATTACTAAGGCCAAAATTTTGACTATAGCAGATACTATTGTTAACATGATAAAGAACGGAATTACTAGTTTAAAAGCAATTGGGACAAAAGCTTCAGAAATTGCCGGCGTTAAGGTTCCATGGTGGTTAAAATGGTGGTAAGAAAAGAAGAGGGTATTACCCTCATTGAACTTATTGTGACATTGGCAATATTGGGGATTGTGATAGGGGTTTATTCATCTTTATATTATTCGGGGTACAAGTCATTTTCAAGTACACAAAATAGCGTAGACGTGGAACAAAATGTTAGGTTTGCTATGAATTATATTGTATCTTTATTAGAAAAAGGGCCTTCTGAAGTCGAAATTATTGATAATGGCTGTGGTCTATCGATAAAAAAAGTATTAACAGATAGAGGGTATCGTGATTATACAATAACGCTAGAAAATCTTATTCTTTATACCCATATCAAAGAATCTGACACGGACAGTAGAGGTAGTAAGCTTCAATTAGCTGTCAATATTTATGATTTTAAGGTGACTAAAAAACCTAACAGCAACATGATAAATATCCAAATAATTGGACAAAGCGATGATAAGGGGTCAAACAGGTTTTCTCTTTCTACAGATGTTTTTTTAAGGAAGAGTGGTATAAATGTTCAATGACAGAGGTTCTGCCTTAATTTTTACTTTAATGGTAATTTTGATTCTCACAGTTTTAGCTGTAGCGATTTTAGAAGTAACTATTACCAATTACAAAATTTCTCATGCTTATGCAAATTCTATATCAGCCACTTATGCAGCAGAAGCTGGCCTTGAACGAGTAAAAAATGAATTTACTATAGCTTTATCAGATGCTTATCAGGGGAAAGGTAAAGGAAAAGGGAAAGGTGAATTTTGGATAAATGTAGTTGAAAATAAAAATACAACTAAAATTCAGTATAAACAAAATGCAAAAAATTTATTAAGTGAGTCATTTGGACTTGACATTCCATTAGGGGAGTGGATTTCACTGGGTGATGCAGGACAAGAGTATAAAATTGACAGTATAGAAATAGATCCTCCTTCAAGTGAAGCTTTTGAAAATGAAGGAGAGCAAGTTTTGACCTATAAAGTACGTGCATGGACGGAAGGTAGGATGAACAAAATCGTACGTTACGGTTATGCGGAGATTACATTTAATATTAATGTAAATATTACGAAGATGGGTGATGATAAGAGTGCCAATTCTAAGGTGATTCTTAGTGGTAATACATCACAGTCTCCACCTATAGTAGATAAATGGACAATTGATTCAATTCCACAAACACAATAAAAATAAGGAGAGGATTTTATGCATCTTAAAAATTACATGGAAGATGCTGTTGACCAAATGATGGATGAGGTTTTGAAAGATTTAGACGTTTGTAAATGCGACAGATGTAGAATGGACATAAAAGCTTTAGCACTTAACAATTTACCTCCAAAATATGTTGTATCAGAAGAAGGAGAACTATATGTAAAGACAAATGAGTTAGTCAGGCAATTTGAGGTAGACATAATAAAAGCTATAACAATGGCTGCTATTAAAGTGAATAACAATAAGCGCCATTAGGAGGTAAAAAATGCTTGGAATTGAAATAGGAAATTTTAATACAAAATTAGTGGTAGGGGACAAAAAGAATAAATTTTTTGGCAAAAAGCTGATGGTAAAGACTCCTTCCAATGTAGTAATAAATGGCAAAATAATAGATGTAAACACCTTATCAGAAGTAATTAGAGAAACTTTAAAAAAGAATGACATCAAAGAAAAAAAGGTTTGTTTTGCTATCTCCAGTCCCAGTAACATAATAAGAGACTTGAAATTTCCACAGATGAAGGAGGAAGAAGTAAAGAATGCTTTATCTTATGAAATAGAGCAATACATCCCTGACCCTGAAAATTATGTTGTGGATTATAAGTATTTGGGAAATGCTTTAGAGGATGATAAAAGCATTAGGGTTATGATTGCAGCATCTCCAAAAGAAATTACAGAAAAATACGTTAAATTAGCTGATATCTTAAAGCTGAGATTAGAAGCCATTGATATTTACAGCAATTGCATTTATAAAGCTTACAAAAGAACTAATTTGGACGCTGGAATAGTTGCAATTGTAGATATAGGCTCTAACCTTACGGATGTGACTATAATTGACAACGGAATTTACATTTTTAGCAGGACTATGGAGTTTGGAGGAAATGAAATTACACAAACTATTGCAAATGCCTTTAATGTGGACTTTGAGATGGCAGAAGAATATAAAAGGACAAAAAATTTGATTGGGGAAGAAAGCTATAAAGAGGCGGAAGAGAATATCGTTTTGTTTTTATCAGACATGTTTCAACAGATAGGGAGAATATTTGATTTTTATTATGCCACTTATCACAAAAGTATACAAAAGATTCTAATGATTGGCGGCACTTCAAGGCTTTTAGGGCTTAAAGAGTACGTGGAAAGCCATTTTAGAATCCCTGTTTTAGTCCCAGAGGAAGAGGACTATATATATTTTTTGCCTGCTTATGGATGCCTTTTAAGGGGTGAATAGAGTTTGAAAGACATAAACCTTATACCTGAAGAACTAAAAGAGCAAAAGTTGAAAAAGAAAAGGCAGATGACAAATATTTTTTTTGCTTTTGTTTTGATAAGTGCAATTTTTACGATAATGGTTTTGCCATTGGCGTACATAAACAAATTGTATGAAGATTTAAAATCGACAAACAGCGACTTATACAAATTTAAAAATATTTCTCAATTAGAGCAAAACGTAAAAAATATGTCTCTTTATGCCGAAAAAAAGAAAGCATTAATAAAAAAGTTGGAAAGTCAAAGACTGGATGCGGTAACTATATTGGAAGATTTATCTTTGAATATTCCCGATAGAGCATCAATTGCTTCTTTGAAATATCAAAAAAATACATTAGAAATTGACGGGGAGGCTTTCACGGAAGCTGATATAGCGGTTTTTATGCTTAATCTGCGAAGCATTGATTATGTTGAGGATGTTAAAATTTTGTCTGTAGAGTCTACAGATAAAGGTCTTTTAAAATACATTTTGCAAGTAAAACTCAAGGTGGTATCGTAGATGAAGCTTACAAAGAGAGAAAGGTTTTTGATTTACTTAGCCTTAATAATAGGATTTTTTGCTATTTATTATCAGTACTATTTGACTCCAAAAATTTTGGAGATGCAAAAATTGTCAAGCGAAATAGCAGACAAAAAGAGACTATTAAATGAAATAAACAGTCTAAACAGCAAAAGCCTTGAAGAAAAGTTAGGAAATTTAGATAATCAGTTAAAAGAATTAAATTTAAGGATTCCAGACAATAAAGATATAGAAATTTTTCTCTTCAATCTGGAAAATATGATTTATACCACAGGAGTTAAAGTCAAAACTTTGTCTTTTGAAGATTTAAATCAGCAGCAGCCTCAACAGTCTCAGCAACTGAAAGAAAAAGAAGAATTTGTAACAATTCCTATAAATATTAGTGTTTCAGGTAAGTATAATCAAATCCTCTCTTTTATAGAAGAGATACAAAAATCTAAAAGGTTGTGTAACATTCAAGCTTTTGACATTGTGAGAGGTCAAAATCCGGAGGAACTTTTTCTAAATATGCAGATTTCCATTTATTCAATGAAAGATAGTGGCAGCAGTAAAATGGAAACAACTTTTTCAAAAGGAAAAAGTGACCCTTTTAAGCCTTTATTTGAAATGTCAAATAATATGCAACAATCCTCTTCAAAGGAGGTACCTCAAAACCTTCAAGGAATCGATTTAAATAAAATAATAAGTGATACAATAGAAAAGTTTTTGAAAGAATCAAAGACGCCATCATCGCCTTAGGGAGGAAAAGATTCATGAAAAACATCGTTTTAACAGGTTTTATGGCTACCGGGAAAACTACTGTTGGCAAAAAAGTGGCTACAACAATGAGCTTTGGTTTTATAGATACTGACAGGTTAATTGAAAAAATGGCTAATATGACGGTTTCACAAATTTTTGAAAGGCATGGAGAAGAATTTTTTAGGAGGCTAGAAAGGGCGGCTGTTAAAAAAGTAGCTCGCTTAAAAAATTTTGTCATAGCTACTGGCGGGGGAGTTGTATTAAACCCTTCAAATATTGTACAATTAAGAAAAAATGGTGTAGTCATTTGCTTTGTAGCCAGACCAGAAATTATATTGAGAAATATAGGAGAGAATAAAGACAGGCCTCTTCTTTTATCGGATAATCCAGAAGAGAGGATAAAGCAGTTGCTAAAAAAAAGAGAGCCTTTTTATAAATTCGCCGATTCTACAATTGATGTTTCAGATATGACAATAGATGAAGTAGCAGTGGAAGTTATAAAGGCTTACATTAGACTTAAGAAAGGATGAGGGGATTGACGATAAAATTTGGACCTTCTGGGAATTCCGACAGTTTTTACAAAGAAGGGCATAAGTCTTCTCTAGAAATGCCTGAATGGCTTTATAACATGGGGCTTGATGCGTATGAATATTCTTTTTCAAAAGGAGTAAAAATTAGTGAAAAAATGGCTAAAGAGTTGGGTGAAAATGCTCAAAAATTCAATATAACTATTACTATTCACGCTCCTTATTACATTAATTTAGCCACTACCGATAAAACTAAGATGGAAAATTCAAAGAGATATTTGATAGAAAGTTTAATTGCAGGAAAATGGATGGGGGCAAAAAGGGTAACTTTTCATCCTGGCTCTGCGACTGAAGGGACGAGAAAAGAGGCGTTGGAACGAGCAAAAAGGCTTTTAAAAGAAATTTTAAAAGAGATGGAAGACAAAGGTCTTACTGATATAACTATATGTCCTGAGACAATGGGAAAGAAAAATCAATTAGGTTCTTTGGAAGAGGTGATGGAACTTTGTAATGTAGATGAAAGGATTATCCCAACTATAGATTTCGCTCATTTACATGCGAGAGACAACGGAAGATTTAAGACTATAGAGGATTATGCGGAAGTTTTAGATGTTATTGAAAAATCTTTGGGAAAAGAAAGAGCAAAAAAAATACACGTGCATTTTAGCAGGATTGAATACACAGAACAAGGAGAAAAAAGGCACTGGACATTAAAAGATATCAAATATGGTCCTGAATTTGAACCTTTAGCACAGCTTTTTTATGAAAGAAATATGGAACCCATAGTTATATGTGAGTCAAGGAGCACTATGGCAGAGGACGCCTTAAAATTAAAAGAAATATATTTGAATATTGCAAAAAGGATGACGAAACTATGAGGATTGTAGTAAAAGTTGGAACAAGTACTTTGACTTATGAAAATGGCAAATTAAACTTAGAAATAATGGAAAAACTGGTAAGGCAAATTGCTAATTTGTTAAATAGAGGAGAACAAGTAATACTTGTAACTTCTGGTGCTATTGGTGCTGGAATGGGAAAATTAAATTTAAAAGAGAAGCCTAAGACCATCCCAGAGAAGCAGTCTTTAGCAGCGATAGGACAAGGGCTTTTGATTGAGATTTACGAAAAATTTTTTAATGAATATGGCAAAATTACTGCGCAAGTTCTTTTGACTAAGGAAGATTTTAGCGATAGAAGGCGTTACCTCAATATAAGTTATACTTTGTCAAATTTACTTAAATGGGGTGTTATACCAATAATCAATGAAAACGACACCGTGACAGTTGATGAAATTAAAATTGGAGACAATGACACCTTAGCAGCTCTTGTTGCCAGTTTGGTAGAAGCAGAACTATTAATAATATTGACTGATACTGATGGGCTGTATGACAAAGATCCAAATGTACACAAAGACGCCCAAATCATAGAAGTGGTGACGGAGTTTTCGGATGAATTATTTAAAATTGCGGGAGGTGCTGGAACAAAAAGGGGAACAGGAGGAATGTACACAAAAATTCAGGCAGCGAAGATATGCTGGAATTCAGGAGTTAAGATGATTATTGCAAATGGTAAATTGGACAATGTCTTAAATAGAATAGTAAACGGCGAAAAAATAGGTACTACTTTTTTACCTATGAAAAATCCTATCAACAGCCGTAAAATTTGGATTGCTTTCAATGCAAAAGTCAGTGGTTTTCTTTTCATTGATGAAGGGGCAGCAAACGCCATAGTAAAAAACGGAAAAAGTCTTCTTCCAAGTGGAATAGTAAAGACAGAAGGAGATTACGATTTAGGAGATTGTGTTGCTGTGATTGACCCTCAAGGGAAAGAGATTGCAAGAGGACTTATCAATTATCCATCAGAGGATGTGGAAAAAATAAAGGGCTGTAAAACAAAAGATATAGAAAAGATATTGGGTTATAAATATTACGACGAAGTGATTCATAGAGACAATCTAGTAATACTTGATAGGGGTGAAAAGTATGGAAGTTGAAGTAAAAGCTGCTCGTGCAAAAGCTGCAGCTAGGAAGATGGCTATTTTGGATGAGGATGTTAAAAATTTAGCTTTAAGTTATATGTCAGATGCTCTCATAAAAGAAATGCCAAAGATACTTGAGGCAAATAAAAAAGATGTTTTGGAAGCTGAAAAAAAGAACATAAAAGCTTCGCTTATAGATAGATTAAGGCTTGACGAAAAGAGAATTGAAGCTATGGCAAAAGGTTTAAGAGAAATATCTGCCCTTCCTGATCCAGTTGGAAATATAGAGGAGATGTGGAAAAGGCCCAATGGCCTTCAAATTGGCAAAATGAGAGTTCCTATTGGTGTAATAGGAATAATTTACGAGTCTCGTCCTAATGTCACTGCTGATGCGGCAGGTCTTTGCTTAAAGTCAGGCAATGCCGTAATTTTAAGAGGGGGAAGTGATGCTATAAACTCTAATATAGCGATTTCTTCTGTACTTGCCAAAGCTGCTTATGAAGCTGGAATTCCTGAGGGAGCTATACAACTTATTGAAAATACTGATAGAGAAGAAGTAAATCGAATGATGAAATTAAACGGCTTAATCGACCTTATAATACCGCGAGGCGGTGCCACCCTCATAAAAAGTGTAATTGAAAATTCTACAGTTCCTGTCATAGAAACAGGGGTTGGTAATTGTCATATTTTTGTAGATGAAACTGCCAAGTTAGACATGGCTAAGGATATTATTGTGAACGCTAAAGTGCAAAGGCCTGGAGTTTGCAACGCTGTGGAGACAGTTTTGATTCACAAAGCCATTGCAAAAGGTTTTCTTCCTACATTAGTAGAGACTCTTACATCTTTAGGAGTGGAAGTAAGAGGCTGCAAGACTACCAAACAAATATGTCCAGCGGTAAAAGAAGCTACAGAAGAGGATTGGGCGACAGAATATTTAGACCTTATACTTGCTGTAAAAGTGGTAGAGGACATAAATGAAGCATTAGACCACATTGAAAAGTATTCCACAGGTCATTCTGAAAGCATCATTACAGAAGATTATGAAAACGCCATGACATTTTTAAAGGCAGTAGATTCTGCTGCTGTTTATGTAAATGCGTCTACAAGGTTTACTGACGGTGGTGAATTTGGCTTTGGAGCGGAAATAGGTATAAGCACGCAAAAAATACATGCAAGAGGGCCAATGGGACTGAAAGAGCTTACCACCTACAAATATGTAATTTTGGGTAGTGGACAAATAAGGAAATAAGGTGTAATATAGTAAAGTGAGGTGAGATTATGAAAAGAGTTTTGATAATTCACGGACCAAACATAAATTTGACAGGTAAGCGAGAAAAAGAGGTTTACGGAGAAGTAAATTACGAAGAGATAAACAACATGATAAAGAGAGAAGCTTCAAAGCTGGATATAGCAGTGAAAATACAGCAGTCTAACAGCGAAGGAGAGATAATTAATTTTATACACTCTGCTGAAAATAACTTTGATGCGATAATCATAAATCCTGCTGCTTACACTCACTATAGTTTGGCTATTATGGATGCTATTGCTGCTGTGTCAATTCCTGTAATAGAAGTTCACATTTCAAATATTTTTGGAAGGGAGGAGTTTAGAAAAACTTCTGTTACTGCTTCCAAATGTAAAGGAATGATAACTGGCTTTGGACCTTATAGCTATGTCCTCGCCCTTAACGCAGTAAAGCTTTTGGAAGATTCTATCGGGGGGTAAAAATTGTGAATAAAAGATTACAAAACTTGAGAAATTTAATGAAAGAAAAAGACATAGAAGCTTTTGTTATTTACAAATTTGTAAATGTTACATATATAACGGGATTTACAGGAGATGACAGTGCAGCTTTTATAACCCATGATAAAGCTATTTTTATAACAGATGCGAGGTATACAGAACAGGCGCAAAAGGAAGTTAAAGACTTTGAAGTGATAGAACATAAAAATGGTATAAAAGAAGTTATAAAAGAATATATAGAGAAATTGAGAATAAAAAAACTCGCTTTTGAAGAAAACATTTCTTTTAGGCAGTATAAAGAATTGAAAGATTTTTTAGGCATTAAACTTGTACCTCAAGCAAATCTTGTAGAGACTTTGAGAATGGTAAAAGATGATACGGAAATAGAAAACATAAAAAAGGCGCAAAATATTACTGATATGGCTTTTAACCATATACTGAATTTTATTAAAGTTGGGATGACTGAAAGAGAAGTGGCTTTGGAATTGGAATATTTTATGAAAAAACAGGGGGCACAGGACCTATCTTTTGAGGCAATTGTGGCTTCCGGGAAAAGGTCTTCACTTCCTCATGGAAAAGCTTCGGAAAAAGTAATTGAAAAAGGAGACTTTGTCACATTGGATTTTGGATGCAAAGTAAACGGTTATTGTTCAGATATGACAAGGACAATAGTCATGGGAAAAGCTGATGACAGGCAAAAAGAGATATACAATATAGTTTTAGAAGCACAGCAAAGAGCAATAGACAATTTAAAAGCAGGAATTACTTCAAAAGAGGCAGATTCTCTGGCAAGGTCTGTTATTGAAGAGAAAGGTTATGGGAAGTACTTTGGGCATTCTTTGGGACATGGTGTAGGACTTGAAGTTCATGAAGCGCCCAGCCTGTCTTTCAAAAATGAAGAAATTTTAAAAGAAGGAGCAATAGTTACTGTAGAACCGGGTATATATATTCCCGATTTTGGTGGCGTAAGAATCGAAGATATGGTATTATTAAAAGAAGATGGTGTTACAAATTTGACTAATTCACCTAAATATTTAATTGAACTAAACTAAAGTGATGGAGGGATTTTTTTGATAGCAGCAGGTGATTTCAGAAAAGGAGTAACTATTGAGGTTGACGGACAGGTTTTTACAGTTGTGGATTTTATGCATGTTAAGCCAGGAAAAGGTGCAGCTTTCGTGAGGACAAAACTTAAAAATGTGATGACAGGGGCTGTAATAGAGAAAACTTTCAGCCCAACAGAAAAGTTTGAGGAAGCAGTTATAGAAAGAAGAGAAATGCAGTATTTGTACAATGATGGAGAACTTTATTATTTTATGGACACAGAAACTTATGAGCAAATTCCTTTAAATTATGATAAAGTTGAGGACGCAATTAAATACATAAAGGAAAATATGGTTGTTACAGTAAAGTTCTATAAAGGCGAAGCCTTTTCTGTTGAGCCCCCTACTTTTGTTGAGCTGGAAGTTGTAGAAACAGAGCCTGGATTTAGAGGAGATACTGCAACGGGTGGTTCCAAACCGGCAACTGTAGAAACTGGTGCTGTCATCCAAGTCCCATTGTTTATAAACGTTGGAGACAAAATAAGAATTGACACTCGAACCGGAGAATATTTAGAGAGGGTATAAACGCAGCAATTTGTCAAATACTATTTTGTAAAGGAGGGTATGTGGAATATGGAATACTTAAATGAAAGGGTTTCCTACTTAAGAGGGTTAGCAGACGGCTTAGGGATAGATGACAGCACAAAAGAAGGTAAAATAATTTTGGCAATTTTAGATACTTTAGAGGATTTTGCAGATGCTATAAATGAGCTGGAAGCTTCCCATTCCGAATTAGATGATTATGTGGGAGAGATTGATGAAGACCTTTCTGAAATAGAAAACCAGATATATGGCGATGAGGACTATGATGATGAAGATGACGACTATGACTATGATTATGACGATGATGATGAAGATGAGGATGAAGACGAAGATTATGAAGGGTATGTAGAAGTAGAATGTCCTAATTGCCATATGTTGATGAGTGTGGAAGAAGAGCTTTTAGAAGATGAAGATGCTGAGTTGGTATGTCCTCATTGCAATGAGACCATAAAAGTAAAAGATTTGAAAATTGTAGATGATGATGAAGACTAATTGTAAAAAAATGCCCACTAACGAAAAATTAGTGGGCATTTTTTTATTCATAAATATCTAGTCTTAGAAATATAATTTTACAAGAGGAGGGACAGGTATATGAACACGAGAAAAAATTTTGAAGAATTACTTGCAGCACTTCCTCCAATGGTTAGAGAACTGATAAAAAAAATACCGCCAAATTTGTTGGAGGAAGTAGAAGAAATAAGATTAAGGGCTTATAAACCTTTAATGGTGTATGTAGGGAATGAAGAAAAATTTGTATCAATGGAAGGAATAGTAACTTCTTCAGCTTCTACTGCCTATATAGTCACAAAGGAGGATTGTGAAAAAGCTTTTCAACTTATATCAAAATCTTCTGTCTATGCTTTTGAGGAAGAAATAAGAAATGGATATATTACTTTAAAAGGTGGATATAGAGTAGGGATAGTGGGCAAATGTGTATTGGAAAATGGCTATATAAAAACTCTCAAAAATCTTTCTGGGTATAACTATAGAATAACGAAAGAGATAAAAGGTGCGGCAGAGGACATCTTAAAATACATACTAAATTTTTCTGGTGATGTATACAATACTCTTATAATATCTCCACCACAATGCGGCAAAACAACTCTTTTAAGAGATATAGCGAGATTTATAAGTGATGGAATAGATTTTTTAGGATTTAAAGGGCAGAAAGTAGGGATTGTAGACGAAAGGTCAGAGATAGCTGCTTGTCACAACGGTATACCACAAAACGACGTAGGAATGAGGACAGACGTATTAGATGGATGTCCTAAAGCTTACGGCATGATAATGCTTATAAGGTCTATGTCCCCTAAAGTAGTAATAACTGATGAAATTGGGAAAAAAGAAGATGTAGAAGCGATTCACGAAGTTTTAAATGCAGGTGTAAAAGTGATAACAACAATCCATGGAAATGACATTGAAGACCTCATAAAAAAACCACATTTGAAGGATATAGTTTCTCTAAAGTATTTTGAAAGATATATAATTTTGAGCAATCGCCTGGGAGCAGGGACTGTAGAAAAAATAGTGGATGAAAACTTTGATATTTTGTTTAAAGGTCCATATAAGAGGGGAAAGACAAAAAAATGGTGAAATTAGTGGGAATGCTTTTAGTCCTTTTTTCCGCCAGCAGCTTAGGGTATTTATTTTCTCTAAAATATAAAATGAGGCGATGGATGCTTAAGTCTTTGATATCTTCTTTAAACCTTTTTAAAATTGAGGTAACCTATTCTAAGTCTCCTTTAAACGAAATACTTACGGCAATTTCTCAGTCAGCAGATAAGACCATAAAATTTATTTTTTCTAAAACTGCAGAAATGCTTTCACAAAATGAAGGATACACTGCTGGAGAAGCATGGGAAATTGCTTTAAATGAATGGAATAGCGATTATTTAAAAAAGGAAGACAAAGAAATTTTAAAGTCTTTCGGGTATGGACTTGGCAATTCTGACGTATACAATCAAGAAAAAAATTTTGATTTAGCCATTGAGCTTTTAAAAAGGCAACTTAGTAACGCAGAAGAAGAGAGTAAAAAGAACGAAAAGCTGTACAAAAATATTGGAGTTTTAACAGGACTGGCGATAATCATATTGTTTTTATAGAGGAGGATTATAATGAACATAGATATAATTTTTAAAATTGCAGCAATTGGTATTCTGGTAACAGTATTAAATCAAGTATTAATCCGTTCAGGACGAGAGGAACAAGCAATGATGGTGACACTGGCAGGAATAGTAGTGGTTTTGATGATGGTGATAAACATGATAAATAATTTGTTTAATGCTGTAAAAACAATATTTCAGCTTTATTAGGTGATACAATGGAAATATTTCAAATTGTTATTTTAGGAATAGTGGTTTTGATTATTTTGACAGTTCTAAGAGAAACAAATCCTGAAATAGCAATAATTTTAAGTTTGGTAGCCGGAGTCATTATCTTTATGATGATTCTTCCAAAACTCAGCGCAATTGTAGAAGTATTGAATACTCTTGCTAGAAAGAGTGGACTTGATAATATTTATTTTATGACAACTTTAAAAATCATTGGTATAGCTTACATAACAGAATTTGGTTCACAGTTGTGCATTGATGCAAATGAAAAAAATTTAGCATCAAAAATAGAAATAGCAGGAAAAATAATCATAATATTTCTCTCAATACCCATAATTATTGCACTTATGGAAACAATCCTTTCCATAATGCCGTGAGGTGTGAAGGATTTGAAAAAGGTGGTTTTTATATTTTTTTTGATTATAGCTCTTTTTAGTACAGCAAATGCTTATACCGGACAAGAGGAAATAGAAAATCAATTGAAGGGTATTGATACTTATCAGATTGACCAATTTGTAAAGAGTATCAATCAAAAAAATGGCAACATACTTCCTAATATTGATTTAAAGACTTACATAAAAAATGTTCTCTCAGGAAAACAAACTTTTAACATTAAAGATATACTAAACAGCTTACTTAGTCTTTTATTTAAAGAATTGTATTCCTCAATGAGATTTTTGGTACAGCTGGTAATTTTGGCGGTAATAGGCGGCATATTGATGAATTTACACAGTTCTTTTGAAGAAGAAAACATAAGCCAGATAGCTTTTTTAGCTGTGTACATGGTATTGGTTATTGTATCAGTGAAAAGCTTTATAGCGGCTTTAAACATAGGTAAAGAAGCAATTGACAATATGGTAGATTTTATGCAGTCTATGTTGCCTGTACTTATAACTTTGTTAATGTCAGTAGGAGCATTTACATCTGCTGCCTTTTTTCATCCTATTGTCATTGTCACAGTTGAGTTTATAGCACATTTAATGAGGGATTTCATTTTGCCAATAATTTTACTTATGACAGCAGTGAAAATCGTCGGAAATATTTCTGAAAAATTCAGTTTGAATAAAATGGGAGATTTTTTAAAAACCTTGTCTACTGCTTCAATGTCAATTTTATTAAGTATTTTTTTAGGGGTAATAACTATACAAGGGCTATCTTCCTCTATGGCCGATGGCGTAATATCGAGAACAGCGAAATATACAGTTGGCGCTTTTTTACCTGTAGTTGGAGGGCTTTTATCTGATAGCATTGATGCAGTTATAGGGGCCTCCCTTTTAATAAAAGGTGCTGTAGGGACATATGGCCTTATTGCAATTGTGTTAATTGTTGCGATGCCTTTAATAAAACTTTTATCTCTAATAATTATATACAGATTTGCTGCAGCGGTAGTTGAGCCCATCGCTGATAAAAGAATTGTAAATTGTATTTCCGATGTAGCGACTTCTGTAACGTATATTTTTGCGGTACTGGCTTGTGTTACCGTCATGATGTTTTTCACAATAGCAGCTATTATAGGAACAGCCAGTGTGACTATCATGATGAGGTAGGTGAAAAGATGGAATTTTTAAAAAACTGGATAACTCAAATAGTATATATTGCAATACTCTCTATAATCTTGGAACTATTAGTACCCTCTTCCAGCCTTAAAAAATACGCAAAAGTTGCAATAGGCCTTGTAATAATGATTACAATATTAAATCCCTTGATAAGTTTTTTAAAAGGCGGAGCAAATTTAGAAGCCCAAGTGTTTAAAAACAATTATTACTTGAAAAACATTGATATAGACCAAATTTCAAAAGAAGCTGAAAGACAAAGAAATAATTTAATTGTCAAAGAATACAAAAAAAGATTAGTTGAGCAGATAAAGGCTAAAATTTTGAATCTATACAACATAGACAATGTAGATGTCAGTGTTTCAATTGTAGAGGATATGGAAGATAAAGACTTTGGTAAAGTAAAAGAAGTTGTGCTGTCTTTTAAAAATGCTAAAATTGTTTCGCAAAAAACTGGAGAAGTTAAAAAAATAGAATTGGGTGAATCAAAACCTAATGAAAAATTTGACTATCAAGAAATTAAAAAAACCATAAGTGCATTCTATAATGCACCTTTAAAGAATATAACTATAGAAGAGAAATAGAGTGAAAGGAGGTACTTTGGTGGATTTTAATAAACTTAAGGATAAACTCATAAAGGACAACAAAAAGATGATCGAAAACTTGACAGTGATATTTTTAATAGGCTTGATATTGCTGATTGGTGCGAGCACTTTTTCAAAACCTCGCCCTTCGAATAATGATAGTGGCAAAGAATTAGTATTAGAACAAAAAAGAGAAGACAAAACTGAGGACTACGCTAAGCGACTAGAAATAGACCTTAAAAATATATTGTCAAAGATTGAAGGGGTGGGGAATGTCGATGTACTTATAACCCTTAATTCAGACGAAGAAGTAGTGGCAGCGATGGATGTTGTAGAGTCCAGTACTACCACAAATGAAAAAGACAGCAGCGGAGGAATACGAGAGACGACACAGACTGAATCAAACAACAGAATTGTAACTTCTCAAGATACCACCGGACAAAGTGTGCCTATAGTCCTAAAAAAAATAATGCCAGAAATACGAGGAGTGATTGTGGTAGCTGATGGAGCAAAAGACCCAAGGTTAAGATACGAACTTTCTTCGGCAGTACAAACTGCCCTTGGAATTCCAGCTTATAAAGTAAAGGTTATATCGTCAAAATAAAATTGGGGAGGAGTTGTTATGGTGTATATGAAAAAGAAACTTGTGGCAATAGTTTCTCTTATCTTGTTAATCGCTATCGCTTTTGTTTTAAACTATGGGTATACTAACAAAAAAGAACAGGTTACTAAAAATCAATATGGAAGCAATTTAGAGACTGTGACAACTACCAGCTCAACGACTGAAACAAAACTTACAGATAAAGACAAACTTTTTACAGGTATATTTACTACTTATAGAGAAGAAAGAGAGATAAATAGAAGCAGAAGTATTGATGCTTTAAAAGAAATAGTTGAAAATAAAAATACCAGTCAAGCTACCAGAGACCAAGCGCAAAGGCAGATAATCAAACTCACAGAGATAACAAACCAAGAGATGATAATTGAAAACCTCATTAAGGCTAAAGGATTTCAAGATGCTGTTGTTTTGATTGACAACGGTATAGTAAATGTAATAGTGCAAGCTGATAAATTATCAGAACAAGAAGTAGCGCAAATTCAAGACATTGTATCCAGACAGACGGGCGTTTCTTTAGACAATATAAAAATCATGACTAGATTGGAATAGAAAAATTTAATTGTTTTTATAAGTTGGATTATGGTATAATTTATTTGACAAATATTTATTTTCTCTAAAAATTTTTTACTTTTTAAAGGGGTGAAACTGTTATGGAAGAAAATATTAATTTGACAGAAAAACAAGAATTGGGAACTATAAAGATTTCTGAAGAAGTTGTAAGCGTAATTGCAGGATTGGCGGCAACTGAAGTACCAGGTGTTGCAGGCATGAGCGGGGGAGTTGTAAACGGCATTTCAGAGATGTTGGGAAGAAAAAATTTAGGTAAGGGTGTAAAAGTAGAGGTAGGGGAAAAAGAAGCAGTTGTGGATTTGTACTTAATAGTGGATTATGGTGTAAGAATACCTGAAGTAGCTTGGAACGTTCAGGAAAATGTAAAGAATTCTATAGAAAGCATGACAGGGTTAAAAGTTGTAGAAGTCAATATTCATGTTCAGGGTGTTAATATGGATAAGGAGGTCAAAGCGGAAGCAAAAAAACAAGAAAATTAACCATCAGATCAAACTAACCCTCTGAAAAACCAGAGGGTTAGTTTGGATTGGAGGAATTGAAAATGAAGTTGCTAAGCAGATTTTTATTGGCACTTTTTACTTTTATTGTTTTGGTTTTTTCTGTATTATTAATAGCTCTAAGTTTTGGTATAATAAATATGGATTCAATTACCACGGTTATAAAGAATTTGCACGGTAACTGGGTATATTCGATATTAGGGGTATTTCTTATAATTGCAAGTTTAATATTACTATTTGATGGAACAAGCAAGAGAAGTGCGATTGCCGGAGTGACTCTCACAAGTAAGTACGGAGATATAAATATTTCATATGATACAATAATAAGTTTGGCAGAAAAACAGGTGAGGAAAATAGATGGTGTAAAGAGCTTAAATATATATGCCTCTAAAAATCAAGATAAAGTACAATTGACTATGAATGTGACAATTGCTCCTGATGTCATAATTCCAGAAATAATACAAGTAGTGCAAAAGGAGATTAAAGAGTATATAGAAAGAAATACTTCTATATACATAGAAAATATCAAAGTAAATGTGGTCAATACAAATTCTACCGTAAAAATGAGGGTGGAATAGTTATGGACATCGACAAATTTTTTGAGGTATTTAAAGAAAATAAAGGTAAAATAATTGGTGTTATATTGGGTTTTATAGTTGCTTTGAGTATCTTGTTAATAGGTTTTTTTAAAACTATATTTATAGGAATTTGTATAATTGGAGGATATTATATTGGTAAAAAAATTGATGAAGGAGAAAACATAGCTAATTTGGTAGATAGTATTTTGCCACCCTGGAAGAGAAGGAGTTGATTTTGTGAACAGAACAGAAGCTCGAGAATGGGTTGTTAAAATGCTGTACCAATACGATGTGTCGCGATTGCCCGTATCTAAAATATTTGAAAATTTTTACAAAGATAATGACCCAGGTCAGCAAAAGGAATACATAGAGAGCACGGTAGTCGAAGTTATCAATCATTTACAAGAAATTGATAAAGAAATAGAAAAATACTCTGAAAGTTGGGCTATTAATAGAATGCCAAAGATAGATTTAGCGATTTTAAGGTGTAGTATTTATGAGATTTTGTACAGAGAGGATATACCAATAAGTGTTTCCATAAATGAGGCAGTTGAAATAGCTAAAAAGTATAGCACTGAAAATTCTCCTGCTTTTATAAACGGGTTGTTGGGGGCATTTGTAAGGGATAAAGGGTTAGAGGAAGGTGAAACAAATGATAATTGATGGCAAAGAGATTTCAAAAAGCAATATTTTAGGTAAGCCTGTGGCGAAACTTTTGTTGGACAAAAATTGCACAGTGACTGTATGCCATTCAAAGACGAAGGATTTGACAATGTACACAAAACAAGCAGATATTTTAGTACTGGCAGCGGGAAAGATTAACTTGATAAATGGCAATATGATTAAAGAGGGGGTTATACTTATAGATGCGTGTATAAACGTTTACCAAGGGAATATATACGGAGATGCGGATTTTGAGAGCGTAAAAGATTTGTGCCCTTATGTCACACCAGTTCCGGGAGGGGTGGGACCTGTCACCACAGCTATGATACTTAAAAATACTTTGGAGGCCTTTAAATATGCAGTTAAAGGCGCTTGAAGTTAGAGAGATTACAGAATACATCAAAAAAATGATGGACAATGACATAATCTTAAGAAACGTCCGTGTAAGAGGAGAAATATCCAATTTAAAGTATCACAGCACTGGAATATATTTTACATTGAAAGATGAAGTTTCTTCTCTAAAATGTGTGATGTTCAATGACTACAGAAAACTTTTAAATTTTACTTTGGAAGATGGAATGTCGGTAATGGTAACAGGCAAAATAACGGTTTATGAAAAAAATGGCACTTATCAGTTATATGCTCAAAGTGTACAATCAGACGGCGTAGGAGCATTGTACCTTGCTTTTAACAAGCTTAAAGAAAAACTTCAAAAGGAAGGGCTTTTTGATTCTGACAAAAAGAAACCCATCCCCAAAAATCCTAAAAAGATTGCTGTTGTGACTTCTCCTACAGGGGCTGTAATACGGGATATAATAACAATTTCAAAAAGGAGAAATCCTACGGTAGATATTTTAGTAGTTCCTGTTTTAGTTCAGGGTAGTTCAGCAGCCGATGAAATATGCCAAGCCCTTGAAATTTTAAACAAAAGAAGTGATGTGGATGTCATCATTTTAGCAAGGGGAGGGGGATCTTTAGAAGAGATTTGGCCTTTTAATGAGGAGAAAGTGGCAAGGTGCATTCATGCCTCTAAAATTCCAGTTGTGTCTGCAGTAGGGCATGAGACCGATTTTACTATTTCTGATTTTGTGTCTGATTTGAGAGCACCCACTC
The DNA here is from genome assembly GCF_000763575.1 of Thermoanaerobacter kivui. Taxonomy (NCBI): domain Bacteria; kingdom Bacillati; phylum Bacillota; class Clostridia; order Thermoanaerobacterales; family Thermoanaerobacteraceae; genus Thermoanaerobacter; species Thermoanaerobacter kivui. The sequence continues at coordinate 1,159,204 of NZ_CP009170.1, forward strand.
CTTCTGCAGCTGCAGAAATTGTAGTGCCAGATATAAAAGTTTATCAAAGAGAGATATTTTTATTAAAAACAAAACTCATAGCCTTAATGATTGGGGAGTTGAAGCGGAAAAGAAAAGATATTGAAGGGTTAAAAAAAGTTCTTTATCTCAACAGTCCTATTAAGAAGAGTGAAATTTTAAGGCATAAAATTGATAATTTAAAAACTTCTTTATACAAAGAAATGCTTTCTATATATAATCGTAAAAAAAATGAGTTTTACATTCTAATTGAAAAGTTAAATTCCTTAAGCCCTTTGAATGTGCTTACAAGGGGCTATACAATTGTTTTGGACTCCCAGGAAAGAGTTATATCTACTGTGAAGGCTATAAATCCTCAAGAAGAGATAAAAATTATGTTCAAAGATGGTGAAGCTAAAGCGGTCATAAGCGAGGTGAGCAGTTATGAATGAAGAATTGAGCTTTGAGGAGGAAATGACAAGATTAGAGGAAATTGTTACTACGTTGGAAAAAGGAAATTTATTACTAGAAGAATCTTTTAATCTATTTAAAGAAGGGATTGAAATATCAAAGAGATTGGAAAAGAGATTAAGAGAAGTGGAAGGAAAAATAACACTTCTTATTAACGAAAGCGAAGAAATTGATTTTCAAGAGGAGGAAAATGATGTTTGAAGAACAACTGAGAAAAAAACAACAGCTTGTTGAAGAGGAATTGCACAGGATATTGGATATAGATGAAAAACCAGAGATAATTTATGAAGCCATGAGATACAGTGTATTTGCAGGTGGAAAGAGGTTAAGACCTGTATTATGTCTTTCCTCTTGTGAGCTTTTAGGAGGAGATTTGAATAAAGCACTTCCTGTAGCCTGTGCCATAGAGCTTATACACACTTATTCGCTTATACACGATGACCTGCCGGCAATGGACAATGATGACTTGAGAAGGGGAAAGCCTACAAACCACAAAGTTTACGGAGAAGCTATTGCAATTCTTGCCGGAGATGGTCTTTTAAATTTAGGTTATGAAGTTTTAGTTAGATACGCGTTAGAAAATCCCCAGGATTATGAAAGAATTTTAAAGGCGACAAATGAGATTGCAAGAGCATCGGGATGCAAAGGAATTATAGGTGGGCAGGTAGTAGATATTTTGTCACAGAATACCAAAATTAGTTATGAAGAATTGAAGTTTATGCATGAACATAAGACAGGGGCATTGATAGAGGCATCTGTTTGTGCAGGTGCTTACATTGCTGGCGCTACAGAAGAGGATATTAAAGTATTGAGAGAGTATGCAAATTTGATAGGTTTTGCCTTTCAAATAAAAGACGACATATTAAATGTTATAGGAGAAGAAGAAAAACTAGGGAAGAAGGTAGGTAGCGATAAAGAAAAAGGCAAATCGACTTTTGTGAATATCTTTGGCTTAGAGAAATCTCAAGAGATGGTAAGGGAGCTTACCCAAAATGCTATAAGGATTTTAGATAGATTTGGCAAAAAAGCGCAGTTTCTGAAAGAATTGTCTAATTATTTAATAGAGAGAGTAAACTAAAGCATAGGTGAGTATTGACAATGCTTTTTGAAAGAAATGAGTTTTTTGACAGTTAAATGACTGTAGCAACCTTCTACAGACTTTGTAGAGGTTTGATATTGTCATTTTTATTATGTTATAATTAATATACCTTGAAAAGAAAGGCAAAGTGGTGCAGTATCCTAGTCAGAGGCGCTAATCCCGAAGACGGGCCTAAAAATCCGTCAAGGGCACATCGATGAAGTTCCTGGTGCTGGCTTTCAACGCCCAGTTGGGGGCTGGTGCTGGGAGTTAAGGAGGGGGGGCGATCCACAATGGCATGTGGGCGTTGACCCTTCCTCCGCGGAGACCTACTTGCGTGGCTTTTACAGGCTACGGGGTAGGATGAACCTGTCTCGCGGCCATAAAGCTGCGGACAGTGTAGCCTGCCTTGAGTGATTCGGGTGGATATCAGTTGTAAGCCATAATTCAAAGAGCTCTTGAATTACTGGCTATTGCTGATGAAACCCGAATTGCAAAAGAGGATAGGGGTTAGTCCCTCTGTTGAGGAAAACTCCTAGGCTGCGCCTTGCCGGGCGGCATATTGGGGATTACGGTGCGGACTAAGTGGTAGTCCAGTCTTACCTTTGGCGACAAGGTAAAAGCGGGCTTAAAGGGGAACCGCTGAACGGCGACGTTCAGTGCACGCTTGGGAAATCCTACTGGACCTAAGCCGCAAAGTTTACCCAATATGCTACCACTTTGCCTTTATACATGTAGGAGGTCTTTTTTTTATTATGAAAAATAAAAACATAAATACGAATTATAAGTGGATTTTACATATAACTATTATAACCTTTTTTCTTGCCACTATATTAAATTTTTTTTCTGATGTTGCATTAAAAGAGAGCAATCTCCTTGTAGCCTTTTGTATTCTTGGTTTTATAGTGTTAATTGGTATAATTTTTGATATAATAGGTACAGCAGTAATTTCAGGCAGAGAAGAACCTTTTCATGCAATGGCGGCTAAAAAAGTATTTGGAGCAAAGGAAGCCATAAAACTTCTTAGAAATGCTAATATTGTGGCTAATTTTTGCAATGACGTAGTAGGAGATATTTCTGGAATTGTTTCTGGTGCTGCTCTGATGGCAATAATTGTAAAATTAGCTTTTGAGGGACCCAAAGGTTCTATTTATACTGCGATTTTAGGAGGTTTATTATCTGCCATTACAATTGGAGGAAAAGCTATTGGTAAAAATATAGGTATAGCTAAAAGCCAGTCTATTGTTTATACAGTTGCTGTAATTTTTGCTTGGATAGAAAAAAACACGGGTATAAAGATTTTGCCCGATTATAAAAATAATAAAAGGAAAAAAAGAAAGTGAGGGTTTTAAATGTTAGAACAAATTAACAGCCCTTATGATTTAAAAAAAATTGACAAAAAGGACTTTCCACTGCTTTGTGAAGAAATACGCCAGTTTTTAATAGAAAAGGTGTCTAAAACAGGTGGGCATTTAGCTTCAAACCTTGGAATTGTTGAACTTACAGTTGCACTTCACTATGTTTTTAATTCACCTGTTGACAAAATAATTTGGGATGTTGGGCATCAATGTTATGTACATAAAATAATTACAGGTAGGAAAGACCAGTTTGATACTTTAAGGAAATTCAATGGCCTTTCTGGTTATACTAAAAGAACGGAAAGTGTGCATGATATATTTGGAGCAGGTCACAGTAGCACCTCTATATCTGCGGCATTGGGAATAGCAAGGGCTAGAGATTTAAACAATGAAAAATACTTTGTGGTGGCAGTAATTGGTGATGGAGCGTTAACAGGTGGTATGGCATTTGAAGCCTTAAATGATGCAGGTAGGTCTAAAACCGATTTGATTGTAGTTTTAAATCACAATGAGATGTCTATCTCCGAAAATGTCGGCAGTGTATCTTTATATTTGAGTAAACTCAGAACTGACCCGGGATATAATAAATTGAAGCAAGAAATTGACAATTTATTAAATATAATACCTCCAATTGGAAAGAACTTGCACAGGTATATTGAAAAAATTAAAGATTCTGTAAAACAATTGGTAGTGCCGGGAATGTTTTTTGAAGAAATGGGATTTACGTATTTGGGACCTATTGACGGACATGATACTGAAATGCTCATAGAAGTTTTAGAAAGAGCGAAGAAAATGAAAGGTCCTATTTTAGTGCATGTCATCACAAAAAAAGGCAAAGGTTATAAATTTGCAGAAAAAAAACCTGATAAGTTTCATTCGGCGGCTCCTTTTGATATAGAAACAGGCAAATTTGTCAGTGAAGGCCAAGCTACATATTCTGATGTATTCGGAAAGACGCTTACTGAAATGGCTTTAAGAGATAAAAAAATCGTCGCCATAACTGCTGCAATGCCAGAAGGAACAGGGCTTATTCATTTTGCAAAATTGATTCCTGAGAGATTTTTTGATGTGGGAATAGCCGAACAACATGCTACGACTTTTGCGGCAGGAATGGCAGTACAAGGATATAAGCCGTATTTTGCAGTATATTCTACGTTTTTGCAAAGAGCTTACGACCAGCTTATACACGATGTATGTATACAAAAATTACCTGTTGTTTTTGCAATTGACAGAGCGGGAATTGTAGGAGAAGACGGAGAAACTCACCAAGGAGTCTTTGATTTGTCTTTTTTGAGAGCTGTACCCAATATCTCAATTATGTCTCCTAAAGATGCAAATGAATTGGTTGAAATGGTTAAGCTCTCGCGAAATCTCGATTTTCCCGTTGCAATAAGGTATCCACGAGGAAAAGCGGGTAGCTTTGATGTAAATAGAGAGTGTAATATAGAGTTCGGAAAAGCCGAAGTGATAAACAGCGGAGAAGAAATTGCAATTTTTGCTTTAGGCAGAATGGTAGCAAAAGCTGTAGAAACGCGAAAGATTCTTGCTGATTTTAATTTGAATCCATTTATTGTTAATTTGAGATTTGTAAAACCTTTGGATGAAGAATTGATTTTGGACATTTCAAGTAAAGTCAAATTAGTTGTCACAATAGAAGACAATGTAGTAGCTGGTGGCGTTGGAAGCGCTATCTTGGAACTTTTAAACTCTAAAGGAATATATAAACCTGTTTTGCGTTTAGGCTTTCCTGATAAATTTATAGAGCACGGAGATGTAGAGAACCTATTTAAAAAATACGGTTTAGACGCCAATTCAGTTGCCAATACTATATTACAAAAGTATAAGGAAATGATGTGAAAATGGCTGCACAAAAAGAAAGACTCGACGTTTTGCTTGTTCAAAAAGGTTTCTTCGCTTCAAGAGAAAAAGCGAAAGCTTCTATTATGGCAGGAGAAGTGTATGTTGAAGGCAAAAGGGTTGAAAAAGCCGGAGAATTTGTTAAAATAGATTCGCAAATTGAAATAAGAGGGAAAGCTTTACCTTATGTAAGTAGAGGTGGATTAAAACTCCAAAAGGCAATAGAAACTTTTAAGATTGATGTAAAAGGAAAAGTTGCTTTAGATATTGGTGCTTCTACAGGCGGTTTTACTGATTGCCTTTTAAAAAATGGAGCTTCAAAGGTATATGCTGTAGATGTGGGATATGGACAGCTGGACTGGGCACTTAGAAATGATTCAAGAGTTGTAAACATGGAAAAGACGAACATAAGGTATTTAGAGACTTTGCCTGAAATGGTGGATATAATCACCATAGATGTTTCTTTTATTTCTCTTGAATTGGTAATACCTTCTGCGGATAGGTTTTTAAAACCCAAAGGAGATTTAATAGCTCTTATAAAACCCCAATTTGAAGCAGGAAGAGAAAAGGTTGGCAAAAAAGGTGTTGTAAAAGACCAAAACGTTCATAAAGAGGTAATTGAAAAGATTATTTTTGTGCTAAAAAACCATTCCTACTCTATAATGGGGCTTACTTATTCTCCCATTAAAGGTGCTGAAGGAAATATAGAGTATTTAATTCTTGGAATAAAAGAAGTCGATGACAGTAAAGACATCGACATTGCAAAAATTGTGGAAGAAGCTTTTGAAAGTTTGAATAAATAAAATATTTAGCAGGAAAATTTACTTTTTTGTAGAATATCATAAATGTGGTGATATAATAATGAAAAAAGTCGGAGTGATCCCAAATATAAACAAAGACAAAGATTTAGAGACAACAAAATCGGTAGTGGAATGGCTTCTTGACCATGATACCGAACCATACCTTAATGAGATTATTGCTTCCAAAATAGGATATAATGAATATGGCAGAATATCTACAGACATATACAGCAAATGCGATTTTATAATCGTTTTAGGTGGGGATGGCACTATTTTAAATGTAGCAAGGCTTTGTGCTCCATTTGGAACCCCTATTTTTGCTGTCAATTTAGGACATCTCGGGTTTCTTACAGAAGTAGATATTAATGATATCTTTCCTTCATTAGAAAAATTATACAGAGGAGAATATACTGTAGAAAAAAGGATGATGTTAGAAGCAAATGTTGTCAAAAACGATATGGAAATAATCAATTTTAGGGCCTTAAACGACATCGTGGTGACCAGGGGAGCTTTTTCGCGAATGGCTCGTTTAAAGGCTTATGTCAACGACAATTATGTAGATACTTATTTGTCAGATGGAGTGATCGTCGCAAGCCCTACTGGCTCAACTGCTTATTCTCTTTCCGCAGGAGGGCCTATTGTATACCCTACAGTAGAACTTTTGATAATAACACCTATTTGTCCTCACACCCTTTATTCGAGGTCTATTATTGTATCAGCGAAAGATATTGTAAAATTGGAAATAGATGAGGAAAATCAAGGCTTGATGATAACTACTGACGGACAACAAGGATATAAGCTAAACTATAGAGATGTCATCTATATTAAAAAAAGCAATGAATACACTAACCTTATAAAAGTTAAAAATACTAATTTTTTTGATTTGCTGCGAGACAAGCTAACAGAAAGATAAAAAGTTTTTGAAGAGGTGAATTTATACATGATGAAAATAGCGAGACATGCTAAAATTCTCGAAATAATTTCTGAAAAGGAGATCGAAACGCAGGAAGAACTAGCTGCAGAACTTCAAAAACAGGGTATTGATGTGACACAGGCAACCGTTTCAAGAGACATAAAAGAATTGCGATTAATTAAAGTTTTAACAGAGGATGGAAAAAGATACAAGTACGCCCCTATGGGAAAAGTAGATAGCCATATCTCTGACAGGCTTATGACTTTGTTGTCAGAATCTATAGTAAACGTGGATTATGCTGGAAATATCATAGCTATAAAAACGTTATCAGGCACAGCTCCCGCAGCAGCAGAGGCGATTGATACATTAAATTGGAAAGATATTGTAGGTACTTTGGCAGGAGATAATACTATCTTTGTTTTAGTGCGAAGTGAACAAGCTGTTGGGGAATTAGTAGAGAAGTTTAAGAAATTGATTAAATAACTTTGGAGGGTTTATCCTATGATCCTTGCACTTAGCATTCAAAACGTCGCACTTATTGACAAAGCAGAGATACAATTTGAAGAAGGGCTCAATGTATTAACAGGAGAAACAGGTGCAGGAAAGTCTATTGTGATTGATTCTGTCATGTTGCTTTTAGGTAGCAGAGCCAGCAAAGAAATAATAAGAACTGGCGAAGAAAAGGCTATTGTAGAAGGGATATTTTTTGTGGATTCCAACAAAGATAAAATTGTAGAAATTTTAGAAGAAGCAGGTTTGAGTTTAGAAGAGGATGATACTCTGATTATAAATAGAGAAATAACCACCAGCGGAAGGAACTATTGTAGAATAAATGGGAGAATCGTGCCTCTTTCTTTTTTAGCGAAAATCGGTTCTTTTTTGGTGGATATTTTGGGTCAGCATGAGCATCAATACCTTTTGGATAACAGCAAGCATTTATCTCTTTTAGACAGTTTTGGAGATGAGGAGTTTATAAATATAAAGGCAAAAATAAAAGAGCTATTAGAACAATACAGAGAAATACAAAGAGAACTGACTAAATTTTTTACAGATGAAAAAGAAAAAGCTTCTGCTATTGAACTTTTAAAGTACCAAATTGATGAGATTGAAAAAGGAAATTTAAGTGTAGAAGAGGAAAAAAAACTTTTAGAAAGAAGAAATTTATTAATAAACTTTGAAAAACTATTTAATTCCTTAAATTCCAGTTACAAGATTTTATATGAGAGTAGTGGAGGTTTTGCTGTTTTAGATAATTTGCATGTTGTTTTAAAAAATCTTGAAACTGCTGCTTCTATTGACGAAAAATTAAAAGGCTTAAAAGAAAAAATTGAAAACATAACATATGAGTTAGAAGATTGTGCTTTGCAAGTACGAGATTACTTAAGTGAACTAGATTTTAGCCAGCAAAGTTTAGATGAAGTAGAAAGAAGATTGGATCAAATAAATACTCTCAAAAGAAAATACGGTCCTACTATACAGCACATTTTAGAATTTAAAGAGGGAAAAATAAAAGAATTAGAAGACATATTGAATTCTGAAGAAAGGCAACAAAAACTTAAATTACAACAACAAAAACTATGGGATGAAATGATAAATTTAAGTGGGATATTGCATTTAAAAAGAAGAAAAATAGCAGAACACATTGAAAAAAATATAAACAACATATTAGCTGAACTAAATATGCCAAATGCCTTTTTTAAAGTTGAAATACAAAAATCAAAAGAACCAACAGAAACAGGTTTTGACAATGTAGAGTTTTTAATTTCCACTAATATAGGAGAACCTTTAAAGCCTTTATCTAAAATTGCTTCTGGTGGAGAACTTTCGAGAATCATGTTAGCTTTAAAGACCATATTAGCTGATGCGGATGGAATACCTACTTTAATTTTTGATGAAGTTGACACAGGAATAAGTGGAAAAACAGCCCAGTTGGTGGCAGAAAAGATGGCATATCTTTCTAAAAAACACCAAATAATTTGTGTCACCCATTTGCCTCAAATTGCGGCTATGGCAGATGCACATCATAAAATTTCCAAAATAACCCATAAGAACAGAACTTATATACATATAGAAAAACTTGACTATCAAGGAAAAATAAATGAATTATCAAGAATCATGAGTGGTTCAAATGTAACACAAACCACAATAGAACACTCCAAGGAATTATTGGAAATTGCAGATAAATTTAAAAGCAAAATTTAATATTTTAGCTTAAGCTCACTTCCTTTTACTGTTGGATAATATATTGACAGTATATAAAGCTTTCAAAAAGGTTAATTTAATTTTAGATTAAAATTTAGACGCAAAAAAGGAAGTGAGACAATGGTACAAAAGAAACTAAAATTACTACTTTTTATATTGCTTAGCTTTTTTTTAGTATTTGCAAATTACTTTACTTCTATACGTAATATATCGCAAACCCCGTCAAATTTTAAATTTTTTGAAGGAGAAAAGGCAAGCTATAATTTTAACTTACCAGTAAAAGTAAGCTTTAATACTGATAAAAAAGGAATTTTAAAGATTAATGAAACTGACGATCAAACTGTTTTAAATTTGAAAGAGCCTATAACAATTGAAGCTGTAAATACAGGGACAGTTAATGTAGATTTTAAATTATTTGGCATATTTCCAATAAAGCATGTCAGTATTGACATTGTACCAGCAATAAAAGTTATACCCGGAGGTCAAGCCATAGGAGTAAAATTAAATACTAAAGGTGCGTTAGTTGTAGGATATTCTGAAATAATTGGGGAGGACGGAAAAGTTTATAACCCCTATCGAGAAGGTAAAATACAAATTGGGGACATCATATTAGAAGTGAATGGGGTAGAAATTAAGCAAGCAGAAGATATAACAAAAATTGCCAATGAGCAGAAGAGAAAAGCTTTAAACTTAAAAATAAATAGGAAAAACAATATTTTTTACACAACAATTCATCCTGTTAAATCCAAAGAAGATAAGCAATACAGAATAGGTCTTTGGGTTAGAGACCATACAGCAGGAATTGGGACATTGACTTTTTATTATCCCCGAAGCAAAATGTATGGCGCCTTAGGTCATGCCATAACCGATGTGGATACAGGTCATGTGCTTTCTGTAGAAAATGGTGAAATTATGAATTCAAGAATCACTTCGATCGACCAAGGAAGAAGGAGCAAGCCAGGAGAGTTAAAAGGGATTTTTTTAGAGGAAGTCGATACCATTGGAAATATATTAAAAAATACAGAGTTTGGCATTTATGGAAATATGTACAAAGATTACAAGAACGAGTTATATGATGAAATACCCATAGCGTATCAAAGTCAGATAAGGGAAGGACCAGCAAAAATATTGGCAACAGTTGACAATAACGGGATACAGCAATTTGATGTTCAAATTGTCAAAAAGGCATATCAAGAGACTCCAAGTCAAAAGAGCATGATAATTAAAATTGTGGATAAAGATTTGCTTAAAAAAACAGGTGGAATAATTCAAGGGATGAGTGGAAGTCCTATTATACAGGATGGTAAATTAGTAGGTGCAGTAACTCATGTTTTTGTTAATGACCCTACAAAAGGTTATGCTGTTTATGCAGAGTGGATGATTAATGAAATGAACAATTTACTAAACAACAAGCAGGTTTTTAGAAACAAATAAAAAATTTTTAGGGAAAAAGAAGGAAATTCAAATATTATGTAGAATAAATATTATATACTAATATTAGCAATGGGAGGTTAAATAATTGTTTAAGAAAATTAAAGTAGGAATAGCGGATGATAACAAAGAATTTACTACTATTTTAGCAGAGTACCTTTCCGCTCAGGAGAATATTGAAGTGGTGGGTACTGCAAGCGATGGCAATCAAGCTTTGGAATTAATTAAAAATCACTCGCCAGATTTGTTGATTTTAGATATTATAATGCCATATTTAGATGGTATAGGAGTTTTGGAAAAGATAAATGAAGAGCAACTAAAAAAGCCCAAAATATTGATTTTATCAGCTGTAGGACAGGAAAAAATAACACAAAGGGCGATTGCATTAGGAGCAGATTACTACATTTTAAAACCCTTTGATTTAGAAATGCTCTCTAAAAGAATATCAGAACTGATGGAACCAGAGTTAGACGTCGTTTCAAAGACTGTATTACCAGTCATCAAGTCAAAGAAGAACTATGACCTTGAAGCGATGATAACAGAAATAATTCACGATGTAGGTGTTCCTGCTCACATAAAAGGATATATGTATCTAAGAGATGCGATATCTCTTGTAATAAGCAATATGGAGTATTTAAACTCTGTCACTAAAATGTTGTATCCAAAAATTGCCGAGAAATACAATACTACTCCAAGTAGAGTAGAAAGAGCGATAAGACATGCGATAGAAGTAGCTTGGAGTAGAGGAAAGACAGAGGTTTTAAATGACTTGTTTGGATACACCATTAACGATGAAAAAGGTAAACCGACAAATTCAGAGTTCATTGCGTTGATTGCCGATAAATTGAGGTTGGGAATGAAAGCCGGGTAAACGAGGTGGAAACCACGCCGTTTCATAGTGTAAAATTATCGTAGGATTTTTAGAAAATAAAAAACAAGAGACAACCCCTGTAATAAAATAGAATTTGGAAACAAGATATCACAGAAAGGGGTGTCTCTTTTATTTTAACATCTTATATAAGTCATATATTTTCAGACAGATTAAGCAGAAATCCATTAGGGTGGAGTAGAAAAGGATTAAAGCTAATGGCAAAATTAAGGGTGTTTAGCAAAAATGGAGGCAAATTAAGGGAAATAAAGTGGTATAAAAACAATAACAACAACAAAGGTTATAAATTAACCAAGAAGGAAATAAAATAAATCGTCTACAAATGAAAAAATAAATAACATCACGGTCTTGAACATAGGTAAAGTAACACCAATGTATAGAATTTTGAAGGCAATAAAATATGAAAATATGATATAAAAAACTAATAGAAACAAGTACACGGTGAAAACCTTAAGTTAAGATATTTCAGGGGTTGTTTCTAAAAATTATTCTACAGTATCTTGACACTATCAGTGTTTTTTTTTATTTTATACAAAAAATTTTTGTGCTATAATAATAAACAATGGAATGATAGTTTGTGGGGGCAAATATTATGCAAATAACAGGAATAATAAAAATTGATAAGAGAACAAAAAACTTAGTAAAACGAATAAACCCTGGAGAAATAGCTGTGATACATCACAGAGATATAGATGAAGTAGCTGCTGAATCTTTGGTTGAAAAAAAGGTTTTAGCTGTCATAAATGCTGATAAATCCATAAGTGGCAGATATCCCAACACGGGACCTTCTATTTTGTGTGATGCAGGAATCCCAATTATCGATGATGTAGGAGAAGATATTTTTGAGTTGCTCAAAGAAAACGACAAAATAACCATAATAGACAACGAAATATACAAAGATGGGGTATTTATAAAGAAAGGCAAACTTCTCACTAGAGATGTAATAAACTACAAGTTAAAAGAAAGTCGTGAAAATATAAGCATAGAATTAGATAAATTCATAGAGAACACATTAGAATATGCTAAAAAAGAAAAATATTTTATTTTAGGGAACGTAGAGTTGCCAAATGTCAAAACGCCATTTAAAAATAGACATGCTCTTGTAGTAGTGAGAGGGAAAGACTACAAAGAAGATTTATTTACAATAAAACAGTATATAGACGATGTAAAGCCAGTTTTAATAGGTGTAGATGGTGGAGCAGATGCTCTTTTAGAGTTTGGACTTATTCCTGACATAGTTATTGGAGATATGGACAGTGTCAGTGATGAGGCTTTAAAAAAGACAAAGGAGATTGTTGTTCATGCATACCCTGATGGAAGAGCACCGGGTTTAGAGAGAATAAAAACTTTAGGACTTAAAGCTTCAATTTTTAAAGCTCCTGGTACCAGTGAAGACATAGCTATGCTTTTAGCTTTTGAAAAAGGTGCTGACCTCATTGTTGCCGTTGGAACTCATTCCAGCATGATTGACTTTCTGGAAAAAGGGCGCAAAGGTATGTCCAGCACTTTTTTAGTGCGCTTAAAAGTGGGAGAAAAATTAATCGATGCCAAAGGAGTAAACAAGCTGTATAGAGAGACCTTTAAGATATCATATATATTTAGCATTATATTAGCTGCTCTAATACCTCTGGGAGTGATAGCTTATTTTTCTCCTCCTATGCAGCAGCTTCTTAAGTTATTGCAACTGAGGATTCGTCTTTTAATAGGCTTTTAAGGAGGTAGGTAACAGTTGAAGATAGTCATGCAAAGTGGTATAATTTTAATTGGGTGATAACAAATGTTACTAAGCATGCAAAAAGTAAAGGAAATGTACTCAATTAGTCGAAGAACACTTATAAACTGGGAAAAGGAAGGATTAATAACACCTGTGAGAACTCCAAAAGGCATTAGAAGGTATAAAAAAGAAGATATAGAGAAGTTATTAGGCATGCTGGAAGAAAAACCAAAACCTAAAGTGAGTGTCCACAAAGAAACAAGAAGAATATCTTAAGAATCAAATTAGAAGGCTTGAAGAATACGCTAATTCCAAAGGATGGCAGTATGAAGTCATACATGAGATAGCAAGTGGGGTAAATGAAATAAAGAGCTAGCAGAAGACTTAATAGCAATAGTAACATCTTTCGCAGCAAGAATTTACGGGCAAAGGGGCAAAAAACATGATAGTGATACAGGCTAAACTTATTTTTCTAAATCAACAAGCCAAACAAATAGTATTAGACTTAATGAGAAGATGGTCATCCTGCATGAGATTTGCATATAACAGACTTTTAGAAGGAGAAAAAAGAGCAGATTTAAAAAGAAAGTTACCCCAGGTATTCAATTTAAACTCAAGATATGTAGATGATGCAATAATGAAAGCAAGGAGTACACTGGAATCTGCGAAAGAACTAGGTAAAAGTCCAAGAAAAGTCATTTTTGGCGGGAAAAAACTGTTTAGAAAACTTCAAAAACATCATTTAAATGGTAAAGCATATAAAAAATTAAAAATTAGGTGGCAGGAGAAAAGAAAAGGAAATCTCTATTCAAGAGGGGATAAAAGCAAAAAAGGAAATCTCAACACAAGAATAGAAGTAAGAAAAAACGGCACTTTCTTAAGGATAAATGTAGGGGAAAGAAAATATGTATACGCCAAAATAGAAGCAGGCTACAAAAAGAATAAAAAAAGAAAAGAACTCCTGCAGGAAATTGCCAATCAAACATACCATACTCTGTAGAACTAAAACTCAAAAATGGCAGCATATGCGCCTATTTTGCCATTGAAGAACAATATCCAGAAATAAAAATAACAAAAGAAAAAGGAATCATAGGAATAGATGTGAACGCATATCCGGACAACATATCATGGGCAGAGGTAGATGAAAAAGGAAATCTAATAAGCTATAGCAGTATACCGATGCCGGAACTTGCAAGCGGCAATTCAGATAAAAGAGAGTATTTCAGATGGCAGTATGTTCATGAGATAGTAAAGATAGCAAAAGAAAAAAGAAAAGCAATAGTAATTGAAAAATTAGACATAAAAAACAAAGGAGAAAAAGGAGACTTTTCAGGCAAAAAGTCAAGGAGAATAAGACATAACTTTAGCTACAAATCCCTTTTAAAAAAGATAAAAATTTTAGCAAAAAAGGAAGGGATAGAAGTAATAGAAGTCAATCCTTCTTACACCTCAATAATAGGCATGTTAAAATATGCGCCGCAGTACATGATAACAAAAGACATAGCAGCAGCTTACGTAATAGCAAGAAGAGGATTAGGCAGAGAAGAAAAGATACCAGACAATTATATAAAGTTTCTTAACGCACTAACTATAGATGAATTAGAAGAATTAAAAAAGCATGTAAAGAAAACAGTCAGGAACAAGCAGTTGAAGAAAAAACACTTAAAAGAGATAAATAAAGCAATAGAAATTTTACAAAGCCTTGAGAGTGAGCCAGGAAAGGTGCTAAAACTTCTGGATGGAACAAGTTTTAGTGCCCATGATTTCTGGCAAGTTCTCAAGGCAGCGGTGGTAACTCCACTCTCCCCTGAGAAGGTGCCAAGAGACTTCTCTGCCCTAAAAAAGCTGTTAATTCAGGGCAAGTGGGGAGACCCATAAAGGCGCGAGTTCCTGCTTCTTGGGGCAGGGGCTATGGCTTTCCCAAATACCGCCTGCTGGGGCTGGGAAAGCCTGAAGGGCGGACTACAAATACCCCAGCTGCCCAAACTGCACAGTTTTGCACAGTTTGGGTAACCAGGATTTTTTATGAATATAAATATTAAATACTACGTTTTGACAATAGCTTCTATTTTTATTGCTTTAGGAATTGGAATATTTATTGGCTTCATGTTAGATGGGCAGAAAATTTTTTCTGAACAGCAAACAGCTATTATAAACGAATTGGAGCAAAAGTTTAAAGATTTGCAAGCAGAAAATGCTAATTTGAAAAATACTGTGCAAGAATTGAATCAACAAATAGGATATTATAATCAATATCATCAAATTATTTTTCCTGAATTGGTAGCTAATAAGTTAAACGGCGTTAAAGTTTCAATCATTGAAACCACAAACGAATTCATATATTCAGGGATGAGAAATGCGCTTTTGAAAGCAGGCGTTACAATTGAGTCTATTACTGTCATAAAAGAAGGGTTTGACAAGGTAAATGAGTTAGAAACTCAAAATTTAGTCAATTTTCTTTCTTCAAAATACGGTGTTACAGTGGATGCAAAACATTTAAATGAATTTGTAGCAGCTAAATTAGCTCATGCAATTGTAACAGGGCAAGATACCGACTTAATAAATTATCTCAAAGAAAATGGGTATATAGATTTTACAGGAATTGCAGGAAATACAGATTTTGTAATTATAGCAGGAGGCAGTAACAATAAAGACAATAATGTGAGTTCTATTGATATACCAATTATAAAACAGGTTAAGGTGCTTAATGTGCCTATTATAGGAGTAGAGCAGACTGATGCCAAATACTCATATATCGATGCTTATAAAAAACAACATATATCTACAATAGACAATGTAGATAATATAATAGGGCAAACTTCTCTTATAATGGTGATGGAAGGGAAGGAAGGCAATTACGGAATTAAACAAAGTGCAATAAATTTAATGCCAGATTCTTTTGTTAGTCATACAAATTCTATGACTAAAAAGTGAGGTTAGATAAATGACTAAAAAAGTTAGTATTTTAATACCTGCATATAATGAAGAAAAGAGAATATTAGATACTATTAAGGGTTTAGAAGGCATAGAAGAGATCGATGAAATTATTGTGGTAAACGACGGTTCAACGGATAATACTGTAGAAAAAGCTAAAAAAGCAGGTGCAAAGATAGTCAACATGAAGAGAAATGTAGGAAAAGGGACAGCATTAAAAGAAGGATTAAAGTATGTAAAAAACGATATTGTCGTCTTTTTAGATGCAGATGTGGGCCTTTCCTCCCGGGAAGTAAAGAAATTGATACTTCCTGTAATACAAGATGAGGCAGATGTTACAATCGCCAAATTTCCCAAGACAAATGTAAAAACAGGTTTTGGATTTGTAAGAACTTTAGCTAAAAAAGGAGTAAAATATTTTACAGGATATGAAATTGAGTCTTCACTTTCTGGTCAAAGAGCTTTTAAAAAAAAAGTTTTGGATGATTTAAAAACTTTTTACAAAGGATATGGAATAGAAGTAGGAATGACGATTGACATATTGAAAAAGGGATACAGGATAAAAGAGATAGAAGTAGAAATGACCCATTCTGTTACTGGAAGAGACTTAAAAGGTTTTATTCACAGGGGAAAACAGTTTTGGGACATATTAAAAGTATTGTTGTATAAATTAATAAAGAATAGCAGGTGAGATGGTGTTTTGGTTCTTACTCTTTATCATTCCTTTGTTAGTTAGCATTTTGACTAAAAACTTTCTGATGAAAATCATTGATAAACCGGTATGTCTGAAAGAAAATTATAAAAAGAATATGATACCTGTTTGTGGCGGTATCATATTTGCACCTGCTTTATTTGTTTCAGTTATAATTTTTAATATTTTAGGTTATAACATAAGGTACCAATCAATAATTTTACCAGCTTTAACAATGATTTCTTTTGTTGGGTTTATTGATGATGTATTGGGAGATAGAAATGTCAGAGGACTAAAAGGGCATATAACTATGCTTTTTCGAAGTAAACCTACGACAGGAAGTTTAAAAGCCTTATCAGGGTTTTTGATAGCTTTTTTTATAAGTTTTAATCTTGCAAGAAATAATATAATGGAATTAGCATTCGATACATTGATAATAGCTTTATTTACAAATTTTTTAAATCTTATGGACTTGAGGCCTGGAAGGTGTTGTAAGGCTTTTATCGCTATTTCATTATTTTTTTTAGGGATAGCAAAAGGAAAACTCGCTTTTTTAGTTATGTTACTTATTATTTTGATTGCGTATTTCCCTGATGATTTACAGGCAAAAGTTATGATGGGAGATACAGGTTCAAACGTTTTGGGAATGTCTTTAGGGATAGCAAGTGTAGTAATTTTCGGGTTTTATGGAAAAGTCATAACTCTTATTTTGTTAATTTTGATACATCTTTTGACAGAAAAGTATTCTTTGACTGCCTTAATAGAAAAGAATAGGCTTCTAAATTACATTGATATGTTAGGAAGAAAAGGAGAAAAATAAATGATTAGTATTTATTTAGGTTCTGTTACTGAGATTATTTCACAAAGAAAAGGAATAACTGTTGTAGAAGTTACTACAGGAGAAGAAAAAGCTTTAGCATTAAATTATGATGATATAACTGGAAAAATAGATGTTGGAGATACGGTTTACCTAAACCGCACTGCTCGCTTCCTTAATTTAGGTACAGGAGGATATGATTTTGTAATTGCAAACACAAAATATACGAAATTAGATGCAATTGGTGATGGTCATATAATGAAATTGAGATATACCCCTTTTCAGATAAATGTTTTGGTTATGGAGGAGCAATCAAGTCCTTACCACTCTCTTTTTAATGGGTTTAAAAGTTTAGATGGATTACCTGTAATAATAGGGGAGCTTCACAGCATGGTGGCTCCGGTTTCTTTGGTGCTAAAAAAAATAAAACCGAATTTAAAGGTAACATATGTAATGACAGACTCTGGATGCTTGCCTATTAAGTTTAGCAATACCGTTAACGAACTTAAGCGAAAAAATATCATTGATGCTACAATAACTATTGGACATGCTTTTGGCGGCGATTTTGAGGCTGTCAACATATATACAGCCTTGATAGGGGCAAAAGAAGTCATAAAAAGTGATGTAGTGATAGTGGCGATGGGACCAGGGATAGTTGGTACAGGGACAAAATATGGATTTTCAGGAGTAGAACAAGCCCATATCATAGACGCTGTAAACAAACTAAAAGGTATCCCTGTATTAATTCCAAGGCTAGGTTTCAACGACAAAAGAGAAAGGCACCGCGGAATTAGTCATCACACAATAACAGTTTTGGAATTGTGCAATACTTCTTGTATTTTGACATTTCCTTTAATGGATAAGGAAAAAACCGATATAATAAAAAATCAAATTGCATCAAATGTGATTTTTTCAAACTTTAACATAGAATTTATTGATGCTTCTATTACAAAAGAGTGTATAAAGGAATTGGGAGTAAATATTACTACAATGGGAAGAAATTACAATAGTGAACCAGACTTTTTTAACGCTTGTGGAGCAGCTGCTCTCTATACTTGTAATAAATTAATTTAATTTAATTAGATTTTCCAAAGTTTTATATTTTCTACTGAGTTCGTTTAATAAAAGCAACAAAGTCGAAAATTTACCACTATAATAAACAGTATTTCCAATTATAATCATTTTTACCACCTCATATTTATAGTATGTATGGGCAAATAAAAATATACATAGAAAGGAAGATGTTCTTTGGAACAAAAAGAAGAAACTTTAAGTACCCGCAGAATTTTTGAAGGAAAGATAATAAACTTGAGAGTAGAGGAGGTAAAACTGCCAGATGGAAGGACAGCTACTAGAGAAATAGTGGAACATCCTGGGGGTGTGTCTATTGTTGCAGTAAAGGACAATGGAAATATTCTGCTGGTAAAACAATATAGAAAGCCAGCAGAAGAGGCTTTGTTAGAGATACCTGCAGGGAAATTAGAGTATGGGGAAGACCCGGAGGTTTGTGCTAAGAGAGAGTTGTTGGAAGAGACAGGATATGAAGCAGGTTATATAAAGCATTTGATGACTTTTTTTACCACGCCAGGTTTTTCAAACGAAAAGATGTATTTGTATTTTGCTAAAAATCTTGTAAAACATACTGCTCACCCAGATGAGGATGAATTTTTAGAAGTATATGAATATACACCTGAGAATTTGTTGGAGATGATTTTGCAAAACCAAATAAAAGATTCTAAAACAATAATTGGAATTCTTTACTATCTTAAAATGAGGAATAGCTTATGAAATGTCATGTAGATTTACACGTCCACCTAGGAAGAAGTGCAACAGGTGTTCCTATAAAAATAGCTGCTTCAAAAAATTTAACTGTTTTAAATATTCTCGAAAGGTGTATGATAAAAGGGATAGATGTAGTGGGCATTGTAGATGGGGCTTCTCCCCCAATCTTAGAAGAATTGAAAAAATACGTTGAAGAAGGAATATTGTCTTTGATTGATGGGGGAGGATTGAGGTATAAAGATAAAGTCACTTTGATTTTGGGCAGCGAAATAGAAATAGCGAAAGAAGGAAGAGGTTCTCCCCATTTGATATGCTATTTCAAAAATTTAGAAAAGATTTCTAAGTTTTCTCATGAAATCTCTAAATATGTAAAAAACATAAATTTGAGTTCTCAAAGATGCAGTCTTAAAAGTGCTGAAGTTTTTGAAATCGCCAATAGATTTGAAGGAATTGTAATACCTGCTCACGTTTTTACTCCTTTTAAGAGTTATTATGGAAGTACCACAGATAGATTGAGTTATGTTTTTAAAGATTATTATCAATATATTCATGCGCTAGAATTAGGTCTTAGTGCAGATTCCGATATGGCAGATCAAATTGAGGAATTAGCTGATAAGACTTTTTTGAGCAACTCGGATGCGCATTCATTAGAAAAAATAGGTAGAGAATTTAATGTTTTTGATATTGAGGAAGCTAATTTTGAAGAGATTTTATTAGCATTAAAAAGACAAGGTGGAAGAAAGATCGCAAAAAATTACGGATTAAATCCCAAATTAGGCAAATATCACAGGACTTTCTGTTTAGATTGTGGTTATATTGCTACTGAAGATCCACCTATAAAAAAGTGTTTAAGGTGTGGTAGCAATAATGTAGTTTTGGGAGTAAAGGATAGGATTATGGAAATTAGAGATTATGAGACAAGACACCCTCATTTTAGGCCAGATTACGTGTATCAAATACCTTTGGAATTTGTTCCGAACATTGGGAAGAAAACAATTGAAAAGTTGCTGAATCATTTCGGCAATGAATTATATGCGCTTCATTATGCATCTTATGAAGAGCTGGAAAAAGTAATAGGACCTTTGAATGCATCAAATATCTTAAAAGCGAGGAATGGTGAGATTGAAATTTCTTCCGGAGGGGGAGGAATATACGGCAAAGTGACTATAGATAAATGAATATTGTCCCCTATTATATCATAAATTTAGAATAGCTGTTAAAACGAAATTGGTAGGGGGCAATAGTCTTGAAATTTTTAAAAGGAAAATTTTATTTGCATATTAGGCATAATTCTCTTCTATATGTACTTGTGATAATCTCGTTAATGATAGGGATAGCAGCAGGTTCTTTTACTGTAAACAACATAACTGAGGTGCAAAAAGAGCAAATAATAAATTACATCTCTAAGTTTTATCAAGTGGCAAAAGCCACAAATTTAAGTTCTGTGCAAATCTTCAAGCAGTCTCTGTTAAACAATTTTGTGACGGTTTTTGTGCTTTGGATTTTGGGAGCAACTATTATAGGTATTCCATTTATATTTTTAGTAATAGGTATAAGAGGATTTATGTTGGGATTTTCTATAGGAATTTTAATCGGGGAATTCAAGTTGAAAGGGATATTACTTGTTTTAGTGGGTATTGTACCTCAAAATGTTTTTATATTGTTGGGTTTATTGTTTATATCTGTAACCTGTATTAATTTTTCTATTTACCTTTTAAAAAATCGCAAATTCAGCATTGAAGAATTGTTTTCACAATTTATATCCTACACTTTTATGGTATACGCGGGATTTATAGTGATTTTGGTAGGAAGCTTAATAGAGTCTTATATTTCGCCATATATATTACTTTTACCGCCTTTTTCACAGTAAAAAAAGAAGGAAAATGACATTTTATGTTGAATATTTATAATTAACAAATTAAATTATAAAAATTGTGGGATTGTAGGGTAAAGAATATGTTAAATGATATCGTTGGGGAGTTTTTAGATTTTTTAAAAAAACAAAAAAGATTGTCCAAGAATACCCTTGAATCTTATAGCAGGGACATAAACCAATTTTTCAAATATCTAAATAATTCTCATATTAATTACCTTCATGTAAAAAAGTCAATAATATTAAATTATCTGTATTATTTAAAGAAAAATGGGAAATCTCAAGCAACTATCTCCAGAAGTCTTTCTTCGCTTAAGGCTTTTTATCATTATCTGTTTATGAAGAAACTGATAGAAGAAGACCCGACGTATATGATAGATACTCCAAAAGTAGAAAAAAGAGTCCCTGCCACATTGACAGTAGAACAAGTAGATATGTTGTTATCTTTAGATTTTGGCAATGATGAAAAGGGACTTAGAGATAAGGCTTTAATTGAATTACTTTATGCGACCGGACTTAAAGTTTCAGAAGTGATCTCTCTTAAGTTGGAGGATGTAAATCTTTCTTATGGTTACATAGTGACTCGTTCAGGTAAAGAAAGAGTAATTCCTATAGGGTCTCATGCTATTGCTGCTTTGAAAGATTATATTGAAAAAGGACGCAAAGGAAATCCTGAAGAAAAAACGCTTTTTTTGAATTTAAGAGGTAAAAAACTTACAAGACAAGGTTGTTGGAAAATAATAAGAGAATATACCGACAAAATAAATCCTGGTTTTCCTGTTACTCCTAATACTTTGCGCCAATCTTTTGCACAGCATATGTTAGAAAACGGTGCAGATGTGCGTGCTGTTCAAGAAATGTTAGGATATCAAACAGATTTCAATGCAAATTTAATTTCTTTGATGTCTAAGTCAAAAATAAAAGAAGTATATAATAAATTTCATCCAAGAGCGTAAAAAAGAATAATATTCACCCTCTGTGACAAAATAAATAGTGAACAAGGAGGGTGAATTAAATGTTTAAAAGGGCGTTAATTGTAGTACTTACCTTGATAATAATGAGTTCTTTTGTTTTTAATAACAGCGTTTATGCTGATAACTTAAATTTAAAATCTAAGTCTGCTATTTTAATAGATGCTAATACAGGACAAATTTTGTATGAAAAAGATAGCCACAAAATTTTGCCTCCTGCCAGTGTGACAAAAGTAATGACTCTTTTGTTGGCCATTGAAGCAATAGATTCCGGAAAAATCAAAATAACTGACAAGGTTGTAACAAGCAAGCACGCTTATGACATGGGAGGCACTCAAATATACTTAGAAATAGGAGAAGAGATGACAGTAGATGATTTGATGAAAGCGATAGCTATGAATTCTGCCAATGATGCATCAGTTGCATTAGCAGAGTATATCGCAGGTACAGAGGAAAACTTTGTGGAGATGATGAATAAAAGGGCAAAAGAGCTGGGAGCTAAAAACACAAACTTTAAAAATGCTTCAGGACTACCCGAGGAAGGTCATGTAACGACTGTTTATGATATGGCCATGATTTCCAGAGAGTTAGTAAAACACCAAAGTATTTTTAAATATTTGACCAATAAATTGGATTCTTTAAGAGGAGGAAAATTTAGCCTTATAAATACAAATAAATTGTTGTGGCGCTATAAAGGAGCTGATGGCATTAAAACAGGTTCTACTTCAGAAGCTTTGTATTGTCTCACAGCAACGGCAAAACGCGGAGATACGCGGTTAATAGCTGTGGTTTTTGGCGCACCTGATTCTGAGACAAGATTTAACGAAACAGCAAAACTATTAGATTACGGATTTGCAAATTATGAAACTTTAAAAGTAGCTTCTAAAGGACAGGTATTTGGGAATGTCAGAGTGTTAAAAGGCAAACAAGATACTATTGCTGCTATATCACAGCAAGAAGAATATGTGCTGATTAGAAAAGGAGAAAGCAAAAACATAAAGACTGAGATAAATTTGAATAAATTTATACAAGCTCCTGTAAACAAAGATAAAAAAATTGGAACAGTGAAAGTGTTACAAGACGGAAAAGTGATAAAAACCTTTGATTTATATCCTCAACAAGAAGTGTTAAGGTCTAATCTTTTGGAAAATTGTAAAAAAATATTTAAAGAGTGGCTAAAAAAATAGTTTCTCTAAAGGAGTACTAAAACCTGGATAGGTTTTTAGTACTTTTTTATTTTTTATAGAAAAATATTACACAAAAGGAGGATTTTTAAAAATTTTATCGAATATAATAAAGTGAGGGGTGATAAAATGGGTATAAAATTTTCTAAAAAAGAGGATTCGTTAATAGCAAAAATTGAAGGTGAATTAGACCACCATGTATCTGAAAATATAAAAAATGCTATCAATGAGGAATATGTAAAAAAATCCTGTAGAAATTTGATTTTTGATTTAAAAAATGTAAATTTTATGGATAGTTCCGGCATTGGTGTTATAATAGGAAGGTATAAAAAAGTTAAAGAAAACAATGGGAAAGTTGCTATTGTCAATGCTAATAAACAGTTACATAAGTTAATAGAGGTTTCAGGATTATTAAGAATAGTTAAGTGCTATAATGACATTGAGGAAGCTTTAAAGGATATGTAGAGGGGGATTATCATGGAATATACAAATATGATGGAATTAAAGTTTTTAAGCAAGTCGCAAAATGAATCTTTTGCAAGAACAGTAGTAGCGGCTTTTGCAGCACAATTAGATCCTACTATTGAGGAAATTGCGGATATAAAGACAGCTGTTTCAGAAGCAGTGACAAACTGTATAATTCATGGATATGAAAATAAAATTGGTATTATCACGTTAAAAGCTTTTATTTCTGACCACAAAATAATAATTGAAGTTATAGATGAGGGTAAAGGTATTGAGGATGTTGAAAAAGCTATGCAGCCTCTTTTTACCTCCAAATTGGAGGAAGAACGGGCAGGAATGGGCTTTACTGTAATGCAAACCTTTATGGATGAGTTAGAAGTTGAGTCAACTCCCGGAAAAGGGACTATTGTAAGGATGACTAAATACATTCGTCCTAACAAATGAGGTGACCCTATGAAGGAGAGTAGTTTTGAAAAAACCGATGAGAACTTGGAATTGATACGATTAGCACAAAAAAATGATAAACAAAGTCTGGAAAAATTGATAACAGAAAATAGCGGACTTATTTGGAGCATAGTTAAGAAATTTTCCAATAGAGGTTACGAAATGGAGGATTTGTATCAAATAGGCTGCGTAGGCTTTGTTAAGGCAGTTCAAAAATTTGATGAGTCATATAATGTGAAATTGTCTACTTATGCAGTTCCCATAATAATGGGAGAAATTAAAAGGTTTTTAAGAGATGACGGCTTAATAAAAGTTAGCAGGTCTTTGAAAGAACTTTCCTCAAAAGCTTTTTATGTTAAAGAAGTTTTAAGCAATGAACTCAACAGAGAGCCTTCTATTAATGAAATAGCCGAGAGGTTAAACGTAACACCTGAAGAAATAGCAATGGCGTTTGAATCAGCTGCTACAACGGAGTCTTTATACGATAATGCGACTCATGATGAAGATGACAGACTTCTTATTGAAATGGTAAGTGAAGAAGAAAAAGACTTTGACATAGATGATAAACTAGCCTTACAAATGGTAATAAGTAAATTAAAGCCAAGAGAAAAACAGATAATATTTTTACGCTATTTTAAAGATATGACTCAGATGGAAGTGGCAAATATTTTAGGGATTTCTCAAGTGCAAGTGTCGCGAATTGAAAAAAAAGTTTTACAAAAATTAAGAAACGAATTGGAAGAAGTGTAGTATTATTACATAAATACTACACTTTTTTTGAATTAAAATTAGTCATTTTCACATAATATTAATGGTTGGTGAAATGAAAATGAAAAAAATATTGTTTGTAATTACGGCAGTGATTTTAATTTTTGCTTTAAGTTATTTTTATATGCACAAAACCAACAAAAAAGTACCTGAAAGTGCTGATTTGGTATATAAGGGAGGAGGAAAGGGTATGGCGGTTGTAAAAATTTTAAATGTTGTTGGAGATTCAACAATCAGTTGGGATGATGCTATACACAAAGCTGTAGAAGAAGCAGCAAAATCTATCGACAATATTTCTGGAATTGAAGTCGTAAATCAAACAGCAAATGTAAAAAACGGTAAAATAGTAGAGTATAAAGCTAATTTGCAAATTGCTTACAGGGTAGATAAGGAAATATAGAGCACCACTTATGGTGCTCTTGTCGTAAAAAAGGGTGAATTTTATGGAAAAAGATGTAAAAAAACAACAAGAATATAAAAATATCGCTCAAAAATATGAGCCCAAACCCACTTTATTAAAAAATGTCATAATGGCTTTTGTAGTGGGAGGATTGATTTGCGACATAGGACAGTTTTTTTTAAATTTTTACCTTTCAAAAGGTTATTCTCTTCAAGATGCCAATACTCTCGTATCAATTACAATGGTGTTTATAGGAGCATTTTTAACAGGAATTGGAGTGTATGACGACATAGGAAAATTTGCAGGAGCAGGTTCTATAGTACCTATAACAGGATTTGCGAATTCTATTGTGTCCCCTGCAATGGAATTTAAAAAAGAAGGTTTTGTCTTTGGTGCGGCTGCAAAAATGTTTAACATTGCGGGTCCTGTTATTGTATACGGTGTGAGTACATCAATAATTGTAGGGTTAATATACTACTTTTTGAAATAAAAGGGGAAGGATAGGATGGCTGAGAAAAAGCTTGGTTCACAGACAGTCAAATTTAAAAACCCTCCTTCTATAATATCAGGAGGAACAATAGTAGGTCCAAAAGAGGGTGAAGGTCCTTTAAGAGATTATTTTGACATGATTTTAGTGGATGATACTTATGGGGAAAAAAGTTGGGAAAAAGCTGAATCAAAAATGTTTCAAGATGCTGTAAATTTAGCTTTAAAAAAGGCTAATTTAAAAATTTCTGAGATTGATTATCTTTTAGGGGGAGATTTATTAAATCAAATCATAAGTGCAAGTTTTGCTGCCAGACAACTAAACGTACCCCATTTTGGATTATATGGAGCTTGCTCTACTATGATAGAGGGATTGAGCTTAGGTGCAATGCTTATCGATGGCGGTTATGCTGATTACGTAATTGCAGCGACTTCCAGTCATTTTTCCACTGCAGAGAGGCAATATCGGTATCCATTAGAGCAAGGGATTCAAAGGCCTTTTACATCTCAATGGACAGTGACTGGAGCAGGTGCTACAATTCTTGCTTCTACAGGGAATGGTCCTTACATCACTCATGCGACAACAGGAAAAGTTGTAGACTTGGGTATGAAGGATGCGAATAATATGGGTGCTGCAATGGCACCGGCAGCTGCAGATACTATCATCACTCATTTTAAAGACACAGGCTTTACTATAGATGATTATGACATTATAGTGACAGGAGACATGGCAAGAGTAGGAGGAAGTATACTTTTGGAGCTATTGTATAAAGAAGGCTATGATATAGAAAAAAAATATAAAGACTGTGGAATTGAAATTTATGACGAATCTCAAGACGTTCACTCAGGGGGAAGCGGAGCAGGATGCTCTGCCGTAGTTTTAAACGGATGGCTGTTATCTCAAATACGAAATGGAGTATATAAAAGGGTGTTATTTATGGCGACAGGTGCTCTTTTATCTCCTACCAGTAGTCAACAAGGAGAATCTATACCTGGAATTGCCCATGCTATTACAATATCAAGAACAATATGAGGAGGATTTTATGGATTACTTGAAAGCTTTTTTAGTAGGTGGATTAATTTGTGCTATTGCACAAATTTTAATTGATAAAACCAAATTAACTCCTGCGCGAATATTAGTAACATATGTAACATTAGGTGCTATATTAGGAGGACTTGGAGTATACAAAAAATTGATAGACATAGGTGGGGCAGGAGCCACAATACCACTTTTGGGATTTGGGAATTCTCTTTCCCAAGGAGTGATAAAAGCTGTCGAAAAAGATGGATTGATTGGGGTATTTACAGGTGGATTGACTGCGACTGCGGGTGGAATTTCTGCGGCAATATTTTTTGGATACCTTTTTTCTTTAATTTTTAATCCTAAGACGAAGAAATAAGTATAGGTTAATTTTAACTTATACTTATTTCTTTGTTTAATCCTGTGGTATAATATAAAAAGTAAACAATATTGGATAAGGGTGATTCTTTGTACATTGAGATTGATGGCAAAGATTTTGTAGAGCTTTTGAGAAAGATTTCTTTAGAGTTCAAAATTAAATCATACATCGTAGGTGGTTTTATAAGAGATTATTTGCTGGGAGTAAAAAATTTTGATATTGATGTGGTAGTGGAAGGAGACGGAGTAGAATTTGCTAATCTTTTGTCAAGATATCTAGAAGGTGATATTGTAATTCACGAGGCATTTAGAACGGTAACTTTAACGTATAAAAATATTTCTATCGATGTCATATCTGCTCGAAAAGAGTATTACGATTACCCTGCGGTTTTGCCAAGAATTGAATTTTCAAACATATATGATGATTTGGCAAGAAGAGATTTTACTATAAACACTTTGGCTTACGATGTGGTTGAAAATAAATTTATCGATTATTTTAATGGTATACAAGACTTAAAAACAGGGGTAATTAGGATACTTCACAGCAAAAGCTTTATTGATGACCCTACAAGAATATTTAGAGCCATAAGGTATTCTGTGAGGTATTCTTTTGCGATTGAAAGTGAAACAGAAAGGTTGCTAAAAGAATCAATAGATAAAATTAGACTTCTCACTCCAGACAGAATAAGAAATGAACTTTTTTTGATTTTAAAAGAAGATAAAGCAAAAGAAATGATAGAAAAGGTTATTTATTATGGCATTGATAAAATTGTTTTTGGGGATGTCAGCATTAACACAAAAAATCTTGATTATTTTGAAAACAGTGATATAGACATTGTTTTATACAGGTTTTTGATATTGTTTTACTTAATAAAAGAAAAAGACTTGATAAAAATCAAAGAGAGTTTGAATATAAGTAGTTTATATTTAAAATCCTTAGAAGATTTGATTTTTTTGTGTAAACAACTAAAATGTAAAGACAAAAATGTGCGAAAGATTAGGTTGACTTTGCAAACTACAAAAAAAGAAGTCATAAAAGCTATTAGCACAATGGAAAATGGGGAAGCACAGCGAATAGTCAATACAAAATTGTACATAACAGGAGAAGATATTAAAAATTTAGGTTTAAAACCCAGTCCTTTATATGGTGAATTGATGGATAAATTATTTGAGGCAAAAATGAAGGGACTTCTCAATAACAAAGAAGAGGAGATTGAATTTGCAAAAAAATTGATAGAACAACTAAAGAAAGGAGAATAAATTTGATAGACTTTTTGTATAGAATACCTGCACTTCTTATTGCAATGAGTTTTCATGAATTTAGCCATGGGTATGTGGCTGACAAGTTAGGTGACCCTACTCCAAGGCAAAGTGGTAGGCTTACATTAAATCCGTTGGCTCATATTGACCCCATAGGACTTTTGATGCTTTGGATTTTGAAATTTGGGTGGGCAAAGCCAGTGCCTATAAATCCCATGTATTTTAGAGATACCAAAAAGGGCGTATTATTGGTGTCTTTAGCAGGACCTCTTTCCAATGTTTTGTTGGCAATTATTTCGCGAATATTAATGGTTTGGTTTAAAGACGTGGCAGTAGTGTATCCAATTTTGTATTTGTTGTACATATACAATTTAATTTTTGCTGTTTTTAATATAATACCTGTGCCTCCGCTGGATGGCTCGAAGGTATTGTGGAGTTTACTTCCGCCAAGGCAGGCTTATATGATTTCTCAATATGAAATATATGGACAGGTTATTTTGCTCCTTCTTGTTTTCACTGGGGTTATTGGACAAATTATAGGGCCTCTTATGAATGCTTTGGACTCTTTTATAACTCTTATTTTAAAACCTTTTGGGGTGTGAAGATGTACAACGTAAAATTAGAAGTGTTTGAAGGACCTTTTGATTTGCTTTTTCACCTTATAGAAAAAAATGAAATTGATTTGATGGATATCCCTATTTCAGTTA
This sequence comes from Thermoanaerobacter kivui, assembly GCF_000763575.1. Lineage (NCBI taxonomy): Bacteria > Bacillati > Bacillota > Clostridia > Thermoanaerobacterales > Thermoanaerobacteraceae > Thermoanaerobacter > Thermoanaerobacter kivui. The sequence goes on from NZ_CP009170.1 coordinate 1,188,095, forward strand.
TTTTAGAACAATATATGGAATATATTAAAACTTTGCAGGAAATGGATTTAAATGTGGCATCAGAATTTATTGTAATGGCAGCTACTTTATTAGAAATTAAATCTAAAATGTTACTTCCCAAACAGCAGTTTAAGGGACAACAATTGGAAATGGAAGAAGTAGACCCAAGAGAAGAATTGGTGACTAAATTGATTGAGTACAAGAAATACAAAATTATTGCCCAGACTTTTAAAGAAATGTACAAAATTGGTTCTCGTTTTTTTAGAGAAGAGCCTGAAGTAAAATATATAGATAAAAAAATTGCTTTAAACTACTCTAGCGAGGATATATATAAAGCGTATCTTAAAGTTATTTCAAAAAATAACGCCAGAGAAGATGAAATAGAAATAAAAAAAGATGAATATACTGTAGAGAATAAGATTAAAGAGTTATTAGTGAAATTAGTAAAAAAGCCTTTCCTTTGGTTTAGTGAACTTATTAAGAAAAGTCGAGCAAAAGGAGAAATTATTGTTTCTTTTATCGCTGTTTTAGAGTTAGTGAGATTAAATAAAATTGTAGCAGAACAAAAGACTACTTATGGGGATATACTTATTAAATCCTTTAGGAGAGGAGAAAAAAATGAGCAATGAGGGAAAAATAGAAGCTATATTGTTCGCAGCAGGGGGACCAGTAAAATTAAAAACCTTATCCGACGTAGTAGGACTTCCTCAAGAGGAAATAGTAGATGTTGTAAACAAATTAAAAGAATATTACGACCGGGAAAATCGCGGTTTAGATATTATATTTTTTGAAGATAAAGTTCAAATGTGTACAAATGATAATTATGGAGAAATAGTTAGACAAGCTTTGGGATTAGAAATAAAACAAGGACTTTCTCAAGCAGCATTAGAGGTTTTGGCTATAATAGCTTATAATCAACCTATTACAAGGGCAGAAATTGAAAGAATAAGGGGTGTAAAAAGCGATAAAGCTATAAATACTTTGCTGGAGTATAATTTGATCAAAGAAAGTGGAAGGGCTTTATCTCCTGGTAGGCCAATACTGTATACTACTACAGAAGATTTTTTAAAGTATTTTGGAATTAAATCTTTAAAAGAGTTACCGCAAATTGAAATCACACCTTAAAAAAGGAGGAGGTTTTAATGTATGAAAAGAAGCATAGTGTCTTTACTTTTAATTTTAATAGGGCTTGCTTTTACATTTCTTTCAACCACTTTTGCCTTTGCAAATGAAAAAGAGATAGTAAGTTTAGGTGCGGACCTTACTCCTAAACAACAGGAAGAAATGATGGAATATTTTGGAGTCAATCCAAACACGACTAAAATTATAAAGGTTACAAATGAGGAAGAAAGAAAATATTTAAAGGGATTGGTACCTGATAAACAGATAGGTAGCCGAGCCATTTCTTCAGTGTATGTAAAACTTCTCCCACAGGGAGAAGGAATTATGGTTGATACTCACAACATAACCTGGGTCTCTAAAGAGATGTATGCCAATGCAATGGTGACAGCAGGCATTAAAGATGCAAAGGTGGTAGTAGCTGCTCCCTTTGATGTATCAGGCACGGCAGCTCTTACAGGGATAATGAAGGCATTTGAAGAAGCAACAGGGGAAAAATTAAGTGACGAGGCAAAAAAGACAGCCAATGAAGAATTGGTTATAACAAGTACTTTAGGGGAAAAGATAGGAAAAGATAAAGCAGCTGAACTTATTCAAAAGGTTAAAGAAGAAGTAATTGCAAAAAAACTTACAGATGAAAATGAAATTGCAAATGTTATAAGGGATATTGCTAAACAGCTTAACATTAAACTAACTGATGAACAGATATCTCAGATTGTACAACTTATGAAAAAGATAAATCAACTCAATCTAAATGTTGAAATAATAAAAAAGCAATTAGAGAAAATAGGGGTAGATGTTGATAAAATAAAGAAGACGGTAGAAGAGAATAAAGGTATATTAAAAGCAATTTTAGACGCTATAAAAAGCTTTTTCGATTGGTTGGCATCCCTTTTTAAATAAAATGAAATGTTAAAAAAGCAGGTGCTCTTTTATAAAGAGTTAACCTGCTATATTATTATAAGTACAATTTTACATAGAAGTTTTCTACAATTGTACTTGCTATTTTTTTAAAAAAAAGTTATCATATATCAAGATACTATATTTCCTTTATATGGATAAAAATACAATATAGGCAGTTTTTAATAACTATTAATTTTTTTACTAAAACTATAATAAAGACCTAAATCTTGCTTAGAAAAGGCTTATAAACAGCGTGATATGAGGTGAAATGATGAAATATTTGTCTGTTGTTTTTATAATCCTTATTTTTTTGATTTTACTGTATTTTTTGCCTCTTCAAATTAAAATAAAAGCGAATAAAGAGGGGAAAAATATTTCCCTGGAAATAGCAACTAATATATTTTTTGTAAATTTTTTGACCTTTAAATTACAGAAAGAGCCCGAAAAAGAGGAATTGTATTTTAAAGTTTTAGGTGTCAAGATACTTAAAAGTGCAGGAGCAAAAAAATTAGAGAGAACTAAAAAAGAGGGAAAATTTTCAGCTTTAGATATAGGATATAAAGATTTTTTTAAAATTATAGAACTTTTAAAAGGTATACTAAAAAATACTGTTGTTTATAAATTTTATTTAAATGTAAAAATAGGTTTAGAAGATGCAGCTTGGACTGCTATATTGAGCGGTTCTTTATGGGGCGTAATATATACAGCTCTTATGCCGATATATAATAACGCAACCTTTACTACTGCACCAGAGGTTTATATCACGCCTTGCTATGGTCAAAATAAGTTAGAGGGAAATTTAATTTGCATATTTAAAATAACCTGTGGTAATATTATTATTAATGGAATAAAGTTTTTGGGTAGTTTAAAGGGGAGGTGAAAATAAATGAGTGACCACCCAATCGATGCATTGATGAAAACAACCATGGAAAGCTTAAAAGATATGATAGATGTCAATACAATAGTTGGAGATGCTGTTGAAGCTCCTGATGGAACTATAATAATACCGATTTCCAGAGTGACTTTTGGTTTTGCCGCTGGCGGAGGAGAAATTAGCCCTCCTAAAAATGACAAAAAAGGTGCAGAACAAGATTCTTCTCAAAAAATGCCCTTCGCAGGAGGAAGTGGGGCGGGAGTTTCAGTTCAACCAGTAGCTTTTATGGTGGTAGGACAAGGACAGATTAGACTGCTTCCTGTGACTCAGAGTGCGATGTTAGAGAGAATAATTGACTTGACACCTAAGCTTATAGAAGAAATACAAAATTTATTCACTAAAAACAAGCCTTCTAAAAAAACTCAAAATTTGATAGTCAATGATAATGCTGATATTTAAAAGTGGGGAATCCCACTTTTTTGCATATAGAAGGAGGCATAGTGTGAAAGTAAAATAGTTAAATTTGGGCATGACAAAAAGGGCACCAAATGAAGCTGCCCAAAGCCAAATAATGGTAACATATAATGTTTAAGTAATTTTTGGAGGGATAATAGTACAACCTTCTTTTTCTAAAAGTTTAATAGCTTTCTTAATATATTGTTGCCTATGCTTTTGATAAAGTTTTTCTGGCATATTAGTGTAATCGGAGTCAGAAGGATTAAAAGGTTCCCTTTTCAAAAGCATATGATAGAGACAAGTGAGGATCATACGAGCAATAGCAACAATTGCACGTTTATGACCGCGGCGCTTTTTAATACGTTCATATTTAATCCTAAAATAAGGATTCTTTTTATCCCTAATTGCTGCATTGGCACACTGTATTAAGAGAGGTTTTAAGTAAACACCTGCTCTTGAGACATGGACAGATTTTTTCTTACCTGCACTTTCGTTGTTTTGAGGAGTAAGACCAGCCCAAGAGCAAAGGTGCTTGTCAGATTTAAAAACTGTCATATCCGTGCCGATTTCAGCGATGATTTTTTGTGAACATCTATGCCGCAGCAGATAGGGTGAACAATTTTTAACATAAATAACCCTCCTCCTCCGTGCTTTGTAGTATATCTATATATTTTAAAAGAAATTATATCAAAAATATCGCTCAATAGCACACTTTCATTACAATTTGTGCTTGAGCAAAGCGAAAGGATGTGGGTTAAAATGAAGAAATTTGTTTTTGTGTTTTTTGTTTTGTTGTTTTTTATGTCCTCTGTTAAAGTATATGCTGACAGTGATTATCCCTCTGTGGCGGCTAAAGCTGCAATTGTGATGGACCAGCAAACTGGAAGGGTGCTTTACCAAAAGAATCATCATCAAAAGTTGCCAATGGCAAGTACTACTAAAATTATGACATTATTAGTAGCATTGGAAAAGGGAAATTTAAGTGACATCGTTACTGTCAGTAAAAGAGCAGCCAGCATTGGAGGTTCTTCTATTTGGCTATCACCAGGAGAAAAAATCGATATGGAGAATTTGCTTTATGGGCTTATGTTGAACTCTGGAAATGACGCAGCTACAGCGATTGCTGAACACATAGGAGGAAGTGTAGAAAATTTTGTTGATATGATGAATGAAAAAGCGAAAGAAATAGGAGCTTTTAACACTCATTTTGTAACTCCTTCCGGTTTAGATATAGGGATTGATGACCATTACACTACTGCTTACGACTTAGCTTTGATAACTAGATATGCTTTTAGGTATCCTAAATTTGAAGAGATAGTATCAACAAAAGAGAAAACAATCCCGTGGGAAGGTCGTGAGTGGGATAGATATTTAAGAAACAAAAACAAGCTTTTGTGGATATACCAAGGAGCTGATGGAGTAAAAACGGGTTTTACTAATAAAGCGGGAAGATGTCTTGTATCTTCTGCTACAAGAGAGGGAAGAAGATTTATTGCTGTTGTTTTAAACAGCCCTCCTATGTGGGAGGATTCTATGAAAATATTAGACTACGCTTTTTTAAAATATAAGCCTTATAAAGTTTTAGAAAAAGACAAAATTATAAAAAATTTAAAAGTGGAAAATGGCAAAAAAACTTTAACTCCCATTGGGTGTGCTGCTGATTGCATTATTCCTGTTTCAGAAGAGGAAAAAGAAAAAGTACAAATGGAAATTTACCTTCCTGACAGTCTCAAAGCACCAGTCGAAAAAGGTGAAAAAGTGGGGTATGCAACAATCAAAATAGGTGAAGAAAAAATTTGTGATGTTGATTGTGTGGCTTTGCAAAAAGTAGAAAAAGAAGACTTCAACTATAATTTCCAAAAGATAATAAAAAGTTGGCTAAGGCTATTACGAAAACCCTCTTGAGCTTGGCTCAGGAGGGTTTTTGTAATAGTTTTTGATGCTGGCGAATATGTTATTAGTGTAAAATCGGAGGTGATATAAGTTGGCAAATAGATTAGAATGCATTGATGCAGCCACAGATTATTGCCCTTGCTATTTGGCAGAATTAAATGAATGCATCGTGTGTTCTCAACTTCAGGGCAAAAATTTTTGTGATTGCAATTGGAGAGGTGTGTGTATTTATCAGGAATTTGTGTGGGCAGGATACAAAGCCAAAGCTACGCGTAGTACAATATTTTCAAAAGTGTTAAAAAAAGAAAAAATTAACAAAGAAGTTATTATTTTAACTTTAAAAGTTCCTAACAAAATGGCCCGTGAACTAAACGAACCCGGTTCTTTTGTTTTTTTGAGGGGAATTTCCAGTCCATCTTTTTTTGACACTCCAATGTCTGTGATGTTTGCAGATGAAATGGAGGGAATTATTAAAATAGCAATACAAGTTAATGGACCCAAAACAAAATTAATTCAGCAATCGCAAGGAGAGGAAGAAGTATATCTTAGAGGTCCCTATTGGAATGGTCTTTTAGGTCATAGGTACATAAAAGGAACTCATAATTCGAAAGCTTTAGTTGTTTTAAGAGGTATTGCACAAGCACCTGGGGTAATAGTAATTTCAAAGCTAATAAACAATAAAAATAATGTAATTGCAATTATAGATAAAGGTAAAGTTGGCGTAAATTTTATAGGAGATTATATAAAAGATTTTGACATAACAACAGTTGATACAGACCTTTTGAGTGAAGAAGGCCAAAGAATTTTAAAAGAGTTAATCAAAGATAAAGGAATAACACTTGTATACAGCGGTGGTTCAGATGAACAGCACGTAAATATTTTAAATTACTTGGAGTTATACAACAAAGAAGCTTATTTAGCTGTTTCGAATAATAACACCATATGTTGCGGAGAGGGGATTTGTGGAAGTTGTGAAGTGCAAATTGGGGACCAAAAGGTCCGAATGTGTAAAGTTCAAGTGGATATTAGAAAAGCATTAGAAAGGAAGATGTTAAATGGTTAAAGTTGTTGTAATAGGCGGAGGCTGGGCTGGTTGTGCAGCTGCTTTAACAGCAAGAAAAGCAGGAGCAGAAGTGGTGATTCTTGAAAAAACTGATATGCTTTTAGGATGTGGACTTGTAGGAGGAATAATGAGAAATAACGGAAGATATACTGCGGCAGAAGAACTTATATATTTAGGTGGCAATGAGCTTATAGAAATAACAGACAAAGCAGCAAGACATGTAAATATAAATTTTCCTGGCCATGCCCATGCAAATCTTTATGATGTAACAATGGTAGAACCAATGGTGAGAGAAATGCTACTTAAAAAAGGAGTAACAATAAAATTGATGGCAAGAGCAACAGATGTCGTAATGAAAAACAGCAAAAGAATAAAAGGAATTGTTTTAGCAGACGATACCGTTGAGTATGGTGATGTTTTTATTGAGGCAACGGGTTCTACAGGTCCAATGGGGAACTGCTTAAGATATGGAAATGGCTGCTCTATGTGCATACTTAGGTGCCCCTCCTTTGGTCCAAGAATCAGTATAAGTTATAGAGCGGGAGTAGAAGACTTGTTGGGTATGAGGGCTGATGAGGTGTATGGTGCTTTCAGTGGTTCTTGTAAACTCAATAAAGATTCCCTGAGCGAAGAAATAAGAGAAAAATTAAATAAAGAAGGTGTAGTAGTGCTACCTGTCCCTAAAGAAGATATCAACATGGAGAAGTTGAATTTAAAAGTGTGTCAGCAATACGCATTGCCAGAGTACGCAGAAAATGTTATACTATTGGATACTGGACACGCAAAACTCATGACTCCTTTTTATCCTCTGGAAAAATTGAGAAAGATTCCAGGTTTAGAAAGAGCGAGATATGAAGATCCTTATTCTGGTGGCAAAGCTAATTCTGTGAGATATTTGTCAATGGCTCCACGAGATAATGCCATGAAAGTAATAGGCTTGGACAATTTGCTGTGTGCTGGTGAAAAATCCGGGTTGTTCACTGGTCACACTGAAGCAATGGTGACGGGATGTCTTGCAGGGCACAACAGTGTAAGATTAGCACTTGGTATGCCTCTTTTAGAATTGCCGAGGAATTTAGCATCAGGTGATTTGATAGCTTATGCTAATGAAAGCATAAAGACAAAAGAAGGTCTAAAAAAGAGATATACTTTTGCAGGAGCGGAGTATTTTGAAAGAATGAAGCAATTAGGTCTTTACACTACTGATACCAATTTGATAAAAGAAAGAGTTATGAGGAATAATTTATTAAAAATATACGATGAAAAACTGGTATAATAATTGATGGGTGAACACAAATGGAAAGATTGCAAAAATACTTGGCAGAGTGTGGAATAGCTTCTAGAAGAAAATGTGAAGAATATATTTTACAAGGAAGAGTAAAAGTAAATGGAAAAGTGATTAAAGAGCTTGGCACAAAAATTAATCCTGATGTTGACATAATTGAATTTGATGATAAAATTGTAAAAAGGGAAAGGGAAAAGATTTATATAATGCTGAACAAGCCAACAGGATATATTACTTCAGTAAAAGACCAATTTGGAAGACCAACAGTGTTAGATTTGGTTAAAGTAAAAGAGCGTATATATCCTGTTGGCCGCTTGGATTATGATACATCAGGACTTCTTTTGCTTACAAACGACGGAGAAATAGCTAATATTTTAATGCATCCAAGGCATCAGATTGACAAAACCTATATAGCTAAAATTAAAGGAGTGCCTACAGAAGAAGAATTAAATAAATTTAGAAATGGAATTTTTATAAATGGCTATATGACTTCCAAAGCGGAGATAAAAATTTTAGATGTAAAAAATGGTACAAGCCTAGTAGAAATAAAAATCCATGAAGGGAAAAATAGACAAGTGAGAAAAATGTGTGAAGCTATTGGACATCCTGTTATTTCATTAAAAAGAATTAAAATAGGTGAATTATCTTTGAAAGGACTAAAAACTGGAGAATGGAGATATTTAACTGAAAAAGAAATAGAATATCTAAAAAGCTTGAAGTGAGATATGTTTTCAATAAAATTTACGAAAAAAGAAGATTTTGAATTGATTAAAAAATAGCAATTGACTGCAATATCGTAACACCTTTAAATTATTTGGAAGAAATTTTTATGATTGCGAGGGAAGACAAACCCTTTGGTTTTATTTCTATGAAAGTGGAAAATAATAATGCTATTATAACTAATTTAGCAATTTTGCCACAGTATCAAAATAAAGGTTTTGAAAATTTAATGGTGAGAGTAATGCTTAATCACGCCATTGACATGGGGTTAGAAAATGCTTACGTTAATTTGCCTTTTTACAAAGATTTTTTTTATGAATTGGGTTTTAGAGAAAAAGGCGATTTTCTGGCAGTTAAATTAAAAGAATTTTTTAGGGAGTAAAAATTATTTTTTTAATAAAATAAAATCATTAAAAACTTTGGAGGTGTTTTACTGTGGAATTGTGGTTTACAGAACATCAAGATGAAAATTTGAGGTTTTCTTTTAAAGTAAAAGAGACGTTGGTGGTAGAGAAAACTCCATATCAACATTTAGCAATACTTGATACATATCAGTTAGGAAGAGTATTAACTTTAGATGGAATTGTTCAAACAACAGAAAAAGACGAATTTGTATACCATGAGATGATAGTCCATGTACCGCTTTTTACCCATAAAAATCCTAAAAGCGTATTGATTGTCGGTGGTGGCGATGGTGGTTCAGTGAAAGAAGTGTTAAAACATCCTTCTGTTGAAAGAGTAGTGTTAGCAGAAATTGATGAAGCAGTAGTGAGAAATTCACAAAAATATCTCCCTACTATAAGCTATGGTTTGCAGGATAAAAGAGTAGAAATAATGATTGGAGATGGAATAAAATACGTAAATGAACACAAAAATGAGTTTGATGTGGTAATAGTAGATTCTACAGATCCAATAGGACCTGCAGTAGGATTGTTTACTTTTGATTTTTATAAATCAGTTTATGAATGCTTGAAAGATGATGGGATTATTGTTGCACAGACAGAATCGCCATTTATTTATGGAAAATTGATAAACAAGCTAAGCAAAATGTTTAAAGAAATATATCCAATAACAAAAGCTTATATATGCACTATACCCACTTATCCGGGAAGTTTGTGGACATTTACAATGGGATCTAAAAAGTATGACCCTGAAGAGGTGGATATAAACTCTATTCCGAGAATAGATACAAAGTATTACACGCCTGAAATTCACAAAGCAGCTTTTGTGTTGCCTAAGTTTGTGAAGGATATTTTTGATGAGGTGTAACATGATACAAGAGGATGTTTTTGTTAACACCGGTAAATTCCTTGGCGCGATTGAAAATTATGAAAAGTCAGATGTAGTTATAGTAGGACTGCCTATGGATTATACAGTAAGTTTTAAGACAGGAAGCCGATTTGGACCTTCTGCTATAAGACAAGCTTCATACGGCTTAGAGGATTACAGTGTGTATCTGGATAGAAGTTTGCAAAATAGAAATTATTGTGACTTAGGGGATGTAGTGTTTCCATACGGAAATGTTGAAAAAAGTTTAGATGTGATTGGTAAAGTAGTTAAAAATATTTTGCAAGACGACAAAAAGGGATTGTTTTTAGGAGGAGAGCATTTAGTAACATATGCGATTATAAAAGAGTATTTCAAAAAATACGGAAATGACCTAATAATCCTCCATTTTGATGCTCATGCTGATTTGCGAGAGGAGTTTTTTGGAGAGGTTTATTCCCATGCGACAGTTATGAGAAAAGTTTGGGACTTTTTCAAGGACAAAAATCTATATCACTTTGGTATAAGGTCAGGTGTAAAAGAAGAGTTTGACTTTGCAAAAGACCATACTCATATGTTTTTGTACAAAGTAGTTGAACCTTTAAAAAACACAGTGAGTGAAATAAAAGACCGCCCTATTTATATTACATGGGATATAGACGTTGTAGACCCTGCTTTTGCTCCTGGTACGGGGACGCCAGAACCAGGAGGCATAACTTCAAAAGAAGCGTTAGAAGCAATACATCTATTGAAAGATTTAAACGTAGTGGGGATGGATTTAGTAGAAGTATCTCCCTCCCACGATTTAGCAGGAATAACGACTTTTTTGGCTGCTAAGCTTATCAGAGAATCCCTCCTTTCGTTTTTCTAAAACTTTTGAGCCATTTTGGCTCTTTTTTATTTTTTTTAGCAGCTAAAAATAGTATAATATATTATGAGGAGGTATTAATATGAACAGTAAAGTTAAAATTACGGAAACTGTATTAAGAGATGCGCACCAATCCCTTTTAGCGACAAGAATGTCAACAGAAGAAATGCTTCCTATTGCGGATAAATTAGATAAAGTAGGATATCATTCCATAGAGGCATGGGGAGGAGCTACTTTTGACGCTTGCATGAGATTTCTCAATGAAGATCCATGGGAGAGGTTGAGAAGGTTAAAGAGCAAAATAAAAAATACGCCATTGCAGATGCTTTTAAGAGGACAAAATTTGTTGGGGTATAAGCATTATCCAGATGATATAGTGACAAAATTCATCGAGAAGTCTATTGAAAATGGCATAGACATAATAAGAATTTTTGATGCATTAAATGATGTACGAAATCTTGAAGTTGCTATTAAAGCTACAAAAAAGGCGGGAGCCCATGCTCAAGGTACACTGGTTTATACTATAAGCCCTGTTCACAACATTGACCATTACCTTAAAGTAGCAAAAGAGCTTGTACAATTAGGTGTTGATTCAATATGCATAAAAGACATGTCTGGAATCCTAACTCCTTATACCGCTTATGAATTAGTGAAAAGCCTTAAAGAAACAGTAAATGTTCCTATACAGTTGCACAGTCATTATACCAGTGGTATGGCAGCTATGACCTATTTAAAGGCAATAGAAGCTGGGGCGGATATAATAGATACTGCTATATCTCCTTTAGCATTGGGGACTTCTCAGCCTGCAACAGAGACTATGGTAGCTGTATTAAAAGGTACTCAATATGATACAGGATTGGATATGGAACTATTATCTGAAATTGCCGAGCATTTCAAAGAAGTAAAACAAAGTCACAGCAAAGATTCTGATCTGTCTATGGTTACGGGAGTAGATACAGACGTACTAATTTACCAAGTTCCAGGTGGAATGTTGTCAAATTTGATTTTACAATTGAAACAACAAAATGCGTTGCATAAATATGAAGAAGTATTAAAAGAAATTCCCAGAGTGAGGGAAGATTTAGGCTATCCACCTCTTGTTACTCCTATGAGTCAGATGGTGGGAACACAGGCGGCTTTAAATGTAATAACTGGCGAAAGATATAAAATGGTTCCAAAAGAAGTCAAAGACTATGTAAAGGGGTTGTATGGAAGGCCACCTGCCCCTATTTCTGAAGAAATAAAAAAGAAAATAATAGGAAATGAAGAAGTGATAGATGTTCGGCCAGCTGACCTTTTGAAGCCGCAATTTGAAGCGATTAAAGAAGAAATAAAAGAATACTACGAACAAGAAGAGGATGTTTTATCTTATGCCCTATTCCCTCAGGTAGCAAAAAAATTTTTTGAATACAGACGAGCTCAAAAATACAAAATAGATGCGACTCTTGTCAACATGGAATATATGACATATCCGGTTTAACAGGGAAGTTACTCCCTGTTTTTTTTATTGCTTAAATTCCTTCACTGTAACATAATTTTTTATCCTTCATAACATGTATTAGGAAGTAGAAAGGAGGAAATAGGATGGCTTTTGATATGCCTTATTACCATCATTATCCTTACCATCATCACCCGGCTTACTGTAAAACAATTTACACAGTAAAACCGGGAGATACAATGTGGTCAATAGCTAATATGTTTGGAATAAGCCTTGACTGTTTGATAAGAGCAAACCCGCAGATACCAGATCCAAACTTAATATATCCAGGACAGCAAATATGCATACCATTTTATTGCCCACCGCCAAAACCTGAAACTTGCAGAACAATTTACACAGTAAAACCGGGAGATACAATGTGGTCAATAGCTAACATGTTTGGAATAAGCCTTGACTGCTTAATAAAAGCAAATCCGCAAATACTTGATCCAAATTTGATATATCCAGGACAACAGATATGTATACCTTCTGCATAGGGTTTAGTTGTTAGGGTACCTATAAGGTGCCCTAACAACTAACATGTAGATAAATAGTGTTAGGATAATTGCTTATGTACTTTATAACTTTTACTGGGCCCGGTTGAATATTTTTGCCACATTTCAAACAAGTATAATTTTTTGATTCTTTTAAGTAGGAATAACTCACTTCTATGTTTAAATGTCCGTATTTTTTCCAACTATCCCAACCAGTTTTACACAATTTAGATCTATTTTCATAATCTGCGTATACCCATCTCAATAATCGGTGAAAATGAAAAGGATATTTTGTATATCTTAAAAATTTTTCTGGCAACCCTAAGGAAAGTGCATAATCTTCAAAAGACCTTTCTATGACATCTTGAAGAGGATTTAGTATTTGTGTACTTTCCCAATTATGCCCTTCTTTTTCTAACCATTTTCTCAAGTTATCAAACATATAACCTCTACAAACCAGTATTTTTTCTTCTTTATCTGTTCTAAGCTTTTTTAAGAGAGTCTTTGCTATTTCACAAGCTTTTACTAAATATAGTTTCTTTTTGAAATTTTCTTCGCTATAATATTCTATGGGAATTATATCACAGAGAAATTCACCAGTTTCTACTCTCATAGCTCCAATACAAGTTCCGCCTACCAAACTTCCACTTCCTGCGTCATCTATTTGTATCACTGTATCACTCCTTGCCTATATATAAATTTTATAATAAAATCAAAGTAATTATACACAAACTTTACATAAGAGGAGGTAAAAAATGAAAATACTTCTTACTAATGACGATGGAGTTCACGCATTAGGAATTTTAAAATTGGCGGACTATCTTAAAAACAAATACCATGTCATTGTTGTAGCTCCGGAAAGAGAAAGAAGTGCTGTAAGTCATGCGATTACTCTTCACAAACCTTTAAGGCTTAAGAAAGTAAAAGAGGAAAATAACTTAAAAATATATGCTGTCAACGGTACCCCTTCTGACTGCGTCAAATTGGGAATTGAAGTAGTGCTGGGACAAAAACCTGACCTTGTGATTTCAGGAATAAATGAAGGTTTAAACCTTGGTACAGACATATTATATTCCGGTACAGTATCAGCTGCTATAGAAGCTGCTATTTACGGTATTCCAGCTATTGCAGTATCTCTGTCTGAAAAAGCAGAAGTAGAAGATAAACGCATTTATAAATTTTTGGAAAATTTAATAACAAAAGTCTTACAAAAGGGTATTCCTGCAAACACATTATTAAATGTAAATATACCAGATTTAAAGGAAAACATAAAAGGAGTAAAATCTACAATATTAGGAAAAAGAACTTACATTGAAACTTTTCAAAAAAATTTTGATCCAAGAGGAAAAGAGTATTATTGGATGGCAGGAAAGATTTCAGAGGCGGAAAACGACGAACGAACAGATATAGTCTCTGTCAAAAATGGTTATATCTCTATTACTCCTATACATTTTGATTTGACCAGCTACGACATGATAGATGACATAAATTCTTGGAATTTAAAAATAGAGTGAATATCAATTTAATTTTATATGATGCAAGAATTGTATCAAAAATGTTCGTGACATTTATAATTCATTTTATGGAGGATTTTTTATTTTTGTATAGAATATACATATTATAGAGAAAAATTTGATGAAGGTAATAGATTGGTAAAAAATAAAGAACTGATAATAATTAAAGAATGGTGTAAAAACTGCACAAAACATAGTAGGGAAAGCTTTTGTCGCAAATATAGTGTCTTTAGGTGTGATAGCTGAGTTGACCAAATGTCACAAAAGAATCATTGGAAAAAGCTATTTTAAATAGAGTGCCCCCAGGGACAGAAGAGATGAACAAAAGAGCTTTGTTAGAAGGATATAATCTTGTGAAAATGAGGGGTGTAATAAAATATGAGCAAAACGGATGATTTAATAAAAAGAATACAGGATAATTATGCAAAGTTAAGCAAAAGTCAAAAGATAATAGCAGAATACATTATAAACCACTACGATAAAGCTGCTTTTATGACGGCAGCAAAACTTGGTGCTAACATTAATATAAGCGAATCAACAGTTGTGAGATTTGCGAACACTTTAGGATATAATGGATATCCAGAACTTCAAAGTGCCCTGCAAGAGCTTATAAAAAATAAACTTACCACTGTTCAAAGGCTGGAAATGACAGAAGAAACAGATGAAATTGCGATATTGAACAATGTTTTAAAATCTGATATAGAAAACATAAAAGAAACTCTCACTGAAATAAACAAAGAAACTTTTAAAAAGGTAGTATCTGACATTTTTGAAGCAAAAAAGATTTATATAATAGGTTCAAGAAGTTCTATAGCTATTGCTGAATACTTGGGATTTTATTTAAACTTGATTCTTGAAAATGTATCAGTCGTAAAACCAGGTATATCAGACGTGTTTGAACAAATACTGCGGGTTTGTGAAAAAGATTTAGTAATTGGAATTGGTTTTCCACGTTATTCAAAGAGGACTTTGGAAGTTTTAAAATATGCAAAATCTCAAAACGCAAAAATTGTCACAATAACGGACAGCCTTATTTCCCCATTGACTTCCGTTGCTGATGAAATATTGATTGCTAAGAGTAACATGGCTTCTTTTGTAGATTCACTAGTAGCACCTCTTAGCCTTGTTAATGCCCTTATTGTAGCTGTAGGGTTGAAGGAAAAAGATAAAATAGCAGAAACATTTGAAAAGCTAGAGAGCATTTGGGATGAATACGGCGTGTATTTATCAAAATTATCTTAAAAAATGTTATTTTTTTTGAAGAATTATCAAAAAATTTGTAGAAGTATATATGAAGAGGTCATCGATTGATGGATCAATAAAAGTGGTGTTCAAAGGATACCAGGCTCAACACAACGATGCTATATATAGGACCTACAAAATGTACAGCCCTGCTGTCATTACTGGAAAGCCTCTGATATACGGTATTTATAAAGGGCTTCATTGAAGACCTTTTTTATGTGGTAAAATATATAAAAAGTTTTTAAGAAAAGCGAGGATGGGGTGTCCTGTATGATGCGCAGTCTGTTGACTGTGGATTGGGATTATTTCATACCCTCCAAAAGAGAATGGATGGCTTCTTACGCTGAAAACGAAAAAAACATGACACAGCTCTGGTATAAAAGGTATATAAAAAGCGCTTTGGTAAGAGAAAATTTAGAAGAAACAATAAAAGTAGGGCCAATAGCGAAGGATTTTTGGAACAAAGTAAAAAAGCACTTCACATTTGCAAAAAACGTCAAAATATTTGTATCTGAGTCTCATAAGGTTGGATATTATCTTGCAAAAAATTTTAACTGTGTTGAAGTATATTCTTTTGACGCCCACGCTGACTTGGGATATGGAGGTTTTTCTTCTTTGGATTTTGAACTTAACTGTGCCAATTGGCTTGGCAAACTTTTAAGAGAAGACATAATAAAGAAAGCTAATATAATCTACAGTCCATATACTTTTGAAAAACCTTCGGATTTTGAATACATTAACAAGGCGTATTGGGTAAGTTACTACACAAGCATTGAAAGTTTACCTCAAGATATTTTTATAGAAGTCATTCACATCTGCAGGTCAGGCATATGGACACCACCTTGGCTTGATGGCAAGTTTGAAAAATTTGTGATAGAATTAGGACTACCTTTCCGCAAGGTTGGCATAAAGGAAAGAGAATGGAATATTTCAAAACTTTCTTATTCGGACCAAATTTTTTACCTCAATTTTGCATAAAAGTTTAAGGAGGAATTATATGACAACACGCCTTTATATAGCGCGACACGGACAATCGGAGTGGAACCTAGAAAATAAAATTCAGGGAATACAAGATACAAATTTAACAGAAACAGGTATAAGACAGGCGCAATTGTTAGCCAAACGGTTAAAGAGTGAAAAAATAGATTGTATATATTCCAGTGATTTGAAAAGAGCGCATGAAACGGCGCAAATAATTGCACAAGAGTTTGGACTTGAAGTTAAGAAAATTCCTGAGCTTAGAGAGATGTCTTTTGGCGTCTGGGAAGGACTCACTGCTGAAGAAATAAATAAATTGTATAAAGAAATATATCAGTTGTGGCGTATAAATCCAGATAAAGCCGTTATAGAAAAAGCAGAAACTTTAAAAGAAGTTCAAAAAAGAATTTTAATAGAAACTTACAACATAATTGAAGAAAACCGCGGGAAAAATATTTTGATAGTTTCCCATGGCACTTCGATAAAAGCATTAATTTTAGGTATTTTAGGTATAGATTTGAGTTTTTATCCTAAAATAAGACTTGACAACACTTCTCTTAACATAATAGACATTAAAGAGGACGGAAAAGCCGTTTTGGTATTACTAAACGATACTTGTCATTTAAGGAGCGATGTATAGACAAAATGAAAAAAGTATTTGTAATAGGCGGCGGAGCAGCTGGAATGATGGCAGCATTATCTGCGGCAATGAAGGGGAAAGATGTAAGCATATTTGAAAGAAATAATATTTTAGGTAAGAAATTATTGGTTACAGGTAATGGAAGGTGCAACATAACCAACTTTGCTGATAAAGAAGAATTTTTTGAGAATGTTCCAGGTAATAGTAAGTTTTTGTACAGTGCTTTTAGCAAATTCTCCAACAAGGATTTAATAGAATTTTTAAATGCTTACGGTCTTAAAACAAAAGTAGAAATGGGGTTGAGGGTTTTCCCTGTATCTGACAAATCCGTCGAAGTGAGAGATTTTTTTGTTAATATGCTTAATAAATATCATGTGAAAATTAATTATAACTCCAGAGTAAGTGATATAAAAGTGGAAAATGGGTGTGTAAAAGGGATAGTTGTAAATGAGAAATTTCTTAGTTGTGATAGGGTGATATTAGCCACAGGAGGTCTGTCCTATCCTACTACAGGATGTACAGGAGACGGGTATGAAATTGCAAGAAAGTTGGGCCATACCATTATCGAGCCTTTTCCTTCTTTAGTGCCAATGGTAACTGAGGAGGATGTAAAAGAACTTATGGGACTTACTTTAAAAAATGTCAAAGTGGCTGCTTATGCTGGTCAAAAACTTATAAAAGAAGAGTTTGGAGAGATGCTCTTTACTCATTTTGGATTATCAGGACCAGTGATATTGACTTTAAGCAGGTTCATCCATGATTATTTAAATAGAGATGATTTGATGATTAGAATAGATTTGAAACCAGCTTTGAGTTTAGAAAAATTAGAAGAGAGATTATTGAGAGATTTTAACAAAAATCTCAATAAAAACTTAAAAAACGCTTTAGAAGTCCTGTTGCCTCACTCTTTAATCCCTTGTATTATAACTAGATCTAACATAAGTCCTGACAAAAAAGTGAGAGATGTCACTAAAAAAGAGAGAAAAGAACTATTATACAATCTAAAAAACCTCACTTTTAAAATAAAAAAGCTAAGGCCTATAAGGGAAGCTATAGTAACAGCAGGGGGTATAAGTACAAAAGAAATAAACCCCTCTACTATGGAATCAAAAATAGTCAAAGGACTATTCTTTGCAGGAGAAATTATAGATGTTGATGGTTTGACAGGAGGTTTTAATCTTCAGATTGCTTTTTCTACAGGATATGTAGCTGGAATAAATGCATAAATAAAAAAATGCGGGAAACCGCATTTTTTTATTTATTTTGCATAATATATAATACAAGAAAAGGAGGATAAATATGGGAAGAAGAGCAAAAAGAAAAAAATATCGCTACATTTACAGTGAGACTATACTGGTGGTCTTGATAATGTTAGGGCTTTTAAGCATTGCCATAACGCAACTTTTGATGACAAATGATGATATAAGAGTTTTTTTAAATTCTACGGAAAGATTAGAAGGTATCAATCTGAACTCCAATCTTTCAAAAGAAGGCAGTATCACAATAGAAGTTATAGAAAAAGATAAAGCTTTGAATTCTTTTGTGTTGTTGGATGGTGAACCTGTGACAAATTTTCCTACAAAGTCTGTTAATGTCATTGTAAAGCCAAATCAAATCCTTGAAATAGATGGTACTCAAGAAGACCAACCCTTGCATTTTAAAATTGTAAATACCAGTGACAATGTGATAGAGCCACAAAATACAGCCGTCGTGAAAGTCGATAGAAATATCCAGAAGATATGCATGGTAAAGCTAAAGTAAAATAAAATATTGTTATATGTCTTATTATGCTATATAATATTTAACAAAGGACAAACAAAAAGAGAGGAGAATGCCATATTAAAACCATAAGAGGAGCAATTACTACTAAAAATACGAGGGAAGATATTTTAACTGACACTACCATCCTCATCAAAGAAATTATTGAAGTTAACAAACTTAAAGAAAGGGACATAATCTCTATTTTTTTTAGTGCTACTAAAGATTTAGACGCAGCGTATCCTGCTGAAGCAGTGAGAAATATGGGAATTACTTCTGTTCCTATGATGTGTTTCCAAGAGATGGACGTAAAAGGAAGTCTTTCTCACTGCATAAGGGTAATGCTCCTTATAAACTGCGATGAGGAAAAAGAAATAAAGCATGTTTACTTAAAAGATACCAAAAAATTAAGACCGGATTTAGTTTGAGGTGAGAGATTTGACGATAAAAATTGCAATAGACGGACCTGCAGGAGCTGGTAAAAGTACAGTCGCCAAAAAATTAGCCAATCTTTTAAATTTCACTTATATTGACACAGGAGCTATGTATAGAGCCATTACTTATAAAGTTATAAAAGAAGGAATTGACTTAAAAGAGGAAGACAAAATAGCTGAAATTGCGAAAAATTCTAGTATAACTTTGGAAGGAGAAAAAATCTTTTTGGATGGGAAAGACGTTTCCTATGAAATAAGAAGGCCTGAAGTTTCTGAAAAAGTTTCTTATGTCTCTAAAATAAAAAAAGTAAGGGAAATTCTAGTAGAAAAACAAAGAGCTATTGCTGAAGGTAAAAATGTAGTTATGGACGGAAGAGACATAGCTACTGTTGTGTTGCCAGATGCCCAATTTAAATTTTTTTTGACAGCCTCTTTAGCAGAGAGAGCCAAAAGGCGATATAATGAACTTAAATCTAAAAATTTACAAATTGACTATCTTAAGGTACTGGAAGACATAAAAAACCGCGATAAAATGGACTCTCAACGAAAAGAATCACCTCTTAAACACACTGATGAATCTATAGTTATTGACACTACCTATCTTTCAGAACAACAAGTTTTAGATAAACTTTACAATATCGTAAAGGAAGGATTAAAAGGGGATATTTGACTATGTTTTACTATATTGCCAAGTACATAGTGCGCTTCATTATAAAAATAATTTTTAGAATAGAAGTCAAAGGACTTGAAAATATACCTAAAAAAGGTCCAGTAATCATATGTCCAAACCACATAAGTCTGCTGGACCCACCTGTTATAGGAGCGCTGTTGAATAGACGAATATATTTTATGGCTAAAGAAGAGCTTTTTAGAAACCCTTTTTTAAAGCTTCTTTTAGGTAAAGGTTTAGGGGCTTTCCCTGTAAAAAGAGGTACAGCGGATTTATCAGCTATTAAAACTGCCTTAAATTATTTAAAGAAAGGCCAAGCTGTTGGAATTTTTCCTGAAGGGACAAGGAGCAAAACGGGGAAGCTTCAAAAAGCTGAATCAGGAGTTTCTCTTTTGGCAGTAAAAGGACATGCTGTAGTTGTCCCTGTTGGGATAAAAGGGAAATATCGTCTTTTTTCTAAAATAACTATAAGCATTGGAAAGCCTATAAGCTTTGAAAAATACGCTGGTTCAAAACTTTCTTCACAAGAACTTTCTTTGATTGGGGAAGAAATAATGAAAGAAATTGCCAAGTTACTGTAGGAGGTCAAAAATGAAAATATTGATTGCTGAGTATGCAGGGTTTTGCTTTGGGGTAAAAAGAGCCATTGAAACTGCATACCAAGAAATTGAAAAAAATAAAAAAGGTAAAATTTATACTTTAGGAGAAATCATACACAATCCTCTGGTAATAGATGACTTATTTAAAAAAGGTGTTAAAGTCATTGAAGAAAAGGATTTAGAAAAACTATCAAAGGGAGATAAACTAATAATCCGCACTCATGGAGTTTCAAAGAAGTTATACGATTTCTTAACTGAGAGAGAAGTAGAAATTATAGATGTGACATGTCCTTTTGTAAAAAAAGTTCAAAATATAGTGTACGAGTATTATAACAAAGGATATTCTATTATAATAGTAGGCGACAAAAATCATCCAGAAGTGATAGGTGTAAATGGATGGTGTGATAATACGGCTTATGTGTTAAATTCAATTGAAGAGGCGAAAAAAATGCCTCAACTAAAAAAAGCTTGTGCTGTCGCACAGACCACTCTTATTGAAAAACACTGGGAAAAAATTTTAGAAGTTATTAACACAAAAGTTGAAGACCTTATTTTTTTTAATACCATTTGTGATGCTACTCAAAAAAGGCAAAGTGCAGCAGAAGAATTGGCTAAAAAAGTGGAAGTAATGTTGGTAATTGGGGGAAAACACAGTTCAAATACCCAAAAGCTTAAAAAAATCTGTGAAAGAAATTGTAAAAATACTTTTCACATAGAGGCCCCAAAGGAATTGACTTTGGATATGATAAAAGAGCATGAAATTATCGGTGTTACAGCAGGGGCTTCCACACCGGATTATGTCATAGAAGATGTTCTAAAAAGAATTAAAATTTTAAAAGGGGAAGATAAAAATGAGTGATTTTTTAGAAGATTATAGTTTTAAAATTGTGCGAACTGGCGACATTGTAAAAGGAAAAGTCATAAGAGTTTCTGATGAGGGAGTTATCGCAAACATCGGTTACAAATCTGACGCATTTGTTCCTAAAAATGAACTGTCATTGAATCCTAATTTTGATGTTAAAAAAGTCTTTAATATTGACGACGAGTTAGATTTGTATATAATAAATGTGGAAAATGAAGAAGGAAATGTGTTGGCTTCTAAAGTCATGGCAGATCAACAGCTTAGTAAAGAAAAACTTCAAAAAGCCTATGAAAATAGCGATATTTTAGAAGGGGAAGTTATTGAAGTAGTAAAAGGCGGTGTTATTGCTTATATATTAGGAGTAAAAGTTTTTATTCCAGCTTCTCAACTGGAACTACATTATGTCGATAATTTAGATGAATATTTAGGTAAAACTGTGCGCATTAAAATAATTGAATACATTCCAAATAAAAAGATAATAGCTTCTCAAAAAGAAGTGCTAAAATCAGAAAAAGAGGAAGCCAAAAAGCGCTTACTGTCTACTTTGAAAGAAGGAGATATTGTAGAAGGTGTAGTAAAAAATGTTGTAAATTACGGTACTTTTGTTGATATCGGCGGTTTTGAAGGACTTATCCCTTTAAGAGAAATGGCATGGGGAAAAATTAAAGACCCGAATGAAATATTAAAAGTTGGCGATAAAGTTTCAACTTATGTGCTGGGTGTGGATGAAAAAAATGAAAAAGTCACTTTAAGCCTTAGAAAAGTAATGCCTGACCCCTGGGAGGAAGTAGAACAAAAATACAATGTGGGAGATGTTTTAAAAGGCACGATAACTAACATTACACACTTTGGAGTATTTGTTCAAATAGAGCCAGGAGTAGAAGGATTAGTTCATAAGAACAATTTAGAAAATAGTATCAAAAAGTATGCAATAAATGATATTATGAATGTAGAGATACTGTCTATAAATCCTAAGGAAAAGAAAATAAGTTTTAGGGAAGTGCCTCTAGAAGAAGAAGATATTCCAGAAATTGAGCATCAAGAGCTTACTATAAGACTGGGAGAAATAATCAATAAAAATATTTAAATCTGTCATGTAAAAAACCTTGACAAAAGAAAAAAATCTGATAAAATTTAAATCATTGAATGTATACAATTATTTTTAGTAAAGGAGGCAGGATACCAGAATGAATGCTTTGGGTCGCCATATTTTGGCAGAAATTTATGGGTGCGATAGCGACATACTAGACAACTTGGAATTAATTGAAGACATAATGGTACAATCTGCAATAGTTACAGGTGCAGAAATACGAGAAGTTGCTTTCCATAAATTTAGCCCCCAGGGCGTAAGCGGAGTAGTAGTCATATCAGAATCGCATATAACAATCCATACCTGGCCTGAATTAGGCTATGCCGCGGTTGATGTATTCACTTGTGGAGATAATGTTAATCCGTGGGATGCCTGCAATTATATAGCTAAAATGTTGAAAGCAAAGAACATGACAGCTACAGAAGTTAAACGAGGAGTATTTGAAAAACCTGTTAAGGTGGTAAACTTCTAATATTTTAAAGATTACAATGAATAATTACCATAGATAAAGGCGAAAATATCATATGAACCTCACATATATAAAACCCCTTGACTCATCTTTGTGGCTTTTAAAAGCCACTTTTTTCTATAATTAGAGGTGAACATATTTATGGTAGGTTATGAGGACTTTGTAAGAAAAATACATAAATTAACTGGAATAGATTTGTCACTGTACAAAGAGAAACAGATGAAGAGAAGATTGGAATCTTTGATATCCAGCTATAAATTTAAATCTTACGATGAGTACTTTAACGAACTGTCTGTTAATAAAACATTATATGAAGAATTTTTAAATTATATAACGATAAATGTTACAGAATTTTTTAGAAATTCTTCTCAGTGGGAGATTTTAGAAAAGGAAATATTGCCTAACATTATAAAAAAGGGATTTAGAGTTTGGAGTGCTGCTTGTTCCACTGGAGAAGAGCCTTATTCTGTTGCAATGCTTTTAACAAAATTTATCGATCTAAAAGATGTGACTATCATTGCCACTGATATAGATAAAAGGGTATTAGAAAAAGCAAAAAAAGGAGCATATACCATAGAAAGTGTTAAAAAGGTTCCGGAAGAGTATTTTAAAAAGTTTTTTAGAAAATTCGATGATAAAAACTATCAAATAAGTGAAGAAATTAGAAATAGTGTGCGCTTTGAAAGACATGATTTATTAAACGATGAATATCCACAAAATATAGATTTATTAATTTGCAGAAATGTGTTAATATATTTTAATGATACTGCTAAAGATAAAATATACAAAAAATTTTATGATTCTTTAACCGATAATGGCATATTTTTTGTGGGAAGTACAGAGCAGATAATACTGCCTTATCGATACAATTTTGAACCTGTAAAGACGTTTTTTTATAGAAAAATTGTAAAACAAAATAGTCCTTCTGATAAAAAATCTGATAAAAAATAAGTTACAGATTTAAGCGAAGAGGTGTAAAATATGCCTAATAGCATTTTGGTAACAGAGAATGAATTAAAAAAACAAGAGAAAATAATGAAAGAGATTGCTGAGCTAAACAAGAATAAAAATCTCTTTTATCATATTGAGACTTATGGTTGTCAGATGAATGTGCACGATTCCGAAAAACTCGCAGGCATGTTAGAAAAAATGGGGTATAAGTACACTGAAAACATTGAAGAAGCAGATGTTTTACTTTTCAATACTTGTGCTGTGAGAGAACATGCAGAAATAAGAGTAATGGGAAGGGTGTCCCAATTAAAAGAATTAAAAACTAAAAATCCAAACTTAATAATAGGTCTATCTGGATGTATGATGCAGCAAAAAACCATGGTAGAAGCAATAAGAGAAAAATATCCTTTTGTAGATATTATTTTTGGGACTCATAATATTTATAAATTTCCACAGCTTTTATGGGAAGCTATAAATTCTCAAACTACAATTGTGGATATTTTGGAGGATACTAAAAACGTCATTGAGAATCTGCCAATAAAAAGAGATAATAATTTAAAAGCTTGGGTCAATATCATTTACGGATGCAACAATTTTTGCACGTACTGTATAGTTCCTTACACCAGAGGTAGAGAAAAAAGTAGAAAACCTCAAGATATAATAGATGAGGTAAAAGAATTAGCGCAAAAAGGCTATAAAGAGATAACTCTATTAGGACAGAATGTAAATTCTTATGGCAATGACCTGGATGAAGATATAACTTTTGCAAAGTTGCTTTATAAACTCAATGATATTGAAGGAATAGAAAGAATAAGGTTTATGACATCACACCCTAAAGACATTTCAGATGAGCTAATATATGCCATGAGAGACTTAGATAAAGTTTGTGAGCATTTGCACCTCCCTGTTCAATCAGGAAGCAATAAAATTTTACAGAGAATGAACAGAAAGTACACAAGAGAACATTACTTAGAAATCATTGATAAAGCAAGAGCAAATATTCCTGATATTGCTATTACAACAGATATAATCGTAGGATTTCCTGGAGAAACAGAGGAAGATTTTAATGAAACATTAGATTTGGCTGAAAAAGTGAGATTTGATGCAGCATACACTTTCATCTACTCTAAAAGGGTGGGGACTATCGCAGCAAACATGCCAGACCAAGTAGATGAAAAAATAAAGCATGAGAGATTAGAAAAGCTTATAGAATTACAAAACAAAATAAGCATAGAAAAAAGTGCAAAACTAAAAGGCAAAACTGTAGAAGTATTGGTGGAAAGTATAAGTAAGCGAGACAAAAATAAATTGACCTCCAGAACTCGCACCAACAAAGTAGTCCATTTTGTAGGGGATGAAGACCTGATTGGGAAGCTGGCAAATGTGAAAATTACAGACACAAAAGCTTGGACGATGCAAGGAGAATTAGTAGAAGTCATAAGGTAAAGTGCGCCTATATAGGCGCTAATTTTTATGATATAATAAAAGGAGTCGGAGGTGCAAAGAATATGGCTCTTACTCCAATGATGGAACAATACCTTAAGATAAAAGAAAATTACAAAGATGCAATATTGTTTTTCCGATTGGGAGATTTTTATGAGATGTTTTATGAAGATGCAGAGATTGCCGCTAAAGAGCTTGAAATCGCTTTAACAGGGAAAGACTGCGGTTTAGAGGAAAGAGCTCCAATGGCCGGTGTTCCTTACCACGCAGCGGACTTTTACATAGATAAATTAATAAAAAAGGGATATAAAGTTGCAATTTGCGAACAATTAGAAGACCCAGCCAAAGCAAAAGGGTTGGTAAAAAGAGATGTAGTGAGAATATATACACCGGGAACGATAATAAACCCTGAATCAATGGATGAAAAGAGCAACAATTACCTTATTTCTGTTTTTAAAGAAAAGGATAATTACGGAATTTGCGCTGTAGATGTGACAACAGGGGATTTGTACGCGACAGAGATTAAAAATTGCAAAGAACCTAAAAGGATATACGATGAAATAATGAAATATGCTCCTTCAGAAATAATTGCAAATGAAGAATTTTTTAAAAGCAACAAGTACATAAAAGTTTTTAAAAACAATAACTGTGCTGTCAATAGGTATGAAAAGCAGCTTAAAGATGAAGAAAAAATTGAATTGATAGAATTTCAATTTGACAAAAAATCTGAAGAATTAGGCGTAAAAGACAAACCCTATGTCATTAATTCTTTAGCGAGTCTTTTTTGTTATTTGCAAGACCTTCAAAAGACTGCGTTAAAGCACATAAACAGACTTTTGCTGTATGAAGACAACTCTTATATGGCGATAGACAGCAATTCAATAAGAAATTTGGAAATAGTTGAATCCAATCGAAATAAGTCTAAAAAAGGATCTTTATTAGGAGTTTTAGACAAAACTGTAACTCCTATGGGGGGTAGACTTTTAAGAAAATGGTTGGAAGAACCGCTTCTCAACAAAGACCAGATTGATGCAAGGTTGGATGCAGTAGAGGAGCTTTTTAAGGATTATAAAAGTCGCAAAGAATTAAAGCAGGTTTTAAATAAAATTTACGATTTAGAGAGATTAGCCAGCAAGATTGTATATCAAAGCATTAATCCAAAAGATTTTATCTCTATAAAGCTATCTCTTGAAAACTTGCCACATATGAAAGAGATATTAAAGAGATTTAATTCTAAGCTTTTGAGAAAGATACATGAGAAATTTGATGTGCTGGCGGATATATATGATTTGATAGACAAATCAATAAAGGATGACCCTTCTACCCAATTAAAAGAGGGAAATATCATAAAAGACGGTTATAATGAAACGGTAGATAAATTGAGAAAAGCTTCAATAGAGGGAAAAAATTGGATTGCAAATCTTGAAGCTGAAGAAAGAGAAAAGACGGGAATAAAAAACTTAAGAATTGGATACAATAAAGTCTTTGGTTATTATATTGAAGTGACAAAGTCTAATATACCACAAGTCCCTGATAGATACATGAGAAAACAGACTTTAGCAAACGCAGAAAGGTATGTGACGCCTGAACTTAAAGAAATAGAGGAAAACATTTTAGGTGCGGAGGAAAAACTCATTGAACTGGAAAATCAGCTTTTTAACGAAATAAGAGAAAAGGTGGAGTTACAAATTATAAGAATACAGAATACTGCCAAATATATCGCTATGATAGATGTTTTGGTTTCATTTGCTGAAGTTGCAGAGACAAATAGATATGTAAAACCGATGGTAGATTACGATGATAGAATAGTCATAAAAGAAGGAAGACATCCTGTAATAGAGACTATCTCTGAAGAATCTTTTGTAGCAAATGACATCGACATAGGGCCTGACAATCCTATCATGATAATAACAGGTCCTAATATGGCAGGTAAGTCCACTTATATGAGACAAATTGCCTTGATTGTGTTGATGGCACAGGTAGGTTCATTTGTCCCTGCTTCTTATGCAAAAATCGGAATTGTGGACAAAATTTTTACAAGGGTAGGGGCTTCTGACGATTTATTTGCAGGTCAAAGCACTTTTATGGTAGAAATGTCAGAAGTGGCGAATATTTTAAAATCTGCCACCAGCAAAAGCTTGATAATATTAGACGAAGTAGGAAGAGGCACGAGCACTTACGACGGCATGAGCATAGCCCATGCGGTGATTGAATACATTCATGAAAATATTAAAGCAAAAACTCTATTTGCTACTCATTATCATGAGCTAACCAAACTTGAAAATAAAATGAAAGGCGTTAAAAACTACAATGTTTCTGTGGAAGAAAGAGAAGATGACATAATATTTTTACGGAAAATAGTACCTGGCGGTGCCGACAAAAGCTATGGAATACAAGTTTCAAAGTTGGCAGGTTTGCCCTATAGTGTTGTGGAAAGAGCGAAAGAAATATTAAATAGCTTAGAGAATGACAAACTTAGTAAAAATGAGTTCGAAAAAGCTGCCCACGAGCTTGCTTTTACACAGATAGATATATTTTCAACTGCCAAGGACGCTTTAATCGAAAGCATAGCGAATTGTGATGTAGATAACATGACTCCACTTAAGGCTTTAAATTATTTGTACGAATTAAAAGAAAAGGCAATGTCCTTGAGGAGTGGAGCATTATGAATAAAATAGTTCTTTTGGATGAAAAGACGATAAACAAGATATCAGCAGGAGAAGTCGTAGAAAGACCTGCTTCTATAGTGAAAGAGTTAATCGAAAATTCTATTGATGCAGGGAGCAAAAATATCACAGTAGAGATCTTAGAAGGTGGTATATCATTTATTAAAGTATCAGACGATGGCTGTGGAATGAACGAAATAGATGCTATCTTAGCCTTTGAGAGACATGCTACAAGCAAAATAAAATCTGATAATGACCTTTACAACATAGGGACATTGGGTTTCAGAGGAGAAGCTTTGGCTAGCATTGCTGCAGTATCTCATGTGGTCATGCAAACAAAAGAAGAAGATGCTTTGTTTGGTACTAAGGTACTCGTAGAAGGTGGCAAAGTCATAGAAAAGAGTACTTGTGGCTGTGCAAAAGGCTGCAGTATTGAGGTAAGAGATGTTTTTTTTAATACGCCTGCGCGGAGAAAGTTTCTAAAGCGGCCTTCAACAGAAGCCATGTATATAACAGATGTAGTGACTAAACTGTGCCTTTCTCACCCTGAAGTGTCCTTTAAATATGTGAAGGATAGGAAAGTGCAGTTTATAACCTCTGGCAGTGGAAAAGTTGAAGATGTGATTTTGAGGTTATTTGGAAATGAGGTTTATTCTTCTCTTATGTCTGCTTCTTTTGAAAGTGAATATTTGAAATTGAAGATTTATGCAGGTAAAAATTCTTTGACGCGATCCAACAGAAATATGCAATTTTTCTATGTAAACGGACGGTATGTAAAAAATAAAACCCTCTCCGCTGCAGTAGAAGAGGCTTTTAAAACTTATATACCAGTAAATCGATATCCTGTAGTTTTTTTGTATATGACAATAGATCCAAGGCAAATTGATGTAAACATACACCCTTCAAAATTAGAGATAAAATTTTCAGATGAAAGAGATGTCTTTGAAGCAGTTTATAAAACGATAAAAACTAGCCTTCACAACTATAACTTAATACCAAAGGTTAAAATTGAAGAAAAGAAAAGTCCCTTTAAAATGGATACTCCGACTGTTTCAGTTGAACAGACAAGACTTATTTTAACTTCATCAGAAAAAGATGATAAAAAAGAGTTTGTTACTAGGGCTAAAGAAGATATTTTTTTAAAAGACAATATATCCTTTGAAGAAAACACAGCAGATCATTTAAATGTCTATGAAAAGTACGAAGAAGAGAAAAGGACAGTAGAGGAAAATAACATTGTTAAAAAAATAAGCGATATAAGAATAGTGGGGACGTTGTTTTCAACGTATATAATTGTCGAAAAAGAAGATGTATTTTACATTATTGACCAACACGCAGCTCACGAAAGGATTTTGTATGAAAAATTTACTTCCCAATATGAAAAAGTACAAACGAGACAAGTTACTTTTCCTATTGTAGTGGAATTACAGCCAGGGGATTTAGAAATTGTCAATCAAGAAAAAGACCTTTTAAATAAATTGGGATATGTTTTTGAGGAATTTGGAAGCAACTCCATATTACTAAGAGAAGTGCCTGTAATTTTGGGACAACCAGAAGCTAAGCAGCTATTTGTAGACATAGTGGAAAAACTTAAAGACAAAGAACTTACTAATAAAATATCTTTAAAAGAAGAGAATATTATAATGATGGCTTGCAAAGCTGCAGTGAAAGCTATGGATAAATTATCTGAGAAAGAAATCTATAAATTATTTGAAGACCTAAAAATCACAGAAAACCCCTATACTTGTCCTCATGGAAGGCCTGTTATAATTTCTATCACTAAAACCCAATTAGAAAAAATGTTTAAAAGAATTATATAAGTTATAAAGGGTGATTAAATGGCAATTCAAATTGTACTCATTATAGGTCCTACTGCTTCAGGCAAATCGAAATTGGCAGTGGATGTGGCAAAAGAATTTAACGGAGAAATTGTTTCTGCCGATTCCATGCAAATTTATAAGTATATGGATGTGGGTACAGCTAAAATCACAAAAGAAGAAATGCAAGGGATTCCTCATTACTTAATCGACGTAGTAGACCCTGACCAAGAATTCAGTGTCGCGGAATACGAAAAAAGAGCTAAAGAAGCTATAAAAGATATTCATAAAAGAGGTAAGCTTCCTATAATTGTTGGCGGGACGGGGCTTTACATAAATTCAATAGTGTATATCATGAATTTTTCTGATTTTGAGGGAAGCAAAGAATTTAGAGAGAGAATGAAGGAATTAGCAGACATTCACGGTAGCAAATATCTCTACGACAGATTAAAAATTATAGACCCGGATGCAGCAAAAAAAATACATCCCAACGATGTAAGAAGAATTATAAGAGCTTTAGAAGTTTATGAATTCACAGGAAAACCCATTTCCCACTATCAAAAAATGAGTGGAATGCGTTTAAATCCGGAATATCAACCTATAATGATAGGCCTTAATTTTAGAAATAGACAAATCTTATACGACAGAATCAATAAAAGAGTAGATGAAATGATAAAAAATAATTTGATTAAAGAAGTGGTAAACTTACTAAAAATAGGGTATAATAAAGACAGTACTGCAATGCAGGCTTTAGGATATAAAGAAATTGTCGAATATTTAAATGGAGGAATTTCTTTAGAGGAAGCTGTTGAAAAAATTAAAAAAGGGACAAGGAGGTATGCTAAAAGACAGATTACGTGGTTTAAAAGCTATGACTTTATTAAATGGTTTTTTGTGGATGACTACAACAATTACGAAGAATTTAAAAAAAATATTATTGAATACTTAGCAGGAAAATTAAATTTTTGATAGAATATAACTAATGATACATCTTAAAGAAGGGGGATAACGATGGCAAGTTCAAAAGCAGCTATTAATTTACAGGATATCTTTTTAAATCAAGTGAGAAAAGAGCATGTAGGAGTCACAGTTTACTTAATTAACGGATTTCAATTAAAGGGGTTGGTTAAAGGGTTTGATAATTTTACGGTAGTGTTAGAATCAGAGAACAAGCAGCAACTCCTAATTTACAAGCATGCAATATCGACAATTACACCTCAAAAGCCTGTAATCTTCTCTGCTTCTGATAAAGATGAAAAGAGAGAAGAGTGAAAAATAAAAAAACAGTATTAGGATTAACTAATACTGTTTTTTCAAATAAAAAAGAGGAGAGATTCATGATGAAAATTGGCTTTATAGGCGTCGGCAATATGGGCCTTGCTCTTATTAAAGGCATATTAAAGTCAGATTTTATAGACGCTAAGGATTTAATTCTTTATGATCCGGTGAAAGAAAAAACAGCGGGATTAGAAAAAGAATTTGGTGTTATTGTTGCAAAAGACAATATTGACCTAACTGAAAAGTCAGATATTATCATTTTAGCAGTAAAACCCAATATTTACGATGCTGTATTAGAAGAAATAAAAGTAAAAGTAACTGATAAAAAAATAATAATTACTATAGCTCCAGGTATAACTATAAGTCATGTCAAAGATATTTTAAAAGCAGGAAAAATTGTCAGAACAATACCTAATACTCCTGCTTTAATAGGCGAAGGCATTACAGCCATAAGCTATTCACCAGAAATACAACAAGAGGATAAAAAAATCGTGGAAGATATTTTTAAAACTTGTGGCGAAATTGTAGAAGTAGAAGAGAAATTAATTGACGTAGCAATGGCTGTCTCTAGCTGTAGTCCAGCATTTGTGTACATGTTTATTGAAGCATTAGCAGATGGTGGTGTACTATTGGGATTACCAAGAGATGTTGCGTATAAATTAGCCTCAAAGGCTGTAGCTGGTGCAGGTAACATGGTATTAAAAACAGGTTTTCATCCTGGCCAATTAAAAGACATGGTAACATCTCCAGGTGGTACAACTATTGAAGGTTTAAGGATTTTGGAAAAAAATGCAATGAGAAGTGCAGTGATTGAAGCAGCTTCAGCCGCATATCAAAAAACAAAAGGATTGAAGTAAAGATGGAAAATAATAACGATGTTGTAGAAATATACACAGATGGAGCTTGTAGTGGTAATCCTGGTCCAGGTGGCTGGGCAGCAGTTTTACTGTACAAAAGAACAAAAAAAGAAATATCAGGATTTGAAGAAAACACTACAAATAATAAAATGGAATTAAAAGCAGCTCTTGAGGCTTTAAAAGCTCTTAAAAGGCCTTGTAAGGTCAATTTATACAGTGACAGCAGTTATTTGATAAACGCTTTTAATCAAGGTTGGATTGAAAAATGGCAAAAGAACAATTGGCTAAAATCAGATAAAACTCCCGTAGAAAATCAAGACTTATGGAAAGAGCTGTTGGAGGTTTTAAAAAAGCATCAAGTCAATTGGATTAAAGTAAAAGGACATGCAGACAATGAATACAACAATTTATGTGACAAACTTGCAACTGACGAGATAAAAAAGAATACTAAAAAATCATAAGGATCTTTTTAAAGCCGCAGTTTAAGCTCAAGGAGTTCATTAAATCCAGAATTCCTTGAGCTTTTGATAATTCTGATGTTAGCTTTAAATGGCTTAAATTATAAGAAACAGCTTGATTTAAGCTTAATATCTGTGTTATTATATAAATAAGTAATTATACGAAATAACTATTTCGTATAATTAGAGTTATATAATTTAGAAAGGAGTTTTTATATGTCAAATCAAAATGTTGACAATAGCTCTATTAAATACCCACCCCTACTTGAAGAGTTTTTGAATTACTTCTCTACTGTAAAAGCCCGGTCTTATAATACGATAAAGGCTTATAGTTACGATTTGGTTTTGTTTTTACGCTTTTTAAAACAAAGGCGTGGAAAAGTTGACCCTAATGTTGAATTTGATGAAATAGACATTTCTGATGTTGATGTAGACTTAATAGAATCCGTCGATTTAAATGACTTATACGCCTACCTTAATTTCGTCACTCATGAGAGGTCAAATACTCCCCCTGCTCGTGCTCGAAAAGTAGCAAGTTTAAGGTCTTTTTATAACTACCTTTATAAAAAGGCTAAAGTAATAAATAAAAACCCTACACAAGAGTTAGAAGCTCCAAAGTTATCTGTAAGACAACCTATTTATCTCACCCTTGAGGAAAGCAAAAAACTTTTAAACTCTATAGATGGACCTTTTAAAGAAAGAGATTATGCCATTATAACCTTGTTTTTAAATTGTGGCCTCAGAGTTTCCGAATTGGTAAATATAAATATAGACGACATAAAAGATGACAAACTTACTGTCATAGGAAAAGGAAACAAGCAGCGAATAGTTTATTTAAACGATGCTTGTATTGACGCTATAAATACTTATTTGAAAGTAAGGCCTAAAGAAGGGGTCAAAGATAAAAAGGCTCTATTTTTAAGCAAAAGGCTTAAACGCATAAGTGTAAAAACTGTCCAGTACACTGTAAAAAAACATTTAAAAAAAGCTAATTTAGAAGGGAAAAAATATTCCGCCCATAAATTGCGCCATACAGCCGCGACTTTGATGTACAGATATGGTAATGTAGATATAAGGACTTTACAAAAGCTCCTGGGGCATTCTAACGTGTCTACCACCCAAATTTACACCCATGTTGATGATTCGCAATTAAAAGAAGCAGTAAATAAAAATCCTCTTTCTCAAAAAAACAAAGACAATGAGGAAAATAAAAGATGAAATAAAAGAAACTATCTTTTATTTCATCTTTATAAAACCTTTTTCATAGAGGTTATTTAAAGCGACAGCTATTGCGAGTTTTACCTGAGGATAAGTAAGACCTCCTTGAACATAAGCGATATAAGGCTCTCTTATAGGAGCATCTGCACTTAATTCTATTGACGAACCTTGAATAAATCCTCCTGCTGCCATTATCACTTTGTCTTGGTATCCTGGCATGTCCCAGGGCTCAGGAATTACATGAGAATCCACAGGAGAGCCCATTTGTATTCCTTGAATAAAGGTGATCAATTCTTGTGGGTTTTTAAACTTTACTGCCTGTACTATATCTGTTCTTTCTTCGTCGTATGTTGGAGTAACTTCATAACCTAACTCTGCCATCACTTTAGACAATAAAACAGCTCCTTTTAGTGCTTGTCCTACTACTTGCGGTGCGAAAAACAGCCCCTGCAAAATTAGTCTGTTTAAGCCTAAAGAAGGCCCTACTTCTTTCCCTATGCCAGGGGCATATAATCTGTAAGAAGCATTTTCCACTAATTCTTTTTTCCCTACTACGTAGCCTCCTGTAGGTGCTATTCCCCCACCTATGTTTTTAATGAGAGAACCTGCAACAATGTCAGCTCCTGCTTCTATCGGCTCTTTTGTTTCTGTGAACTCTCCATAGCAATTATCTACAAATACTATTACATCTTCTTTAACACTTTTAATTTCGCGAATGGTTTTTTTTATATCTTCTATTTTTAAGGATTTTCTGTAGTCATAGCCTTTAGAACGCTGTATCAACACCATTTTAGTTTTTTGAGATACTGCCTTTTTTACATTTTCTATGTCAATTTCTCCATCATTAATGAGGGGGACTTCTTCGTATATAACGCCATAGTCTTTTAGACTCCCCCTCCCCTTCCCTTTTATGCCTATTATCTCTTCTAAAGTATCATAAGGTCTACCACAAGCCGATATTAGCTCTTCATTTGGCTTTAAATTTGAGAATAGGCATAATGATATTGCATGAGTTCCAGAAACGATTTGAGGCCTTACTAAGGCGTCCTCTGCGCCAAAAATACCGGCATATATCTTTTCAATTGTTTCTCTTCCTATATCTCCATACCCATAGCCTGTTGTGCCGTTAAAATGAATGTCACTCAGTTTATTTTTTTGAAAATGGTATAAAACTTTATACTGGTTGTATTCAACAATTTTATCTATTTTTTTAAAAACTTCAAGACACTTATTTTCTGCCTTTTCTAATAAATCAATTATATTTCCGTGAATTTTGAAATTGTCTTGTAAAAATTTTTTTGCCTCCATATTTTCAGTCCTCTCTAATATCTATACTGTCTATTGTGATCAAGTCTTCTTTGGTTATGTTAGCTTTATTCAAAACCCTTACTGCATGCTTTCTTATAGCTCTTTCTATAATATTTCTTACAAGCCTTGCATTACCCATTTCTCTTGAATTGTCATCGTAAATTAAAAACTTCATCAGCTTCTTTTTTGCACTTTCTGTAAGTTTATACTGTCTGCTTTTGACCATTACCTCAGCAATTTGTAGAAGTTCGTCCACAGTATAGTCTGGAAAATCTATTTGTATAGGAAATCTTGAGTGAAGTCCTGGATTTGTGCTCAAAAAATACTCCATTTCGTGTTTATAACCTGCCAATATTAGAATAAATTTATTTCTGTTATCCTCCATTTCTTTGACAAGAGTATCGATGGCTTCTTTTCCAAAATCTTTTTCACCACCTCTTGCCAAAGAATATGCCTCATCTACAAATAGGATGCCTCCTAATGCTTTTTTGACATTTTCGCGAACTCTATGGGCAGTATGTCCTATATATTCTCCTACTAAATCTGCTCTTTCAACTTCTACAACATGGCCTTTTTCTAATACCCCTATGCTTTTTAAAAGTTTTCCAAGGATTCTTGCTACGGTTGTCTTTCCAGTACCTGGATTTCCCTTAAATATCATATGTAACACAATAGGATCTGTTGACAAGCCTTCTTTTTTGCGCCTTATTTGAAGTTGTGAAAGAGCGTAAAGTTCACGGATAATCTCTTTAACTTTGTTAAGTCCAATTAAAGAGTTTAGTTCTTTTAAAGCTTCTTCTTGCAGTGCTTTGTTATCAATTTGCTGAAAGTTTTCTACTGCTTTATCTTCTGATTTTTTTTCTAATCTGTATCCATCAAAAAATACAGGCCATATCCCCATACAACCACATCCCAATACTATTTTTGTTTTTATTTTATGATATTGGGATGTAAAAAGTGAATAAAATTTACACTTCTACTTTTGCTTCTATCCCCTCATCTTTAAAATCTGACAAAATGGGGTTTACAACCTCTTTAACAAATTCTTCTGTTTGGCTTATAGCTCTTCCAGTGAATTTTACAGGGTCAACTAGTTTTTTAATCTCCTCTTCTGAAAGCTTAAACCTTTCGTCATTTTGTATATAATATAGCAGTTTATTTTCTTCTCCATTTTTAACTTCTTCTGCTGCCCTTAGAGAGTACACTCTTATGGCTTCATGTAACTCTTGTCTGTCTCCACCTTTAAGTACAGCTTCCATTAAAATCTTTTCTGTAGCCATAAAAGGCAATTCCTTCATCACATTTTTTTCAATCACTTTTTTATTTACTTTTAAACCAGACGCAATGTTTATATAGAGATTTAATATAGCGTCTGTCGCAAGAAACATTTCAGGAATTACAATTCGCCTGTTGGCAGAATCGTCCAATGTCCTTTCAAACCATTGAGCAGAAGAAGTAATCGCAGAATTGAGCAATGTCACAATAACATATCTGCTTAGAGCTGCCATTCTTTCACTTCTCATGGGATTTCTTTTATAGGCCATAGCAGAAGACCCTATTTGTTTTTCCTCAAAAGGCTCTTCAATTTCTCTTAAATGTTGCAACAATCTTATGTCATTGCTGAACTTGTGAGCACTTTGGGCAATACCGCTTAACACAGACAAAAGCATGAAGTCGTATTTTCTTGTATAAGTTTGCCCAGTGACATCAAATGACTTTTTATATCCCATCTTTTCTACTACTAATCTGTCCAATTCCTTAACTTTTTCTTCATCTCCATTAAAGAGCTCCATAAAACTCGCTTGCGTGCCAGTGGTACCTTTTACTCCCCTTAAAGTTATGTTTTCGGTTCTGTATCTTAAATCTTTCAAATCGAGAATTAAATCCTGTATCCAAAGGCAAGCTCTTTTTCCCACTGTGGTAAGTTGAGCCGGTTGAAAGTGGGTATAACCTAAAGTAGGTAAATCTTTATATTTTAAGGCGAAGTCAGATAGAACTTTTATTACCTTAAGAAGCTTCTTTTCAATTAATTTAAAGGCTTTATCCATCAAAATAATGTCAGTATTGTCATCTACAAAAGCGGAAGTAGCTCCTAAATGAATTATAGGCTTTGCTTTTGGGCACAAAAGTCCGTAGGCATGTATGTGAGCCATTACATCATGTCTAAACTCTTTTTCAAACTTTTCTGCGTCTTCATAATTTATGTTGTCTATGTTATCTTCCATTTCTTTGATCTGTTCATCTGTAATATTAACGCCTAATTCTTTTTGGCTTTTTGCCAAAGCTA
The DNA here is from genome assembly GCF_000763575.1 of Thermoanaerobacter kivui. NCBI lineage: Bacteria > Bacillati > Bacillota > Clostridia > Thermoanaerobacterales > Thermoanaerobacteraceae > Thermoanaerobacter > Thermoanaerobacter kivui. The sequence continues at coordinate 1,225,052 of NZ_CP009170.1, forward strand.
CCCATAACTTTCTCCAGGTTTTAAATTTTTCATCATCAGAAAATATTTGAGCCATTTCTTTACTAGCATATCTTGTTATTAATGGATTTTGATAAGTATCTCGCATATTTACCTCCTGCTTATATGTTATTTAAAAATTCTTCAATTCTGCTTAAACCTTTTTCAATGTTTTCAATTGAAGTAGCATAAGAAATTCTGATGTAATTATCCATTCCAAAAGGCAAAGCTGGAACAACAGCGACATTTGCACCTTCAATCAAAGCATTTGCAAAATCTATAGAACCTCTGATAACTTTTCCGTTTATCTCTTTTCCGATGTATTCATCTATATTCACCATTACATAAAAAGCTCCTTTAGGCTTATTTGATTTCAAGCCTTTTATTTTGTTAATCCTTTCAACCATGTAAATTCTTCTTTTATTAAATTCTTCCGCCATCTTTTTAATAATAGTCTCGTCTCCTGATAAAGCAGCTACACTAGCATATTGAGCAATTGAATTAGGGTTTGAAGTGGTATGGCTCTGGATATTTGACATAACTTTTGCGATTTCGCGGGAAGAAGCTGTATATCCGATTCTCCAACCAGTCATAGCATAGGCTTTAGACATGCCATTTACTACAATAGTCAGTTCTTTAATTTTTTCATTTAGAGAAGCAATGCTGACATGACTTCCTTCATAGATTAATTTTTCGTATATTTCATCTGAAATCACAAAAATATTTGCTTCTACGATGACTTTTGCAATCTCCTCTAATTCTTCCTTAGTGTAAACAGAACCTGTAGGATTATTTGGACTGTTTAAGATCAAAGCTTTTGTTTTTTTGGTAATTGAATTTTTTAATTCCTTCCCTGTAATCTTAAAGTCATTTTCTTCTTTGGTTTTTATAAAAACAGGTTTACCGTTTGCCAGCCTTACCATTTCCGGGTAACTTAGCCAGTAAGGTACAGGTATGATTACTTCGTCTTCAGGATTTAGGATGGCACAGAGAGCATTGTAAATAGAATGTTTTGCACCGTTTGATACGACGATCTGTTCTGGTTCATATGAAAGCCTATTATCTCTCAAAAGTTTGGCGCATATTGCTTTTTTTAACTCAATTATACCAGAGGAAGGAGTATATTTTGTATAACCTTTTTTTATAGCATCAATTGCAGCATCTTTTATGTAATCCGGAGTGTCAAAATCAGGTTCCCCAACACCAAAGTCTACTACATCGATTCCTTGAGATTTTAATTGTTTTGCTTTTGCAGTTATTTCTAATGTCATAGAAGAAGTTATTTGCAGAGCATTTTGAGATAAATCCACTTTTTACACCTCCATAAAGGCTCGTTAGATATATCACAATTACTATTTTAGCTTAATTATTTTGATATTTCTACATTTTTTGCTTTACTTTTTAAAATTTCAACATACTCACACTCAAGTTTGATGGTACCCAAAAGGTCTCTGCCATCAACTTCTATGCCGTGAAAGTCCGTACCTCCAGTTATAATAAGATTATATTCCTTAGCTTTTTTCAAATATTTTTCTACATCATGACTGGTGTGCTTAGAATGATAAACTTCTATACCAACCAATCCGTTGTTTACCAGCTCTTTAATAATGGCGTCTTCCTGCAGTAAACCAGGGTGGGCTAGGACGGGAACTGCGCCATTTTCTAAAATATATTCGATTGCTTTAAAAGGAGTTATTCTATACCTTTCAACATAAGCGGGAGCTCCAACTCCTATGTATTTGTCAAAAGCTTCTTTAACACTTTCTACATAATTTTTTTTGATCATAGCTCTTGCTATATGAGGTCTTCCTATAAACTTTTCACTTGTAAACTCTAACACATCTTCTTTTGTAATTTTAATTCCTAATTCGTTTAGTTTTTTTATAATTGCCATAGCTCTGTCGTTTCTCAATTTCTTCATTTCATCCAACTTTTCTGTGAATTTTTGGTCCCTGTAGTTTATAAAGTATCCTAAAATATGCACCTCTTGCTCTTTATAATAACAATTAAATTCAATACCAGGGATAACCTCAATCTGATATTTGAAAGAAGCCTCTATAGCCTCTTCAAGTCCCTCTACTGTATCGTGGTCTGTCAATGAAATACAGCTGAGGCCATGTTCTTTTGCTAAGCGAACTACTACAGAAGGTGAATTTGTCCCGTCAGAAGCTTTTGAATGCATATGTAAATCTGCAAACATTGCAACCAACCTTTCTTTAATTTTATTTTGTCAACACAATAAAATAACCTGCAAATGCAGGTTATTTTTTATCTCGGTTCTACGATTAATTTTATAGCAGTTCTTTCTTCGCCATCTATTTCAATGTCCGTAAAAGCGGGGATGCATATTAAATCAATTCCACTAGGAGCCACAAATCCTCTTGCAATTGCAACAGCTTTTACAGCTTGATTTATAGCACCTGCACCTATAGCTTGTACTTCTGCACCTCCACGTTCCCTCAATACCCCTGCCAGCGCACCTGCTACAGAATTTGGATTAGACTTTGCTGAAACTTTTAACACTTCCATTGTTTTTCCCCCTTAAAAACAAATGTTCTTTTCTCTGTTAATATTCTACATTTGTTTTAAAAATCCTTCTTTTATGCATAATTTTTATTAATGCGCTTTATGCTATTGCATTTTCCTGTGGCTTCATCAACAGAAATTACAATGGCGTTTATTTGGGTGGAGCCTTTTGCCACTTCAAACCGTACAGGTATAGAAGATATAAATTTTTTAATAATTAATTCTTTGTCAATTCCCAATATAGATTCACTGGGTCCAGTCATTCCCACATCCGTAATATAAGCTGTCCCTTGAGGAAGAATTTTTTCGTCTGCTGTTTGCACATGAGTGTGAGTTCCATATACACAGCTTACTTTTCCATCCAAAAAATATCCCATTGCTATCTTTTCAGAAGTGGCTTCTGCATGAAAATCCACTAATATTGTGTTTGTTTCTTTTTTTAATTTTTCTATTTCTTCCAAAGCTACGAAAAAAGGATTTCTGTTACAAGGCATAAAAGTAGTACCTTGTAAATTTATAATGCCTATTTTAGCATTTCTAAAAGTAAGTACTACAGAGCCTCTGCCAGGAGTACCTTCTAAATAATTGGCAGGCCTTACTATTCTAACTTCTTCATCGATGAATTTCAGTATTTCTTTTTGGTCCCACACGTGATTTCCCATCGTTAAAGCTAAAATTCCCATTTCAAAAAGCTCATCAGCAACTTTGCGAGTAATGCCATTCCCCCCTGCAGCATTTTCTCCATTAGCAATGACTGCATCAACACTGTACTCCGAAATCAATTCATTTAAGTGCTCTTTTAATACATTTCTTCCTGGTCTTCCTACAATATCTCCAATTATAAGTATATTCATCCTTAACCTGGTTACCCAAACTGTGCAAAACTGTGCAGTTTGGGCAGCTAGGGTATTTGTAGTCCGCCCTTCAGACTTTCCCAGCCCCAGCAGGCGGTTTTTGGGAAAGCCATAGCCCCTGCCCCAAGAAGCAGGAACTCACGCCCTTACGGGTCTCCCCACTTGCCCTGAATTAATAATCCTTTCAGGGCAGAGAAGTCTCTTGGCACCTTCTCAGGGGAGAGTGGCGTTACCACCGCTACCTTGAGAACTCGCCAGAAATCATGGGCACTAAAACTTGTTCCATCCAGAGGTTTTAGTACCCTTCCTGGCTCACTCTCAAGGCTTTGTAAAATTTCTATTGCTTTATTTATCTCTTTTAAGTGTTTTTTCTTCAACTGCTTGTTCCTGACTGTTTTCTTTACATGCTCTTTTAATTCTTCTAATTCATCTATAGTTAGTGCGTTAAGAAACTTTATATAATTGTCTGGTATCTTTTCTTCTCTGCCTAATCCTCTTCTTGCTATTACATAAGCTGCTGCTATGTCTTTTGTTATCATATACTGCGGCGCATATTTTAACATGCCTATTATTGAGGTGTAAGAAGGATTGACTTCTATTACTTCTATTCCTTCCTTTTTTGCTAAAATTTTTATCTTTTTTAAAAGGGATTTGTAGCTAAAGTTATGTCTTATTCTCCTTGACTTTTTGCCTGAAAAGTCTCCTTTTTCTCCTTTGTTTTTTATGTCTAATTTTTCAATTACTATTGCTTTTCTTTTTTCTTTTGCTATCTTTACTATCTCATGAGCATACTGCCATCTGAAATACTCTCTTTTATCTGAATTGCCGCTTGCAAGTTCCGGCATCGGTATACTGCCATAGCTTATTAGATTTCCTTTTTCATCTACCTCTGCCCATGATATGTTGTCCGGATATGCGTTCACATCTATTCCTATGATTCCTTTTTCTTTTGTTATTTTTATTTCTGGATATTGTTCTTCAATAGCAAAATAGGCGCATATGCTGCCATTTTTGAGTTTTAGTTCTACAGAGTATGGTATGTTTGATTGGGCAATTTCCTGCAGGAGTTCTTTTCTTTTTTTATTCTTTTTGTAGCCTGCTTCTATTTTGGCGTATACATATTTTCTTTCCCCTACATTTATCCTTAAGAAAGTGCCGTTTTTTCTTACTTCTATTCTTGTGTTGAGATTTCCTTTTTTGCTTTTATCCCCTCTTGAATAGAGATTTCCTTTTCTTTTCTCCTGCCACCTAATTTTTAATTTTTTATATGCTTTACCATTTAAATGATGTTTTTGAAGTTTTCTAAACAGTTTTTTCCCGCCAAAAATGACTTTTCTTGGACTTTTACCTAGTTCTTTCGCAGATTCCAGTGTACTCCTTGCTTTCATTATTGCATCATCTACATACCTTGAGTTTAAGTCAAATATTCCCTGAAGGTCTCTTTTTAATGTTTTTCTATCATAACCTTCTAGAAGCCTTTTGTATGCGTATCTTACGCAGGATGACCATCTTCTCATTAAGTCTAATACTATTTGTTTGTCTTGTTGATTTGGAAAAATGAGTTTAGCCTGTATCACTATCATGTTTTTTGCCACCTCTTTGTCCGTAAATTCTTGCTGCGAAAGATGTTACTATTGCTATTAAGTCCTCTGCTAGTTCTTTATTTGTATCTTCTTTATTCTCTTCTCCATTTAAAACTATAAGTTCTACCCCAAAACTTTCCATGAAAAATTTGAGATATTCAAAGCCAAATCTCGCTAGTCTATCAGGATATTCTATTACAACTTTTTCAACCTCTCCTCTTTTTATCTTGTTCAAAAGCTTTAATAAGCCTCTTCTATTTTCATTTACCCCACTTGCTATCTCATGTATGACTTCATACTGCCATCCTTTGGAATTAGCGTATTCTTCAAGCCTTCTAATTTGATTCTTAAGATATTCTTCTTGTTTCTTTGTGGACACTCTTGCATACAAAACTACTTTAGGTTTTGGTTTTTCTTCAACCATGCCCAGCAGCTTCTCTATATCTTCTTTTTTATACCTTCTGATGCCTTTTGGAGTTCTCACAGGTGTTATTAATCCTTCCTTTTCCCAGTTTATAAGTGTTCTTCGACTAATTGAGTACATTTCCTTTACTTTTTGCATGCTTAGTAACATTTGTTATCACCCAATTAAAATTATACCACTTTGCATGACTATCTTCAACTGTTACCTACCTTCAAAATTAATTTTTACAAATTTATTATTGCACAAAGTCACTAAATAAAACAATAGGTTTTGAAAATTTATTCTTAATAAAACTTTTTAAAGCGTGCACAAAGCACGCTTTTTTTCAAAACCTTATTTATTTAGCATAATCAATCGCTATTGTCTCTCTTATTACAATTACTTTTATTTGACCTGGATATTCAACTTCTTCTTCAATCTTTTTACTTATGTTTCGAGCCAAAATCACAATATCTTCATCACTAATCATTTCAGGTTTTACCATAATCCTGATTTCACGTCCTGCCTGTATAGCATAGGATTTTTCTACACCTTCAAAAGAATTTGCAATTTCCTCTAATTTGTTCAACCTTTTGATATAAGCTTCTAAAGCTTCCCTTCTCGCACCTGGTCGCGCAGCCGAAATTGCATCAGCTGCTTGAACCAAAACTGCTTCTACAGTTTGAGGCTCAACATCGTTATGATGAGCCATTATAGCGTGAATGACAGCATCAGACTCGTGATACTTTTTTGCCAGTTCTGCACCTATCATGACATGTGGTCCTTCTATTTCGTGGTCCACAGCTTTACCAATATCATGTAAGAGCCCTGCTCTTTTTGCAATTGCCGCATCAGCACGTAATTCATAAGCCATAAGTCCTGCTAAGTGGGCAACTTCAATAGAATGTTTTAACACGTTTTGACCGTAACTGGTTCTAAATTTAAGCCTTCCAAGCAATTTGATTAGTTCGGGATGTAAACCGTGAACTCCTACTTCAAAAGCAGCTTCCTCTCCCGCTTTGCTTATCATATTGTCTACTTCTTTTTTAGCTTTTTCCACCATTTCTTCTATTCTGGCGGGATGTATTCTCCCGTCTTCAATCAATTTTTCCAATGCAATTCGCGCTATTTCCCTGCGTATTGGGTCAAAGCCAGAAATAACAACAGCTTCAGGAGTATCATCTATAATAAGGTCAATTCCTGTCAATGTCTCTAATGTTCTTATATTTCTACCTTCCCTTCCGATTATTCGACCTTTCATTTCATCATTGGGAAGGGTAACAACAGAGACAGTTGTTTCTGCAGCGTGGTCTGCTGCGCATCTTTGAATAGCGCTGCTTATTATCTCTCTTGCTTTTATCTCTGCTTCTTCTCTTGCCTTATTTTCTATCTCTTTAATCATTATTGCCATTTCATGTTTTATGTCTTTTTGTACGTCTTCTAACAAAATGGCTTTTGCTTCCTCACGGCTTAAACCCGAAATTCTCTCTAATTCTTCTATTTCTTTTTGATGAAGCACTGAAATTTGTTCTTCTAACTGTTGAATTTCTTTCTGTTTTTGTTCTAAAAAACTTTCTTTTTGCTCTAAAGTTTCAGCTCTTCTGTCAAGAGTTTCTTCTTTTTGAATAAGCCTTCTTTCTAACCTCTGCAGCTCGCCTCTGCGGTCTCTTATTTCCTTTTCAAGGTCGGAGCGCATTTTATGAATTTCTTCTTTTGCCTCTAATAACAGCTCTCTTTTTTTATTTTCACCATCTCGTTTTGCAGTTTCCAAGATGGTTCGCGCTAAGTCTTCGGCACTTTTTATTTTGGACTCAGCAATGGTCTTTCTTGCAAAATAGCCAATTAAAAGACCGACTACTGTTGTAATAAGTGCTGTGATTATCAATCCAACATAGCTAATATTCTTACACCTCCTTAGTTGATATTCATATTTTATTTTAGACCCTTTTCAAAATTATGTCAAGTTATAAATCCTCTTTCCTAAAGGCACTGTTGATGCTTTCTATTTGAAATCCATTTCTGTAAAGATAACTTTTGAACTTTCTGATATCATCTCCTGGCTTTAATTTTTTTTGAGCTATCTTTTTTATCACTTCTATTTCTATTTCATCTGTATAAATATTATTTAAATTTTGCTGTATTAATTCCTTGTACACTCCTCTTTTTAAAAGTTCATTAAAAATTCTCAATTTGCTGTAATGTTGATTCATTTTTTGTTCAATAAATAGTTTGGTATACATTTCATCATTGAGATAGTTGTATTCCTTGAGTTTTTCAATCACTTTTTCTATTATTGCATCAGGAAATTGTTTTAGTTTTAATTTTTGAAGTAGTTCATGTTCTGTCAACATTCTTCGTGACAATAATTTAAATGCATATTCTTTAGCCTGTTTTTCAGCAAAATAGTTTACATAATAATTATACTGTTTACTATCTATTTCCATGCCTTCCTCAATACCTAAATGGTTTAAATCCTGCAAAGTACAGCTAAAAGCGTATTTCCCATCTATATAAATATTGTATTTATTAAGATTTTTCTTTTGCTTTTCTATCAATGTTATAACCATATGCTTTTCTTCTCCTTCTCTTTAACAAAATAAACCCCACAAAAGGGGTCATTCGATGTCGCTATCACCGGAAGATTTTATCTTATTGTAAGCAAGATTGAAATTTTCTCTGATTTTTCTTTCAATCTCATCGGCAATTTCTTTGTTTTCTTTTAAAAATTGCTTAGCATTTTCTCTCCCTTGGCCTAATCTTATATCTCCATAAGAATACCAAGCTCCACTTTTTTCTATGATATCTATGCTTGTTCCTATATCTAGAAGACTTCCCTCTCTCGAAATTCCTTCACCGTACATTATATCAAATTCCGCTTGTTTAAAAGGAGGGGCGACTTTGTTTTTTACCACTCTTACCCGTGTCCTATTACCGACTATTTCATTTCCTTGTTTTATTGCATCTACTTTTCTCACGTCTAACCTGATTGTGGCATAAAATTTCAATGCTCTTCCACCTGGAGTTGTCTCAGGATTTCCAAACATAACTCCAACCTTTTCTCTAAGCTGATTTATAAAAACGACTATAGTCTTCGATTTGCTTGTAACCCCTGATAATTTTCTCAATGCTTGAGACATTAACCTGGCTTGTAATCCCACATGGCTATCACCCATGTCACCATCAATTTCTGCTTTAGGTACCAAAGCGGCGACTGAGTCTATGACTATGATGTCAACAGCACCACTCCTTACAAGAGCTTCCGCAATTTCCAATGCCTGTTCTCCTGTATCAGGCTGAGCTACCAATAATTCATCTACATTTACCCCAAGATTTTTTGCATATACAGGGTCAAGGGCATGTTCTGCATCTATAAAAGCTCCTGTTCCTCCCATTTTTTGAGCTTCTGCTATCATATGTAAAGCTAAAGTAGTCTTTCCTGAGGATTCCGGTCCAAAAATTTCTATTATCCTGCCTCTTGGTATACCGCCGACGCCTAATGCAATATCTAACTCAAGTGAACCACTGGGTATTACTTCTACATTTAACTTTGCAGCATCTCCCAATCGCATTATTGAACCTTTGCCAAACTGCCTCTCTATTTGACTTAAAGCTATTTCTAATGCCTTTTGCTTTTCAATCATCCATTATTTACCTCCTAAAACCTCTGAAGGTTTGTTAATTTGTTAAATTAATTATATATTAACCGATAGAACTAGTCAATTTTTATTCCTAATAAGTATTTTCTTACAATATCTAAAGCGTGCAATACTGTTCGCGCTCTTATTCGACTTCTATTTCCCCTTAGCATAAATTTTTTTACATACACATCTTTGTTAGTGGCAAAACCAACATACACTAAGCCTACAGGTTTTTCGGGGGTACCGCCAGTAGGTCCCGCAATTCCTGTAGTAGATATGCCAAAATCTGAATGTGCAATTTTTCTTACATTCTGTGCCATTTCTTTTGCGGTCTCTAAACTCACCGCTCCATAATTTTCAAGGGTTGATTTTTTTACTCCTAATATGCTTTCTTTTGCTTCATTGCTATAGGATACTACACCTAATTTAAATACTTTTGAAGCGCCAGGCACGTCTGTAATTTTACCGGATAGTTGTCCACCTGTACAAGATTCAGCAGTTGCTAGAGTTAGGTTATTTTTTTGAAGTAATTTCACCACCACATCTTCCATATTTTCCTTATCAACAGCGTATATATATTCTCCAAGAATGCCTCGCATTTTTGATTCCATATCTTCTATCATCTTTAAGGTTTCATCCTCATTATGACCTTTTGCAGTGATTCTCAAAGTCACATAGCCATCTCCTAGAAGAGGAGCAACAGTTGGATTGGAATTAAAAAGCAGAGGTTTTACTAATTCTTCTACTTTTGATTCTCCCAAGCCAAATATTTTAAGAACTCTAGACTTTATGATTTCACTGGTTTTGCTTTTTAAGTAAGGATAAACTGCTTCTTCAAACATTGGGATAAGTTCAGAAGGAGGTCCAGGCAAAATAACTATAATCTTATTATCTTTTTCTATAATACATCCAGGAGCTGTTCCATTTTTGTTTGGCAAAATATTTGCTCCTTCAGGAAAAAGCGCTTGTTTATAATTATTTGGGGTGGGCTTTTGACCCAATCTTTCAAAGAATTTTTCTATCCAGTCTTTCGCTTCTTTGTTTTCAATGAGAGGAAGCCTCAAAAAAGAAGCCACTGTTTCTTTGGTGATATCATCTGCAGTAGGGCCTAATCCTCCTGTTGTTATGATAAGGTCAGACCGCTTAAAAGCAATATTTAAACACTCTTTTAATCTTCCTTCGTTATCTCCAACATTTGTGTGAAAATAAATATCTATTCCCAAAAGTGCAAGCTTTTCAGATAAATACTTAGCATTAGTATTGACAATTTGACCCAATAAAAGTTCAGTTCCGACTGAAATGATTTCTCCTTTCAATTAAAACACCTCTATTTCAATTTACAAATAGATCTTTAGATTTTACAAGATAATCTACACCTGAGTATATTGTTAAAATTAAAGCGATATAGACCATAATAGTGGCAAAAGGGAAATTTATAAGACTAAAAGGATAGTTATTAAGCATTAAAGTGATGACTGCTATCATTTGAAAAGTAGTTTTATATTTTCCGTAATTACTGGCAGCAATGACAACTCCTTTGTCAGCTGCAACTGTCCGTATGCCTGTTATTAAAAATTCCCTTGCTAATATAACTACTACAATCCAACTTTGAATGCGTCCCATTTGAACAAGTGCTACTAAAGCAGATGAAACCATTATTTTATCTACCAAAGGGTCCATGAACTTACCAAAATTAGTTATTTGGTTAAATCTTCGAGCTATATATCCGTCAATTTTGTCAGTCAGTGCAGCAAAAGCAAACACAGTGGCTGCTACAACGTCCTTATAAGGTAAATTGGTAAACATAAAAAACATAAATATAGGTATTAAAAAAAGCCTTAGCATTGTAATTTTGTTTGCTAAATTCATCAACATTCCCCCACCAAATCGTACTCATAAGCATCTGTTACCGTGACTGTAACAAAGTGGCCTGGCATAAGCTTTTTGTCACTTTTTACATAGACGTTTCCGTCAATTTCAGGGGCATCCATATAACTTCTGCCATAATATATTCCGTCTTCATATCCTTCAATTAACACTTCTAATTGAGTTCCAATTTTTGAAAGATTATTTTGGTAAGAAATGTCCTTTTGTATTTCCATGATTTCTTGTTGTCTTTTAATTTTAACACTTTTTTTAATTTGGGGTTTCATGTTATAAGATTTAGTCCCTTCTTCTCTGGAATAAATGAACACACCTACCCTTTCAAACTTTTTATCTTTTATAAACTGTTTTAAGTCTTCAAATTCTTCTTCTGTTTCTCCTGGAAAACCTACTATAAAAGTTGTGCGTATGACCATGCCTGGAATACTGCGAAGTTTATTTATAACCTCCTCTATTTTTTGTCTATTGGTATTTCTGTTCATTCTTTTAAGCACGTCATTATGAGAGTGCTGCAGTGGAATATCTATATATTTTACAACTTTTTCGTTTGCCCTCATTTCTTCTACAAGTTCATCTGTCACACTATCGGGATACGCATAAAGTAGTCTTATCCACTTTAAACCTTCAATTTGTGAAAGCTCTCTTAGAAGCTGTGGAAGCATAAATTGTTTATAAATATCTATACCGTACTTTGTGGTGTCTTGAGCAATCAATATAAGTTCTTTTACTCCTATTTTTGCAAGGTCTTGCGCTTCTTCTATTATATCTTCCATTTTACGGCTTTTATACCGCCCTCTGAGTTTTGGTATTATGCAAAAAGAACAGGAATTACTACAACCCTCCGCAATTTTTAAATAAGCATAATAATGGGGGGTACTCAACACTCGCTTTATACCTTCATCCTTTAACAAATTTGCATGGCCATACTCTAAAACAATTTTCCCTTTTTCTACCTCTTCGATTACTTCCGCAATTTTAGTAAAATCTCCTGTCCCTATGACAGCATCTAATTCTGGCAATTCTTTTAACAGTTCCTTGTTGTATCTTTCTGATAGACATCCAGTAGCTATGAGATATTTTAACCTGCGATTTTTCAATTTTCCCATTTCAATTATATACTGTATTGATTCTCTTTTTGCTTCCTCTATAAAACCGCAGGTGTTTATAATGAGTATATCGGCTTTGCTTTCTTCACTTACAATGTTATAGCCTTTCTCCTTTAAAATCCCTATCATTTTTTCAGAATCAACAGTGTTTTTTGGACAGCCAAGAGAAATTATTCCTACATTTTTCATTTCAGTTCCCCTTCTACGTCAAGATTTAATTTTCCAGCAGTTTTTTTATTTCTTCTTTAGATAAAAGAATTTGCCGAGGTTTAGAACCATCATAACCACTTATGATTCCCTTTTGTTCTAATTGGTCTATGATACGGGCAGCTCTTGCATAACCGATTCTCAGCCTTCTTTGCAACATGGAAATAGAAGCCTGTCCTGTTTCTAAAATTACAGAAATAGCATCTTGTAAGAGTTCATCCTCTTGTTGTTCATAGGATTTAGTATCGTTTTTTGATTCAATCTCTATTCTTTCGTACTGTGGCTGGGAATGAGTCTTTAAAAAGTTGACAACAGCTTCTACTTCTTCTTCCGATATAAAAGCCCCTTGAACTCTTATTGGTTTTGATTCTCCAATAGGATTAAAAAGCATATCCCCTTTCCCTAAAAGTTTTTCTGCTCCTGCCATGTCGAGAATAGTTCGAGAATCAATTTGAGAAGATACCGCAAAAGAAATTCTGGAAGGTATATTTGCCTTAATAACCCCTGTAATTACATCAACAGAAGGCCTTTGTGTAGCAATTACAAGATGGATACCGGCTGCTCTTGCCATTTGTGCTAGTCTAAATATATACTCTTCTACCTCTGCTGGTGATACCATCATTAGGTCAGAAAGCTCATCTATTATAATTACTATTTTATATAAGCTGTTTTCCTTGTATTTTTCGTTAAAACTGTCTATGTCTCTTACCCCATGTTCTGCAAACAAAGTATATCTTTTAGTCATTTCTTGAACAGCCCAATTTAAAACTCCAGCAGCTTTTTTTGGATCTGTAACAACAGGGGTGAGAAGGTGAGGAATTCCATTGTAAATATTTAATTCAACAACCTTAGGGTCAATCAATATCATCTTTACTCCTTGAGGTGAAGCTTTGTATAAAAGGCTTACTATAAGGGAATTAATGCAAACACTTTTACCTGAGCCCGTCGCACCAGCTATAAGCAAGTGAGGCATTTTAGCTAAATCTGCTATAACTATATTACCTGCAATGTCTTTTCCTAAAGCAATCGCTAAATTGGATTTAAAGTTTCTAAACTTTTTGCTATCTATCACTTCCCTAAGATAAACAGGAGAAATCTTTTCATTTGGTACTTCTATACCTACAGCTGACTTTCCAGGAATAGGAGCTTCTATTCTTACAGAAGGAGCTGCAAGGCTTAAAGCGATGTCGTCAGTGAGACTCACAATTCTGCTAACTTTGACTCCTGCACTTGGTTGTAATTCGAAGCGAGTAATAGCAGGTCCTTTTGTGACCTGAATGACTTTTGCATCTACTCCAAAATTTTGAAGAGTCTCTTCTATTTTTCTGACTTTTTCCATTAAAAGTTCGTTTTTTATTTTAGGTGGTGGTATAGCTTCTCTTAAAAGAGTTATAGGAGGACGCATGTATTCGCTTTTTAATTCCTCTTCATCTTTTATACTTTTTTCATAGACTTTTCTCTCTTCATCCACATGCTCTATTATGTCATTTTTTTTATTTTCAACCAAGTCTTCTTCTGGAATTCTTTCCTCCTCCAATTCAGGAGAAAGTTCTTCTTTTTTTATAGCTAACATTTCATTATCTGTCTCTTTTCTTTTCTTTAACTTTGTGGTTTTGTTTTTTACGTTATTATATATTATCTTAGTGAGGGTAACAAAAGACACATCAGTAATAAGCACTATGAAAATAATGAGAGAAGATATTATTAATATATAACTTCCTGTAATTCCTAAAAATTTCATTAAAAAATATACAAAAAATGCTGCAACTGCTCCACCACCCATATTATTTATGCCACTTTTATAAGCCTCTAAAAGGTATTCCTTTAGTCCTTTTTCAAAAGCAAAATAGTATAGGTGGTCTAAACTGATAAGTGCCAAAAAAAGCCCGAATAGTGCTATCCCTTTATGTAATTTTATAAAATTTTGATTTTTAAAAAGGAACATCAAGGCAAATACAAAAATAAGAGCAGATATCACATAAGAACCTATGCCAAAAAAACCTTTTAAAAATATAGCTATGCTTTTTCCAAATGCACCTGTGGTATCAGTGTACAAACTGAGCAAAGAAATAAGAGTAAAAGCTAAAAATATAATTCCAATGACCTCGTTTTTAAGAGACTTTTGTTTTTTATCAATCATAATACCACCTGTTTTTTATTTCTCTATAAAAATTTTAGTATTAACCAAGCAAAATATCAATAAAAAATAGATGTGTCCAAACACATCTATTATAACACAAAGTTAGCTTAATGTATATTTATTATACTTCCGGGACCATATCGTTTGTCAAGATAATCAAAAGGATTTGTAGAATACAACCTTTGGACCATAAAACTGCCATTTGGCAATCTTTCTACTAATAAGTGTTTGTTGTCCATCTTTAATTCTATATACTCACTTTTTATATCCTCTCGATGCCCAAAAATTAGTTCATAGGGAATTATGGTGTACAGCATCATTTCTCCCCTTCCCTTTCTTTAATCATGGTATGTAGCCTTTTTAATGCCTCTTTAATACCTCCTATTTCGTCTATCAACCCATAATCCACTGCTTCTTTACCCACTAAAATAGTTCCTATGTCATTGGCCAATTCTCCGGTTTTAAGCATCAACTTCATAAAAACTTCTCTTTTTACTTTTGAATTTCTCACTATGAATTCTACTATTCTGTCTTGCATTTTATTAAAATAATCAAAAGTCTGAGGGACTCCAACTACTAGCCCTGTCATTCTTATAGGGTGAATCGTCATTGTAGCACTGGGGACTATATAAGAATAATTTGCAGAGACTGCCAAAGGCACTCCAATACTGTGGCCTCCTCCTAATACTATTGATACTGTCGGTTTAGAAAGGCTTGCTATCATTTCAGAGATAGCTAGTCCCGCTTCTACATCTCCTCCTACAGTGTTAAGCAAAATCAGTACTCCTTTTATGTTAGGATTTTCCTCTATAGCCACTAACTGAGGTATTATGTGCTCATACTTCGTAGTCTTGTTCTGCGGCGGCAATATCATGTGTCCCTCAATTTGCCCTATTATGGTAAGACAGTGAATATCACTTTCAAAATTTGGAATATTTGTTTGTCCAAAATTTTTTAAGTTATCTTGTACTGGAGGAATAGCCTGAGGCTGCCCTGTTTCTTCGTTTTTTAAAAAATCCATGTCAATCACACTCCCACAATATAGTATAAAAAAAAAAGCGCATAATATGCGCCTCGCCTATTCTATCTCTTCTAATTTAAATTCATCGTGAAGTACTCTTACAGCTTCTTCTGCTTTATCTTGACTTACAAGACAAGATATAGTGTTGTGGGAGTCAGCAGTTTGGTAAATTTCGATATTGTGCTTAGATAATACTTTTATTATTCTTGCCATGACACCAGGAACGCCTCTTATTCTGTTTCCTATGATAGACACTTTAGAGCAATTCGTCCTACAAGAATATTTTATATTGTTTTCCTCAAATATTCTCTTTAATTTGTCAAAATCAGCAGCCGAAATTGTAAATACTTGTTTTTCAGGGAAAATATTAATGAGGTCTATGCTTATTTTGTGGTCAGCGATCTTTTCAAAAATACCTTCTGTATTCTCGCCGTTTTCTATTGAAATTTGGACTCTGTTGTCCATATTGGCAATTCCAGTTACCAATTTGTCAATATCGTATATATTATCATAGGCTTCGTTGTATTGAGTAATGATAGTACCCGGACTGTCTGACAGAGTGTTTTTTATGACAAGAGGTATATTACCTCTCATAGCTATTTCAACTGCCCGAGGATGTACAACTTTTGCACCTTGTTCCGCAAATTGAAAAACTTCGTTATAGCTTATTTTCTTTAAGATGTGTGCTTTAGAGACAATACGGGGGTCTGCTGTCATTATCCCGTCTACATCTGTGTATATTTCTACCGCAGAAGCTTTCAAAGCTTCCCCTAAGAGGGCAGCTGTTGTATCGCTTCCACCCCTGCCTAAAGTAGTCACGTCTCCTTCTCTTGTCATCCCTTGGAAACCAGCAACTATTGGAATGATTCCTTCAGATAAGCTTTCTAAAAGCCTTGTTGGTTCTACTTTTATGATTTCTGCATTGCCAAAATTATCATCAGTTATAATTCCTGCTTGTCCTCCTGTAAATACTTTTGCTTTATATCCTTTGCTGGACAAAGTAGCTGCAAAAATTACACTGGAGATGATTTCTCCACAGGTCATCAATAAGTCCAATTCCCTTTTGGACATATCTTCATTTATGGACTTAGCCATATTTATTAAGGTATCTGTAGCGTATGGGTCTCCATTTCGTCCCATAGCAGAAACTACAACTACCACACTAAATCCATTTTCTACTGCTTTAATTACCTTTGATACAGCCATCTCTCTTCTTTCAGGTGTTGATACAGAAGTTCCTCCGAATTTTTGAACTAATATATTCACATTCTCATCCTTTCATATTAAAGATGATATTATATTCTCTAATATTATACTTCATTAAAGCGATAAAGAGAAGTGTATTTTTAATAAAAACGCCTTTTACCATCCTCAAACTCTACAATAAGCATATCATCTCCAATTTTTCTAATAGAATCCCAACTTATTTCAAAATAACCAGACCTACCTCTAAATAATCCCCTTGATTCGTACACGATTATAGAAAGAATTTTTCCTGTTTCTTCGTCTATCACCAAATCCGAATCCTCTACCAATCCCCATCTTCTGCCATCTGTTAGATTTACAATCTCTTTGTTGCCAAATTCACTTAACCTCATTAAAAATTCCCCCTCATATTCCGGTATGGCCAAATCCTCCAACATCCCTTTCAGTTTCAGAGAGATTATCGACTTCTACGATTTTAGGCCTTGTTATTTGATTTATCACCATCTGGGCTACTCTTTGTCCTCTTTTTATTATAAATTCTTCTTTTCCCAAATTGATCATAATAAGTTTTATTTCACCTCTATAATCAGAATCAATAGTACCTGGGGTATTTAAAAGAGTTATACCATAGTTTAATGCCAAACCGCTTCTTGGCCTTATTTGGGCTTCATAATTTTTTGGCAGTTCAATTTTTATACCAGTCGGTATTAGCTTTATATCTCCAGGTTTTAATACAACATCTTCCTTAACATTTGCATATAAATCCATGCCTGCTGCTCCCTCACTCATATACTGCGGAAGAGGTAAATCCTTTGCATCTTCAGTTCTTTTTATTTTAAGTACCTCTGACATTTTCCAACCACCCTTTATCTTTTTTGTTTAGTCTTCCTACTACGGCAATACTCATTTCAGTAGGATTTATAATTTCTTTAGCTAATTCATTTATCTCTTCATAAGTCAGTCTATCTATAGTCTCTAAAATTTCTTCTACAGAGTATACTCTATTAAATAAAAGCACAGACTTACCCATGGAACTCATTCGACTGCTTATGCTATCTAAATCCATTAAAATATTAATCCTTAATTGTTCTCTAAATTTGTCAATTTCTGTTTTTGTAAATCCATTTGCATTTATGTCATTTATCTCTTCTAAAATTAGGTCATACACTTTTCTGAGATTGTTAGGGGTCATACTTGAAAAAATAGAAAAAACGCCTGCATGGACGTAAGTAGAAGGGTAAGAATAGATAGAATAAACCAGTCCTTTATCTTCTCTTATTTTTTGGAAAAGTCTTGAACTCATTCCTCCCCCAAAAGCATTGTTTATTATTGCTAAAGCATATACTTTTTTAAAGTCATACGTTATGCTGGGTAATCCTATACATAAATTCACCTGTTCAAAATCTTTTTCGTATAAAGCTACATCTTTATGCCATGTAGGAGAAATTAATTGGGAAGTATTTGTACCATTCTTTATTTTTGACAAATGCTTCTGAAGTATTTCAAAAATATCCTCATTAAAATTGCCTGCTATAGTAATGACTATATTTTCTTTGTTATAGTGTTTTACATAATAATCCATAATGCCTTTTTTATTTAACCTTTTGACAGAAGAAAAAGTACCTAAAACCGGTAAAGCCAAAGAATTTCCCTTCCATATTGTCTTAGCCAAAAGGTTATATGCTATGTCTTCTGGAGAATCCAGTTCTGTCAGTATTTCTTCGAAAACTACTCTTTTTTCTTTTGCTATATCTTCCTCTTTAAAAGCGGGATTAAAAACCATGTCAAACAGTATATCAATAGCTTTCTCTACATGAGTATTTAATACTTTTATATAAAAACAGGTACTTTCTTTTTCTGTAAATCCGTTTAGCTGACCTCCTATGCTGTCTGTTTCTTCTGCAATCTGCTTTGCACTCCTTAAATTTGACCCCTTAAAAACCATGTGTTCTATAAAATGAGATATGCCGTTAATATTTTTACTTTCGTACATAGAGCCAGCTTTTATCCACGTACCTATATAGACAGAGTGTACATGAGGAGTTTTATATGCTACAACATTAACACCTTCAATGGTCTTTTGTATGTACATTTTATCCTCCTTTGCAAACTAATTATTATTATAACACAAGTTAGCCGTTGTCTACAATTACTTCTGATACTTTGGTTATTTTATACCCCTTTTCTTTTAACTGTTTTATTATCTCTGGTAATGCTTCTACAGTATTTTTAGTAGGATGCATCAAAACAATAGCATCATTGTGATGTTTGCTCATAACCCTATGTACAATTGTCTCCGGGCTGGGATTGTTCCAATCTATAGTATCTAAACTCCATAAAATAACTTTATAGCCTTGCTGCTCTGCTACTTTCACTACTTCCTCATTAAAATCGCCATAAGGAGGGGCAAAAAGAGTAGGTTTAGTGCCAGTAATTTTTTCTAATAACTCTCCACACTTCCTTATGTCCTCTTCGTACTGTTGCCTGCTAAGACTAGTATATTTGACATGGGTATATCCATGGCTTCCTACTTCATGGCCTTTTTGAAAAATTTCTTTGATTACATCTGGATTTTTTTCAGCCCATTTTCCTTCAAAAAAAAATGTAATGTTAATGTCGTTGTCTTTAAAAATCTCTAACATTTTGGGTATGTATTCGTCTCCCCATGCTACATTGCAAGCAAAAGCAATCTTTTTTTCGTTTGTATTTCCCTTGTAGATAGGTTCATTTACATTGAAAGTAGAAACAGAACTAGTAATTATGTAAGCTAAAAATATAATTGCTAATATGGCTATAATTAGAGCAATCAAAAAAGACTTTTTTGGATATTTTATATAATATATTTTCATTATAACACCACCCGTTGATATTCTCACTTTAATTTTATTCAACCACGAAGCGAATATATTACTAAAAAATAAAAAACATAAACCGTGCAGTCGGTTTATGCCTTTATTTCTTTTTATCATCCTCTTCATCGGGCAGTGCATCTTTCCTTGAAAGGGTTATTCTTCCTTGTTTATCTATATCTGTAACTTTTACTAGTATATCATCGCCAACTTTTACTACATCTTCTACTCTTTGTACACGTTTTTTAGAAAGTTTGGAAATGTGTACAAGTCCTTCTTTACCTGGAGCAATCTCCACAAATGCCCCAAAAGAAGTTATCCTTAACACTTTGCCTAAATATATTCCTCCTACTTCTATATCCCTTGTTATAGCTTCAATCATTTGTTTTGCCCTTTCACCAGACTTTAAATCTGATGCAGTTATAAAAAGTCTTCCGTCTTCTTCGATATCGATTTTTACTCCTGTTTCTGCAATAATTTTACTTATAGTTTTGCCACCAGGACCGATGATTTCTCTGATTTTTTCAGGGTCAACAAGCATTCTTATTACTCGTGGAGCATAGATTGACAGCTCTTTTCTGGGTTCTTTTATGACTTCCAGCATTTTGTTGAGTATATAAAGTCTCCCTTTTCTTGCTTTTTCTAAAGCCATCTTTAAAATTTCTTTGTCGATCCCAGGTATCTTTATGTCCATTTGTATCGCTGTGATTCCTTTTTCTGTACCAGCCACTTTAAAATCCATGTCTCCAAGAAAATCTTCTATCCCCTGTATATCTGTAAGAACAGATACCACATCTCCTTCTTTGATAAGTCCCATTGCTACTCCTGCTACTGGTGCTTTTATGGGAACTCCTGCATCCATCAAAGCCAAGGTACTTCCACACACACTGGCTTGAGAAGTAGAACCGTTAGAACTTAAAACTTCCGACACCAACCTTATGGTGTAAGGAAACTCGTCCTCAGAAGGAATCATGGGTTCCAATGCTCTTTCAGCTAAAGCACCATGACCAATTTCTCTTCTACCTGGACCTCTTAAAGGCCTTACTTCTCCTACGCTGTAAGGCGGGAAATTGTAATGGTGCATATACCTTTTAGATTCTTCGTCTCCTAAACCATCGAGAATTTGAATATCCCCCAATGCTCCCAACGTAGCAACTGTAAGCACTTGAGTTTGTCCTCTTGTAAAAATTGCAGAACCATGGGTTCTTGGCAGTACCCCTACTTCGCACCATATTGGTCGGATGTCATCAAGTCCTCTTCCGTCTACCCTTATTTTTTCTTCTGTTATCATCTTTCTCATTTGTTCTTTTGTTATGTTATAAAGTATTTCATCGATATCAGCTAGATTATCAGGATATTCGTCTTTGAAGTGCTCTAATACTTCTTGCTCTACCTTGTCGATATTGTCGTTTCTCTCTTTCTTTTCCTCTGTCCTCAAAGCGTTGTATATTTTCTCTGTTGCAAAAGCGCGAACTTTTTCCTCTAGCTCTTTGTCTATTTCATGTAAAATTACTTCACTCTTAGGAACACCTACTTCTTGGACGATTCCTTCGATAAATTCTACAATTTGTTTTATATATTCATGAGCATACATTATAGCATCCAACATAGTTTCTTCTGGAACTTCTTTTGCGCCTGCTTCTACCATTACAATAGCATCTTTTGTACCTGAAACTACTAAATGCATTAAGCTCTTTTCTCTCTGCTGCTGATTTGGATTTATTATAAATTCCCCGTCAACTAAGCCTACAGCTACCGCACCAGTGGGACCATTAAATGGTATGTCTGAAATTGAAAGAGCAACTGAAGAACCAATCATTGCTACAATTTCTGGCTGTACATCTGGGTCTACTGACAAAACTGTAGCTATTATCTGTACATCGTTTCTGTAGCCATCAGGAAACAAAGGTCTTATAGGCCTGTCAATAAGTCGCGCCGAAAGTATCGCTTTTTCACTAGGTTTTCCTTCTCTTTTTATAAAGCCTCCAGGAATTTTTCCAACGGAATACAGCCTTTCTTCGTATTCAACAGTCAGAGGGAAAAAGTCAATTCCTTCACGTGGCTCTTTGGAAGCGCATGCAGTAACCAAAACAACAGTATCGCCATATTTTACCCACACAGCACCATTAGCCTGTTGCGCTACTCTTCCCGTCTGTACTACTAATTTTCTTCCGGCTAATTCCATTTCAAAAGTTCGTTCTTCCATATTATCCTCCCTTCGTAAAATTTTTTATAGAAAATAGAGCGAGGTATCTCGCTCTATTTTCTCAGATCCAATTTTTTAATAATGGCACGATACCTCTCCATATCTGTTTTCATTAAATAGTTTAACAATGCCCTTCTTTGACCTACCATCTTAAGAAGACCTCTTCTTGAGTGATTGTCCTTTTTGTGAACTTGTAAATGGGCATTTAAGTTGTTAATTCTCTCCGTCAAAAGGGCAATCTGTACTTCTGGAGAACCCGTGTCGGTATCGTGAAGCTTAAACTTGTTGATTATTTCTGCCTTTTTTTCTTTGTCTAGCATAAATTTCACCTCCACATTTTAGGATACGCCTTACGCTTAGATACCGCCGGAGATACGAATATCAAAGCATAAGGTAAATTTGCTATTTTATTTTATCATATAAAGTTTCTCTTGTAAAATATTTTTAAATTTTTTAGCGTAGTTAATATCTTTAAAAACTTGTTTTTTCAGGTCTCCAATGCTGTCAAATTTTATTTCATCGCGAATTCTTTTTACAAACTCTACTTCTATGTGTTTGCCGTATAAATTCTCATTGCAATCCAAAAGATATGATTCAATAGAAACGTCTTTTCCTTCAAAAGTTGGTTTAAAGCCGATGTTCGTTACTCCTAAATACAATTTATCCATTACTTTGACCCGAGTGACATAAACACCTGTCTTAGGAAGGACTATGTTATCTTTAATTTGTAAATTGGCAGTAGGAAAGCCTAATTTTCTACCTACTTCTCTTCCGTGTACTACTTCACCTTCTAAGGAGAAAAAACGTCCTAAAAATTTATTAGCTCTTTCAATTTCTCCTGACTTTATTAATTGCCTTATATAACTGCTGCTCACAACTACCCCTTCTAATGTAACAGGTGGTACCACATGTACTTCAAAATAATAAACTTTTGAATATTTTTGCAAACTTTCCATATTTCCCAAGGCTTTATAACCAAATCTGTAATTATATCCCACTACAATTATTTTAGCCTTTAATTTCTCTACTAAAACTTTTTTTACAAATTCTTCAGGAGTCAACTGTGAAAACTCCCTGCTAAAGTTAAAAAATATTCCATAGTCAAGGCTAAATTGCTTTAAAACTTCCAATTTCTTTTGCTGACTCATTATGAGTTCAGGTTTTTGATTTGGAGACAATATTTCCAACGTGTGCTGTTTAAAAGTAAAAACAGCACTTTTTAAATTATGACTTTGTGAAAGGGAAATCGCCCTTTTTATTAACTCTTGGTGTCCCAAGTGAATGCCATCAAAATTTCCCAATGCTATTCCTTTATAATCGTCGAATTGTAATATATTAGTTTCATCAATGACTTGCAATCACTATTTCCCCCTCAATAGTATCCTTTTGGGGCGAATTTTGTCTTGATGTAACACCCCTATGCCAATAAATTTACCATTATTATCATACAACTTAAAGGGCGATGTTTCAATACCATAGCTGTTTTTGATAAATTGTCCTTTGAGGATTCTATCAGAATCTAAAGCAGTTAATTTTGCAGAAGGCATGTCAAGAAAGATATCTACTGGTTGTATTTTTGCTTTACCTTCCTTGACCTCTTCAATGGTATAGGACTCCTCTATCCTAAAAGGTCCTACTTGCGTCCTTATGAGCATAGACATATAACCTGGCATATTTAGTTCTTCACATATATCTCTTACCAATGACCTTACGTAAGTTCCTTTGGAACACTCTACATCTATTAAAAGTTGGTATGGAGGTTTGTACTCTATCAATTCTATATTGTAAATTGTAACTTCTATAGGAGGAATATCAATTGTCTTTCCTTCCCTTGCGTATTCGTATAATTTTTTTCCTTTGATTTTTTTTGCAGAGTACATTGGAGGAACTTGTTTTATATTTCCTTTAAACTTATTTAACACTTGGAATAGCTCTTCATCCTTTATAAGCACTACCGGTCCGCTATCAATAATTTTTCCGCTTTTGTCTAAAGTGTCTGTAGAAAAACCAAAGGTTATTTCAAATCTATACCTCTTTTTTTGTTCCATTAGATATGATGTAAATTTAGTGGCGTAACCAATGCATATAGGTAAAACTCCTGCTGCATCCGGGTCTAATGTACCCGTATGGCCAACTTTTTTAATTTTGAAAGTTTTTCTTATAAAGTCTACGACATTGTGAGAAGTCATGCCAGGAGGTTTTAAAACGTTTAGTATGCCCTCCACTTTTTATCCCTCAAACTCTTTAAATATTGCTTGTAAAATTTTTTCTTTTGCTTCATCAATATTTCCTTTAATGCTACAACCAGAAGCTCTTATATGGCCTCCTCCACCAAAAATGTTTGCAATTTTATTTACATCAACCTTTTCCTTGGAACGCAAACTTATTTTTACTTCGTCTTCTTTTTCTATCAAAAGTACTGCTACTTCTACTCCTTCAACATTTCTGCCGTAATTAATGATATTTTCAATTTGAGTCAAATCTGTGTTGGTTTCTTCAAAATCTCGCTTTAAGATTTCCATATAGGCAATTTTCCCTTCACCATACAGAGTGAGACTGTCTAATGCTCTACCTAAAAGTTTTGCTTTGTTAAATTTAATGCTGTTGAATACTTTGTCTCCAACTTCTTTAAATTTGGCGCCATTATTTATCAAATCTCCTGCTATCTGGTGAGTTATAGAAGTTGTAGACTCATACATAAACCCACCTGTATCTGTCAAAATTGCTGTATAGAAACTGGTAGATATTTCCTCGTCAAAATCTACTCCCAAAAGTTTTACTATTTGATAAGCTATTTCCGCAGTTGCAGCTGCATTAGTATCCACATAGTTCATCTTTGCGTATAGAGTGTTTGAAATGTGATGGTCTATGTTGATAGTTGCAGCCTTCGACTTTAACAGCTCTTTTGCTCTACCCAATCTCTCTTCATCAGCACAATCAAAAATCAAAACCACATCCGCCTCTTTGAAAAAAGGTTTAGATATTTTATCAATATTGGGAACAAAACTGTACATATCTGGGATTTCATCATCTACAAAAGCATCTACTTCTTTTCCCATCTTTTTAAAAACTTTATACATTCCCGTGACAGTTCCCAAAGCATCTCCGTCAGGAGCAATGTGTGTTGTTAAGATTATTTTCTGCGCTTCTTTTATGTGATTTATTGCGTCTATTAAAATCAATTATCATCACCCTCTTGCTTTTTTAATTCCTTTAAAATTTCAGAAATGTGAGCTCCATATTCTATAGAAGGATCTAATTCAAAGATGATTTCTGGAGTATATCTCATTTTTATTCTTCTGCCAATTTCATGCCTTATATAACCAGCTGCGCTTTTTAAACCCTCAAAAGTTTCTTTTTTGTCTTCTTCACTGCCAAATATGCTCACATATACTTTTGCATATCTTAAATCCTTTGTGACTTCTATGTCAGTAATGCTGACCATAGCCTTAATTCTGGGGTCTTTTATTTCCTCTAAAATCATTTTGCTTATTTCTCTTTTCATCTCTTCTGAAAGTCTGCCACTTCTGTACTGCATTATAATCATCCTTTCAACGAGGAATTTCTTCCATTTGATATGCTTCTATTATATCCCCCTCTTTGATGTCATTAAATTTATCAATGCCAATACCACACTCAAAACCCTGCTGGACTTCTCTTACGTCATCTTTAAACCTCTTTAAAGAAGCAATTTTACCTTCATATACTACTATTCCATCTCTTATTACTCTTATATCAGCATTTCTCAAAATTTTTCCACTTACGACGTAACAACCGGCAACATTTCCTACACCAGGTACTCTAAACACAGCTCTTACTTCTGCTCTTCCTAACTCCACTTCCTTATACTTAGGCTCTAATAAACCTTTTATAGCGGCTTTTATGTCTTCAATAGCGTCATATATAATTCTGTATAGTCTAACATCAACATTTTCTTTTTCGGCTAAACTTTTTGCATTAGTTTCTGGCCTTACATTGAATCCTATTATAATAGCATTTGAAGCAGATGCCAACATAACGTCTGTTTCAGTGATAGCTCCTACTGCGCCGTGTATGACTTTTATTCTTACTTCTTCATTGCTGAGCTCTTCTACTGATTTTTTGAGAGCTTCTACCGATCCTTGTACATCTGCTTTTATAATGATATTTAATTCTTTTACATTTCCTTCTTTTATTTGATTAAATAACTCTTCAAGAGAAATCTTTTGCTTGCGTTTGAGTTCCATTTCTTTTTGAAGTTCTTTGCGCTTCTCTGCCAATATTCTCGCTTTTTTATCGTCCTCTAATACTATAAACTTGTCTCCTGCCTCTGGAACCTCAGAAAAACCTAAAACTTCTACTGGCATAGAGAGTCCTGCTTTTTTAATCCTTTTGCCTTTATCGTCAAACATAGCTCTCACTTTTCCGTAAACAGTACCAGCTAAAATTACATCTCCAACCTGCAAGGTTCCGCTTTGGACAATTACGGTTGCAACAGGACCTTTTCCTTTTTCTAATTTTGCTTCTATTATGGTACCTCTTGCAGGTTTATTAGGATTAGCTTTTAAATCTTCCATTTCTGCTACCAACAAAATCATTTCTAAGAGATTATCTATACCTATGTTCTTTTTAGCGGATACATTTACACATATAGTATTTCCGCCCCATTCTTCTGGCACAAGCCCTAATTCACTTAGTTCTGTCTTTACTTTGTCTGGATTTGCAGTAGGCAAATCTATTTTATTTATGGCTACAATAATAGGAACATTAGCAGCTTTTACATGGTTTATCGCTTCAACCGTTTGGGGCATCACGCCATCATCAGCTGCTACCACCAATACTACTATATCAGTTATGCTGGCACCTCTTGCCCTCATAGCTGTAAAAGCCTCATGTCCAGGAGTATCTAAGAAAACTATTTTTTTGTCGTTTATTTCAACTACTGAAGCGCCAATATGCTGAGTGATTCCACCAGTTTCTTTCATGGTTACATTAGTTTTTCTGATAGCATCTAATAGAGAAGTTTTACCGTGGTCTACGTGTCCCATTACTGTAACAATTGGAGGCCGTGGTTGCAAATCTCTTTCATCGTCTGGCGTATCCTCAAGCAATAACTCGAATTCGTCTTTTACTTCTTCTTTATCTACTAAAAATCCGTATTCTTCCGCAATTTTTGCCGCATTTTCAAAATCTATTTGCTGGTTTACTGTGACCATTATGCCTTTTGCTATTAATTTTTTTATTATTTCCGTAGGATTGATTTTCATTTTTTCTGACAATTCTTTGACAGTCAAAAATTCTGGAATGGTTATTATTTTTATCTCGTCTTCTTTTTTCTCTTCTTCAATATTTTTAGCAAAAGCTTTTTTGTTGTTCTTTTTATTTTTTTTGCCGCCTTTTTTGCCACTCTTTTTATAAGTTCTTTCTTCTTCTAAATCTTCCATATCATCAATAAAAGTGTTCTCAACTTCTTCTTTAGTTTCCTCTGTTTCTTTAGGCTTGTCGGTCAATATATCTAATATTAATTCTACATCTTCATCTTCTAAAGTACTCATGTGGTTTTTTACCTTGATGTCTAAGTCGTTTAATTTAGATATAAGGTCTTTACTGGATAAATTTAATTCTTTTGCCAGCTCATACACTCTCATTTTAGACATATTATTCACCTCCATAATTTTCTTCCTTTGCCGCATCTAATAATACTTTAGCTAGTCCCTCATCTGTTATACCAATTACTCCAACTTGCTCTCTGCCTATAGCTCTTGCCAATAACTCTTTTGTAGAATGGACAATATAAGGAATATTTCTAAACTCACACATTCTTGAAAATTTTTTATAGGTGTTTTTTGAAACATCCCTTGCTAAAATTACTAAAAAAACCTTCTTTAATTTGAGATATTTATCTACACTATAGGTTCCAGAAACCAGTTTACCCGCTTTTTTAGAGATCCCAAGTATGGAATGAAACCTGTCATTCTTCATCTTGGACCTCCCTCTTTAATTGCTGGTAAATTTCTTCTGAGATAGGTATTTCCAACGCTTTTTCTATTCTTTTAAGCTTCACAGCCTTTTCAAAACAGTCTACGTTTCTACAAATATAACATCCTCTCCCCGCCACTTTACCCGTTAAATCTACCTGTACACCCGAATCTTTTGCCCTTCTTACAATTCGTATTAACTCTTTTTTAGGTTTCATTTGCTGGCAACCCAAACACATCCTCATGGGGACCTTTTTTGTCTTCATCATTTCACCTCACTTAGCTTTTTACCATGGACTCGCTTTTTATATCTATTTTCCACCCCGTAAGTTTTGCCGCCAATCTAGCATTTTGTCCTTCTTTTCCAATTGCCAAGGATAATTGATAATCAGGAACAATAACCTGTGCAACTTTTTCCTTTTCATCTAAAATCTCAATGCTTAAAGCCTTTGCTGGACTTAATGCATTCATTATAAATTCTTGAGGCTTTGAACTCCATTTCACTATGTCTATTTTTTCACCTTTTAATTCATTGACAACAGCTTGTACTCTACTGCCTTTATACCCAACACAGGCTCCAACTGGATCTACATTTTCGTCTCTGCTAAAAACAGCCATCTTCGTCCTTGACCCTGCTTCTCTCGCAATACTTCGGATTTCAACTATTCCCTGCTGAATTTCAGGGACTTCTAATTCAAATAACCTCTTCACAAGTCCTGGATGAGACCGTGAAATTAAAATTTGGGGTCCTTTGGTAGTCTTTTTTACTTCAACGATGTACACTTTAATTCTATCGCCAGGAGTAAAAGTCTCTCCTGGAATTTGTTCAGTAGGCCCTAATACTGCTTCTATTCTTCCTAAATTGACCAATACAGTTTTTTTATCAACCCTTGTCACTATTCCCGTTACAACTTCTGTCTCTTTGCTTAAAAATTCCTCATAAATTACGTTTCGTTCAGCTTCTCTAATCCTTTGGATTACAACTTGCTTGGCATTTTGGGCTGCAATTCTGCCAAAAGTCTTAGGAGTTACTTCTATATCGACTATATCTCCCACTTGATATTTTTTGTTTATTTTTCTTGCATCTTCCAAACTAATTTCTAATAAATCGTTATACACATTTTCCACCACAGTTTTTTGTGCATAAACTTTTACATCGCCTGTTTCTCTATCCATCACAACTTTAACATTTTGAGAAGAACCATAATTTTTTTTATACGCTGAAACCAAAGCAGCTTCTATTGCTTCAAACATGATATCTTTTGATATTCCTTTTTCCTCACAAATAGAATTTAAAGCTTCGATGAATTCTGCGTTCATACTATTGCTCCCTCCTTAATTTTAAAACTTTATGACTGGTTTAACAAGACTTACATTTTTCATGTCGAATTCTTTTCTTGCGCCGTTGTACAAAATGCAGACTTTATCTCCAGTAAACTCTAAAAGTTCCCCTTCAAATTTTTTCTTTTTATCAACAGGAGCGTACAAAGATACCTCTACTTCTGCGCCAATGTGCTTTTCAAAGTCTCGAGGTGTTTTAAGAGGCCTGTCAATGCCAGGGGAAGACACTTCTAAAATGTAACTGTGTTCTATTGGGTCAACCTCATCAAGTCTATCACTTAGATATTCACTTACCAATTGACAATCATCTAATGTTATACCACCCTCTTTATCTATATAAACCCGTAAATACCAGTGACTGCCTTCTTTTTTGTATTCCACATCTACCAATTCAAAATTGTTTTTTTCTAAGATGGGCATAACTAAATCCCTTGTAAGTTGTTCAATTTTAGACATACACTTTTCCTCCTATATTTAATTTTTCAAATTTATATATAAACTAAAGAGTGGGAATACCCACTCTTTGAGTAAAGCATTATATTGACATAATAATTATAGCATACACCTTTTACCAATGCAACATTTAAAACAAACTTAATTGATTAGATTCTGGCAAATCGGTTAAACAGCCATACTGTTTTAATATTTCTATAACTGTTTTACTGACCTTTGTTCTGTTTCTAAAATCTTCAACAGATAGAAATTTGCCATTTTCTCTTTCTTGTGCAATTGCTTTGGCTGCTTGTATTCCTACTCCCTCTAAAGAATTAAGAGGTGGTAGCAATCCTTCTTCAGTAATCAAAAATTTGACTGCATCAGATTTATATAAGTCTACATTTATAAACTTAAATCCTCTTAGGTACATCTCTAAAGCTACTTCTAATACTGTTAAAAGGCTTTTTTCTTTAGGACTAGCATTATTTCCTTTCGCTTCTATCTCTTTTATAGCATTTTTTATGCTGTCTTTCCCTTTTAATACAATATCCAAATTAAAGTCATCTGCTCTAACGGTAAAGTAAGTAGCATAAAAGGCTTCTGGATAATGAACTTTAAAATAAGCAATTCGAAATGCCATTATTACGTATGCCACAGCATGGGCCTTAGGAAACATATATTTTATTTTTTGGCAAGACTCAATAAACCAATTTGGAACACCGTGTTTTCTCATTTCTTCTATTTCTTCTTGTGTTACACCTTTGCCTTTCCTCACATTTTCCATTATTTTGAAAGACAATTTTTTGTCCATACCTTTGCTTATCAAATAAAGCATTATGTCATCTCTTGTAGATATTACTTCTTTTAATGTAGCTATTCCTTCTCTTATTATATCCTGAGCATTGTTAAGCCATACATCAGTGCCGTGAGAAAGTCCACTTATGCGTACTAGTTCTGCAAAAGTAGTAGGACAAGTGTCAATAAGCATTTGTCTTACAAACTTTGTACCAAACTCAGGTAATCCTAAAGTACCCACAGGAGTATTTAGCTCTTCAGGGTCTATTCCCAATGCTTCTACACTGGTAAATAAACTCATAGTTTTTTTATCATCTAAAGGAATTTCTCTTGCATTAATGCCGGTTAAATCCTCCAGCATTCTTATAACTGTAGGGTCATCATGCCCTAAAATATCCAGTTTTAAAAGCCTTCCGCTTATTGAATGGTAGTCAAAATGAGTTGTTATAACATCGGTGTCTTCTGCATCTGCAGGATGCTGTATAGGAGTAAAATCGTAAATGCTTTTATCTTTAGGGACAACCATAATTCCACCTGGATGTTGTCCTGTAGTTCTTTTCACTCCTGTACAGCCCATTGTCAACCTTTTAATTTCAGATTTATGAACTACCAAATTACGCTCTTCAAAATATTTTTTGACGTAACCAAACGCGGTTTTGTCTGCAAGAGTTCCAATAGTACCTGCTCTGAAAACATGCCCTTTACCAAAAAGTTCTTCCGTGTATTTGTGAGCGACGGGCTGATATTCTCCTGAGAAATTAAGGTCTATGTCTGGTTCTTTGTCTCCTTCAAACCCTAAAAACACCTCAAAAGGTATGTCAAAACCGTCTTTTTTCATTAACGTTCCACAAGAAGGGCAAACTTTGTCGGGCATGTCTACTCCGCAACCATAGCTGCCATCAGTTATAAATTCAGAGTGTTTGCAATTAGGACAAACATAATGGGGTGGAAGTGGATTAACCTCTGTTATTCCACTCATAGTAGCAACTAAAGAAGAACCTACAGAACCTCTTGACCCCACTAAGTAACCATCTTTTAACGACTTAGAAACTAATTTTTGCGCTATTATATACATTACCGCATAACCGTTGTTGATTATAGAATTCAACTCTCTATCAAGGCGACTTTGAACTATTTCAGGTAGAGGGTTACCATATATCTCATGAGCTTTCGTGAGTGTAAGCCTTCTTAATTCTTCCTCTGCCCCCTCAATAACAGGCGGAAAAGTACCATCTGGAATGGGTTTAACCTCTTCAATTGAATCCGCAATTTTATTTGGATTATCAATTACAATTTCTTTTGCTACTTCTTCTCCCAAGTATTCAAATTCTTTTAACATCTCATCAGTAGTCTTAAAATACAGAGGCGGTTGCCTATCTGCATCTTTATATCCTTTACCTACCATTAAAATCTTTCGGTATATATCATCCCATGGGTCTAAAAAGTGTACGTCTCCAGTTGCCACTACAAGTTTGTTGTATTTTTTCCCTAATTGATAAATCTTTTTGTTTATTTCCTTTAAATCTTCTATACTTTTGACTTCACCTTTTTCAATCAAAAATTCATTATTGCCAATTGGCTGTACTTCTAAATAATCGTAAAATGCTATGATACTTTCTAATTTGTTTTCTTCTAAGTTAGAAACAATCGCTCTAAAAACTTCTCCTTGTTCGCAAGCAGAACCTATTATAAGCCCTTCTCTCATGCTGATGAGCAAACTTTTAGGGATTCGAGGTGTTCTATGAAAGTATTCCAAATTAGATTTAGATATTATTTCGTATAAATTTCTCAGTCCTCTTTGGTCTTTAACTAGTACAGTGACATGATAAACAGGAAGTTTTTTTATGTCTACTTGGCTTTCTTTCAAAACTGTGTTTATTTCACTTACTTTTTTTATGTTTAATTCTTTCAATTTATCAAGAGATTTTATAAATATCTCTGCTGTAGCCATTGCGTCATCTACAGCTCTGTGGTGATGTTCTAATTTTACTTGAAGATGTTCCGCTACTGTGTCTAACTTATAATTTTTTAATTCTTTAAAAAGGTGTCTACTCAATTCCAAAGTGTCTAACACAGCATTTTTAATGTTCAAATTCAATCTTTTAGCTTTAGACTTTATAAAAGATACGTCAAAATTTGCATTGTGAGCTACCAAAACGCTGTTTGATGCAAATTCTAAAAACTTTGGCAGAACTTTTTCTATGGTAGGAGCATCTTTCACCATCGATTCGTTGATTCCTGTAAGCTTTGTTATAAAAGAAGAAATGGGTACACGCGGATTTACAAATGTCTCAAAGGTGTCTACTATTTTTCCTCCTTTTATTTTTACTGCCCCAATTTCTATTATTTCATCATTTATATTTGAAAGGCCAGTAGTTTCTATATCAAAGACAGTAAATTCATCCTCTAAAGTTAAATCTGTTTCACCTGTTACAATTGGTATACCATCATCTACTAAGTATCCTTCTACCCCGTATATAACTTTTACGCCGTACTTTTGAGACGCTTCCATGGCTTCAGGGAATGCCTGAACAACAGCATGGTCTGTTACGGCAATAGCCTTGTGCCCCCACTCTGCTGCTCTTTTAACCAAATCAGTTATGGAAGCTACAGCGTCCATACTGCTCATTTGAGTGTGAAGGTGCAATTCTACCCTCTTTTCTTTGCTTAAATCTTCTCTAACTCTTGGTGCAACCAATTGCAAATCTTTTAAGTTGATTATCAAGTCCCCTTCATATTTATCGTATATCACTGTTCCTCTCACTTTTACAAAAGCGTCAATATCAATAACTTCTTTTAAAGAAGAGTATTTGTCTTCTGTCAAAAAAGCCTTCACAGCTATAGAAGAAGTGTAATCAGTAATATCAAAGGTCATCAAAATCTTGGACTTCAATTCTTTGAAATCGACAGAAAATATTTTACCCTCAATTACAACCTCTTCGCTTTCTGCAGAAATATCTTTTATAGGTATTGCTGCTTCTTTTATTTCTTTTCCCACCAGCACTTTCAAATCTTTTTGCTTTTCTATCTTGTCAGTAATTTCTTTGCTATTTCTAGTAACTTCCTCTATAATTTTTGTATCTTCTTCTATTATTTTTCCCAAGGTATTCTCAAACTCTTCATTTAAAACCACATCTATATCAACTGAAAAATCATATTCTTCTTTTAAAAGCTCTTTAATGGCAAAGGCTATTTTATTAGCTTTGATAAATTCATATACAACTTCATTAGGAGCTTCCAGAACTAATCTGTTTTCTCTAAGATTTATGTTGCAGGTCTTTAAAAAACTAAGAGCAGAAGTAAAATTTTCACTTACGCGAATAACTATAGATTCAAAATTGTCTATAACATCTTGTAAGTTATTCAAAGTTTTAGGTTTTTCTATTACTATATCGATGTCTTTAACTAAAGGAAGTTTTGTTAAAATAAAGCTTTTAAGCTTTTGCATTTCTGCAGTTTTTTTGTTATCACCTATAACATTAAGTATCAATTTTCTCTCTTTTTTTATCAATTTAACTCTCTTGATGTGAAATTCATTTTGCAAAAAAGACGGAATCATCAAATCCCTCTTTCTATACCCACATTTTTATAATATCAAAATACATTCTAAGGCGCGCATAAAATCCTCTAAAAAATCCTAATTTTTCCTCTTTCATTACGTGAGTCATATTTTCTAAAGGCACATTCACAATCCGCAGATTGTTTTTTATTGCGTGCCTATTCAAAGCAATTTCTACGCCAAATCTGCTCATTTCCATCTCCTGTATGTTTTCTAGGAATTTTCTTTTTATCGCTCTTTGACCTGATAAAAAAGGAGCAACTTTTTGTGCAAAATCTGTAAATTTTCTTCCTCCAGCAAAAATTCCGATTGTCATATCTGCTTCATCTTTTAAAACAGGATTTACAAGACTTAAAAAGTGCTTTTCTGTAAGTCCAATTAAATCCGCATCTAACATTACGATAATATCGCCTTTTGAGTTTTCTATTCCTGCTTTTAAAGCCTTGCCTTTCCCTGAATTTTCTTCTAAATCAAACACCTTTACATTATATTTAAGAGCTTGTTCTTTTGTATCATCAGTAGAGCCGTCATTGACTACTATGATTTCATCAATAATATCTATCTTTTCTAACACAGATAAAACCCTGCCTATGTTTTTGCCTTCATTAAAAGCAGGTACTATGACAGAAATCATTAAAAATCCTCCTTAACTAACCTCTCAATTTCCTTCATCAACTCATCTACAAGGTCTTTTTCTTTTACCTTTTTATACACTTTGCCTTTTTTAAAAATCAACCCTTCTCCATCTCCACCTGCTATACCGATATCCGCTTCTTTTGCTTCACCCGGTCCATTTACTGCACATCCCATAACAGCAACCTTTAAGGGCTTTTTAATATGCATCGTCCTTTTTTCTACTTCTTCTGCTAACTTTATCAAGTCAATTTTTGTTCTGCCGCAGGTAGGGCAAGAAATAATTTCTACTCCTTCTTTTAGAAGGCCTAAAGAACGTAAAATCTGTTTTCCTACTCTTATCTCATGGACTGGGTCACCTGTTAGAGAAACTCGTATTGTGTCTCCTATTCCTAAATAAAGTAATGTTCCTATTCCTATAGCAGATTTTATAGTACCAGCTTCAATAGTCCCCGCCTCCGTTATACCTACGTGCAATGGATAATTTACTTTTGAAGAAGCAAGTTTATAAGCTTCTATAGTAAGTGGTACATTTGGAGTTTTCAACGAAATAACTATATCATAAAAGCCTAACTTTTCTAAAATTAAAACATTTTTTAAAGCGCTTTCCACAACTGCTTCGGCAGTTACTCCCTTGTATTTGTTTAATATTTCTTTTTTCAACGATCCAGAATTTACCCCTATTCTAATAGGAATGCCTCTTTCCTTTGCCATTTCTACCACTTTTTTGATATTTTCTTCTTTTCCTATGTTTCCGGGATTAATTCTTATTTTGTCCGCTCCATTTTCAATTGATTTTATTGCGAGGCGATAGTCAAAATGAATATCTGCTACCAAAGGAATATTTATATTTTTCTTTATTTCTTTTATTGCTTCAGCCGCTTTCATATCTGGAACAGCAACTCTTATAATATCACAGCCTTCAGCTTCTAGTCTTTTTATCTGCTCAATTGTTTTTTCAATATCGTGGGTATCCGTGTTAGTCATAGACTGAACCAAAATTGGATTATTTCCTCCAATTTTTTTATTGCCTATTTTGACCTCACAAGTAATTTTTCTCATTTTTATCACCTTTTAAAAAATACGTAAAATATCCCTATAGGTTGCAAAAATCAACAAAGCAATCAACAATAAAAAACCTAAATAATGAATATAGCCTTCTTTTTCAGGTGGCAAGGGTTTACCTCTTACTGCTTCTGCTAACACAAACAGAATCCTTCCACCGTCTAAAGCCGGTAGGGGCAATAGATTAAAAAGGCCTAAATTTACACTTATTATACCAACTGCCTGTACAATGCCAACTGGACCCATAATATCATTTGCAGAAACTTTACCTGTAATCAAATAACAAGTGATAATATTATCATTTTTGAGAAATATAAGGTCTGATAAATGGAAATTTTAAAAGCGAAGTAACATAATCTTTAATATTCTGGTACTATCCCTATCATTTTATTCGAGGTTTTATTATCAAAAATAGCCTTTATTTCTTTTGTTAAAATAATATCATCTCTTTCTATTTTTAAACTGATAACTCTATTATTTAAATTTATAATTTTTTCTAATTCATTCCATTAATTTATTTTGGTATTATTAACCATAATAATTTTATCAGCAGATAAAATTCTCGCTTTTGTGCTGGATATCCGTTTATTACAGATTTTACTTGAGGTATTTGACCACCAATATTGTAAAACGCTATAAAAAGCAGAAAAAAAGCTAAAATTACATTCATAACGGGACCGACTGCAAAAAACCATTGTTCTTTGCAATATTTTTATTTTACACTAAACAAACATTAAATAGTTCTTTTAATGATTGTATAAAGGTCTATGACAGATTGAATATTGTTTTCACTAGTGAAACTTTTTAATTGTTCTTTTAGCAATAGTAACATTTTTTAAAACCTCCTTCTTGGTTTAGGTTATAATCCAATTTTTCACCAAGAAGGAGGTTTTAAACAGTCTATACATTTTTTTACAGTATCTTTATGCCACATCATAAGGTGGTAAAGGCAATGGTGTAGTTATGTAATTAGTCAATGCTTTTAAAAACCAAATCAATTGCATTTTTATCCATCCCCCTTTTCTTAAAATTATTTAGGTCTTTGCAGAATCCCAAAATCCTTATGGAGTAAGGGATTCTGCTGTATATTTTCAAAGGAATTACCCCGCTTTCGTCGAATTTATATAAAAGACCAAATCACGAAAAGAAAGGGAGGAACTCCTATCAAAACCAAAGCTAAACAACTTTCTCTCTCCGATATTTACGTTGATGTTCAATCCTTCTTTGAAGAAGATAAAACCAATTTGTTTATCCAAAAAATTCTCTCTATCCCTACTGTTCAACTCCTTGTCATTAAGAGAGCTTTGTGGCTTTAAAAGAGTTCCTCATCCTTCTCAATTCTCTAGATTTAAATCCATTTTCCTCAAAGATTTGGAGAATTTCTTCAATAATCTTGTTAATTTAACTGAATCTATTTGTCAGGCTATTAATCCTTCACTTTCTAATATCCTCATCGCTGATACTATTGGTTTTGAACCTTATGTCAGAGAAAATAATCCTAAGTTCTTTGATTCCCTTTATAGAAATATTAAAAAGTTCTCTAAATCTAATCCTGATTTTGATGCTCACTCTTATGCTTGTTCTAAAATGCCTAAGTTCGCTCACTCTAATCCTGATGCCAAATTCTCTTATATTAATGGCCATTATTGTTACTCTATCAAAGCTACCATCCTCACTAATGGCTTAGGCATTATTCAGCATATTAGTTTCTATGACGATGATTCTTTAGATGTTAATACTGCTAAATCTGCTGCCGAGTCTAAAGATTTATATGATTCTAAAACTTTAATCCCTTCTCTTAAGGAATTCTTTAATTTACATCCTATTTTCTCTTATAGATACTTCTTAGGTGACGCCGGGTTTGATTCTTTTGATAATTATAAATACTTGTTCTCAAAGCTTGGCATAATACCTATTATCCCTATTAACCCTCGAAATTCTAAAAACTTACTTCAACCTACTTTTAACTCTGATGGTATCCCTACCTGCCCCCGTGACCCTTCTCTTAAAATGTCCTATGATGGCATCGTTCGGGAAAAAGGTAGAACTACCAGAATTAAATGGCTTTGCCCTATGTCCAAAAAAGTTAGACTAAACGGTAAAACTACTTATATCCTTCAATGTGATAACCCCTGTACCTCTTCTAAATGCGGCAGAATATTCTATACTACCCTTAATATTGATTTTAGAAAAAATACTGTTGTCCCTCGTAACTCTAAAAAGTGGTCCAAACTTTATGAAAAACGCCCTATTATTGAAAAATCTATTTCTCTTTTAAAAAGTTCTATCGCTGTTGATAGCTTTAAACTCATAAATACTAGGTCTATCAAAGCTGATGTTTTTCTTGGGGCTATCACTCAACATATTGGTTTAATTATTACTGCAAAGCTTGGTACTTTTGAACATCCTTTATCTTTAAAAAAACTTTTGGCTTGATGACTTGTTCTTATGGTTTGATTCGTTTGTCACCTTCTTACATTAAAAAGGTGTGTTAAGTTTTGTCTTTTGGGGATTTGTATCTTTCTTCCATTTCTCTTTTTTTACTTTGAGTCTTAAATTAACATGTAATTTTCCTCTTTTACCCCTAATAATGTAACTTTTTTACTTTGATATTTACTTCATTTTGCAATCACCTAGTAAAATTTTTTGTTCTTTTATTCTCATGTCTGCTCCCAAACTCTATAGTATAGCAAAATAGTTTAAGAAATTTCATTTATATTTTACCATATATTTATAACTTGTCAATATCTTCTTGGCAAAATGATAGTGTTCATTTACTGTATAAAAATAAATTGTATTTGTCAAGTGAAAAGTACTTCAAATTTCAAATGAATTTACCTTCACTTATGATATAAAAACCATGCAATATTTTAACTCTTTATCTATTCCTCCATTTGGAGGGTTATTTTATTTTAAAAATTGTTCACTCTATCTGCTGTTGTATAGACGTTCGCAAAAAGTTTGTGGTAGCTGCTATTCCTATTACTGATTCTAATAATGTTACTACTTATGTTAAACGGCGCTTTTCTACCTTTAACTCTGACCTTATAAACTAAAAGATTGGCTTCTTAGTTACAATTGTTTTGAAGTTTGCATGGAGTCTACAGGTAAGTATTGGCTCTACATTTTTAATGTTCCTGAAAAATTCTGTCATGTTATTATTGCTAACCCTAAGTATCTCGATGCTATTAAAGGCCAAAAAGATGATACGGATACTCCCTGGATTGCCGATTCGTTCAAATTCGGATTCGGAACTGTTCCTTCTGTGATGTTAGTATATTAAAAAAGCAATTAAGTTTTTGGAAAAAGAAGGCTGTACTATTATCATTCCGGCAACAATATAATAGCTCTCATTATTCCATCACTTACTACTGGCAGCCTCTTATAGGATGCTCTTATTGGTGTGCATAAATTCCAAAATTTTACTTTTATACTACCACCTTATTTAAAACATACGTAAAACATCTCGGTAAGTAACAAAAAGTATTAATGCAATTAGAATCATAAAACCAATATAGTGTATATAACCTTCTTTTTCGGGGGTAACTGGTTCACCTCTTACAGCTTCTATTAAAACAAAAAGTATCCTCCCGCCATCAAGAGCAGGAAATGGTAAAAGATTAAAAAGCCCCAAGTATGCACTTATAAAAGCAGAAAAAGTCATTAAATTTAATAAACCTGTTTTTGCTACAGTACCAATTGTATATACAATACCAACAGGTCCCATTATATCATTCGCAGATACTTTGCCACCTATAAGCATACCAAGTGTTATCACAATCATTTTTAAAAAATATACAGTTTTATCTATCGCATTTGTAAAAGCCCAAGGCAGTGACCTCTTATACTCTGGTATAATTCCTATCATGTTTTTAGAGGATT
This sequence comes from Thermoanaerobacter kivui, assembly GCF_000763575.1. NCBI lineage: Bacteria > Bacillati > Bacillota > Clostridia > Thermoanaerobacterales > Thermoanaerobacteraceae > Thermoanaerobacter > Thermoanaerobacter kivui. Next base: position 1,264,339 of record NZ_CP009170.1, read on the forward strand.
GTTTATCAAAAACAGGTTTTATATCTTTTGTTATAATATTTGAATCTCTTTCAATAGTTATTTGTATTTCTTTATCTTTTGTAGAACTTATGGCTTTTTCTAACTCCTCCCATGTATTTATCTTTGTATTATTTACCATTACAATTTTGTCCCCCGGCAAAATTCCTGCTTTTTCAGCGGGATAGCCTTCCATTACGGATTTTATTTGGGGAATAGGCCTACCTATGCTAAAAAATACAATAAAAAGCAATAAAAAAGCTAATAGTATATTCATTAAAGGACCTGCAGCAAAGACAGCTAACCTTACAGGCCAAGGCTTATTTACTATAGCCAGCGGGTCATTAGATTTTTCATCTTCACCTTCTAAAGCAACATAACCACCGAATAGCAATGCTCTAAAAGAATACTCTGTTTCTCCGTATTTCTTTTTAAAAAGTCGTGGACCAAAGCCAATAGAAAATTCATTTACTCTAGCTCCAGAAAGTTTTGCAACGATAAAATGTCCAAATTCGTGAAACATTACTAAAACGCTTAAAACAATTATACTTATCAGTATTGTCAAAATGTATCACCTCATATATTTTTTTGCTATTTTTTCCTTAACCTCTTTATCCACATTTATTATATCATCTAAAGTTGGATTTTGTATATTATTATGTTCTTTCATGCTCTCCTCTATGATTTCAGCTATTTGTAAAAATTCTATTTTTTTATTTAAAAACAGTGACACAGCTATTTCATCAGCCGCATTTAATACGGTAGTCATAGTTCCGCCAATTTTTAAAGCCTCATATGCTAACGACAAACATCTAAAAGTTTCTAAATCGGGTTTTTCAAAAGTTAGCTGAGTCGTAATAGAAAAATCCAAAAAATTTATTCCATTTATGTAATTGCGAGTAGGATAATTTAATGCATACTGAATAGGTATCCTCATATCGGCAGTAGCCAATTGTGCAATTACACTACCATCTATATATTCTACCATTGAGTGAATTATACTCTGGGGATGCACAATCACATCAATTTTATCTTCAGAAATGTCAAAGAGCCATTTTGCTTCTATTACTTCAAACCCTTTATTCATCAAAGTTGCAGAATCAACAGTGATTTTTTTCCCCATTTTCCAATTAGGATGCCTTAATGTTTGCTCGACCGTCACTTTTTTTAAATCCTCGTATTTCATTCCTCTAAAGGGTCCGCCAGAAGCAGTCAAAATCAAGCGAGATATTTCTTTTTTATCATTTCCTCTTAAACACTGTAGTATTGCTGAATGTTCACTGTCAACAGGTAAAAAATTTATTTTCTTTTTTTTGGCCAAATCCATTACAATTTTCCCAGCTGTTACTAATACTTCTTTATTAGCCAGTGCTATGTCTTTTCCTCTTTCAATAGCCTTTACAGTAGGTAAAAGCCCTGCAATCCCTTCTACTGCAACTACTACTAAATCAGCTTCATACTCTACTATATTTTGAAGTCCTTTTTGTCCTGTCAAAATTTCAATATTTTTATTTATCTTTGCTTTTAGTTTATAGGCTTTATTCTCATCTTTTACTGCAACAACTTCAGGATTAAATTCTTCAATCTGTTGGGCCAATAGGTCTACATTGTTATAAGCAGTGAGACCAACTACTTTGAAATTATCTCTGAAATTTTTTATCACATCTAAAGTTTGCGTTCCTATAGAACCGGTTGCCCCTAAAATTATTACTCTTTTCATCAGTTGCATCCTTTCTCACTCAGATTATATATTGAAAAAAGAAATATATAAAAGGAGAAACAAATAAAATGCTGTCAAATCTGTCTAAAATTCCACCATGGCCGGGAATTATTTTTCCAAAGTCTTTAATGTAACAATTTCGTTTTATAGCTGAAGCAACTAAATCCCCAATTTGTGCAACTAAACTTCCTAATAAGCCTATCACTACACCAAGGTACAAGCTGACATTTGATTGTGGGAAAAGCAATGCAAAGATTACGCAGCCTACAATTGAACCTATAATACCTCCAATTGCCCCTTCTACTGTCTTTTTAGGACTTATTGAAGGAATAAGCTTATGATTGCCAAAAAACCTACCAGTAAAATACGCAAAAGTATCTGTCATCCAAGACACGATAAATATAAACCATACTATGTACATTCCATTTGGTATTTCCCTAATTTTTTCTATGTACAAAAAAAACACGGGAATATATATAATACCCATCAAAGTTAAAGCATAATCCTTAATCGTGTATTTTCTATTAGTAAGCAACAATAAAAGCAATATCATGCTAATTATGACTAATATATCAAAATTCCACAGTTTGTTTTCCAAAAAATATATAACCAATACTGATAAATATCCAAAAATTTTAACAGGTCGTATACCAATTTGTTTAGTAGCATTGTAAAACTCATTAAGTCCTATAATACTTAAAATTATCAAAGCTGCTGTTAAAAAAGCTCCCCCTTTTATTAAGACAAAAAACAAAATCGGCAAACCAACTATAGCACTTATAACCCTTATTTTTAGCATATTTATCTCTCCCTTTTATATTCCCCCAAACCTTCTCTTTCGAGTCTGATAGTATAATATTGCTTCTATCAGGTGTTTTTTATTAAAATCTGGCCATAAAACATCTGTAAACCACAACTCAGAATATGCCGACTGCCATAACAGGAAATTGCTCAACCTTTTTTCACCACTGGTTCTTATTATCAAATCAGGGTCTGGCTGATTTTGAGTATAAAGATTTTCACTTACAATTTGTTCTGTAATAGCATCAATTGACAGTTCTTTGTTTACAACCTTATGACAAATTTTTTTTACTGCTTTTACTATTTCGTCCCTTCCTCCATAGTTTAATGCTATATTTAATACAAGTCCATCATTTTCCTTTGTTATATTTTGAGCACGATCTATTTCAACTTTACATTTTTTAGGTAAAAATGAAATATCACCTATAAAATTAATTTTCACATTGTTTTTGTTAAGCTCATTTACTTCTTTCGACAAATACTCTACCAGTAAATCCATTAAAAAATTTACTTCTTCCAGTGGTCTTTTCCAGTTTTCTGTAGAAAATGCGTATAAAGTTAGATATTTTATCCCTAATTCGCTACAGGCTTTTACAATTTCTCTTACTGTCTTGACACCAGCCTTATGGCCGTAAATCCTCATCATACCTCTTTTTTGTGCCCATCTGCCATTTCCGTCCATAATAATTCCTATGTGGACAGGTAATCGACTTTTATCGATTTTAGATGTTAAATCTTTAATTTTTCGCAAAAAAAACGCCATTAGCTTTCCTCCTCATTTTATAAGGGCAACACCCCCTCTTAAGAGGGGGTTAAAATCTCGCAACAGTAATTTTGAAAACGTCTTTCGTTTCAATAATCCTTATGACTTTTAAACGATAGCCCTTGTACTCAAAAATAGGTTTGGTCACAAAAACGTCAAACTTTGCATTTTTGGGTAATTTTTCAATAACTTCTTGCAAATCCATACCTATAAATCTATTAAGGTCAATCAAACTTCCATAATCTCCTTTTCTTTTATTTCCACTAATTTGTCTATTTCTTTAATATATTTATCTGTCAATTTTTGTATTGCCTCTTCTCTCTTTTTCCTTTCATCTTCTGAAATTTCACCATTCTTCTCCATTTTCTTTACTGAGTCATTGGCATCCCTTCGTATTTGCCTTACTGCAACTTTAGCTTCTTCTGCCTTTTTATGGACTAATTTAACTAATTCTTTTCTTCTTTCCTCTGTCAGCTCAGGAAAAACTAATCTTAAAACTTTCCCATCCGAAACAGGATTGATTCCCAAATCAGATTTTTGTATAGCTTTTTCAATATCGCTTATTTTTGAAGTATCCCACGGCTGTACTATTAAAACTCTCGGTTCTGGAGACGTAATAGTAGCTAATCTGTTAAGAGGAGTTGGGGTGCCGTAGTAGTCTACGGTGATTCGGTCTAACAATGCAGGATTTGCTCTCCCCGCTCTTATAGCTGACAATTCGCTTTTTAAGACACTGAGAGATTTTTGCATTTTCTCTTCACTTACTTTTAGATAATCACTCATATTAAACCTCCTTTACTATTGTGCCAATATTTTTTCCAGTTACCACATTTTTTATGTTGCCATAAGTAGTAAGGTCAAAAACGATTATTGGTATCTTATTGTCCATGCACAAGGAAGTAGCTGTAGAATCCATAACTCCTAAACCTTTGTTTAAAACATCTAAATATGACAATTCTTTAAATTTTACAGCATCTGCGTATTTATTAGGGTCTTTGTCATAAACACCATCTACTTTTTTAGCTAACAATATCACTTCTGCATCTATTTCTGCTGCTCTTAACGAAGCAGCAGTATCAGTTGAAAAGAAGGGGTTTCCTGTTCCTGCAGCAAAAATTACAACTCGCCCTTTTTCTAAATGTCTTATAGCTCTTCTGCGTATATAAGGCTCCGCTATTGCTCTCATTTCAATAGCAGTTTGAACTCTTGTTTCAACTCCTCTTTGCTCCAATGCATCCTGTAAAGCAAGGGCATTTATCACTGTGGCTAGCATTCCCATGTGATCTGCAGTAGTTCTGTCCATCCCAATTCCTTCTCTGCCACGCCATATATTTCCTCCGCCAACTACAAGACCAATTTGAACCCCCATTTCTTTTACTTCTTTTATTTCATCTGCTATTAAATTGACTGTATCGAAATCAATTCCATAACTCTTTTTACCTGCTAAAGCTTCACCTGAGATTTTCAGAACTATGCGTTTATACACAACAGACACATTAACACCCCATTCTTATTAGTTCTATATAAAATTTGAAAATCCTTCTTGCTTTTTTAAAATTTATTTATAAAAATGGGACACAACCGTGTCCCTATTTGGTTGCCTATTTAATTTTATTACTCATTAGAAGAAGTTTCAATACCTTCTCCTCTTTCAAATCTAACAAATCTTCTTATAACAATATTTTCGCCTAATTTTGCTATTTTCTCATTTAACAAATCTTTAACTGTCTTTTCAGGGTCTCTAATGTATGCTTGCTCTAAAAGACAATTTTCCTTATAAAATTTTTCTATACGCCCTTCTACTATTTTGTCTACCACATTTTGAGGTTTGCCTTCATTTAAGGCTTGAGCTTTTAAAATCTCTTTCTCTTTTTCAATTACAGCCGCTGGCACATCCTCTCTGGAAATATAGCGAGGATTTGCAGCTGCTATTTGCATACATATTTCCTTGACAAAGGTTTTGAATTCTTCAGTATTTGCTACAAAATCTGTTTCACAGTTTACTTCCACCAAAACGCCTATTCTTCCACCACTGTGTATGTAGGCATCAACCAACCCTTCATTAGCAACTCTACCAGCTTTTTTAGCTGCGGCAGCTAAACCTTTTTCTCTCAAAATATCTATAGCCTTTTCCATATCTCCGTTGGCTTCCATTAAAGCCTTTTTGCAATCCATCATTCCAGCACCAGTGCGTTCTCTCAATTCTTTCACAGCTTGTGCAGAGATCATCAAAAAAATACCTCCTTATTTAATATACAATTAGTGGTAAGGACTGTAGCTAATTTTTTCCTTACCACTAATAAAGTTTTTTATTCTTCTGCAGCAACAAATTGTTCTCCTTGATTGCCTTCTATTACGGCATCAGCGATTTTAGAAGCAATCAACTTAACAGCCCTTATAGCATCGTCATTTCCCGGAATAGGATAATCAATAAGCTCAGGATCGCAATTAGTATCTACAATAGCTACAATCGGTATATCAAGGCTTCGTGCTTCTGAAACAGCTATAGCTTCTTTCTTGGGGTCAACTACAAAGAGAGCAGAAGGCAATGATTCCATATTTTCTATGCCGCCCAAGAATTTTTGCAGCCTTTCTTTTTCTTTTTTAAGCTTTATGACTTCCTTTTTAGGAAGAACTTCAAAAGTTCCATCCTCTTCCATCTTTTTGAGTTCTTTTAATCTTGCAATTCTTCCCCTAATTGTCTTAAAGTTCGTTAACATTCCGCCCAACCATCTTTGATTGACATAAAACATTCCACATCTTTCAGCTTCTTCTTTGATTGAATCTTGAGCTTGCTTTTTTGTACCAACAAAAAGAATGGTCCCACCTTCCATGGCAAGCTTCTTAACAAAATCATACGCTTCTTCCAACTTTTGGACAGTTTGCTGCAAATCAATAATATAGATTCCATTTCTTTCGGTAAAAATGTAAGGAGCCATTTTTGGGTTCCATCTTCTTGTTTGGTGGCCAAAATGCACACCTGCTTCTAACAATTGTTTCATTGATATTACTGACATTCTTACACCTCCTATGGTTATTCCTCCGCCTAAATCCTCTTGCAAAAAGACCCTCTAGGGCACCCCTTTTGCAATCATTAGGCGTGTGTGATTGACTGACATTGAATACTATATTATATATTTTGTCAAATGTCAATATATTATCACACTTTTATATCGATATGACCGATATTTTTTTGGTTCTTTTTATTTTTTTCTTTTTCCTTTTTACCTTTTTCTCCCGATCTCTGTTGGTCTTTTATAACAGCTTTTTCTGCTTTTTCTAGTTCATTTGTCTTTGTTTTTTTAACCTCAGTTTCTTTGTGGTAGGATACTGCCATTTGTTGCGTATAAACATTAGCCCGTTGCACATCAATTTGCTTTAAATTTCCTACTTCCACAATACGTGGGAGAATAGATTTTAAATCAATTGGCATATTTGACGACATAAAATCATCCCCTTAGGTAAGAGGCAAGAATTTAATATCCGCCCCATCTCTGACGAACATGGCATATTTGATGGGTTCTTTTATCTTTAAAACAGCATCGTTAATAACTAATTTGGTGCCGGGAAAAACAGTATCAAAAACCTTTATAATTCCATGGCTTGAATTCTTTATCTCGTTATTTAAAAGGCTCAACTCTTCTGTTAATTGATGGTTTATGGAAACTAAATCTTTTAAGGAAGCTTTTGCTTTTTGATAAATTTCTGCTTTGTCTGGAGGTAATTGCTCAAACTTTTCTAAGTATCTTACAATTTTTTTTATTTTGTCGATAGCTTCATTATTTTGTTCTATTTTTAAAGTTAATTCAGCTATTTTCATTCTTGTTTGAGGTAAAATACCTACCTGCAATTCAGTATATGTACCCATCTTTGAACCTATATTTGCAGCTGATATTTCTTTTGCTGCTATCACTTTACTGCCAATAATTTGGCTTTTAAAACCCAAAAGCTTAACACTTCCACAGGCTTTTACATTGCTATAAATTATCGCTTCACTGTAGACGTCACCTTCTGATTCTACACTGCAATTTTGCAAATATTTTGCCGTAACATCCCTGCCTGATACAATTTTTGCCTTTCCATTTCCTTGGACACCTTTATGAATTATGATATTTCCATTTGCTATTATTATAGCTGCTTCTACAACTCCAAAAATTTCGATATTGCCTTCACTTTCAACTGTAAACCCCGATTTAACGTTTCCAGTAATTTTTACACTAGCTACCGTGTTTATATTCCCTACAGAAGTGTCTACCTCTTTCACTTCTAAAAGAGTGTGTACTTCTATTTTATTATTTAAGTAGACAATATGGCCATCTGTAGCAGCTATGAGCTTGTCTCCATCGATAAAAGTGTTCTTTCCAACAGGAAGTCTTACATCTTTTCCTCTTATCGGTTCTATTTTTTGCCCCAACACATTAATTCCTGGTTGTCCTTCTGTAGGATTTATTTTCCTTGCTATTATTTGACCTTTTTTAATGTTTTTGAATAAATCGAGGTTTTTATAATCCACACTGCCGTCCTCTAAAACTTTAGGAGCAGCAGTTGTCTGGATGTCTACCTCAAAAATTATTTTCCCATTTTCACCGTTAACAGGCTTTTTGCCTTGTGCTATTAGCAATCCCTTTACATTTTGCGGATTTTGGCAAATATGTTCTATTACATCTTGTTTTATACCATAAATTACATTGTGCTTTGTTATTTCTGTCATCACACTATCTTTACTGATTATTACACCATTGGGGTCTTCTATTAAACTTAGGTAGGCTTCCTGTTTGTCCTTTGATATGTCAACAACTATTTTGTATCTTTTTTCTTCCATTTTAAAGCCCCCGTTTAAAAATACTCACCTAACATCTCCCTTATCCTTCTTATAGCTTTAGTATGTATTTGGGATATTCTCGACTCTGTTAAATTCAAGATTTTGCCTATGTCTTTATAATTTAAGTCCTCGTAGTAGTATAACGTTATAACTAACCTTTCCTTTTCAGGCAAACTCTCTATCGCATGAGCTAATTTCCTTTTTAGTTCTTCATACAAAAGTTCCTCTTCAGGGTTTTTAAAGTCAACGTCAGAAATAGCATGGACTTTAAGATTGTTTTCAATAGCTTCCTCCAAAGAATTAATACTAGATACATTTATATAATTTAGCGTCCTTAAAACGTCTGTCTCATCCAATCCGCAAGCCTTTGTTATTTCTTCTACTGTCGGTTCTCTGTTGTATTTTTGCTGTAATGTTTCTACCGTTTCTTCTATTTTTTTGTATTTCTTTTTGAGACTTCGTGGCATCCAATCTTTTTTTCTTAAATAATCTATTATTTCACCTCTTATCCTCAAGGTTGCATAAGTTTCAAATTTAACGCCTTTAGAAGGTTGATATTTTTCAATAGCATCAATAAGGCCAATAACCCCTTGACTTATCAAATCTTCATATTCTGACTGCGCAGCATCAGAAACAATCAATTTTTTAACAATATGTTTGACAAGGGGCATGTATTTAACTATGATTTCATTTCTTAGAGATGGGTCTTTCTTTGAATTGTAAGCTTTCCATACATCCTCCTCCACCAATGACATATCAAATTCCCCCAATTTTTAAATGTATTTGCTTCCATACCCTATAGTCTTAACCAAAAGTCTTCCGTCTTCAGAGTAAAACTCGATGGTTCTCCCATAATTTCCACCTATATCTTCAGCAATTATGGGTATTCCTAACTTGTTCAACACTTCTTTTGTGGCAATAGCATTTCTCTCGCCGATGTTCATAATATCTGAATTTATCTTAGAAGAAAACATTTGAGCTCCGCCTGCAATTTTGCTCACTAATCTCTTAGGATTCGCTCCTATTTTAACCATTTCTTCTATGAGAATTTGAATTCCTGTATCAGCAAATTTTAATTTATTAGAATTATCTGATATTTTATTGCTATAAGGCAACATAATATGTACCAACCCTGCTATTTTAGTTAAAGGGTCGTAAAGTACAATACCTACACAAGAGCCAAGTCCTATTGTTGTAAGAATCCCCGGGCTTTGTGTGACTTTTGCATCTGCCATTCCAACCCTATAAATCTTATTTTCCATCCACTTCAACTCCAAGTGTTTTTAGTATTAAATCAAAAGAATTTATATCTGGTATTAAAAAGAAATCTCCTTTTATAAGTTTTTCTCCCTCTACAAATTGGGTTTCTATGAACAAAATTTTATCGGAAATTTCTCCGTATTTAATAGCTGGAACGCTTAAAATCGCTCCTGCCATATCTATACTTATTGCAGGAGGTGATATTTTCATATTCAGTGAAGTTAGTGTAGACAATGACGACACATAACTTCCTGCCATGATATTTCCGATTTCTTCCAAAGCCGACCTTTCTAATTCGCTGAATTCTCCCTTCACTTCTAAACCCATTAAATTCCAGATAAGAGAAGATGCGCTGTTTAAGTCAAGAGCAAATAGAATATTTCCTTTAACATCCCCTTCTAAATCAAAATATATACCTACAATAATGGTATCAGGAGAACCAAATATGTCTGAAACCTCTTTGAAGTCTAAAATTTTTACACTAGGCACATGCATGTCCACTTTTTTCCCTATCATTTTAGCAAGGGCAGTTATTGCGTTTCCAGCTCCAATATTTCCTAACTCCTTTAGTACGTCCAAGTACATTTCATTCAATTTGTTAATTTCCACAATCCTCACATCCTGACATCCAATAATTTCTTTAAATCTAAAATCAGAAGCACTTTATCTTTTATTTTACCTACTTTACTTACGTATTTAGAAAAATCATCAGACGCGTCACTAAAAGTCAGTTTATCTATATTTTCTTCGGGAATATCGACTACTTCGTTAGCGTTGTCTACAATCACCCCTACCAACATATCATATGCCTTTAAAACTACAATTCTAGTGTCTTCATCGTATTCTTTTTCTTCTAAACCCAGCTTTTTTCTCAGAGAAATGATGGGTATTATTTCTCCTCTTAAATTTATTACACCTTTTACATGACTTTCTGTCTGTGGAACCCTCGTTATAGGCATCATCTTTTCAATTGTTTGGACTTTTTCTATGTCCAAAGCATATTCTTCATCCTGTATTCTTGCAATAACGTATAAACTCAATTTTCTCCCTCCCCGCTAAAATAAGTTGTTTGCATCTATAATTAATGCCACTTGTCCATCCCCTAAAATTGTAGCTCCAGCGATAACTTTGACGTTGGAGAGATATTTCCCCAGTGGTTTTATAACTATTTCTTGCTGTCCTATTAACTCATCAACAGTACAACAAGCTAAATTTTCACCCTTTTTGATTATTACACAGACGAGATTTCCGACATTAGATAATTTTTTAGTCTCCAATACTTCATTTAGCCTTATTATTGGTATAACCCTTCCTCTAAAAAGTACAACTTCTCTTCCTTGTACGTTATGGATTTCTTCTTCTTTTTTGTGAACTATTTCTGAAATAGAATTCAAAGGTATAGCAAATTTCTCATCACCTATTTTTACCAATAGCGCTTGGATAATTGCTAGCGTAAGAGGAAGTTTAATTACAAATTTCGTTCCCTTGTCCACTTCTGTTAATACTTCAATTGAACCGTTCAAAGATTCTATTTTGTTTTTTACTACATCAAGACCGACACCTCGTCCTGAAATATCAGTTATTTTGTCAGCAGTGCTAAAACCTGGCTTAAAAAGTAAATCCAACGCCTTTTCTTTAGAAAGGTCATTTACCTGTTCAGAGGTAAAAAGTCCCTTCTCTACAGCCTTCGCTTTTACCTTTTCTATGTCAATGCCTCTTCCATCATCACTGACTTCTATTATGACATTATTGCCTTCATGATAGGCTTTTAAGTTAATCGTTCCTTGTTGTGGTTTTCCTTTTTTTAGTCTCTCCTCTGGCATTTCAATGCCATGGTCAATGGAATTTCTTATTATGTGAACTAAAGGGTCTCCGATTTCATCAATTACAGTCCTGTCAACTTCTGTATCTTGACCATACATGTTAAGCACAATCTTTTTGCCTAACTCGTGGGACAAGTCTCTTACCATTCGCGGAAATCTGTTGAACACTCTTTCCATTGGTACCATTCTAACCTTCATTACAGCATCGTGTAAATTAGTGGTGATTCTTTCAAGATATTCAATTGTACTTACAGTCTCTGAATTTCTGTTGTGAGCTTCCAAACCTTCTAAACGAGTTTTAATGATGATAAGCTCACTGACAAGATTCATCAAATTGTCAAGTCTATCTATATCCACTCTGACACTTTTGGAAGTCTTATTATTTTGAGATTTTTTTAAAGCATCAAAACTCTGAGATTGAGAAGAAGAAACTTCTTTTATAAATTTTTCTTCCTCTTTGCTTAAGTCCACATTTATAGCTTCTACGTCTATTCGACTCACTTCTGCAATAGATAAAAGCCTTTTTTCAATGTTTCCTTTATCTTCTTTTGTAATTAGATGCACAGTAAACCTGTCGTCAAATTTTTCATCTTCAATGTCCTCTACAGAAGGAGAGGAATTTATTATGTCTCCAATTTCATCAAGGCTGTTAAATATGATAAAAGCTCGGGCAGATTTCATCACACAGCCTTTATCAATGTACACAGTTATCTTATAAGCCTTGTAATTGTCTTTCATTGCTTCTTTTATTATGTCTTGCTCGTAAACATTCAAAGGTATATTGTCAACTACCTCTTCTTTTGTTGCTGCAACTTCTTCTAAAGACGCATCCGAATTTATCCCAGACAATATAAACATAAGCTCGTCAATAGGTACGTCGTCTTCTCCTTTTTGAGATATTGAATCCAACATTTCACTTAAAGTATCAATACATCTGAAAAGGACATCCATAATAGTATGAGAAATCTGAAGTTTTCCATTTTTTACGTCTTGTAATATATCTTCCATCTTGTGTGTTAATTTGTTCATATTTTCAAAGCCCATAGTAGCAGCCATGCCCTTTAAAGTATGAGCAGACCTAAAAATTTCATCGATTATTTGCTTATTTGAAGGGTCGTTTTCTAAAAGCAGCAAGTTACTATTTAAATTTTCGATATGTTCTTGAGACTCTTCAATAAATATATCTATGTATTGATTATTTTCCATGTAATTCCCTCACCTTCTCAATTATTTCTGCCGGAATTTTATCAAGTGGAAGAACTTTGTCCACAAGTCCTGTTTTTATTGCATTGTACGGCATGCCTTTAGCTAAAGAAGTATCGATATCTTGAGATATTATAAAGCTTCCCTTTTCTTTTAAATACTTTAATCCTTTAGAACCATCACTTCCCATGCCTGTTAGAATAACTGCTATTACACAGGCATTTACTTTAGAAGCGCTTATAAAAGTCGCATCAATAGAAGGTCGATAAACAGATTCAAACTCATCAGAAAGCTTGATTTTTAGGTTTTTGTCTTCTTCTATTAACAGATTTTTATCACCAGGTGCTATGTAAACAACGTTTTTTGATATTACCTCTCCATCCACTGCCTCTTTTATTTTAAGTTTACAGCTTTGATTTAATCTTTCTGCCATCATCTTTGTGAATCTTTCAGGCATATGTTGGACAATAATTACTGCCGCAGAGAGGTCTTCAGGCAAATTTTTTAGTATGTATTGAAGTGCCTTTGGCCCCCCAGTCGAAGACCCAATTATCACAAGACATTTATCTTTCATAAATCATTCAATCCCTTTTAATCTACTTTTTCTTTGCTCTTCAAAGATATAGCTTATAATCTTTTCTCTCATTTTTTCATCAATATCTATATAACACAAACCTATTTCGTACCCCTTTTCCAATAATTCTTCGAATCTGACTACTTTGCCGCTGACAGATATCTCTTTGTTCAAAGTAAAATTGCAGTTTATTACAGTACCTATCTCTAATTTCTTATCAACTTTACATCTCAAACCTCCACCGCTTATATCTTGAATAATTCCTTTATAAACTTTTCCTTCTTCATCATCCTTAATAGTATACGTAAAAGGTATTATTTTTTCTAACCTAAAATACTGCCTCCGCTGCAATCTTTCCACACTGCTTATGGGCATTATTTCCAGAAGAGGAAGCTTTCCTGAAAATCTATTTAAAACTTTGGCGTAAAAGGTAAATAACCCTTGCTTAGTAAAGTAAATTACTTGTATAATTGACCCTACTCTCACAGGAACCAGGTGTCCGCTGTATATCGGTGTATCTATCAAAATGCTTCCATCTTTTGAAATATCTTGCACCTGAGAAGAATACATGGTTTGGCTATTACCAATCCCCAACCGCAGTTTTTGCCCAGGCTGCAAATTCAAATGTGTCATCTAAATCCTCCTCTATTAAACAGTTTAGAAAAGATCCCAAATAATCCCCCGTTCTCCATTGGAGGAGGCTGGTCTGCTATTTTTGCTGCAATAGTCAATATCTTTTTAGAAGTTTTGCTGTTGCCATACTTAAGAAGGATAGGGTTTTGCTCAATTATGCACTCCATCATTTTGTCATCATATTCTAAATATCCTAAGTCGTTTAAGTTGACCCCCAAATAATTCTTGACCACCGCTTCAAATCTATTGTAAATTTCTCTATATTCCTCAAAGTTTTTAACTTTATTTATTAACACGTTAATTTTTTTGTCATTGTCTTTAAGAGAATATTTTATGAGAGTATATGCATCCATTATAGAGGTAGGTTCAGGTGTAACTATCACCAAAACTTCATCAGCTGCCTTCAAAAAATTGTTAACTATGTTGTTAAGGCCAGCACCAGTATCTATAATAATAAAATCGGAATAATAATCTAAAATTTTAATGTTGTTTAAAAAGAGGCTTAAATCCACCCCTTCATTTATGAGGTTAAAATCTCCACCAGAAGATATATACTTTATACCCAAAGGGCCTTCACTTATCACTTCTGTTATCATTTTGTTGTTGTACAAAACATCCAATAAAGTGTATTTAGAAGTAACTCCAAGTTCAATCTCCACATTTGAAAAACCTAAATCTGCATCAATAATTGTCACGTTATACCCTAATTTTTTAAGTCCCAAAGAAAGATTTACTGAAATGCAAGTTTTGCCAATCCCACCTTTTCCCCCTGTAATAGTGAGGACCCTACTTTTTTTCAATTTTTTCTTCTGGGAAATCAACCTTCTTAAACTTTCAGCCTGATCCATCATAACTAATTCCCCTTTGCTATGCTTGTCACAATAGGTTCGCTTTCTGCTAAAAATATATCATCAGGTACTATTTGCCCGTTTGTAAAATAGGAAATTGGTCGTTCTGAGTAATAAATGGCATTTAAAATAGAACTGTAATTGTCTGTCTCGTCTAATTTTGTAAAAATCAGTTTGTAATCTCCTGCAAATTCATATCTTTGGATTATTTCTTTTAAGTCATCAGACTTTGTGGTGGCACTCAAACACAAATAAGTTTCATCACAGTTGGCATACTTTATAAAAGTCTTTAATTCATTTATTCGCTTTTCATCTTTATGACTTCTGCCTGCTGTGTCAATCAACACCACATCGTACTTTTCAAACTCCGGCTGAAGTTTATGAAGTTCAAAAATATTATTTACTACTTTTACTGGCACTCCTAAAATTTCCCCATAAGTTTTCAGCTGGTCTACCGCCGCTATTCTGAAAATGTCTGCTGTAACGAGCATTATATTTTTACCTTCATTCAATATCAAATTAGAAGCAATTTTTGCAATTGTAGTAGTTTTCCCCACTCCAGTAGGTCCAATGAACAAAATTTTTTTGCTTTTTTCAGTATTCAATTTTTGAGGAGGTCCCATAAAAGCCTCTATTCGTTCTTTTAAAATTTTTATTCCTTTATTATCAAGTTCATTAATTCCCTCTCCTAACAAGTGTGATACTTCCCTTTCTATCCCATAATCCATTAATCTAGAAACTAAAGTTTTTTCCTTAGTTTCTGTAACCGCTTCATTTTTATTGACTGCTATAGTTTTTATCAAATTTTTAAGTTCATTTATATCATTTTTTGTAATACTTTCTTTAGGTATTACCGGTGGGTAATCTTCTACCGCTGCTACTACTTCCACTTTACTCTTCTTAAAAAGTCCTATAATCCCTCTTTCTTTAATTTTGTTTTGATGAAGTATTACAGCGTTACTTCCCATTTCCGCTTTTATCATTCTTAAAGCTTCTTGATAATCGTTAGCAATATATTTTTTAACTTTCATTTAACCTCACCGTCCCCACCGATGTAACTTCAATATTTGGTAAAAGTTCATTATATGACAAAACAGCAATATCGGGAGAAATTTGTTCTACTAACTTTCTGAGATAAAATCGAGTTACAGGCGCTGTCAGAATTACAGGTTGCCCACCCTTTAAAGTTACCTTTTTTACTAATTCATGGATACTCTTTAAAATTCTTTGGGCCGAAGAAGGCTCCAATGCTAAATAAGAACCATGTTCTGTCTGAGTTATACTAGAGGATATTAACTGTTCAACACTCGGATCTAACGTTATAACTTCAATTTTACCACCTGCAGCATATTTATTGGAAATAGTACGAGCTAAAGCCTGTCTTACATACTCTGTTAAAACATCTGTATCTCGTATAATAGGGGCATAATCAGCTAAAGTCTCTAAAATGGTGACTAAATCTCTAATAGATAGCCCCTCTCTTAAAAGGTTAGAAAGCACTTTTTCTATTTCACCTATTGTTAAAAGCTTAGGAAC
Source organism: Thermoanaerobacter kivui (assembly GCF_000763575.1). Taxonomy (NCBI): domain Bacteria; kingdom Bacillati; phylum Bacillota; class Clostridia; order Thermoanaerobacterales; family Thermoanaerobacteraceae; genus Thermoanaerobacter; species Thermoanaerobacter kivui. The sequence goes on from NZ_CP009170.1 coordinate 1,280,319, forward strand.
TAATTCTTCTATTAAGGCAGGATTTGTAGTTTTTACATTGTCAATTAAACTCTGCACTTCTTGCCTTCCTAAAAGTTCATGGGCATGCTGTCTTATAATATGAGTAAGGTGAGTAGCAATGACAGAAGGAACATCTACTACGGTATATCCTCTTGCCTCAACCTTTGACCTTTCGTTTTCATCTACCCAAATTGCAGGCAATCCAAAAGCTGGTTCTCTTTCTCGAATTCCAGAAATATCTTCATCTATTTCTCCGGCAGTCATAGCCATATACCTATCAACGTATACCTTGCCTCTGGCAATTTCATTTCCTCTAATCTTTATGACGTATTCATTTGGTTTTAATTGAATATTATCTCTTAAACGAATCATTGGGACCACAATACCCAAATCAAGAGCAATTTGTCTTCTTATCATGACAATTCTATCTAACAATTCTCCACTTGCAAGAGGAATCAATTCATAACCAAATTCCAGTTCAATAGGGTCAACTTGCAATAATTCATATACTTTCTTAGGATCTCTTATATTCTCTAACTCTTTTATGTTTTCTTCTTGTTCTTCTTCTTTTACTGTTACTTTTTGAGTCCCTGCAAATCCAAGATATGCAAACAATGAACCCATTAAGATAAGTGGGAGTTTAGGTAAAAGAGGTACTAATACCAATGCGAAGAGCAACCCAGCTGCTATTTTCAGAATTCGAGGCTGATTGAAAAGCTGCTTTATTACATCCCCTCCTAAATTTGATTCAGAAGCTGAACGAGTGACAATCATTCCAGTAGCAGTTGATATTAAAAGTGCTGGTATTTGATTTACCAAACCCTCGCCTACTGTTAAAACAGTATAAGTATTTAAAGCCCTATTTATATCCATCCCCTTCATTACCATTCCAATAATGAGACCTGCAACAATATTTATAATTATAACAATTATAGAAACAATTGCATCTCCTTTGACAAATTTACTAGCACCATCCATTGCCCCATAAAATTTTGCCTCTTGCTGTATTTCTTTTCTCCTCTCACGAGCTTCTTTTTCTGTTATAAGACCTGCGTTTAAATCAGCATCTATTGCCATTTGCTTTCCCGGCATTGCATCCAAAGTAAATCTTGCTGACACTTCAGATACTCTCTCTGCTCCTCTGGTTATGACGATAAATTGTACAATTGCAATTATCAAGAAAATAATAAATCCGACAACTGGATTTCCACCTATTACAAAACTTCCAAAGGCCTGTATTACGCCACCTGCATAGGCATTGCTTAAAATAAGTCTCGTACTCGAAATGTTAAGAGCCAGTCTCAGAAGAGTAGTTATTAATAATATAGAAGGAAATATAGAAAAATCTAAAGCATCTTTTACATACATAGTAGTTAAAAGTATTATTATAGACAAAGTTATGTTAAATATTAATAAAAAGTCCATGATAACAGGTGGTACAGGAATTATTATGAGCAAGACTATTCCTACTACAAAAAGAACCACAGTAAACTCAGAGGCTTTCAAATTATCCCTCCTATTCTCCCTTTAAGCTGTAGACATAAGCCAAAACTTCAGCTACAGCTTGATAAAGCTCTGGTGGAATCATATCTCCTATTTCAGTAGACCTATACAGCGCTTGAGCCAATGGCTTATTCTCTACTATAGGGATATTTAACTTCTTAGCTTCTTCTTTTATTCTGAGGGCGATCATATCCTGTCCTTTAGCTATCACTACAGGTGCATCATTGACATTGCTGTCATACATAAGAGCAACAGCAAGATGAGTTGGGTTTGTTATTACGACATCCGCTTTTTTTAAGTCTTGCATCATTCTTCTCATAGAAACTTGTCTCTGTTTTCTTCTTATCTCTGCCTTTATCTGCGGGTTTCCTTCTGTCTCTTTAAACTCTTCCTTTATATCCTCTTTACTCATTTTAAGGCTTGTTTCATACTCTTTCCACTGGAAGAAATAATCTAACGCCCCAAGAACAATAAGTACAATTCCTATTCTAATAGTAATTCCTAAAAGTATATTTAAAGCGTATTTTAATATGTCATGAACTGACATATCAAGAAGCATTGGTATACCTTTATATTGAGAAGCTAAAAAAGAGTACATTATATAGAAAAGAACTACCACTTTAGCAATAGATTTAGCTAATTCTACCAATGCTCTTTTTGAAAAAATTCTCTTGAAGCCCTCCACAGGGTTTAATCTTTCCAATTTAAAGGCAAGGGGCTCAGTTGTAAATACAAAGCCTACTTGGAGATAAGTTGATGCAAGAGAAACAACAAAAATCAATAAAATTATAGGCATAATTATTGATATTGCTTGTTGCAAGACGTATGTAAACAGATTTCGTATACCTACTACATTAAAAACATCGTCATTAGCTCCAGAATAGGTATAAATCAAATACTTTGTTAAAACCATCATTTTTCCTAAAAAAGGTATTGCAAGTATATTTACTGCCAAAAAACCTGCTACAATTACTAAAGCAGAAGTTATTTCTCTGCTTTGGAAGACTTGTCCTTTTTTTCTTGCGTCTTGTCGCCTTTTAGGGGTAGCTGGTTCAGTTTTTTCTTCAGCAAACAATTGTAAATTTATTTTACTCAAAACTATCACCTTGTCATAAATTTCATCAATCTAAAAATATCAGCATTCATTCCGTTAAACATAAAATCTATAATTGTCAGGTACATCGGCAACATAATAAGCAAAGTAAAGATTCCAACAAAAATCTTCGCTGGCATTCCTATCATAAAGACGTTAAGCTGAGGTATAGTACGGGAGATTATTCCCAGAGTTAAATCTGTCAAAAGAGTTGTTAAAATTATAGGAGCACTTATTCTAAAACCTAATATAAACATATCAGAGACCATTTTTGTTAAGACCTGAGACATACCAGGTAAATCAAAAGCAACTTTCCCAATAGGAATTATATCAACGCTTTTAGCCAACATTGTAAATAAGGTATAATGGCCATTCATAAGCATGAAGATAAGGATTGTCAAAATATATATGAAATTTCCCATTAAAGGAACTTGGGTTTCACTATGAATGTCTAAAATGTTTACTAGTCCAAAACCCAACTGATAATCAATTAGCTGACCGGCTAAATGTATAGCACTGAAGGATATCATAGATGCCAGCCCTATCACGAGTCCAACAATGAACTCAGATATGACAACAATAAAGTAATCTAAAACATTATTTATTTGCAAATCCACTGGTCCCATGGTATCAAAAACAATTACTGCAGCAAAAAAACCTAAACCTATTTTAAAAGTAGTAGGAACATTTTTTGTACCAAAAAAAGGTGTAAGTATAAAAATGCCAAGCATTCTGACGAAAAGTAATATAAAAACTTGAACATTTTGAAGTAAATACTGAATTATATCCATTTTACATCACTTTATAAAATTATTAATATTTAAAAACAACCTTTGAGTGTAGTTGACCAAAGTAGTAAGCATCCATGGCCCAAATAGAATTAGACTTATAAGTATAGCGACAATTTTAGGAACAAAAGATAAAGTTTGTTCCTGAATTTGTGTAGTAGCTTGAAAAATGCTAATTAAAAGTCCTACCCCTAATGCTACTGCTAATAAAGGAGTAGCAACTGTTAAGGCAATAGTTAAAGCTTCTCTTCCTATATCTATAACCATTCCCGTATTCAACTTGTTTCATCTCCTATCTAAAACCTAAAATCAAAGATTTTACAACCAGGTTCCATCCATCCACCAAAATAAAAAGTAATACTTTAAAAGGAAGAGATATCAAAACAGGTGGCAACATAAACATACCCATTGACATTAAAACACTGGCGACTACTATATCAATTATCAAAAAGGGCTTATTTTACTCTTTATAAGTTCCGGATTTACCTTATCTTCTTTTTTCATGCTAGAAAACCAAAATTTCGTCGTTAATTTGGGTACAATAGGTTCTAATGTCAAATGAGGCATACAAAAATTCATTATTCCTTCTGTTTCATTGATTTTTATAGATAAAGTACACAAAGCTACAGTCTCATTAGGAGATATTATTTGAGCAAACTGCGAATTAGTTTCCACTCTTATTAAAGAGGGATTAATATCTAATATATTACTCCACGGTTCCTTGAAAAGTGGAAGTATTTGTTTTACAATTTTAGTCAAAAGGCTAATCTCGATCTCAGTGTAATCCCTATCCAAAAGCTCGCCTTTTCCCATTCCTCCCAAAATTCTATCAAGTATTGCATAAGTAGTATTATTATTAAATTCCAAGAGAAAAGGGCCTTCTAAAGGAGCTGCATCAATAATAGCAATGAAAACTGGATTGTTTAAAGAATTACTAAACTCATAATAAGTCAGCTGGTCAACAGAGACCACTGTAACATTTACTATTGTTCTCAAATATCCTGACAAAAAGGAAGTTAGAGACCTTGACAAATTTTCAAAAATCATTTGAAGAGTTCGCAGTTGTTCTTTTGAAAATTTATTAGGCCTTCTAAAATCATAATTTCTTATCTTTTTACTTTTAGTTTCTTCTGCTTTTTCAATTTCTTGGACATCTAACTCACCTGAACTAAAAGCTTTTAATAGTTCATCTATCTCGCTCTGCGATAATATTTCAGCCAAAAGCCCCCCTCCTCCCTATTGAACAATAAATTCATCAAAATATACATTTACAATTTTTCCTTCACCTATTATTTTATTTATCTCATTTTTTATATCGTTTTTTAACTTCTCCTGTCCTTCAGGCCCTTCCACGTCTTGTTCTGTTTTTCCTCTTAAAATTTGGATTATCAAATCTCTAATCTGGGGATTCCTCTCTTCTAAGGTTTTTAAAATATTTTTATCTGCAACTTGCAACTCTATTGTTGCCTTGACAAATTTTCCGTCTCCCTTTAAATTAGTTATAAATTCTCCGCCAGGAGAGTAATTATAATAGGTGATTTCTTTAGGTTTGTTAGTAAATGCAAAATTATTAAAATATACGAAAGCAATACCAAACGATAAAACTGCCGCAACTACTGCTATAAGAATCGTCTTTGTATTCATTCTAACACCTCTTTAGTGAAAATTTTTTGCTTATATTCTATGACTCTTTGTATAATTTCCTCTGGCGTTTCTTTTACAACTATTTTTTTACCAGTGGTAAGGCTTATGACCGTATCTGGTGTTCTCTCTATGAATTCAATTAACTCAGCGTTGACAATGAATTCTTCATTATTAAGACGGGTAACATAAATCATAATTTTCCTCCATTACATCTGCTGGGCACAAAGCCCAGCAGACTATAATTATCTCTTCATATTAACAAGATCTTGCAATATTTCATCAGAGACAGTTATAACTTTCGCATTAGCTTGAAAACCTCTTTGAGTTACAATCATATCTGCAAATTCATTAGACAAATCTACATTAGACATCTCTAAGGTTCCAGGATTTATAGAGCCCCTTGTACCTGTACCAGCTGCTCCTATCATTGGTTCTCCTGAGTTTACTGTATTAATAAACATGGTATTTCCTATCTTCTCTAATCCCATGGGGTTTTGAAAATCTGCAATAGCAATTTGCCCAATTATCTGTCGGCGACCATTGGAATATATACCTGATACAACTCCATATTTGTCTATGTTAATGCTCTCCAAAGAACCCGCTTCATTTCCATTTTTACTAAGTTCCCTCAAATCGGTCTCACTTGAGAACATAGTAAGTTTTGAAAGGTCAAGTGAAACAGGACCAATAGTTGCGTTTGTCATATTACTATCCATATTAAAAGTCAGGGTACCAGTTGCAATTCTATTTCCACTTTGATCTGGCGCAATTTTCCCCTCAGAATCAAAAGTAAGAGTACCTGTACCATCGATAGATGAAATTGCTGGATCAGAAGAGGATACTTTCCAATCCCATGAATTTGCCCCTTTTCTAGTAAAAGTGATAGTTGCTACATGACTTCCTCCTTGAGAATCATATACAACGATATTATAGCTTATATCTGCATCTATTGCTGTTGAAGCATTTAGATTTCCTCCTATTTCTAATTGTGTAGTCGCTACCGGGTCTATGCTTGACCAATTTTTAAGGCTTATTGGCACTAAATTTCCTGTATCAGTGTTTACTGTTTTCCCATCTGTTGACATCCAACCCAAAACTTTATATCCATCAGGTGTCACTAAATCTCCATTAGAGTCAAAGCTAAAGTTTCCTGCCCTTGTGTACAAATTTGCTCCTCCATTGGAGACAATGAAAAATCCATTTCCATCAATTGAAAGGTCTGTAGGATTATCTGTTCTTTGAGCACCGCCTCTTGTAAACAACGTGTCAATTGAAGCTATAGCTACTCCCAGACCAATCTGTTGAGGATTAGTTCCACCGCCATTTCCTTGAGGCGCAGAAGCCCCTTTTATCGTCTGACTAAATATTTCTTTAAAAGTCATTCTGCTGGCTTTATATCCAACAGTGTTGACATTTGCTATGTTATTTCCTATTACATCCATCCTTGCTTGATGAGCTTTCAATCCTGAAACCGCAGAATACATTGACCTTAACATATTTTCTCCTCCTTTTATTTTCGGTGCTGCTCGCTTTATCAGTCAGTCAAAAGCGATAAGCCCCCTGTTAAGGTCCGGCTTAGATTATCACAGCACCGTCTATATTTGTAAAAACACTGTTTTTCAACATTTCCCCATCCATCGCCGTTATGACGGTTTTAGTTTTTAAATTAACCACAAAAGCCTTATTATTCATTACAATTAATGAATCTTTTATTCCCTTTTCACAAGCTTTATTCACTGCTTCTAATAGTTTTTGATATTCACTTTGAGTAATTTTGACGTTTCTCATTTCCATCCTCATGAGAGAATGTTTGGAAAATTTTATTTCGTCAATTTTTTCATTTAAAACCTCTTTAAAAGCCGTAGAGGTCCCATTGTTACTCGCTATCCTCTGAGCTAAATAATTAACATTTAGATTTTGAGGGATTTTCACTATCTCAGACATTTTATCACCTCATTCTGAAACAGCTGTAACAGCATCCAACGGTACATCCACATTACCAACTTCTAAGAAATATTCGCCGTTTTGCTTATATATAGCATCTACTTTCCCCATTACAGTGCGAATATTCCCATTTTCATTGATATTAGCGCTGATGTTTTTTCCTATTAAACTTATAGCTCTTACCGCATTAAAACTGCTGTTCATATTTTGCATTTGTTCTAACGTTGAAAATTGAGCCAGCTGTGCAATAAACTCTTTGTCATCCATTGGGCTTAAAGGGTCCTGATTTTTTAACTGTGTAACCAAAAGTTTCAAAAAATCCTCTTTACCTAATTGGTCCTTTGAAGTAATTTCACTGTTATTGTAGACATTTAAAAAATTATAGTTGGTATTTATGTTCACAAAATTCCCTCCTTTCTACGCCCTCACATCTATATGGTCTTGTGAGAGATTGTAAATTAGTTGTAAAGCTTCTGTCTCTTCTACTTCCGCCAAATCATAGTGTAAATAACTAGCATATCCCCTGTGCAAATTCTGTTCTCGTGAGTTGTCGTTGTAACTTTGCTGTCCATTGTATTGAGAAGTAAACTGCATGTTTTTATCCACTGTCACATTAAAACTGTCTATTTTAATTCCCTTTAAATCTAATTGAGTATTTAAAATTCCTATATTAGATTCAATTTGATGCTTCAATTTCTCGCTATCAGTTATTATAGTAGCGATGATATTTCCATCTACAGATTTAAGATTTATCTGGAGTTTTCCTAAAAATTCTGGTTTTAATTGTATGCTTATAGTAGAAGATATATCGTTTTTTGAAAAATTTATGCTCTTTATTATTTGGTCAAAAATTTGTGATTCTGGAGCCTCTTTTAATTTCGAACTTTGATGGTTAATCAGTTGGTTTTCAAAAGTCTTCGCATCATTTTTCAAAAACGCAAAATCATTTTGTTGTAATTGCTGATCTTCTACAAAATTTTTTTCATTTTTAATTGTCAAAATCTTGCTATTTGAGTCAGGTTGTGAATCTTTTGCTTTTGGTATGCTCCCTTTGATATTTTCCTCAGAGATACGCTTATTGTCTATCAAAGATAAATTTTCATTTTTTGCAGTTAATGGAGCTAAATTATCTGTCGCATCTTTTTTAATGGCCTGTTGTGAAAATACAATTGAGTCTGTTTTCTGAGTGTTCATGTTTTTTATATCTACATTTTTATCGCTATACACCTTTAAAACTTCTTTAAAGTTGCTACTTTTAATTGTTGTAGCTATTGCATCTGGTTGTAACTTAACACCAAATTTTTCTTCTAACAACTGGCTTATTTTTTTCGATAGTTTGTCAACATCCAAAACCCCATTATTTAAAAAATCTTGTATCAATTTTTGTAATTCTTTTTGCATTTCCACATAAAAATTTTGTTCTTCAATTAACTGCTTGCCATCATCACTTTGAATTGCCACGTTTAACGCACTTATTAACTGCTGCAACGCATTGAAAACGTCTGCTAACGATAAATCATCTGTTTGGAATGATTTTAAATTTTTTTCTTCCTTCAGTGATTGTGTTGTTTGTAAAAGATTTTTTAAATCAACATTGCTATCAGATGCCACTTTTTCCGTTAAACTTTCGTTATTTTCATTAATTGCTATCTGTTGATGTAACATTTCTGAAAATTTATTTGCCTTATTATCTTTTGAGGAAGGGAATTTTTTGTAATCTACAACTGGTTTGGTTTTATCAGCCCTTGGCTGCTGTATCTTAAATGGTAATAAATCAGTATCCGGCACCACTCCTATCACTCTTTTCACCTCCTTTCTAAGGAATCATAGTAGCATTTTTCAATAAAATATTTGTTATTTTTGCTGCCTTTTCAGCTTTTAGTGATTCTAATATTTTTGAAGCGCTATCTTTGTTCATGTAACTCAATATCTTTATTACATCCTCGTCTGACATGTTATTGAGTATTTGCGCTGCATTTTGCGGATCCATGTTTTGATAATAACTAGCTATGTCTTTCAAGTTAGTTTGCCTATTTTGCGATTGTTGCTTAAGTATACTATTTTCATTTTGCATTTTGTCAAGTTCTGCCTTTAAAGCGTTAATTTGGTCCTCTTTTTCTTTCAATTTGGCTTCATAGTTTGCAATTTGTTCTTCTTTCAATTTCAGTTCATTGGTAAGTTTGGCTATCTCTGCATCTTTATCTTGTACAGGTTTTGAAGATATCAATCCCTTTAAAATTGGAATTTTAGCTAATTGATTTGTTATGTACGTTTGACTTCCTCCTACATTAAAATACACTATTGCTGCTGCACCACTTATAATCAATAGTAATACTATCAAAATTATTAAAATTTTTTTTGACCGTTTTTTCACTTGTGTATCTTGATTTTGCATATATATCCTCCTAATATGATTTAGCAACTCTAAAACTTACTTGCTCGTCTATAAATTTGTTCTGCTCTAAATTTAATAAATACTGATATTCCGAATATTGTTTCTCTTTCAGGTTTTCCAAAGCCTTTTTTTCTTTTGAAATTTTTAAAAGATTTTCTCTCATAATGCCAGCATCTTTCTCTAATTTTTTGATTAAATTCTTTTTGTCCTCAATCATTTGTTGTATTTTTTTAACATAAGCATCATATTCCGCTATTTTAATGGCTGTGGTTCCCTCATTGATCTCTTTGTTGTTTTTTTCTAAAATTTCATTTAGGTGATTAATAAGATTATTTAATTTCTCTTTTTGAAGATGTATATCTGCCATAATTTTGGATAATTTTTCTCTTTCTATTTTTTCTGATTGTTCCTTCAAATTCAATATTGGTTGCAAATTAAACTCAAATTTTTTCATATTCCTCACCTGTTAATTGCATTGTATAAAAGCTGTTTGGTAGTCTCAAAATCGTAAGACTCGTTTATCTTTTGCTTTAAAAACTCGTTCATCTTGTCATTTAGCTCAATGGCTTCGTCAATTTTAGCATTGCTGCCAAAATTATACGCCCCAATGTTTATTAAATCTTCCGCTTCGGTGTAAGTCGCCAAAATATCTTTAAATCTGGCTATAAGCTCTTTATGCTCTTCTGTTATAATGTCATTTATAACCCTGCTTACACTTGCCAGCACGTCAATAGCAGGATAGTGATTTTTGTTGGCAAGCTTTCGAGACAAAACTATATGTCCGTCAAGTATACCTCTTACAGCATCAGCAATTGGTTCATTTAAGTCGTCTCCATCTACCAATACTGTATAAAGGGCTGTAATAGAACCTTTTTTAGAACATCCAGAACGTTCCAAAAGCTTTGGTAAAACTGAAAAGACGGAAGGTGTATAACCTCTTGAAACAGGAGCCTCTCCTATAGAAAGCCCCACCTCTCGTTGAGCCATAGCAAAACGAGTGACTGAATCCATCATTAAAAGCACATCTAAGCCTTGGTCACGGAAATATTCAGCAATTGCAGTAGCTGTCATGGCACCTTTTACTCTTATGAGAGCTGGTGTATCAGAAGTAGCTACCACCACCACCGATTTCTTTAATCCCTCTTCTCCTAAGTCTTTTTCTAAAAACTCGTTGACTTCTCTACCTCTTTCGCCAATAAGAGCGATTACATTTAAATCAGCTTTTGCATTCCTCGCCATCATGCCTAACAACGTACTTTTTCCCACACCACTTCCAGCAAAAATGCCTATTCTCTGTCCCTTGCCACAAGTAAGCAGTCCATCAATTGCTTTTATGCCAAGAGGCATGACTTCTCTTATTCTTTTTCTCTCTAAAGGGTCAGGAGGTACATTGTTTATAGTAATAGATTTTTCGTATTTTAAAGGACCTTTGCCATCTATAGGATTACCTAGCCCGTCAAGTACTCTTCCTAACAAGTCTTTCCCTACATTGACTTTAAGAGTCTCCCCTGTTGCAATAACTCTGCTCCCTGCTCCTATTCCTTCCATGTTGCCAAGAGGCATGAGATACACTTTTTCTTCTTTAAAACCTACAACTTCTGCTAAAACCGTAGTCCCATTTATAGTTTTGATTTGGCATATCTCCCCTATATTGGAGAGAGGACCTACACTTTCAATCGTGAGTCCTATCACCTGCGACACTTTGCCGTAGTATTGAATTAACCTTTTCCCTTCAAGGGCTTTCTTATACTTTTCCAAAATTGCATTACTCATTTAATACACCCGCAAACAAATTTTTTAAAGCCTGCAGTTGAGTATAAATTCCTGAACTTATGACGCCGGAATTTGTCTCAATTATGCAATCACCCTTTTTCATAGATAAGTCCTTTAAGATATTGACATCATCTAAAAATTCTACATCTTTGAGAATTTTATCTTTGTTTTTAATGCAATGTTCATAATCGCTTTCACTGACTCTGACTGTAATCTTGTCAAAAGCGTTATAATTTTCCATTCCTTTTTTAATGAGGTTTAATATTATATCTTTGTCTTCTTCTAAATACTTTCCTATTATCTTTTCTACTGTCTGCAAAACCACATTTACCATATCATTTTCTGCCTCTTTATATAGCCTTTGCTTCTCTTTAATGATTTCTTCTTTTATGGCCTTTGCTTCTTCTATTATAGCCTTTGCCTCTTCTTCTCCTTTTTTAAACCCTTCCTGATAACCGAGAGAGTATCCCTCTTGATAGCCTTTATTTTTGTACTCTTCTTCTATTTTTTTTGCCTGCTCTTTAAGGTTACCTAAAATTTTTTCCACGTCTTCCCTTGTTTTTTGCAAAATTTCTTGTTGTACATGTCTTGCCCTTTCTACTATTTGCCTCGCTAACTCTAAACCCTTTTCCTTTACCTCTTCCGAATTGTCCTGCAACAAAATAGTCTTTTCCGAGTTTCTATTCTCTTTGTCATCCACAATCTTAAGCAACACAGGAGAGGAAAAGTTTATATCCTTTTGTTTATAGACCCTATACAATAATCTCATCCCCTCCTCCTCTTGATATGACAATTTCTCCGGCATCTTCCAGTTTTCTTATTATATTGACAATCTTCTGTTGCGCTTCTTCTACGTCTTTTAACCTTACAGGACCCATGTACTGTATATCTTCCCGTATCATATCAGCAAGTCTCTTTGACATATTACTGTAAATGACTTTTTGTACCTCTTCGCTGGAACCTTTAAGAGCAAGGGCAATATCGTGATTGTCCACTTCTCTCAATACTCTCTGTATAGACCTTGAATCCAGTGTGACAATGTCTTCGAAGACGAACATCCTTCTCTTTATCTCTTCTACCAACTCAATGTTTATAGTCTCAAGAGTATCCAAAATGTTTTTCTCTGTACTTCTGTCAACAGAATTTAGTATATCTACAATCGTTTGTATTCCACCTGAAGAAGTGTAATCTTGTGTAACCAATGAGGATAGCTTCCTCTCCAATATCCTTTCTACTTCCTTTACAATTTCAGGGGAGGTACTTTCCATTGTAGCTATTCTCATAGCCACTTCAGCTTGTAAATTTTCAGGCAGTGAGGACAAAATTGCACCAGCCTGCTGTGGCTTCAAATAGGATAAAATCATCGCAATAGTCTGGGGATGTTCGTTTTGTATAAAATTCAAAACTTGAGAAGGATCCGCTCTTCTTATAAAATCAAATGGTCTTACTTTCAAAGTAGAAGTCAATTTATTTATGACTTCAAAAGCTTCTTGAGCTCCCAAAGCTTTTTCCAAAACCTCTTTTGCATATTCAATTCCGCCTTCAATTATGTACTCTTGAGCAATACACATGTTGTAAAACTCGTCCAAGACTTTTTGCTTCTCTTCAGGAGTAACATTTCGTATGCTAGCTATTTCAAGAGTTAATTGTTCAATTTCCTCTTGTCTTAAGTGCTTATATATCTGTGCAGAAATATCAGGACCTAAAGCGATCATCAACATGGCACTTTTTTGTTTACCCGTCAATGCACCTCTTGCCATAATAACACCACCTATTCTTCATTAAGCCATGTCCTTATTAGCTGGACGACAATCTCTGGTTTCTCCTTCACAAGTTTTTCTATCTGCTTTTTCTTTTCATCTTTATCAGATAAATCTATCTCCTCAATAGGCTCTGTTGTAGCCAAAATTTCCTGTTCAGCAGTAGCCAAAAGAGTTTCTTTTTTCTTTCTTATCATCATAAATAGTGAAAGTGCGCCTCCTAACACCAAAGCCGCCAATAAAGCCCATACATATACTGGCGCTCCTTTTGGAGCTTTTGTCTGTTGCTGCATCGCTTTTAACAAGTCTTGATTAAATTGCATTCCTTGAACAGATACTTTTACAAGAGAATCTCCGCCTGCAGCTTTTGTAACAAGGTCAGCAATTTGCTGTTTCATAGAATTATTAAGATTTTGGTTTACAACAACTGCAACAGAAATACTTTCAATTTTCCCTTGAGCTTGAACAAGACTTGTCTTAATTTGATTTATTTCATAGTTTATAGTGGTCTCTGTTTTATTATAATCAGAAGTATTATTGCTAGTTGTTGAAGTTACAGGAGGATTATTTGACGCAGTACCTGGTGAGCTTCCACCTTGTGTACCTGTAGCTTTTTCTTTAAGCTCTTGTATACTCCTTACAATTCCTTTATTGTCATTCCCTTGAACAGGCAAATACTCTATAGTATCCTGCGTCTTTTTATCAAAATTTAAAGTAACATTTGCTCTTACAACTACATTACCTGGTCCAAACACTTGTTCTAACAATGTTTGAAGGCTGTTTTGTAAGTCTTCTTGAACTTTTTTTTGAAGAGCAAATTGAGTATTAGCATTTTCAGCAGTAGTATCACTTTCTGCAGTTAGAATTTTACCATTATTATCAATTACAGTAACATTTTCAGGTTTTAAACCTTCTACGCTCTTAGATACAAAATCTATGATTCCCTTGACTTGCGAAGAGGATAAAGTCACACCTGGCTTTAAAGTTAGCATCACAGCCGCTGTAGCTTGATTAGTAGTATTTGAAAGTACAAAGGCATTTTGATCAGGTACTACGATATTGACAATAGCATCTTGCACTCCATCTATAGTTTTTAGAGAATTTTGTATTTCATTTTGTAGAAAATACAAATACTTTTGTCTTCTTTCTTGGTCTGTTGTAGCAAGGGAGTTATTCATAGCGTCTTGAAAGCTAAATCCCCCTTGTGGGATTCCTTCTGTCGCAAGTTTCATCCTCACCTCATCTTTGTATTGTGCGGGAACTAAAATTGTCGTCCCATCGTTCGATATTTTATATGGAATCTTGAATTCGGTTTTTAATTTTTCAACTACCGCTCCTGCATCTTTTATACTTAGATCTGAATATAAAACTACATAATTAGGCCTATTAACTATGTAAACTAATAAAGAAATGCCTATAAAAAGTAAAATAGCAATAATTCCTAACTGTATCTTTTGTTTCTTATCAAACTTATTCCAAAAGTTTGTCAGTTGTTCTCTAAAATTGGCAATGAAGTCTGGCATTAATTCACCTCATTTCAATTAAAGACATTACAATGGCATTCTCATTATTTCCTGATAGGCCTCCAGCACTTTATTTTTTATTTGAATTGTAAGCTGCAGTGCAATGTCAGCCTTCGCAGCATCTATCATCACTTGATTTATATCGTCAATTTCACCAGTTACAAGTTTTTGGTCATTTTTCATTGCCGTTAACTGTAAATCATTTACCTTGTTAAAGGCTTCTTTTAAAAAGTCGCTAAAAGTATCTATTTTACTGCCATTCTGTGTTGCTTCTAAAGTGCTATCCAAAGTTACTGGATTAACCGGTGTTATTTGATTAACCATTTATGTCTACCCCCTACCGATTTCTAAAGACTTTTGAAACATAGCTTTTGAAGCATTAAAGGCTGTTACATTGGCTTCATAAGCACGAGTAGCAGAAATCATATCTACCATTTCAGAAACAATGTTTACATTTGGGTACTCTACATATCCATTTTGGTCAGCATCAGGATGTCCAGGGTCATAAACTTCTCTAAGAGGAGTTTGGTCATCCTCAGCTATTTGTACAACTTCTACTCCTTTGCCACTGTATTTACCTTTAACTTTATCTAGAATGCTTTCGAAACTGTCAGGTTGTATTTCTTTTAAAACCACTAATTTTCTCCTATAAGGCCCTCCTTGAACTGTTCTTGTAGTATTTACATTAGCTATATTTTGGGCAATTATGTCCATTCTAAGTCTTTCCGCCGTCAAACCCGAAGCACTTATATCCATAGAACTAAATAAGTTCATTGTAAATTACCTCCCATCTTTTACAGCAGTCATGATAGAGTTAAGCTCTCCACTTACCCTTTGCACAAGGGCATAGTAATACAACTGATTCTTAGCTAAATTTGCCATTTCGGCATCTATGTCTACATTATTTCCATCTAACCTCATGGAAGTGTCATTTACTTGAATAATTTCCGGTTGTATGGAATCAATAGCAGGTGGGCCAATAGGAATGTGCTTAGGGTTTGTAACATAACCTCTTAACTTTGTACCATTTATAGCATCTTTTAAAATATCCTCAAATTTGACTTCAGACCTTTTGAAATTAGGAGTATCCACATTAGCGATGTTATTGGCAATCACATTGTTTCTTACAGTGGCTGCGTACAATCCCTTTTGTAATAAATCTATATTTTCAATTCCTAAATCCAGCATTTTCTCGCCTCCTCTTATTCGACCACACTATACTTAATTCGACAAAAAAATCAAAAATCCTGCTAAAATAAACCATAAAATAAATATTTAACTTTGTTTCAACAATGCCTTTTTTGTAAAATAATATCAATTTTTATCGAATAATATTATATCATGCCGTAATAGTTTACACCATAAGAAAAAAGTCCTATTTTTATAGGACTCTTTTACATAAAATTAAGTCTCCTGCTTTCATGCTAAAGTACAACCCCATGCATAAAAGCGGAGACTTATATTTTTCAATAAGGGTTTAAATTTATCTTTTCATTTTCTCTAACTCTTCTAATAATTTATCATTTAGTACCCTTATATGGGTACCTTTCATTCCTAAAGACCTTGACTCAATTATGCCAGCACTTTCAAACTTTCTAAGGGCATTTACAATTACAGACCTTGTAATACCTACTTTATCTGCTATTTTACTTGCAACTAATAATCCTTCTTTTCCATTTAGCTCTTCAAAAATATTTTTTATAGCTTCTAATTCGGAGTAAGAAAGTGTTCCTAGTGCCATTTGAACAACTGCTCTTTTTCTCGCTTCATCCTCTATTTCTTCATTTTTTGACCTTAAAATTTCAAGGCCAACTACTGTAGCACCGTATTCTGCTAATATCAAGTCATCGTCAGTAAATTCTTTTACCCCTCTTGATAAGGCTAAAGTTCCTAACCTGTCTCCACCGCCATTGACAGGTACTATAGTCAAAATTAAATCTGATAAAACTTTATCCTCTTTAAAAAGATTACCTTTATCATTAGCCAGCGTCTCCGTCACTCGCAAAAGTTTGTCATTATATTCTTCAGGTATTATTTTACTTTGAGCAAAAATGTCATTTCCATAATCTTTTAATATACTATAACCCAATACTTTACCCTTTCTACTCAAAATATATACGTTGGCCTCAATGACATCTTTTAAAATATTGGCCATTTCATTAAAATCAACTGGTTGAATTCCTGTTTTTTGCAAAATTCGATTTACTTTTCTAGTTTTTTCTAATAGTGTGCTCATATTTCTAATCCTCCTATGTTTTTATTTTTTATTATCATAAAATGTATTTACTAACTTCGTATTTATTTAGACTATCTTTTAATTGCTCTTTTACATACTCTTCAGTTATCACTATTTGCTGCCCTCCCAATTCTGGCGCATTAAAAGATAATTCTTCAAACAACTTCTCCATGACAGTGTGCAATCTTCTTGCGCCAATGTCCTCCGATTGTTGATTTATAAGATATGCTACTTCTGCAATAGCCTCAATTGCTTCATCAGTGTATTTAACTTCTATTCCTTCTGTTCTTAAAAGCTCTTGATATTGCTTGGTAAGAGCGTTTTTAGGCTCTTTTAATATTCTTACAAAATCTTCTTTTGTAAGGGGTTTTAAATTCACTCTTACAGGAAATCTTCCCTGTAGTTCAGGTATTAAGTCTGAGACTTTTGACACATTGAAGGCTCCTGCTGCAATGAACAAAATATGGTCTGTTTTAACAGGTCCGTATTTTGTCATTACAGTACATCCTTCAATTATTGGAAGAATATCTCTTTGAACACCCTCTCTTGAAACATCAGGGCCAGCGGTATAACCACTACCAGCAATTTTGTCTATTTCATCTATGAAGATTATCCCGTCGTTTTCAGCCCTTCTAATCGCTTCTTCTACTACTTCATCCATATCAATTAGATTTTGCGCTTCTTCTGACTCTAAAATTCTCTTAGCTTCATAAACTGGTACTTTTTTAATCTTTTTTCTTTTGGGTAAAATGTCAGAAAAGATATCTTGCAAATTTATGTTCATTTCCTCCGACCCCAAATTGGTATACATCTCCAACATGGGAGTAGAAGAATCTGTGACCTCTATTTCCACGATGTAATTGTCAAGTTCCCCGCTTCTCAATTTATGTCTTATTTCTTCCCTTTTGTATTTCAGGTTTTCTTCTTCTACTTCCTCTCCTTTATCGGAGGAAGGATAATTAAAAAGCATCTCAAAAGGATTTTTGACTTGTTTTTTCTTTTTGCCAATTATATAATCAATCAATCTATCCTCAGCTAATTTTTTAGCTTTTTCTGTCACAGTTTTTAATTTTTCTTCTTTTACCATTCTTACAGCGGCTTCTACAAGGTCTCTCACCATCGAATCGACGTCTCTTCCTACATATCCTACTTCTGTGAATTTAGTAGCCTCTACTTTCACAAAAGGAGCCTCAACTAACTTTGCAATTCTTCGGGCTATTTCTGTTTTTCCTACACCAGTCGGGCCTACCATAATTATGTTTTTGGGAGTGACTTCTTCTCTGAAGTCTTCAGGCAAAAGATTGCGTCTGTATCTATTTCTCAGCGCTACTGCCACTGATTTTTTAGCTTCCTTTTGTCCTACAATATACTTATCTAATTCCTCTACAATCTCCTTGGGAGTATAATTCTTCACTTAAAGCACCCCCTATAAAGTCTCAACTGTTATGTTGTTATTAGTGTAAACACAAATCTTTGAAGCTATCTCTAAAGCTTTTTTTGCTATATTTTCTGTATCTAAATCAGTGTTGTAGCGCAAAGCCAAAGCCGCTGCCATGGCGTAATTTCCCCCAGACCCTATTCCAATCACATCATCATCTGGTTCAATGACTTCCCCAGTGCCTGAAATGAGCAAAGTAGAAGTCTTATCTACCGCAATTAAAAGAGCCTCCAACTTTCTTAAAATCTTGTCTTTTCTCCATTCTTGTGCCAACTCTACTGCAGCCCTTTTTAAATTCCCTCCATATTGTTCCAGTTTTTCTTCAAATTTTTGAGAAAGCGTTAAGGCATCTGCCACAGAACCTGCAAATCCTACTATTACTTCCCCATTGTACAACCTTCGAATTTTCTTTGCCCCATGCTTTAAAATAGTATTTTCTCCGAATGTAATTTGGCCATCGCCAGCCACTGAAACTCGATCGCCTTTTCTAACAGCAATTATGGTAGTACCCTTAAACATTTTTACACCCCTTTAGATAGTTTAATATTAACACATTTTTCACAATGGTTCAAGAATTAATTCAAAATTTTTTTTAAATTCATTTAACTTCTTTTTCGTAGTCGCATTGAGGATTAGAGCATTTTAAAATTGTATTATTCTTTGTGTTTTTTTCTACTAATAAACTTCCACATATGGGACATTTTTCTTCCACTGGCTTATCCCACAGGATAAAATCACATTCAGGAGCATTTTCACATCCATAATAAGTTCTTCCTTTTTTACTCTTTTTCATAACAATTTCTCCGCCACATTTAGGGCATTTTACCCCCACCTTTTCGTACAGCGGTTTTGTATTTTTGCATTCGGGGAAACCGGGACAAGCTAAAAACTTTCCGAATTTGCCCTTTTTTATTACCATATTTCTTCCACAAAATTCACATTCAATATCTGTTACTTCAACTTCTTCTTTTATATCTATTTCTTCCATTTGCTCTTCTGCAATTTTCAAAGTCTTATAAAAATCCTTGTAAAATTCTTGTACCACTTCATACCATTTAGCCTGACCCTCTTCTATTTTATCTAACTGTTCTTCCATTTCAGCTGTAAATTTCACGTCAACAATTTTTGAAAAATATTCCTTTAATACATCAGTGACTATGAAGCCCAATTCTGTTGGTTTTAAAGTCTTTTTGTCTTTTACCACATATCCTCTTTCTAACAAAGTAGAGATAGTAGGAGCATAAGTGCTGGGACGACCTATTCCTTTTTCCTCCAATTCTTTAATCAAAGAAGCTTCTGTATATCGAGGCGGAGGCTGGGTAAAATGTTGCATTGGCTTTAATTCCTCTAAAAACAATTTGGTCCCTTCTTGAAGTACAGGTACAGTTTTTTCTTCCTCTTCTTGCATATCTGTTCCTTCTACATACACTGTCATAAAACCTAAAAATTTAATGCTAGACCCTGAGGCTTTAAAAACATATCCATTATTTACTATGTCCATAGAAACAGTATCGTAAATTGCAGGTGCCATTTGACTTGCTATGAATCTACTCCAAACTAATTTGTACAATTTATATTGGTCTGGCGTTAAGGAATCCTTTATACTCTCGGGATCCCTGTAAATAGAAGTAGGTCTTATAGCTTCATGAGCATCCTGAACATTGGCCTTTTTAGAAGCATAATTTGCTCCCGGATTGGCATACTCTTTTCCAAACTTTTCAACTATATATTTATATACCTCTGCCTTAGCCTCATTTGCCACCCTTGTAGAATCTGTCCTTATATAAGTAATAAGACCTACACTGCCTTCTCCTTTGATTTCTACCCCCTCATATAATTGTTGTGCAATTAACATAGTTTTTTTTGCAGTAAATCCCAATTTTCTCGAAGCTTCTTGTTGTAAAGTACTAGTGATAAAAGGTGGAGAAGGATTCCTCTTTTTGACACCTGTTTTTACTTTATCTATAATGTATTCTTCAGACAATGCTGCTAATATTTTGTCTACATCTTCTTTTGTCTTTAACTCAACTTTATCCTTTTTAGTACCGTAGAATTTTGCCTCAAACTTGCCAGAGTTTTTCTCATCAGAGAGAATCACGGTAATACTCCAATATTCTTCTGGCACAAAGGCTTCTATTTCTCTTTCTCTGTCGCAGATAAGCCTAGCTGCTACTGATTGAACTCTGCCTGCACTTAATCCCCTCTTTATTTTTTTCCAAAGAAGGGGACTTATTTTATATCCTACTAATCTATCAAGAATTCTCCTGGCTTGTTGCGCATCTACCAAATTTAAATCTATAGAGCGAGGGCTTTTAAGAGCAGTTTGCACTGCATTTTTTGTGATCTCGTGAAATTCTATGCGACAAGGCTCCTCAATATTCAAATTTAACAATTGGGCAATATGCCAGGAAATTGCTTCTCCTTCTCTGTCAGGGTCAGTGGCCAAAAAAATTTTATCTGCATCCTTTGCTTCTTTTTTTAAATTCTCTATAATAGCCCCTTTTCCCCGAATAGTTATGTACCTAGGAGCAAAATTGTTTTCAATATCGATACCTAATTGACTTTTAGGCAAATCCCTAACATGACCCATGGAGGCTTCCACTTTAAAATTTTTCCCCAAAAATTTTGATATAGTTTTCGCTTTAGATGGGGACTCAACAATAACCAGTGATTTTGCCATTTTGACACCTCCAAAACAATTTATAATTATATCAAAGTTTTTGACAATTATCAAAATATTTTTTTCTCATATTTATTCCCAGGTAATTTCTCTATTATACCTTTTAGCATCAGAGAAGATAAAATGACATTTGCTTTTGCCGCTTTTAATCCAAAATAGCTTATCACCTCTTCAATGTCTCTCGGGGCTTCACAGATAAATTCATATACCTTTTTTTCCTCATCTGACAGAGAAGCTAAAGTATTTTGTGTGATTTTTTCCTGTACATCACCTCTAAAATTAAACTCCTCTAAAATGTCATTTACATCATTAACAAGTTTTGCTCCTTGTTTTATAAGTTCGTTGGTGCCTTTACTGTAGGCACTGGTGGCATTACCAGGTACAGCAAAAACTTCTCTTCCTTGCTCCAAAGCAAATTTCGCTGTCAAAAGAGAACCACTTTTTACTCCTGCCTCTACCACCACTACCCCAAGAGATAAACCACTTATTATTCTGTTGCGTGAAGGAAAATTTTGGGGAAGTGGTGGAAAATCCAAAGGAAATTCTGAGACTAATAAGCCGTTTTCAATAATTTGCTCCATCAATTTTTTGTTTTCTTTTGGGTAGACCACATTAATACCGCTTCCTAAAACAGCGATAGTTTTGCCCTTTGCCTTTAATGCTCCTATATGAGAGAAACTATCAATCCCTCTTGCCATCCCACTTACAACTATTATCCCTCTTTCTGCTAATTCATAAGCTAACTTTTGAGCCATTTGCTTTCCATAAAAAGTAGCATTCCTCGACCCCACCATTGCTATACACAAACTGTCTTTTAAACTTATATTCCCCTTTGTATACAAAACTGGAGGCGGGTCGTAAATATTTTTCAATTCTTCAGGATATTCTTCCTCTTCTAATGTATAAACCTTTATTCTTAATTTTTGCAACCTTTCTATGTACTCAAAAGGGTTTTGTTTTTTCGCTTCTATTATATTCTCAGTCAGCTTCTTGCTTCGAACTGCTTTTAAAATATCGATTTCTTTGGCATTGTACACTTCTTCTGCACTTCCAAAAAACTCAATTAACTTCGTAAAATTCTTATATCCTACTCCTTTGATGCTGCTTAACCATATTTTAAAAACTTTATTCCTTTCCATATATGACTTCCCCTTTAATATCGTTTTCCTTAATTATCTTTATTATAATATATGAAGTGTGATAAAATAAAGAAAAAAGAAAGGTGATAAAATGTCAAATTTCTACAATATACACAAATTAAAAGAGTACATATACCAAAATGGCCCAACTAGCTTACAATCCCTTAAACTAAATGAAGCAGCCCAGAGATGGCTGCAAAAAGAAATGGAGAGAATTAAAAATTTAACATACTTTGAAAATCAGCTACATAATTTAAATTTTAAATTTATCGGAGGAGTAGACGAAGCGGGAAGAGGACCTTTGGTAGGACCAGTAGTCGCTGCCTGTGTTATTCTTCCAAAAGAAGTATTTATTCCTGACATAAATGATTCAAAAAAACTGTCAGAAGAAAAAAGAGAATTGCTGGCAGAGGTTATTAAGAAAAATGCCCTTTCTTACGGGATTGGAATTGTAGAATGTGACGAAATCGATAGAATAAACATATTAAACGCCACTTACAAAGCAATGCAAATAGCCGTCTCAAAAATTTTGCAAAAAATCGATTATCTCTTAGTGGATGCAGTGACAATACCTCAAATTGAAATAAATCAAAAAGCGATAGTAAAAGGAGATTCAAAAAGCATTTCAATAGCTGCCGCTTCCATATTGGCAAAAGTAGAAAGGGACAAAATTATGAAAGAGTATCACAAAATATATCCTCAATATAACTTTCAAAAGAACAAAGGTTATGGCACAAAAGAACACATAGAGGCCATTAAAAAATACGGACCTTGCCCTATTCACAGAAAAACTTTTATTGAAAAAATCTTGAAGGGATGAAAACTATTGAACAAAAAAATAATAGGCAGCTTAGGTGAAAAGATAGCTGCCCAATATCTTACAAAATCGGGATATAAAATATTGGAGAAAAACTTCAAATGCAAAATAGGCGAAATAGATATAATCGCCTTATATAAAAATCAATTGGTTTTTGTAGAAGTAAAAACGAGGACTTCCACTTCTTTTGGTGTTGCGAGTGAAGCCGTAAATTTTTATAAGCAGCAAAAAATAGTAAAAGTTGCTCAGCTTTACATAGCTTCAACAGATAAATTTAAAAACTTACAGCCTCGTTTTGATGTGATTGAAATTTACTTAAACCCTAATACACTAAACTTCGAAAAGATAAATCACATTCCTAATGCTTTTTTACTATCTTAATATTAATCCCATTTTTTCTTTTACTTCTTTTAAAGTATTTTCAGCAACAGCCTCTGCTTTTTGAGCTCCCTCTTTTAAAACACTCAAAACGTAATCTCTGCTAAGCTCTTTGTAGTTTTGCTGTATGACTGCTAACTTTTCAATGATGACATCTGCTAATTCTTTCTTTAGAGTGCCGTATCCTTGTCCTTTAAACTTATTTTCCACTTCTTCCACATTCATTTCAGTAAACAAGCTGTAAAGAGTCAAAAGATTGCTGACTCCCGGCTTTTTGTCCCAATCAAGCCTTATTTCACTTTCTGAATCTGTTACAGCTTTCATTATTTTCTTTCTAATAAGAGAAGGGTCATCTAAAAGATTGATTCTATTATAAGGGTCTTCATCGCTTTTGCTCATCTTCTTAGTAGGGTCAGTAAGACTCATTATTCTCGCACCAAATTTTAAAATCATAGGCTCAGGAACTACAAAAGTTTCACCAAATCTGTTGTTAAAACGCTGTGCAATGTTTCTTGTCAGTTCTAAGTGCTGCTTTTGGTCTTCTCCTACAGGAACATAATGGGTATTGTATAAAAGTATATCTGCTGCCATCAAGTCCGGATATGTAAAAAGTCCAACTGAAACAGATTCCTTTCCTTTGCTTTTTTCCTTAAATTGTGTCATCCTGCTCAATTCACCAAAATAGGTTATACATTGTAGCAACCATGCCAATTCTGCATGGGCAGGAACGTGAGACTGAACAAAAATAGTAACCTTTTTAGGATCTAAACCTATTGCAAGGTAAAGTGCTGCCAATTCAATAGTTTTTTCCTTTAAAACTTTAGGGTCTTGAGGAACTGTTAGAGCGTGCAAATCAACGACGCAAAAAAAGCATTCATGGTCGTCCTGTAATTTGACAAACTGTCTCATAGCTCCAAGATAATTGCCTATATGAATATCTCCTGTCGGCTGAACTCCAGAAAAAACTCTTTTCAATATATCAACTCCTTTTCGTCTTCTTTAAGTATTTCAGTCAGTTTAAGAAAAATTATAAAAGAAAATCTTAAAATTTTCAATAGAAGACTAAAATAGCTCTCTTCTAAAGCCTTTTCCTTGTACTTCAGCTACATCTAATATGGAGATAAAAGCATTTTCATCTATTTGCTGCACAATGAGTTTAAGCTGTGGTAATTGCGTGAGGGATACTATACAATATAGTACTCTTTTCTCTTCTTTTGTATACGCTCCTTCACCATGAAGGAAAGTTACTCCCCTTTTCAAAGTTGTCATAATTTCTTTGCTTACTTCTTCTTCTTTGTTAGTCACTATGAGTATCATCTTTTGTCTGTTAAAACCTTTAATAGTTTTGTCTACCACATACGAAGTAATATACATGGAAACGAGAGTATACAACGCACTAGTTAAACCAAAAAATATGGTACCTATACCTACAATGAAAAAATTGACCACAAAGGAAATACGCCCTATCTCAAAGTTGTCATATTTCTTTTTTACAATGACAGAAATTATATCTAACCCTCCTGTAGAACCATGATTGCTAAAAACTATACCCATTCCCGCACCATTTAATATACCTCCATATATAGACAAAAGCAAAGGATCATTTATATACAAAATATTCTTTATAGAATAAGTAAGCACTAAAAAAAATGACAAAAAAACTGTACCTATTATAGTAAAAATAGTAAATCTCAAATTTACCTTCTTATAGCTTAATATCAAAAGAGGGATGTTTAACAAAAATATAGTGTATCCCGCAGGAAACTTAGTGAGATATTGAACTATAAGAGCTATGCCAGATACTCCTCCGCTCAAAAGTTTTGCAGGAACAATAAACATGTTTATTCCAATAGCAGATATCAATGTACCTAAAATTATAAAAAAAATATTTTTTGCACTCTGTTTATTTAAATACGCTTCTATTTCCAATAGATTACACCTCCTTTTTTATTATCTCACCAAGATTTTACGTTTTTATAAGTCACAAAATGTTAGTTTGTTGACAGACTTTTTCGTGGCTTAAAGTCTTGATTTACCATTGAGCTCGTGATAAAAAATTATTTATACCAGTATCTGCTATCAACGAGCCTGTATTGAAATGCCTCTGCCACATGTTCAAAACCTATATTTTCTGCTCCCTCTAAGTCAGCAATTGTTCTCGCTATTTTTAAAATTTTATTATACCCTCTTGCGCTCAAATAAAATTTTTCAAAAGCTTCATTTAAAAATTTTTTAGTATCACTGTCCAACTTACAATACTTCTTTATCATATTGCCTTTTAATTGGGAATTAAAATATATCCCCCTACCTTTATACCTATTAAGCTGTATTTCCCTCGCTCTACTTACCCTTTTCCGTATCTCTTTAGAACTTTCTGTAAAAGTTTCTTCATCAAAATATTTATCTTTTTTCAAAGGTTTTACTTCCACATGCAAATCAATTCTATCTAAAAGAGGTCCTGAAATCTTATTTTGATACCTCCTAATTTCGTTTATACTACATCGACACTCTTGTGTCTCATCACCATAATAGCCACAAGGACAAGGATTCATCGCCAAAATTAGAATGAACTTACTCGGATAAGTAAAGGTCCCGTTAACTCGCGTTATTGTTACAAATTCATCTTCTAAAGGCTGTCTTAAAACTTCTATAGCATCCTTTTTAAATTCTGGTATTTCATCTAAAAACAGTACACCATAATGTGCAAGAGAAACTTCCCCCGGTTTAGGGTATTTCCCTCCACCTACTAAAGAAACCGTCGAAATAGTATGATGAGGAGCCCTAAAAGGACGAGTTGTAATGAGAGGAGTGCCTTTAGGCAACAAACCTGCTATGCTGTATATCTTTGTAACCTCTAATGCTTCTTCAAAGCTCATCTGTGGGAGTATCGTAGGAAATCGCCGTGCCAACATAGTCTTCCCCGAACCAGGAGGACCTATCATAAGCACGTTATGGCCTCCCGCAGCAGCAATTTCAAGAACTCGCTTTGCATTTTCCTGCCCTTTAACTTCAGCAAAATCCACTTCATATTCTACATTATTAAAAAAACTCTGTATATCTACTGTAAAAGGTTCAATAATTCTCTCCCCATTTAAAAAATCTACTACCTCTTTTAAATTTTTTGCAGCATACACTTTTATTCCATCAACTACAGCAGCCTCGTATGCGTTTTCAAAAGGTACCACAATAGAAGATATGCCTCTTTGCTTAGCACCAATCGTCATGGGTAAAATCCCATTTATAGGTCGTATAGTCCCATCTAATGAAAGTTCTCCCACAAACGCTATGTTTTCAATATTTTCATTTTTTATTTGCCCGATACATACCAATATCCCTACTGCCAAAGGCAAATCAAAAGCTGTGCCTTCCTTTTTGGTATTAGCAGGCGCCAGATTTACAGTGATCTTTTTAAGTGGAAACTCGTAACCGCTGTTTTTAATTGCAGACCTTACTCTATCTCTTGCTTCTTTGACCTCTGTATCTCCTAACCCCACTATATCAAAAGAAGGAAGGCCGTTAGACATATCGATTTCAACATCAACTATGTAAGCTTCTATCCCTAAAATAGCCATACTTTTAGTTTTAGAAAGCATAAAACTCCCCCCTTAAGGCCTTTCTAAAGATATCCTCCCAAGCTTACCACTGCGAAACTCTTCTATCAAAATTTGAGAAGCTTTTAGAGTATCCACTTCTCCTCCTGAAATGAGGCAACTTCTTTTCCTTCCTATTTCTTTTAGAATTTCAAAATTATCTTCTATTATTTTATCAATTTTGTATCGAGACATCAAATAATTGGCGTAATATTTTTTCAAAATTTCTATCAACTGTATAGCTAATTCTTCTATGTCTAAAATTTCATCCTTAATTGCCCCTGTCAAAGCTAACATTACTCCTACCTTTTCGTCATCAAATTTAGGCCACAGTATCCCAGGGGTATCTAAAAGGTCAAAATTTGGCGTTTTTATCCAGTGTAAAGCTCTCGTCACTCCAGGTTTATCTCCTGTTTTTGCTCTTTTACTTCCAATTAATTTATTAATAAGGGTGGATTTACCTACGTTAGGCACTCCAACAATCATAACTCTCAACCTAGGCATCATGCCTTTTTGCTGTTTTTTATCTAATATCTCTTTGCACACCTGTTTAGTTGTGTCCATTATTTCCTTAATTCCCATACCTGTGATTGAATTGATTTTTACTGCAGCTATTCCCTTTTGTTTGAAATATTGTATCCATAAACTAGTTACCTCATCATCAGCCAAGTCAGCTTTATTTAAAAGTATCAACCTTTTTTTATTTTTTGCTATATCGTCAATATCTGGGTTTCTGCTGCTTACAGGTATTCTAGCGTCCACCACCTCATATAGCACATCTACCAACTTGAGATTAGAAATTATCTCTTTTTTAGATTTTGCCATATGTCCAGGATACCACTGTATCATACCATTTCCTCCACATACTTAAAAAAGGGGTTTTAACCCCTTTTTTACATTAATTCTTTTATTTTGCTTGCAGCTTTTCCAACTCTGCGTCTCAAATAATACAGTTTTGCTCTTCTGACTTTACCTTTTCTTATAACTTCTATTTTTTCAATTCTTGGAGAATGAAGGGGAAAAGTTCTTTCAACTCCTACTCCGTAAGACACACGCCTTACAGTAAAAGTTTCTCTAAGCCCTGACCCACTTTTTTTAATCACTATTCCTTCAAAGGGCTGAATTCTTTCCCTATCGCCTTCAATAACTTTATAATGTACTCTTATAGTATCACCCACATTAAATGGGGTAAGGTCTGTCCTTAATTGTTGGCTTTCTACTGCTTTTATTAGGTCCATTGTCTTCCCTCCTTCCAACCTTTAAATGTCAAAGCCTTTTTCTCTTAAAAATTTTTTATCTTCTTCAGTTAAAACAGCCTTTTTAAGCAAATCAGGCCGCTTTAGGAGTGTTATTTCTAAAGATTTTTGTCGTCTCCATTTGGCTATTTCTGCGTGATTGCCACTTAACAAAACATCAGGTACTTTCATCCCTCTGAAAACTTCTGGTCTTGTATACTGAGGATACTCTAACAAACCTTCAAAAAAAGAATCTTCACGATAACTTTGAGGGTCAGAAAGAACACCATCTATAAGCCTTGACACTGCGTCGATGATAGCCATTGCAGCTATCTCGCCGCCTGTCAATATAAAATCCCCTAAAGAGATTTCTTCATCAATAATTGAATAGACGCGCTCGTCTATACCTTCATAATGGCCACACAAAAGGACTATTCTATCTAATTTAGACATTTTAACCGCCATTTCCTGATTAAAAATTTTCCCTTTGGGTCCCAGGTAATAAACTGGTATGTCCCCTTGCTTTTTTACAAATTCAATTGCATCAAAAATAGGCTGGGGCATCATAACCATCCCTGGGCCACCCCCATAAGGATAATCATCCACTCTTTTGTGTTTGTCTTTAGAGAAATCTCTTATATTTATAAGATTAACTTTTATTTTTCCTTTTTCAATTGCTCTTTTTAGTATACTGGTAGATAAAACGCTGTAGAACATCTCAGGAAATAGGGTTAAAACGTCAAAGACCATTACAGTCCCTCCAAAAGGTGGACCACCATCACCTTATTTTCTACATCGACTTTTTTGACTACATCTTTTATCGCAGGGATGAGTATTTCATTTTTTTCATCTTTTATTACATAAACATCATTCGCTCCTGTTTGGAATACCTCCACCAACTTGCCCAAGTATTCATCTTCTTCAGTATATACTCTCATCCCTATTAAATCCTTAATGAAATACTCATCTTCTTCCAATTTTAAAGCATTTTGAGCATCAACTTTCAAAAATGCCCCTTTAAGTCTTTCTGCATCATTTCTTGTATCAATTCCCTTTAGTTTTACGCAAACTCCTTTAGAAGTAATTTTTACATATTCTATATAGTATTTATTCATTTTTTGTTGGTCGTCAAAAATCCATACATATTCAAGGTCATAAAATCTTTCAGGTTCATTGGTAAGGGGATATACTTTTACTTCTCCCTTAATTCCATGGGCAGAAGTAATTTTTCCTACATTATAATAATCAGCCATACCACCACCTAAATTATTTCCACAATCACATGTTTCTTTTCCTTTAAAGCAGCGGCTTTCACTAATGTCCGTATAGCTTGTGCAATCCTTCCCTGCTTTCCAATGACTTTGCCCATATCTTCGGGAGCAACTTTAAGTTCTATGATGACAGATTGGCGTCCTTCTATTTCATTAACTTCTACAGCATCAGGATTATCCACTAATGCCTTTGCTATTGTTTTAACGAGTTCTCCCACATTTTACACCTCCTCAAAAAGAGGATTAATTAACGTCATGATTACCAATTATTCCCTCTTTTTTGAACAGTGACCTTACAGTATCTGAAGGTTGGGCACCTACACTTAGCCACTTTTTAGCTTTTTCTGGGTCTATTTTTATCTCTGCAGGTTGCGCTACTGGATTATAATATCCAATTTCATCAATGAACCTTCCATCTCTTGGAGACCTGGAATCAGCTACTACTATCCTGTAAAAAGGTTTTTTCTTAGCGCCAAACCTTTTTAACCTTATTCTTACTGCCACTTTCTCACCTCCTTCAAAAGTTGCCCACCATCATCTAAAGAAAGGTAATTTCAGTTTTCCTTTCTTTATGTCTTTATCAAAGTCAGCAAACTTCTTCATCATCTTTTTTGTTTCTTCAAACTGCTTTAAAAGGCTATTAACCTGCTGTATGGTGGTACCGCTGCCTTTTGCAATTCTCTTTTTTCTGCTACCATTTATAATTGAAGGATTTTGCCTTTCTTCCTTTGTCATGGATTGTATAATGGCTTCAACTCTTTTTAAGTCTTTTTCTGAAATATCAATACCCTTAAGCATGTTTTTACTCATTCCAGGAATCATGCCTAGAAGTTGGTCAAGTGGTCCCATATTTTTAAGGCTTTGTAGCTGTTCTAAAAAATCATCTAAGGTAAATTGCTTTGTCAAAAGTTTTTGTCCCATCTCTAATGCCTTTTTCTCATCAATTGCTGCTTGCGCCTTTTCAATTAAAGTCAGCACATCCCCCATTCCCAAAATACGGGAAGCCATTCTATCAGGATAAAAAGGTTCAATATCAGATAACTTTTCTCCTGTACCTATATATTTTATGGGCTTTTGAGTGACGGCTTTAATAGAAAGAGCCGCACCGCCTCTTGTATCCCCATCTAATTTAGTCAATATAACTCCTGTTATATCTAACCTCTCATTGAAGGAAGAAGCAACATTTACTGCGTCTTGCCCTGTCATAGCATCGACAACCAACAAAATCTCATCTGGATTGACAACTTTTTTGATATTTATGAGTTCTTCCATCAGTTCATCATCTATGTGAAGTCTACCTGCAGTATCTATTATAACCACATCCATATTGTGAGATTTTGCGTAGTCTATCGACGCCTTAGCAATATCAACGGGATTGGTCTTATCTCCCATTGTAAA
The DNA here is from genome assembly GCF_000763575.1 of Thermoanaerobacter kivui. NCBI lineage: Bacteria > Bacillati > Bacillota > Clostridia > Thermoanaerobacterales > Thermoanaerobacteraceae > Thermoanaerobacter > Thermoanaerobacter kivui. Next base: position 1,310,924 of record NZ_CP009170.1, read on the forward strand.
AACTGGCACATTCACATTAGAACCTACTACTTGAAGCTGTTTTATAGCAGCCGGTCTTATGACATCGCATGCCACCAGCATAGGATTTTTACCTTGTTTTTTAAGCAAATTTGCCAACTTACCGCAGGCTGTCGTCTTGCCAGAACCTTGCAATCCTACCATCATTATTACTGCAGGAATTTTGTTTCCTAAATTTAACCAACTTTGGGTAGACCCCATAAGAGATGTTAATTCCTCATTGACTATTTTTATGACTTGCTGAGCAGGAGTCAAACTTTCCATTACCTCTTGACCTAACGCCTTTTCGGTCACTGCATTTATAAAATCTTTTACCACTTTGAAATTGACATCAGCTTCTAAAAGGGCTACTTTGACTTCCCTCATTGCATCTTTTATGTCTTTTTCTGAAAGCTTGCCTTTTCCTCTTAACTTTTTAAAAACTTCTTGCAGTTTGCCAGATAGGCTTTCAAAAGCCATTAAATTTACCTCCTATGGATTTAGCTCTTCTAATTTTTGAGCTATCTCCTCTACAATTTTTACGACTTCCGGATTTGCCTCTTGTGCTTTTATTCTGTCAATAAGTTTTTTAATTTCTTGTAACTTATTCATTATCTCTTGGTGTCTTTTTACCAGCCCTAATTTTTCTTCAAAAAATTTCAATGAACTTTCTGCTCTTTTTAAAGTGTCATAAACACCTTGACGTGAAATGTTTAAAAGCTCAGAAATTTCACCAAGAGAATAGTCATTCAAATAGTACATTTCAAAAATTTCCTTTTGCTTGTCAGTCAATAAAGCACCGTAAAAATCATATAAAAGATTCATAAATAAAAAATCATCATCCACAAAAACCCCACCCGTTAAGGTCCTAACCTTTACATTAAGATTTTATATGAAGGCCTTTATTTTGTCAAGCTGTTTTTAAGGTTTTTACAGTTCAATTCATTCAAAAATAGCAGAAACAAAGGATTTTGCATCAAAAACTTGTAAATCTTCTATTTCTTCTCCTATTCCTATGTATCTTATAGGTATACCTAACTCAGCTTTAATAGCGACGATAATTCCCCCTTTTGCTGTCCCATCAAGTTTTGTAAGTACAATGCCAGTGATATTGGATACTTCTTTAAAGATTTTAGCCTGCTGAATAGCATTTTGTCCTGTTGTGGCATCTAAAACCAAAAGAGTTTCTACTTTTGCTTCTGGATACTCCCTGTCTATAACTTTTCGAATTTTCCTCAATTCCTCCATCAAATTCTTTTTATTATGAAGTCTTCCTGCTGTATCACAAATAAGAACATCTATTCCTCTTGCTTTTGCTGCTTGAATACCATCAAAAATGACAGAAGCCGGATCAGATCCTTCTTGGTGCTTAATTATTGGACAATTGACTCTTTCAGCCCATATTTCCAATTGGTCTATAGCAGCAGCTCTAAATGTATCTCCTGCTACCAACATCACTTTTTTACCTTCTTTTTTATATAAATTTGCAAGTTTACCGATTGTAGTAGTTTTACCTACGCCATTTACCCCTACCACCAATATCACCATAGGAGAAGTTAGCGCAAAAGGCTCCACATCCTTTTGTAAAATTTCATATACTTCTTCTGCCAAAAGCTCTTTTAGCATAGAAGCATCAGAAACTTTTCTCTCTTTAACTTTTTGTCTTATTCCTTCTATAATAGCCGAAGTAGTATTCACCCCTACATCTGCCAAAATCAGTATTTCTTCTAATTCTTCCAACAACTCTTCATTAATTTTTCTTCCAAATCCGACAATATTATCTATTTTAGAAGTCAGATTATCTCGTGTCTTTAAAAGACCTTGTTTTATTTTTTGAAATAGTCCCTTTTTGCTTTCTTCTCCGTTGGAATCATGATGTTTATTGAAAAAATTAAGCATGATGTACCAAACCTCCTGTGGTGCTGTCTTTATTTAATTTTAGAGAAAGCAATTTAGATACTCCTTTTTCCTGCATTGTCACACCATATATCGCATCAGCGATCATCATTGTCCCTTTTCTATGAGTTACAACTATAAACTGTGTATCCTTCGATAATTCCTTTAAAAATTGTGCAAACCTTTCTACATTTGTATCATCCAAAGCTGCATCTATTTCATCCAATATGCAAAAAGGAGTAGGCCTTATAAGTATCATAGCAAATAAAAGCGAAATTGCAACTAACGCCTTTTCACCACCTGAAAGGAGGGAAAGATTTTGTAGTTTTTTGCCAGGTGGTTGCGCTTTAATTTCAATTCCTGTTTCCAACAGATTGTTTTCATCTGTAAGTATCAGTTCCGCATGTCCTCCACCAAAAAGCCTTTTAAAAGTCTCTTTAAATTGAAGCTGTATAAGTTCAAAACCATCTTTAAATTTAGTTTTTATAATTTTGTTAGTCTCTTCAATGACAGAAATCAAAGTTTCTCTTGCTTTTATAATGTCTTCCATCTGACTTTTTAAAAAGTCATACCTCTCTTTTACCTCTTTATATTCCTCAATAGCTTCCACATTCACATTTCCTAAATCCTTTATCGCTTTTGACAAATAATTTGCCCTTTCCTTTAAATAAGAAATTTCTTTGTACTCTGCTTCCTGTAAAGCTTTTTCCAAAGTTAACTCATATTCTTCCCACAACCTAGTTTTGATGTTGTCAATCTCAATTTGATATTTTTGCATGTTTATTTCAATATTGTGAGTCATCTCTTTAATGTCAGAATATTCCTGTTGTAATATCAAAAACTTTTCCTTGTATACTTCTAATTCCTTGTTGTTCCCAGACAACTCTTCTTCCAACTGTGATATCTCCGTTTGTATTTTTTCAATTTCTTTTTGCAATTCTTCTATTTGAATTTCAAATTTCTCCTCATCTGATAACAAAGTCTTTTTTAAAGCTTCTATGTCATTAATATTTTTCTCTTTGTCTTCAATATTACTTTTTTCTCTGCCTAATTCTTGCTGCTTTTCTTTTAAATTATGGACCTCGTTCTGAAGTTTTTGTTCAGTTCTGGCAATTTCAATTTTTAAAGTGGTAATTTCTTTTTCTAAAGCTTGAAGAATTTCTACATTTTCATTATTTGTCTCCTTAAAACCCTCAATTAAAGCATTGATCTCCTCTTTTCTATTCTCTAAACTCGTCAATTCCTTAAGATATTTGCTAATTTCTTCTTGATAATTATAAATATTTTCTTTTATTTGTTTAATTTCAATATTATAACTTTCAACTTGACTTAACAAGTTTTCTATCTCCCGCTTCAAAGACCACTCTCTTTGCTTTTCTTGGTTTATTTTATAATTTATATCAGATATTTCCTGTTCTATAACACGAATTTGGCCTTCAATAAAAGTCTTATCTTTTGCTATTTTTTCAATAGCCTCTGTCAATTCTTTAATGCCTTGTTCTAATGTAACAATTTCCCTTTTTAAATTATTTATTTCCTCTTTTCTTCTAAAAATACTTTGGACCTTCGGCTTCAAACTTCCACCAGTTATTGCTCCTCCAGGATTTATGACTTCTCCCTCTAAAGTGACAATTTTATAAGATTGATTATATTTTTTAGACAAATTTATCGCATTTTCAATAGTATCTACTACAATAACTCTACCTAACAAAAATTTAAAAATATCATCTAAACTACTGTCATATTTAATAACGTCACAGGCAACCCCTATTACTCCTTTTTCATTTAAAATCTTTGATTCCTCTTTGGAAAGTTTTTTGCCCTGTACCAAATCAAGAGGCAAAAAAGTCGCTCTTCCTAAATTCTTTTGCTTTAATACCTCTATTAGCTTACCCACTTGATTAGAATACCTTATGACAATATTTTGAACGCTGAAGCCTAAAGCTACTTCAATCGCAGTGCTGTAAATACTTTCTACTTCTAAAAGCTCTCCTACCACTCCTATTATATTTTCTTTAAAATCATTATTAAACTCTGATAATTTTAACAAATTTTTTACAGCAGCACTGTACCCTTCATAATTTTTATCCATCTCTTCTAAAAGAGAAAGTTGAGACTTTTTACGATTGTATTCTTCTTTCCACGCTTTTAAGATATTTTCAAAGGAAACTAATGTATTACTAACTTCATGTAATTTCTCTTTTTTAACTGTAACTTCCTTCGATTTATCATTAAGTAGATTAGACAAAAAGTTCAAATCGCTTTCAACCTTTGATTTTTCTTCTTCTAGTTTTTTTATTTGTTCTTTAGCATTCCTGATGTGCATTTTAATATTTTCTTCTCTGTTTAACACGTCTTCTTTCAAGGAATTGTACAGAGACAGCTTCCCTTTCACATCAGCTATGCTATTGAGCACATCGACTATTTCTTCTTTTGACCTTTCTACTTCCTCAAAACGATCTTTTTGTTCTTTTTGCAAATTGGAATACTTTTCCTCTAACTCTTTTAATTTCTTATTAAGAACATTTTTGGTTGAATATAACAGTGACACATTTGTCTCTATTTTTTTAAGTTCTTGTACCAAAAAATCAGCTTTCTTTTTCGCTTTCTCTAATTCCTCTTTGTGAAGTTGTGAAGTTTCACTTAAATTTTTAAGCTTTTCTTTTGTCAGTTCCCTTTTTCCGTTTATCGTTTCTAAATCTTTTAACTTATTAAAGTACTGTTCTTTTTTGTCATCTATTTGTCGTTGAAAAAAAATTATTTCTTTTTCTTTATTGGTTAAGTCCTCTTGTCCCTGATTTATTTGCGCTTTTTTGTCATCTAATTGAGCTTTTAAATCCTCATATTTTTCACTAAAAATTTCATATTCTTTCATTAAATTTTTTATCAGTTGAACGTATAAACTTATATCGACTTTTCTTTTCTCTTTGCTAAGCCTTAAAAATTCTTCTGCTTTACGTTTTTGAGCCTCTAAAGGAATTAACTGTTTTTCAAGTTCAACAATAATATCATTTAAGCGCACTAAATTATCATTTGCTACAGCTAACTTTTTTTCAGCCTCTTCTTTTTTGTACTTGAATTTAGATATACCTACTGCTTCTTCAAAAATTTGTCTTCTATCTTCAGGTTTTGCAGAAAGTATTTCTTCAATCTTACCTTGTCCTATTATAGAATAACCCTCTTTTCCTACCCCTGTATCCAAAAAAAGCTCGTATATATCCTTCAGGCGACAAGGTGTTTTATTTATAAAAAATTCGCTTTCTCCTGATCGAAAAATTTTCCTAGCAACAACAACTTCTGTATAATCAAAAGGAAGATAAGAATCGCTGTTGTCAAGAGTCAAATTTATCTCGCAAAAGCCTAAAGGTTTTCTTTTTTCACTGCCGGCAAAAATTACATCTTCTAATTTTGATCCTCTTAAACTTTTGATGCTTTGCTCTCCTAATACCAAACGAACGGCATCGGAAATATTGCTTTTTCCACTGCCATTAGGCCCTACAATTGCAGTTACACCTTTTTCAAAATTAAGAGTGACTTTATCTGCAAAAGATTTAAATCCTTGAATTTCAAGTTTTTTGAGGTACATATAACCACTCCTTATGCACCATCCATTTTACCATAACTGCGTTCAAATTTCATCTTTATTTTTCCTTATCTCTTCTACGATTTTTAATATTTCCTCCTTATAGGCTTGTGGTGCCGCTATATATCCCCAACCCTTTACCATTTGAAATAAACCATCATAAGCAGTGTCATGATATGTTATTATCACATGGGGTATATCTTTCTCTTTCAAAATCCCGTCTATCAATTTCGCTTCTACTTCATTTTCCAGTACTAAAATTTTAACAAATCCCTCCATAAAATCACCTCTTATTTAAGTTCGAATTTTACAAGTAAAATGTTTAAAAATAAAAAATACATACCACATGTCTATATTTCTAAAAAATAAAACCTGCTAAAAAGCAGGTTTAGATTACCTTGGTTCTACTATAAATTTTATAGCTGTTCTCATTTCGCCGTCTATTTCAATTTCTGAAAAGGCAGGAATAGCAATCAAGTCTATTCCATTTGGTGCGACAAATCCCCTCGCTATTGCTATAGCTTTTACTGCTTGATTTACTGCACCTGCCCCAACCGCTTGAATTTCTGCTGATGATTTTTCTCTTAAGACGGCTGCTAATGCACCTGCTACAGACTTAGGTTTAGATTTAGCTGACACCTTTAGAACTTCCACTGTCAAATAACCTCCTTCATATATTATTGTGAAAATGAATACATTTGATATATATTTATATATTCGATAAAAAACTAATATTTCCTTCTTTTTTATGAAATTTTTTTTAAAAATTATTCTTTACGTAGTCATTTATACAAATCCGCATAATTTTTCTGTAATAACAAAGAACTATCATGTCATAAGGTATTTTCTGTGACATTTTAAATTTTGCATTTACATTATATTTATTTTCTAAAATCTGTTTGTTGTGCTTTTTTTGTCCTATAACTGTTGAGATGCGTTTTTCATTGGAAATAATAGACACATCAGTATTTCGTATATTTTTCTCTTCAAAAATTTTCATCAATACATCTAAAATAACACGTGATTCCACTAATTGACCCATTGCAGGATGAAAAGGTCCTGCTACCACATCACCATTATAACTGATATTTTCCGTTGGTTGAAGTCCTATTCTTATAACTTCAACATCATTTTTAAGAAAGATTATATACAATCTTTTAGAAATTTCAACAGTTTCCTCTAAATTTAAAGGCTTATATCGGCCATCTTTATACATCTTTTCAAGGTAAGTTCCTTTGATCACCAAAGTAGGATAAATTCGCACGAAATCAGGCTTCAATTGAACAATTTTTTGGGCAGTATTTAAAGATTTATCTAAGTCATCCCCTGGTAAGCTTATCATAATTTGCAAACCTAACTTAAAATCGTACTGCCGTATAAGTTTTACGGCATTTATAACGTCAAGACTTGAATGACCTCTTCGACTTTTTAGTAACACCTCATCATCCATTGATTGTACCCCAAGTTCAATTATTGAAGCATTATATCTCTTTAAGTTCTCTAAGATTTCAGGGTTTATATAATCGGGACGTGTGGACAAACGAATGGCATCTATTTGTCCTTTATCCAAGTACTCTTTTGCAATACCTAAATACATACTTTGTTTTTCAATTGGAATACCAGTAAAACTTCCGCCAAAAAACGATACTTCTACTCTTGCATCCTTTGGTATAGTCTTTAAATGGCTTTCTATAGTATGTCGCACGTATTTTTCAGTTATTTCTTCCTCATGTCCCGTTATAGCGTTTTGATTACAAAATACACATTTAAAAGGACATCCTAAATGTGGTATAAAAATTGGTATTATATACATGCCTTTCATTTTATTATCCCCAGTTTATTTAATGCTTCCATCGCAGCAGCCTGTTCTGCTTCTTTTTTGCTCTTTCCATAACCTTCCCCTAACACCACATCTCCAATTCTCACCTGCATCACAAAAGTCTTGTTGTGGTCTGGACCTACCTCTTTCACAAGCTCATAAGTAATTTTTCCTATTCCCATACTTTGTACCACTTCTTGAAGTTTTGTCTTGTAGTCGCGATAAATCAATCCTTTTAACACTTCTTCTATTATATCCTTAAACAAGTCCAAAATTATTTTTCTTACGGTATCAAGTCCAGCATCAAGATATATAGCAGCCAGTAATGCCTCCATAGCATCGGCAAGGATGGAGTCTCTCTCCCTTCCTCCCGTAAGCTCTTCTCCCTTTCCAACCCGCAAAAATGTCCCCAATCCTATCTCTCTTGCACACCTTGCAAGAGAAGGTTCACAAACTATCTCTGCTCTGTATTTAGAAAGAGAACCCTCTTCCAAATCTTTTCTTTTTTTATACAGATACTCACTTATGACAAGGCTCAAGACGGCATCACCTAAAAATTCCAGCCTTTCATTGCTTATTTTGTTGTTTTTGCCTTCATTTGCCCACGAACTATGGGTCAAAGCTTCTTTTATCAGATTTTTATCTTTAAATGTATAATTTATCCTTTCCTCTAATTCGTTAAAACTTTCCCTTCTCACTTCTATACCTCTTTTAAAATTTTTTAAAAAGTAATGTTCCATTGTGGCCACCAAAACCAAAGGAATTAGAAATAGCATAATTCACATTGTATTCTATAGCTTTGTTAGGTACATAGTTTAAATCGCATTCTGGGTCAGGGGTTTCGTAATTGATTGTAGGAGGAATAATTCCATTTTTTATAGTCAAAACAGTGGCAACAGCCTCTATTGCACCTGCTGCTCCCAGCAAGTGACCTGTCATAGATTTTATCGAACTTATACACAACTTATACGCATGGTCTTTGAAAACAGTTTTTATAGCCATTGTTTCGTATTTGTCGTTGTATTCTGTAGACGTTCCATGAGCATTGATGTAGTCTATCATTTCAAAGTTGACATTTCCATCTTTTAAAGCCGCCTCCATTGCTCTTGCAGCTCCTTCACCTTCTGGAGCTGGAGCAGTTATGTGATAAGCATCGTCTGTCGCTCCATAACCTATTATTTCTGCGTAAATTTTAGCACCTCTTTTTTGTGCATGGTCTAATGACTCTAAAATTAAGCTTGCAGACCCTTCTCCCATTACAAAACCGTCTCTTCCCAGATCAAAAGGTCTTGAAGCTTTTTGTGGGTCTTCATTTGTAGACATGGCTTTCATAGCACAAAATCCTGCAAAAGACATTGGAGTTATAGCTGCTTCAGTGCCTCCTGTAAGTATGACGTCCGCATCACCTCTCTGTATGGCTTTAAAAGCCTCTCCTATGGCATTGGTGCTTGAAGCACAAGCATTTACTATGGTCTCATTTATTCCTTTAAGTCCAAAACTTATCGCAATTTGACCTGCTGCCATATTTGCTATCATCATTGGAATAAAAAAGGGGCTTACTCTTCCAGGTCCTTTTTCATACATCACTTTCATCTGATTTTCAAAAGTCTCAATACCACCAATACCTGTGCCGTAAATAACTCCAAACCTATTTAAATCGCTTCGCGAAAGGTCAATCTGCGAGTCCTCCAAAGCCAATTTCGCACTTGCTACAGCAAATTGAATAAATCTATCCATTCTTTTGGCTTCTTTTTTATCAATGTATAGCGTTGGGTCAAAGTCTTTTACTTCAGCCGCGACTTTGGTAGGAAACTCTGAAACATCAAACTTTCTAACTACATCTATTCCTGACTTTCCATTTATTAAAGAACTCCAAAATTCTTCAATAGTATTGCCTAAAGGAGAAATAACTCCTACTCCAGTTATAACTACTCTGTTCATAAATTAAACCTCCAAATACTGTGAAATTAAATATTGCATAAAGTCCCGCAGAGCGGGACCTAAATTATTCAAGATTGCTTAAATATTCTACTACATCACCAACTGTTTTGATTTTTTCAGCATCCTCATCTGGAATTTCAATATCAAACTCTTCTTCAAGAGCCATTATAAGCTCTACTATGTCCAATGAATCTGCCCCTAAATCATCTATAAAAGATGATTCCATTGTTATCTCGTCTGGATCGATACCAAGTTGTTCAGCTATTATATCCCTTACCTTTTCAAAAATCATATTGTTTCACCTCCTCTCAGAGATATACATTATGATAATATTACATAACCATTCCTCCGTCAACATTTATTACTTGCCCAGTAATGTAATCTGAGGCGTCGCTAGCCAAAAAAGCCACTAATTCGGCAACATCTTCTGGTTTTCCAGCTCTTTTTAACGGAATGCTCTTTAGCATATTCTCTTTTATTTCCTCTTTTAGTACATTTGTCATATCTGTCTCTATAAAACCTGGTGCTACAGCATTTACTGTTATTCCGCGACTGGCAAGTTCTTTTGCCGCAGATTTTGTAAGCCCAATAACTCCTGCCTTTGAAGCAGCATAATTAGCTTGCCCTGCATTTCCTATCATTCCTACAACTGATGTAATATTTATTATTTTACCTTTTCTCTTTTTTATCATATACTTTGAGGCAAATTTTATTACATTAAAAGTACCTTTTAAGTTTACGTCTATTACTTCATCCCAATCACTTTCACTCATTTTCAAAATCAAATTGTCTTTTGTTATGCCCGCATTATTTACAACAACATCTATATTTCCAAATTTTTTAACAATCTCATCGATAGCCTTTTCCACATCTTCATATTGTGAAACATCGCATTTTACAGCCATAGCATCTACTCCATACTTTTTCACTTCATTGACAACCTCTTCAGCACTTTTTTCGCTCTTTGAATAATTGACGACAATATTAAATCCGTCCTTAGCTAAGCGAAGTGCAATGGCACGGCCAATTCCTCGAGACGCGCCAGTAATAAAAGCAGTTTTTCTTTCAGAATTCATCATTATACCCCCAACGCTGATAGAGTCTTTAGAAGCGACTCCTCATTTTCAAAATTATAAGCTGCTTTACTTTTATCTATCTTTTTAACAAAACCTGTAAGGGTTTTGCCCGGACCTATCTCAATAAAAGTATCTACTCCCTCTTCAATCATTTTTTTGACAGACTGTTCCCACAAAACAGGATGGCTTACCTGTTTTACAAGTAAATCTTTTACTTCTTCTTTTTTGGCGTAATCTGCTGTGACATTTGATATTACAGTAATTTTCAAATCTTTAATTTCAACTTTTTCTAAATCTTTTTGTAATAACTCCCCGGCTTTTTTTAGCATGCTGCAATGAAAAGGAGCGCTTACTGCTAAGACCACAGCCCTTTTTGCCCCTCTTTCTTTTGCCAATTCAACGGCTCTTTCTACAGCCTTTACTTCACCAGATATAACTAACTGTCCAGGACAATTGTAATTAGCAGGTTCTACTATTCCCACCTCTGATGCAACGCGACAAATCTCTTCTACAACTTCATTTTCTAAGCCAAGTATAGCTGCCATCGTCCCTACTCCTTGAGGAACGACTTCTTGCATGTATTTCCCCCTATTTTTAACTAAACGCACTGCATCTTCAAAATCCAGTGCTTCTGACAGCACTAATGAAGCGTACTCTCCTAAGCTTAAACCACCAGTCACATCCGCTTTTATTCCTCTATTTTGCAAAACTTTAGTCAAGGCTACACAGACTGTCAAAATAGCAGGTTGTGTGTTTTCTGTTTTCATAAGTTCTTCTTCAGGACCTTCAAAACAAAGTTTAGATATACTAAACCCCAATGCCTTGTCAGCTTTTTCAAAAATCTCTCTGGCTTCTTCATATTTTTCGTATATGTCTTTTCCCATCCCTGCATATTGGGCACCTTGCCCTGGATAAATAAATGCAATTTTCATCCTTTCACCTCATTTTATACAAATTGTCAATAACCTCACTGGCTTGTTTCATTATGTCCTCTATTATTTCCTTGACAGGTTTAATGTCATTTATGAATCCAGCAATTTGTCCTGCCATGACAGACCCGTATTCCACATCGCCGTCTACAACAGCAGCTCTTAATTTCCCTTCACCCAATTTTTCCAATTCCTCTTTAGAAGCTCCTCTTTGCTCTAATTTTTCAAACTCTCTTGTCAGTTTGTTTTTTAAAGACCTGACAGGATGGCCAGTACTTCTCCCTGTTACTACTGCATCCCTGTCTTTTGCTTTTAAAATATACTCTTTATACCTGGGATGTGCTGTACATTCTGTGGAACACACAAAACGCGTCCCCATCTGAACACCTGAAGCGCCTAAGCAAAAAGCAGCAGCAAAACCTCTACCGTCAGCAATTCCTCCCGCCGCAATGACAGGAATCTTAACAGCATCCACCACCTGAGGAACTAACGCAAATGTCGTCAATTCCCCAATATGTCCTCCTGATTCTGTTCCTTCAGCAATAACAGCATCCACTCCAATATCCTCCATCCTTTTAGCCAAAGCCACTGAAGGAACCACAGGAATGACTTTTATGTTCCGTTCTTTGAGCCTTTGTATGTACTTGCCAGGATTTCCTGCTCCAGTAGTTATTACTTCTACTCTTTCTTCCAATATTACTTCCATAACTTCATCCACAAAAGGAGATAGAAGCATCACATTGACGCCAAAAGGCTTATCTGTCAATTCCCTCGCTTTACGTATTTGTTCCCTCACAAAACTGGCTGGTGCATTTCCTGCACCTATAATACCTAATCCTCCAGCATTTGAAACGGCTGCCGCAAGTTCTGCTGTTGCAACCCAAGCCATTCCACCTTGAAATATTGGATATTTTATGTTTAACATTTCTACTATTTTCGTTTTAAACATATTTTCACTCCTTACTTGCTCCATCTTATAACACTTGAACCCCATGTTAAACCTGCTCCAAAAGCAACTGTGAGTATAATATCACCTTTTTTAATTAGACCTTTTCTATAAGCCTCGTCTAAAGCTATTGCAACAGAAGCAGCAGAAGTATTGCCATATTTGTCAAGATTTATATATACTTTATCATTAGTAAGTTTTAGCCTTTTTCTTGCAGCTTCAATTATGCGCGTATTTGCTTGATGTGGTATGAGCATATCAATATCTTCAGGTTTTAATCCGCATCTATTCAATGCTTCAATTGTCGCGCTGTCCATCACTTTTACCGCAAATTTAAAAACTTCTTGCCCTTCCATAAAAATAGTGTGCAAATTATTTTTCACTGTTTCTTCACTGGCAGGCATCCTTGAACCTCCTGCTGGCATGTATAGGTATTTGCCACCAGTTCCGTCAGCTCCCAAATAAGAACTTAATATTCCATATCCACTTTCTACTCTTCCTACAACAGCTGCGCCTGCCCCATCTCCAAAGAGCACACAGGTGTTCCTGTCTTTCCAATTAGTAATTTTAGATAAAGTTTCTGCTCCAATAACCAAAATTTTACTATACATGCCGGTTTCAATGAACTGTTGAGCTATAGCAAGCCCATATATAAAACCGGAACATCCCACAGAGATATCTAAAGTAGCTGCATTAACCGCTCCCAAATTTGCTTGCACTATGCAGGCAGTAGAAGGAAAATTCATATCTGGCGTAACAGTAGCAACTATAATCATATCAATTTGTAAAGCATCGACATTGGCATCTTGAAAAGCTTTTTTCGCAGCTTCAGTCGCCAAATCGGAAGTGGCTTGAGAAGAATCCGCAATGCGCCTTTCTTTAATTCCTGTTCTGGTGGTAATCCATTCATCAGAAGTGTCCACCATTTTTTCTAAATCAAAATTGGTAAGAATTTTATCCGGAACGAAACTACCTGTCCCTAAAATTCCTGCTGCAATTTTTTTACACACTTAGCTCATCTCCCATTGACTCAATTTCTTCTTTTATGTGATTTAAAACATCATTGTCCACAAAAGTTTTTGCCTGCTTTATCGCATTAAAAATAGCTTTTGCTTTTGAATTGCCATGGGCTTTTATGACTGGCTTTTTAATTCCTAAAAGAGGTGCACCGCCATATTCGGTATAATCCATTTTTTTTGTAATTCTCTTTAATCCACCCATCACCAACAAAGCGCCTAATTTTGTAAAAATGTTTCTTTTAAACTCTTCTTTTAAAAGATGTGCGATTACAGAAGCAATTCCCTCCATAGATTTTAGTATAGCATTTCCTACAAAACCGTCACAAACTACTACTTCACATACTCCATAAGGAATGTCTCTTCCTTCAACATTTCCAATAAAATTCAGCTTTGTCTTTTTAAGCCCTTCAAAAGCCCTTTTAATTACATCATTTCCTTTTCCTTCTTCTGTACCTATATTAAAAAGTCCTACTCTTGGCCTTTCTATCCCAAACATTTTCTGCGCGTAAACATGCCCCATAACTGCAAACTGCATGAGATTGTAAGCATCGCAATTTGTATTTGACCCAGCATCTAAAAGCACCACAGCCCCTTCTCGAGTAGGGAGTATAGGAGCTAATGCAGGTCTGTCAATCCCTTTGAGACGCCCTAATATCAAAAGAGAACCTGCCATTAGTGCACCAGTGTTTCCCGCGGATAAAAAAGCATCGACTTTGTCATTTTTTAGTAATTCTAATCCTACCACCATAGAAGAATCTTTCTTTTTTCTTATAGCGTTAACAGGTGATTCGTTGTTTGTAATTACTTCTGTAGTATAAACAAGTCTTAGTCTTTCATTTTTTCCTTGAAGCTTTTCTAAAGCTTCTTTATTCCCTATAAGTACAATTTCTACGTCATCAAAATGATGTAATGCTTCTAAGCTGCCCTTGATTATTTCCTCTGGAGCATGGTCGCCGCCCATAGCATCAATTGCCAACTTCAATAGTGTCACTCCTTTTTTTTAGAAAATCTTCATCGATGGATACTAAGATGAATTTGCCCCGGAAAACTTCTCTGTCTTTTACTTTTATCTTGACCCATACAAAATATTTGTTTCCCCTTTGCCTTATGACTTCTGCTTTAGCTACAAGCCTGTCTCCTACTTTGACAGGAAACTTATACTTTATGTTGGCTACGCCAATCAGGGCAGCAGAAGCATCAATAACTGACATAGCTAAAGACTCTGCCTGGGAATAAATATATTGCCCTTTTACAATTTTAGTCTTTACAAAAACCATGTCCTCTGTTGGTTCAAAAATTGATATTCCCCTTTTTCCTAATTCAAGGTCTATCAACTCTCCCACAACTTCAGTGTCCGTAATCGTCCTCACTTTTTGATAATTTTTTTCTGCAACACTTTTTATACGTTCTCTAACTTCCGGAATGCCAAGCTCCATTCTGTCCAATCTTATAGTTTGGACACTGACACCAAACATTTCTGCCAATTCATCATCTGTATAAAAGGGGTTTTCATTTATTTTTTCTTTTAAAACTTTTTGCCTTTCTGCTTTATTCATTCGTACAGCCATATTACCAGCTCCAGATATTAGTTGTTTTTATGACCTACCCTAAATTATAAATTATTTTTTTTGCAAAATCAACTAAAAAAGTAGTAATAGGAGGGATCCTATTACTACTTTATTCTTCCACTTTTATTACTTCTCTGTCTTTATAATATCCGCAGTTGGGACACACCCTATGGGGAAGTTTAGGTTCATGGCATTTAGGGCACAATACATAAGCTGGTGGCACTAATTTATGACTGTTTCTCCTTGTATCTCTTCTTGCTTTGGATGTCCTTCTCTTTGGAACAGGCATTTTAACACCTCCTACATCTATTGCAATAATTTAGTTAGCACTTCTAACCGCGGATCTATTTCGCTGCGCTTACAATTGCAACTTCCATGATTTAAATTTGTACCGCAAATAGGGCACAAACCTTTGCAGTCCTCACTGCATAAAAATTTCATCGGCAATGACAAGATTAGAAAATGCACTACAAAAGTTGTCAAATCAAAATTTTCGTAAAAACTGTCGTCGATTTTCTCGTCTATAGCCTCCTCCACGTATTCTCTCAATTTAAGGTTTAAGTCGTAGATAAACTCTTCCAAGCATCTGTCGCAAATTGCCTTTATACTGCCCACAATGTCTAACTCTGCAAAAAGTCCTTCTTTTCGAGCAGTGATGGTGCCATTAACATGGAGAGGGGTCACAACTTTGTACTCATTGCCTTTAAACTCAATGCTTTCTACATCTTCCACATAATCTACACTTATGCTGCGCCCAAGCTGTCCTTTGATTTTTGACAAATCGATTTTCATTATTCTTCACACACCTTAAAATAATTGCCATCACCTATTATACTAACCCCGCTAATAATTGTCAAGGCAATCTACTTTTTTAACCCCTTTACTATTTTTTCAGTATCTTTTGCTATCATATATTCCTCATTCGTCGGTATCACCATAACTTTGACTTTTGAATCTTCTGTGGAAATAATTTCTTCTTTGCCTCTCACCTTATTTTTCTCTTTATCAAGATTAAAGCCCAAATATTCTAAACCATCCAAAATAAATTCCCTCATCTCAGAACTATTTTCTCCAACTCCTGCAGTAAATACAATGACATCAACACCACCCATCGCAGCTACATAAGAACCTATCGTCTTTTTAGCTATGTAAGCAAAAACTTTTAAAGCCAGCATTGCCCTTTTATTGCCTTGTTCAAAAGCAGCCGCCTGTATATCTCTAAAGTCATTACTTATCCCTGAAATGCCGTATACTCCTGATTTTTTATTTAATATATTTATAACCTCTTCTGCGGTTATCTTTTCTTTTTCCATTAAGAAAGTTATAATCGAAGGATCAATATTTCCTGACCTTGTACCCATAGCCAGTCCTTCTAAAGGAGTAAACCCCATACTCGTGTCTATGGATTTACCTTCTTTTACTGCAGTAATGCTAGATCCATTTCCCAAATGACAAGTGATGATTTTTAAACTTTCAATAGGCTTATTTAATATTTCAGCAGCTCTCAAAGACACATATTTATGAGAAGTGCCGTGAAATCCATATCTCCTTATTCTGTACTTCTCATAATATTCATAAGGAATTGGGTAAATATAAGCATAGTCTGGCATTGTCTGATGAAAAGCTGTATCAAAAACAGCCACCATTGGCACATTAGGCATAATCTGCTGGCAAGCTTTAATTCCTTCAATATTGGCGGGATTGTGTAAAGGAGCAAGGTCAATACACTCTTCCAGTTTTTTTATGACATCTTCATCAATCAATACCGAATCGGTAAAACACTCTCCACCGTGTACCACTCTGTGACCTACCGCATTTATTTCACTCATATCCTTTAGTACCCCTATTTCCTTATCAACAAGAGCTTCCAACACAATCTGTATAGCCTCTTTGTGGTTTTTCATACCCTTTTGTATTTTTACTTTTTCTTTACCATTGACTTGATGAGTTAAAAGAGAATCGTTTATTCCTATTCTCTCAGCTAACCCTTTAGCTAATACTTTTCCATCTTCCATATCCAATAATTGATATTTTAATGACGAACTTCCACAGTTCATAATTAAAATTTTCATGACTTTTGCCTCCCTCTCTTTTTTACCCTTGAGCTTGTACACAAGTTATTGCAATAACATTAACAATATCTTCCACACTACATCCTCTTGACAAATCATTTATCGGTTTAGCAAGACCTTGAGAAATCGGACCTATAGCATTTGCCTTAGCAAGCCGTTGCACTAATTTATAACCGATGTTTCCTGCTTGCAAATCTGGGAAAATAAGCACATTAGCCTTTCCTGCTACAGGACTTCCCGGAGCTTTTAACTCCCCAACTTCCTTCACTATTGCCGCATCCAATTGTAGCTCACCATCAATTAGCAAATCAGGTGCCAATTCCTTTGCAATTTTAGTCGCATTCTTCACCTTATCTACTAATTCATGGTTTGCACTTCCTTTAGTAGAAAAAGACAGCATAGCAATCTTAGGCTCAATGCCTGCAAGAACTTTTGCAGTATGGGCAGAGGCAATAGCGATTGCTGCAAGTTCTTCTTCCGTCGGATTAGGATTTATAGCACAGTCTGCAAATATAAATACTCCGTCACTTCCATAATTACAATCGGGTACTTCCATTATAAAAGCGCTTGATACAACTTTAACATTTGGAGCTGTTTTTACGATTTGAAACGCAGGCCTGAATACGTCTGCCGTAGCGTGAATCGCTCCAGACACCATTCCGTCCACATCACCCAATTTGACCATCATACAGCCATAATACATTGGGTCTTTCATAGCTTCTAAAGCTTGTTCCTGAGTTACTCCCTTGTTCTTTCGCAAATTATAATATTCCTCTGCATACTTTTCTAAGAGTTGTGACTTTTTAGGGTCTATAATTTCAGCCTTTGAAATATCAAGCCCTTGAGCTTTTTCCCTTATTTCATCCACATCTCCCAATAAAACTAGATCTGCTATCCCTTCTTTTATTACCCTTTCAGCAGCTTTTAATGTCCTCGGTTCACTCCCTTCTGGCAATACAATCCTTTTTTTAGTACTTTTTGCTTTTTGAATAATACTTTCCATTACAGACATTTTACTATCTCCTTTCTACCTAAATATTTACCAAATATATTGTATACACAGTTCCTATTTTACATTTTATCATATTTTATATAAAATAGTAAGTACATCTTAAAAATTTTTTGAAAGGGTAATGGAAGATGAAAATCTTAGGTGTCATTGTAGAGTACAATCCTTTACATAACGGCCATCTTTACCATTTACAAGCTTCAAAAAGTTTAAGCAACTGTGACTATACTGTTGCAGTGATGAGTGGAAATTTTGTGCAAAGAGGAGAACCTGCGATAGTGGACAAATGGAAAAGAACTCTGATGGCTCTAAAAGCTGGTATAGACTTAGTAATTGAACTGCCCGTTGTTTATGCTACTTCTACGGCAGAAAATTTTGCGTATGGTGCTGTCAAACTTTTAGACTCTTTAAACGTAATAGATTACTTGTGTTTTGGCAGTGAACGAGGTAATATAGAAGAATTATTAGAAATTGTACAAATACTGGTAGAAGAACCTCCCCCATACAAACAAGCTTTAAAAGAATATTTAAAAAATGGTATAACTTTTGCAAAAGCTCGTGAATTAGCATTAAAAAAAGTTATAAATAATGAAATAGAGAAAATTTTGCAAACTTCCAACAACATCTTAGCGATAGAATATCTTAAATCTTTAAAAAAATTGAAAAGCCCTATTAAGCCTCTTACAATTAAAAGAAAAGGACCTTTATACACCTCCTTAGAACTCAAAGGAGAATTTGCCAGTGCTTCTTCAATAAGAAAACACATTTTTGATAGAGGTTTAAAAGATGTCGAAAATTATATTCCAAATTTCACTAAAGAAATCTTAAAAGAGTCTTTTTTAAAAGGCGAAGGGCCCGTATCTTTTGAAGAATTTTCTAAAATCCTCATATACAAATTGAGAAGCAAAGCTCCTCTTGAGGATATATTTGACGTATCTGAAGGTTTAGAAAACAAAATTTACAAAGCTTCTCAGTTGACAAATCGCATTGATGAACTGATAAAATTAATCAAATCAAAAAGGTATACAGAGAGCAGAATAAGACATATTTTAACCCACCTTTTGCTTAATATTGACAAAAAAATCTTTGAAGAATTTGACGGGCCTAACTACATACGAATATTAGGATTCAATAAAAAGGGAATAGAAATACTAAAAGAGATTAAGAAAAAATCACAATTACCCATAATTACAAAAATCTCTCATTACAAAAGAAAATTAAATAACGTTAAAATGTTTGAAAAAGACTTGTTTGCTACTGATGTTTACACCTTAGCTTACAAAAATTCCTCTATAACCGGCTTGGACTTTAAGCATCCCATAATAAAAATTTAACCCACCAATCATTTTTAGCCTTTTTTCTAAATAAACATAATAGTGAAACCAAAACAAGGTGGGGATAAGTTTTGAGAAACACTCTTTTAAATATTTTTATCGCTCTTTTAATTTTAATGGTTCTCTCTTTGATAATATTCCCTAAAAATGCTTTAGAAGCCGCCAAAGGCGGAATAAACCTTTGGCTTTTTACTATTACCCCTTCCTTGCTTCCCTTTTTTATCGGTTCAGAACTTTTTTTACAGTTAGGTGTTGTTCACTTTTTGGGTACTTTTTTAGAGCCTATTATGCGGCCTTTATTTAAAGTGCCTGGCAGTGGTTCTTTTGCAATGGCGATAGGATATACATCAGGATATCCCGTAGGTGCTCAAATAATTTCCAGACTATGGGAAGAAAAATTGTGCACTACCGAAGAAGCAGAGAGGCTTATGTCCTTTTGCAACAATTCAGGCCCTTTATTTATGTTAGGAGCTGTAGCCATTGGAATGTTTAATAGCCCAAAAATCGGGTATGTAATTATGGCATCCAATTATTTAGCAGCTATAACAACAGGATTGCTTTTTCATTTTTACAAGAAGAATAGCTATACAAACTCTCCTCCTTCAAAAAACCTTATAAAATCTGCCTTTGACAAAATGTATCACACAAGAGCACAAAACAAAAAAAGCTTTAGCGCAATTTTGTCAGATGCTGTATCTAAATCCATGAACACAATCATAATGATTGGAGGATATATAGTATTTTTTTCAGTAATAATTGAATTTTTAAAATTATATAAAATATTAGATTTGCTGAGTTATTTTATATCTCCGCTATTTTCTTTAATAGGCTTTGACAAAAATGTTATACCTTCTTTTTTAAGCGGTTTATTAGAAATTACCGTCGGTTCAAATTTAATAAGCCAATCTCCAGCTCCAATAGAACAAAAAGTAATATTGGTAAGTGCTATAATAGCTTGGGGAGGAGTTTCAATACACGGTCAAGTACTAAGTGTAATAGCAAAAACCAAAATAAAATATTTCCCCTATTTAATCGCAAAAACACTTCAATTTTTTCTCGCAGCAGCATATTCTTATGTGATATTGTCTTTTGTTAAAATACAAGAGGAAAACATTAGCATAAATGTTTTTAACCAATTCAGCTACAAAAACGCATGGAATCTATTTCAAAATTCCTCTCTAATTTTTACAATAACCACCATAATATTTATATTCTTTGCTATAGCAGCAAGATTACATCAACACCAAACATAATCACTTTGTTCCTCGCAATTCCTCTCTGTTTTTCTTAATTGTCTCTAATATATTAGTTATCTCTGCTTCGATTTTAGCAAGTAACTCGTCAGCGTATTCCCTACTTCCCAGCCTTATTTCTTTTGCATTTGCCTGAGCTGCAGAAATAATTTCTGCAGCCGTTTTTTCTGCTCTTTTCACTATTTCACTTTCATTTACCATTTCATTAATCTTTTGTTCAGCATCTTTTATTATTGTTTCTGCATCTTGTTGGGCATCAAGAAGAATTCTCTGCCTTTCTTGCTTTATCCATTCAGCTCTTTTAAATTCATCCGGCAATTTTATTCGAATTTGCTTTATCAAATCCAGTATTTCTTCTTTACTTACAATAGCCTTATTAGAAAGCGGAATTGTAGAACTTCTTTCGATTATGTCTTCAAGTTCATCCAAAAGGTTAAAGACCTCAAGATCTCCAATATTGGACAAAAATAAAACCCCCTTTAAACGTTACTCTTTAAATTTTTCTATTAGCTTTTGAGCAACTAAATCCGGCACAAATTCAGAAAGACATCCACCAAACTGCGCAATTTCCTTCACCACGCTGGAGCTTAAATAACCATATTTTGCATTTGTCATTAAAAAAATTGTTTCAACAGAAGGATTTAACTTTTTATTAATCAGAGCCATTTGAAATTCATATTCAAAATCAGAAACCATTCTTAAGCCTTTTATTATAGCATTAGCATTCACTTTTTTTGCATAATCAACTAATAATCCATCAAAATAATCTACTTGTACATTTGGAATATCTTGTGTCACAGCCTTTAGAAGCTCTACTCTTTCCTCTATTGAAAATAAAGGTTTTTTAGCCGGATTTAAAAGTACAGCAACAATCAATTTATCAAACAAAAGCGCACTTCTTTTTATAATATCGATGTGACCGTATGTAACCGGATCAAAACTTCCTGGATAAATCGCCGTCTTCATAATTCCTCCTTATAAAACGAAAGTATTGTCTTCCCGTATTTTTTCTCCCTTGCCTTAATTAAACTCCCATATTTCTCTTTAAGTTCATCGTTTTTATGATGCTCTGCTATGACTATACCACCTTCTTTTAAAATTTTACATGAACTAATTTTTATGAGAGTTTTTTCTGCAAGGTTTTGATAATAAGGGGGGTCTAAAAATATTATATCAAACTTTGTATTATTTTTGTCTAACATTTCAATAGCTTCTAATGCATCTTTATGAAAAAGTTTTGAAACTCCCAGTAAATTCAAAATACTTAAGTTGTCTTTTATACATCTAACACTTTTAACACTTTTGTCGACAAAGTAACAAAATTGAGCACCTCTGCTTAAAGCCTCTATCCCAATGTTTCCTGTACCAGCAAACAAATCTAAAAATACACTATCACTAATCTTAGTTCCCAAAATATTAAATAGAGATTCTTTTACTCTGTCAGAAGTAGGCCTTATGTCATCTCCCTTTATCGATTTTACTTTTCTGCCTTTTAGCTCACCAGCAATCACCCTCAAGATAATACCCCCCACTTTCAAAATTATTTTAACATATTTTTTAAAATATCACAAAAGAATGTATAAATTTTTTGAACGTGGTAAATAATATTTATGGGAACAAAAATTTCCCCAAAATTCTTCCTTCAATTTCTCCTCTCCCAATCCAGGTAGGCGACTACCTGGATTAAAAATTTTTAAAAGGGCAACCGTCAAGATTGCCCTTTTTATATATTTCTAAATTTATTTCCAAGTGCCTTTGCTCGCCATCTGACTTTCTGCCATTTGTATCATCTTTCTAACCATGTGGCCACCTACAGCACCGCAATCACGGGATGTAAGTGTTCCCCAATAACCATCAGCTGGAGGAGTTATTCCTAATTCATTTGCTATTTCGTATTTCCATTGGCTCATAACTTGCTTGGCTTCCTTCACAACAAGAGGATTTCTTGTTTCTGAACCTACAGCCATTTTAATCACCTCCTAAAACTTATTCCATTATTAATTTATCCACCTATAGTCGTTATATACATGTAAACAATTGCTATATATGCTTGTTTTAATAAAAAAGGATATCCACAAGGGATATCCTTTTTTATATATTCATATATATTTATTTCCAAGTGCCTTTGCTCGCCATCTGACTTTCTGCCATTTGTATCATCTTTCTAACCATGTGGCCACCTACAGCACCGCAATCACGGGATGTAAGTGTTCCCCAATAACCATCAGCTGGAGGAGTTATTCCTAATTCTCTTGCTATTTCATATTTCCATTGGCTCATAACTTGCTTGGCTTCCTTCACAACAAGAGGATTTCTTGTTTCTGAACCTGCAGCCATTTTAATCACCTCCATTTGTTTTTGTATTATTAATTTAACCAAAATGCTGTTTTATAAACTATAAATTTGTTCTCAAAAATGTATAAAGGTGATTAAAATGGCAAATAATAAAAAATTATTTTTCTTCAAAAAACACTCCCACTGCCGCTGGTCCTGCGTGAGTACCTATTCCACAACTGGCTCTTGACCTTATAAAATTAGTTATTCCCAGTTCATTTCGCAAAGCTATTTCTATTTCATTTAAAAATTCCTGTTGATCTGTGTGAATCAATCCCACTTCTCTTTCTTTAAAATCCACACCTGTATTTTTCATATAATCAATTATCCAGCGTATCACCTTTTTCTGTCCACGCACTTTATCTACTATTTTTAACTCGCCATCTTCATTCATCAAAATAGGCTTTATACTTAAAATATTGCCTAAAAACGCTTGCGTTTTGGGTAAACGTCCTCCTCTATACAAATAATCTAAAGAATCAAACGCCATGATATATCTGATTTTTGGAATCAAATCATAAATTTTTTGAACAATCTCTTCCTTGCTAAAACCTGCAACAGCCATTTTTGCCGCTTGAAGAACAAGGAAACCATTTCCCAACGAATAGTGCCTCGAATCAATAACTTCAACCCTTTTTGCATCCACCATATCTTTTGCAATGACAGCAGATTGATAAGTCCCACTCAATTTTGAAGATAGTATTATCGCAATTATGTAATCATAACTTTTGAGTAAATCATTAAAAACATCTATAAACTCTACTGGAGAAACTTGTGAAGTTGTAGGCAATTTTCCTTCCTTTAGAAGTTTATAAAATACTTCTTTTGTCAAATCAACACCGTCTTTATACGCTACACCTTCTATGTTAATAGTTAAAGGCACCACAAATATTCCATAAGTTTTTATCAAATCCTCCGGAATATCCGATAAACTGTCAGTTACAATTGCTATCTTTTCCATACTACTATTCTCCTTCTTTAATTTAATATTATACCGCTTAATTTTTGATAGAATTGGTTAATTAAAACATTTTTAAGTTTTGAATAACCTTCTAATTTAGGGTCTTTTGCCAAAAGTTCTTCTACGTCTTTTTGTACTTCCTTCAAAATTTCTATGTCTTCAAAAAGATTCGCAATTTTAAATTCCGGAAGGCCATGCTGTCTAAGGCCCAAAATTTCTCCTGGACCTCTTATTTCCAAGTCTTTTTCTGCGATTTTGAATCCGTCTGAAGTTTCTGCCATCACTCTAAGTCGTTTTTTTGCAACATCTGAGTTAGAATACGCAATCAAAATACAGTAAGACTGAAATTCTGACCTTCCTACTCTTCCTCTAAGTTGATGAAGTTGAGCAAGTCCAAATCTTTCTGCATTTTCTACAATCATTACCGTAGCATTAGGAACATTTACTCCCACCTCTATTACTGTTGTAGAAACTAAAATGTCTATTTTACCGTTTACAAAGTCCTCCATTACCTTTTCTTTGTCTGAATCTGGCATTTTGCCATGTAAAAGTCCCACTTTAGCATTTTTAAAAGCTTCTTTATAAATCTCTTCATATACTATTTCGGCAGACATTGCATTTACTTTATCTGATTCCTCAATGAGAGGACACACAACGTAGACCTGTCTTCCCTTTTTGACCTCCTTCATCGCAAAAGCGTAAGCTTTTTTTCTCATTGAGGAAGGGATTACATAGGTTTTGACTTTTTTTCTCCCAGGTGGTAATTGGTCAATTATGGATATATCAAGGTCTCCGTAAAGAATGAGAGCTAGCGTTCTCGGTATAGGTGTTGCTGTCATCACTAAGACATCGGGATTCTCCCCTTTTTGCATTAAAAGCGCCCTTTGCCTCACACCGAATCTGTGCTGCTCATCCGTTATGCAAAGCCCTAATTTGTGAAAAACCACAGTATCTTCTATAAGAGCATGAGTACCTACTACAATATCATAATCTCCATTTTTGATTTTTTCTAATGCCTCTTTTTTCTTAGACGGAGAAAACCCCCCAGATAAAAAACCAATCTTTATATCACTGCCTTTAAAAATCTCCTTTAAAGTTTGATAATGCTGTTTTGCAAGTATTTCTGTAGGAGCCATCATAGCTACCTGATAGCCATTTTTAACAGCAATATACATGCTGCAAGCCGCCACAACAGTTTTCCCTGAACCCACATCTCCTTGAACTAATCTGTTCATCACCTTATGGGATGCCATATCAGAAATTATTTCCTTTAAAACTTTCACTTGAGCTACCGTCAGCTTAAAAGGTAAAGCCTCCAAAAAAGGCTTTAAGTCTACTTTCTCAAATTTTATGCCATTTTTAAAGTTTTTAATGGATTTTTTAATCAAAAATAAAGTCAATTGAAGTAAAAATAATTCTTGATATTTGAGCCTGTACTTTGCCTTTTGGAGATGCAATTGGCTTTCAGGAAAATTTATATTTATTATTGCCTCTTTTATATCCATTAACCCTTTTTCTTTTAAATAATTCTCTTCAAAAAACTCCTCAATCTCTCCTATATAGTCTTTAAGGGCATTAAACATTATCTTCCTTATGGTATTTTGACTCAGCCCTTCTGTAAGGCCATAAATAGGCACAATCCTTCCTGTATTTAATTTAACATCATCACTTTTTTCAATTGCAGGATTTTCTATCATTAGTTGCCCATATTTAAACTGTAACTTGCCACTTATTATATATTCCTCTCCAATCTTAAAATTATTTTTTATATACGGCTGGTTGTACCACACAAGTTCCACCGCACCGGTACCATCTTTCACAGGGATTTTCGTTATGACAAGTCTTGAAGTTTTTATTTCCCTTGCAGAACCAGCAATATAAGCTCTAAAAGTCTGTTTTTCTCCTACTTTTAAATCTTCAATTTTCAAAATCTCACTTCTGTTTTCATAATCTTTAGGAAAGTAAAATAATAAGTCCTCAACCGTATTTATTCCCAGTTTTTTCAAAAGCCTCGCCCTCTTCGGTCCCACCCCTTTGACATATTGCACATCAATATTTAGAGGCATGTTCACTCACCTTTATTCTATTGATATCACGTAATAGTAAAGAGGTTGTCCTCCAAAGTAAACTTCTACATCTGCATCTATAGAAAGGGAATTTTTTAATTCCTCTGCTTTTTGCTGTGAAACTTGTTCACCGTAATATATGGTCACTAATGAAGAATCATTATCAAGCGCTTTAGAGATTAGTTCCTTCGCCACTTGATTACAATCGCTTCCTACTGCCATAAGCTCTTCATTTATAAAACCTAATATGTCACCTTTTTTTATTTCAAAACCGTTTATTTGCGTATCCCTTATCGAATAAGTCACTTCAATCGTCTTTACACTATTCAGCACTTCCTTTATTTTTGTTATATTTTCTTCCAAGCTTTTCTGTGAATCAATATTTATTATGGCAGAAATAGCCTCATTAAAATTGTTGGTAGGAATTATTTCCACTCTTTTATCTGTCAAAGCCTTCGCCTGTTCACACGACATTATTATATTTTTATTATTTGGGAAAACCAGTATATTTTCCGCATTTATTTTTCTAATACCTTCTAAAATATCGCTGGTACTGGGATTCATCGTTTGTCCACCGTTTATAATAACATCACAACCTAAATCTGAAAAAAGTTTTTTAACTCCCTCTCCATTAGCAACAACCAATATGCCGTATTTTTTAGTTGGCTCATTTTCGTGTGATATCAAACTTTCATGCTGTATTTTCATATTGTCAATTTTCACTTTGACAAGCTCTCCTATTTTAAGTCCTTCCTCCAACACAAGCCCAGGTTTATTTGTATGGACATGGATTTTTAAGATATCTTCATCAGAGACTACTACTAAACTATCTCCATATTTAGAAAATCTCTCTTTTAAAATAGGTTCGGCAAAAATCTTTTTGGCTTTAATCAACAATTCAGTACAATACAAAAATCTCAAGTCTTCAAGAAGTCGCTGCTTAGTTTCTATTCCTTCAAAAGATTCCACTATTTCAATTTTATTTCCTTTAAGACCTTCTAACATTCCCTTTAAAATATAAACAAAACCCATGCCTCCTGAGTCAACAACTCCGGCTTCTTTCAAAACAGGCAAAAGGTTAGGAGTATTCTCCAAAGATTTTTCTGCGGCTTTTATAATTTTTTCTAAAAATTCTTCAAAGCTTTCTACCTGTTTACATATTTTCACCGCTTCTTCAGCACTTTCCCGGCAGACTGTAAGAATAGTACCTTCAACAGGCTTCATAACAGCTTTATATGCAGTATCAGCGCCTATTTTAAGCCCTTCAGCAAAATCGCAAGGAGTTATTTTTTTTACATTTTTAAGGTATCTTGAAAAACCTCTAAAAATTTGAGATAAAATAACTCCGGAATTTCCTTTTGCACCCATCAATGTGCCCTTTGAAAGGCCATCTAACACTTCTTTAATTGTGTCAGCAGACTTTTCTATTTCCTTAGCGGCGTATTGCAAAGTATATGCCATGTTAGAACCTGTATCTCCATCTGGCACAGGGAAGACATTTAGTTTGTCAACATCTCCTTTGTTGTTTAAAAGATAATAGGAACTTGTTATTATCATATTTTTTAACGTTTTTCCATCTATGTACCTCAACATGGTTTCCTCCTCAATGATCAACTTTGATTCCTTGAACATTTACCACTACATTTTTTATATTTATTCCTGTAAATTTTTCTACAGCGTATTTTACCTTTTCAATGACATTCATAGAAACAGTCCTTATATTCACTCCGTATTCCACAACTATATATACTTCCAGTGTCAAACCCTCTTCAGATGAAGAAACTTTGATGCCTTTCCCAGAATTTTCTGTTTTAAATATCTCTATTAATCCATTTGCGCCTTTTCTCCCCAACCCCACGACACCATAACATTCTGAAACTGCTTTACTAGCTATTGCTGCAATTGCATCATTTGATATATTTATATTTCCGTGCCTGTTTTTTATTTCTACCATACTCATACCCCTCCAATCTTAATTTATATTTTACCCTAACATCGATATGACATCAACTCGCCTTTTAATTGTAAAGGTATTTACATTTACAAAAGTTGATGATAAAATAAATATCGTTGTGTTAAAATTCTTATGTTGTACAAAAAGCTGTTTTTGTGATAAAATATTGATGTCTTGAAAAGGAGGTGCAAACATGCGTAAGTGCGATATTTGTGGAAAAGGACCTTTGGCAGGATATCAATACAGCCACTCCCATAGAAAATCCATAAGAAAATGGCAGCCTAACATAAAAAAAGTAAGAGCAATAGTAGACGGCACTCCCGTTAGACTTAACGTATGTACCAAATGCTTAAAGGCGGGGAAAGTGCAAAGAGCATTATAAAGAAAGACGTGCATATTTTGCACGCTTTTTTATTTGTTACCTAAAATGCATATTTACATAATAGCCCAACATTACAAGCCCCACCCCCAAAATCAGCATCCACAGCCATGTAGGAATGTACATCACAAATATTATTATGCCTAAAGCAATGAGTATATAACCTAAAGAGTGATTTAGCTGTCTATTTAGTTTTTTTATTTTGTAAAAAAACTTATCCCACATAAAAATACCCCTTCCCTACTATTCCAGTTATTACATACTATTCATTGGAAGGGGTATTTGAAACTATTCTCTAGGCTTTATAACTAATAAAAGGCCTGCTTCTATATCTATATAAGCTTTATCCTCTGTAAAAACATTGCTTATACCATAAGGCATCTCTAAATCCATGCCTTCTCCCGAAAGCCCATAAAACAACCCTTTTGTGTATATTCCCTTTACTTCGCGAGAATAAGGTAGCAAAGACAGCAACTCCCCTTTCTTTCCCTCAATTTCAATGTGCTTGTTTGTCAAATAAATATCATTCTTTTCATTTACAATCTTTCCTTTGATGTTGCGGTTTAATAAATAAAGCAAAAGAGAAAGATTGGCATAAGAATGGTCAAACCTTTCGCCAATTACACCAATGAAAGTAATCTCTTTGGCTCCTAATTCAACTGCTTTTAACATGGCTAATTGAGTATCTGTCTCATCTTTCATAGAAGGATATTTTTGTATTTTTACCCCCTCTTTTTCGTAAAAGTCTAATACTTTTTTTTCAATTGAATCCAAATCTCCTATTATAATAGCAGGCTTTAATCCCATATTATAGGCATGGTTTGCTCCGCCATCAGCACATATAATGATATCATAATCTCTTACAAAGGCCTTATAAAACTCATAATTTTTAATTTCCCCATTCGAAATAATTAAAACTTTCATTTTCTAACTGCCTCTTTAAATCTCTCTATAGTCTCCATCGGATTTTGTGACTCAAAAATCGCAGAACCAGCTACTATAATGTCAGCGCCTGCCTTTACTAACTCCGCTACATTAGATAAATTAATACCCCCGTCTACTTCAATTTCAAATTTTAATCCCAAATTTTCTCTCAACAAGCGTAAATCCTCAATTTTTTTAAACATAGTATCTATAAACTTTTGTCCTCCAAAACCTGGATTTACTGTCATTATCAAAACCATATCTACGTCTTGCAAAACATACTTTATAGTCTCAAGGGGAGTAGCAGGATTTAGAGAAACACCAGCCTTTATTCCGTACCCCTTTATTTTTTGTATTGTCCTGTGAAGGTGAAGACAAGCTTCTTGATGGACCGTTATATTATCTGCACCAGAATTTGCAAAATCTTCTATGTACAAATCAGGGTTTTCAATCATCAAATGCACATCAAAAGGAAGAGATGAAAATTTCCTTAAAGATTTTACAACAACTGGCCCTATGGTTATATTTGGAACAAAATGTCCATCCATTACGTCAATATGTAAAAGGTCAGCACCTTTTTCTACTTTTTTTATGTCTTCTAATAAATTTGCAAAATTAGCTGATAATATTGAAGGAGCTATTTTCAATTTTTAATACCTCCTCTTTTCCTTTTCTCTCAGTTCTTTTAAAATAGCAAGATAACTTATGTACCGATTTTTATCTATAACTTTATCCTCAACCGCCTTTATAATACTACATCCCGGTTCATTTACATGGAGACAGGATGAAAATTTGCACTCTCTTTGAAGGTCTAAAAATTCCTTAAAATAATATTTTAATTCTTCTTTTTCAATGTCAAGTGTCAAAGCGGTAAATCCAGGGGTATCCAATACAAAACCTCCAAAATCAAGGGAAATAAGTTCAACACTTCTGGTAGTATGCCTACCTCTTAAAAGCTTTTCACTCAGCTCACCAGTTTTCAATGTAATGTTTGATTGAATAGAATTAATTATAGAAGACTTGCCAACACCAGAAGGACCCGCCAAAAAAGAAGTTTTATCTTTTAGATAAGACTTTAACTCTTCAATGCCTACTTTTGTAACAGCTGATGTAGCAACTGCTTTATAACCTATTCTGCGATATAAATCCACCAATTTTAAATATTCATCAGATTCTCCTAAATCAATTTTATTAATGCAAATGATAGGTTTAATATTGTTACTTTCAGACAGCACAATCATTTTATCCAACAAGGTACGGTTAAGTTCAGGTTTAGTTATGGCAAAAACTATTATCGCCTGGTCTACATTGGCAACAGGTGGCCTTATTAATTGATTTTTGCGGGGGGCAATATTTAAAATATACCCTTCTTTATCGCTTACCATTTGAATTTCTACAACATCTCCAACTAAAGGAGTTATGTTGTCCTTTCTAAATTTGCCTCGAGCACGACATTCTACAATGCCGTGCTCGGTTTTTACATAATAAAAACCGCCTATCCCTTGTACAATCCTTCCTTCCATCTTCTTCAATTAGAATTTCGCCTCCACAACTCTGTATAGCTGACCATCTATATCTACTTCAATTATAGCAGTACCCTTATGAGCCGTTACAGGTACTGTAATAGGACTATCTTGATAGGTGTGTTCCTTAGAATATTCCAAATTCTTTTGTCCTTTTTGTATCACATATACATCCACTTTCATAGTACCTGGTTTATTTGGCAATTCAATAATAACATTTTTCGTCTGCTGTTGTAAAGACTCTTGGGACATCCTGCTTACAATTAAATCTATAGCACTTCCTTTTTGAACTTCAGTATTTCCCGGAACACTCTGCTCTAACACAGTATTGTCAGGCACATCAGTCGTATCTTTATAAATAACCCTTCCTAATTTTAACCCAGCATTTTCCAAGACAGCTTTAGCCTCATCCAAACTCATGTTTACCACATTTGGAACGACAGCAGGTTGCATTCCTTTGCTTACGTATAAATCTATAACAGTATTGTACTCTACTTGCACCCCTTGTCGCGGATTTTGGTCAAAAACGTACCCTTTGGGGAATTTATCATTGTACTGTTCTATAATATTTGCTTTAAGCCCCATATTTTCAAGCTCTGTCTTGGCTTCCAGGTAATGTTTATTTATGACATTTGGGACAACCAAAACTTGCCTACCTTTGCTGATTACCACATAAACTGTACTTCCCGCCTTTACCATACTTCCCTGAGAAGGGTTTTGCGAAAGGACAGTGTTTTCGGGTTTATCACTGTACTTCTCATCACTTATTTCAATTTTTAAATTGTGCTCTGACAAAATTTTGCTCGCCTGATTTAAAGACATCCCCACAACATTTGGAACTACTACGTCACTTACCCTGAAAACATTATTGAGCACATACACTGTTCCATAAGACAAAGACGCCAATAACAAAATCACCAACAATGCAATAGCCACTCTCTTTAAAATTTTCTTTTTCCTTGCTTCTTTTTCTTTTTTCTGGGATATCCTGTTCAATTGCTCTATGTCTTTAGAAGGAATTACACGAGTTTTTGTAATTTCTTCCTCTTTTTTAAAATTAAGTTCAGCAGGATTTTTCAAAAAAGTCTCTAAATCTTTTAAAAAATCTCCAGCAGTCTGGTACCTCAAATTTACATCTTTTGCAGTTGCCTTTAAAACTATTTGGTCTAACTCCTTAGGAACTTTGTCATTTAATTTTGAAGGAGGAATAATATTTTCCTGAATGTGTTTTAAAGCGACAGAAATAGGGCTATCTCCTTCAAAAGGAACTTTTCCGGTCAACATTTCATACAGCACAATCCCTAAAGAATAAATATCTGTCCTCTCATCTACAATACCGCCTCTCGCTTGTTCTGGAGAAAAATAATAGGCAGTTCCTACTACATCGCCAGTGTAAGTTATCGTAGAGCCATTTGCCGCTCTCGCAATTCCAAAATCAGTAACTTTGACAACATCATCCTCAGTCACAAGGATATTTTGAGGCTTTATATCCCTATGGATGATGTGATTTCTATGGGCATGGTCTAATGCCTTGCAAACCTGTTTTGCTATCTCTATCGAACGGTATACATCCAAAGGTCCGCCATTTTCACTAATAAGCTTTTTTAAAGTGCGACCTTTTACGTATTCCATCACAATATAATAAATGTCTCCCTCTTGTCCCACATCGTATATACTGACTATATTGGGATGGGAAAGGCTCGCTGCCGCTTGAGATTCTCTTCTGAATTTTTTCACAAAGTCCTCATCCGCAGCAAATTCAGGCCTTAAAATCTTTATAGCTACTATTCTGTTAAGAAGGTGACACTTGGCTTTATAAACTTTAGCCATTCCGCCTTCGCCTATTTTTCCCAATATCTCATATCTATTCCCAAGCATTCGCCCTATCATGATGTCACCTCCTTAACAGCTACCACAGTTATATTGTCATATCCTCCGTTTATCTTCGCAAGATTTACCAAATTTATACATGAAATATTGATATCTTCATTCCTAGTAAATTCGTTTAAAATTTCCTCGTCGGTTACCATGTTAGTAAGACCGTCTGTGCATAAGAGCAAGATATCCTGTGGCTTAACATTATCATGGAATATATCTACCTCTATTTTCTCTTCTACTCCCAATGCCCTTGTAATTATGTTTTTTTGTGGATGAACACGCGCTTCTTCATGGGTTATTTTTCCCATTTTTACAAGCTCTTCTACAAAAGAATGGTCTTCTGTAATTTGTTTTATGGTATTATTTCTTATGAGATAAGCTCTGCTATCTCCAATATGGCCTATGAAGAAATAGTCTCCCTCAATAAGCAAAAGAGTGAGGGTGGTTCCCATACCCATTAATTCGCATTCTGAACAAGACTGCGCAAAAACGACGCTATTAGCATATTTCATAGATTTTTCTATGAAATTTTCTACAGAAGCAATATTTTTATTAGTTAAATAAAAATAATTTTTCTTAAAATAATCCACTACAGCTTCAATGGCAGACTTGCTGGCAACTTCTCCACTATTGTGTCCTCCCATGCCGTCTGCCACAATAAATAAATTTAACCTCTGGTCATCGGAAATATAATAATAGTCTTCATTTTTCTCTCTTATGTTTCCAATGTCAGTTAGGGCAGCTACAATCATAAACACCCTACCTTTCCTTTAAATACTTTCTCCTAAGCTGTCCACAGGCAGCCTCTATATCGCTTCCCAATTCTCTTCTCACTGTGCAAGATATCCCTGCATCCTCAATAATTCTTTTAAACATCATTACATTTTCATTTTTCGCTTTTTTAAAACCAATCTCTTTTACATAATTAATAGGTATCAAATTAACATGGCATAGCATTCCTTTTATTAAGTCCACTAATTGGTATGCATGTTCTTTTTTGTCATTTATCCCCTCAATCAAAGAATATTCAAATGTTATTCTTCTTCGAGTCTTTTCTACATAATACTTACAAGCCTTCATCAATTCTGACAACGGATAAGCTTTGTTTATAGGCATTAACTGGTTTCTTAACTCGTCATTTGGCGCGTGCAAAGAGATAGACAGATTGACTTGAAGTTTTTCATCAGCAAATTGATAAATTTTAGGTGCTATTCCACAGGTAGATATAGTTATGTGCCTACTTCCTATACCCAAGCCATGAGGATTATTAACTATTTTGATAAATTTCATCACTTCCTCGTAATTGTCAAAAGGTTCGCCACTTCCCATAAGAACAATATTAGAAATCTTCCCATAATCACTGTTAATAGCCATTACTTGGTCTACCATTTCTGACGCTTTTAAATCTCTCAATTTCCCCCCAATAGCAGAAGCACAAAAACTACACCTCATGTTACAGCCTACTTGCGTAGAAACACAAGCAGTATTTCCAAACCTGTATTTTATAGCAACTCCTTCAATTATGTTGTTATCCTCTAGTAAAAATAGATATTTTACAGTGTCGTCTATTTCAGAAACCCTTCTCGCTTCAATTTTTAGCTGCGAAATATATGCAATTTCCTTCAATTTTGCTCGCAACTGTTTAGATATATCTGTCATCTCATCAAAATCGGTTATTCCTTTGTTGTACATCCATTTGTAAATTTGTTTAGCGCGATATTTGTTCTCTCCCATATTTACAAAAAACTCTTCCATTTCTTCTAAAGTCATGTCCTTTAAATTGTACAACTTTTATTACCTCCGCTATTTTATTCTCTTCAATTTGCATATAAAAAAGCCGTCAATTCCGTGTTCTAAAGGAGTTGTCTGTATATATCCATAGGATAAAGTATCGCTTTTTAAACTTTTTGGAACTTCATTGGTTATATCCACAAACTCAAAGTTAGGGTTATTTTTGATAAACCTATTTATCACATTTTGATTTTCTTCTTTGCCTATTGTACAAGTGCTGTAGACAAGGTAACCGCCTTTTTTAACGTACTGAGAACTGGATTGTAATATTTTATACTGGATTTCATTTAAATTTTCAATATCCTTTTTTGTGTAATCTTTTAGTTTTATATCCGGTTTCTTTCTTATTATCCCAATACCAGTACAGGGAACATCAGCCAAAACTTTATCAGCTTTCTCCAAATATTTTTCATTGACATATGTCGCATCAAAAACCTCAGTTTTTACATTAGTTATTCCTAACCTCTCGCAATTTTCCTTAATAAGCTCTAACCGGTGAGGATGTATGTCAAAGGCTATTATTTCACCTTTATTTTCTATCAACTGCCCTATGTGAGTAGTTTTTCCACCAGGTGCAGCGCAAACATCCAAGACAAATTCTCCTTCTTCAGGACGCAAAACTTTAGAAACTAACATAGAAGCTTCATCTTGGACGTAAATATATCCCTCTTTATATAATTCGTGATTCTCCACATCTTTTATGTCCACATACAATGCTTCGTCAATATAAAGTCCACTTTTATATGAAATGCCCTTGGAATCTAATATGTCTTTAAACTTGTCAACACTTACCTTCAAAGTATTGACTCTATAGCAAACTTCTGACTTTTCATTTAAAGACTTTAATAGACCTTCTGTTATTTCTCCATCATAATTGTTAAGTAGCCTTTCCACAATCCAATTAGGATATGAATAAGTAACCTTTAAATACTTTTTTAAATTTTTACTTTTATCAGGAAAAACTATCTCTCCTTTTTTTCTCTCATAATTTCTCAAAACAGCATTTACAAAATTTGCTCTATTAGCCCCCAACACTTTTTTTACAATAGAGACACTTTCATTTATAGCGGCATAAGAAGGTACTTTGTCCATATACATGAGCTGGTATAAGCCCATTTCAAGAAGAGTCATTGTCTTTATATCTGGAGACTTTTTTATAAAAAAAGAGAGTATAAAATCCAACGTGTATTTTCTCTCAATAGTGCCAAAAACCAGCTCTTTAATGAAGCTTTTATCCATTTCTTTTAAGTCTTGTCCTTTTAAACGTGCGTTAAGTGAAATATTAACATAGGCATGTTTTTCAAAAACATCATGGAGTATGTTGTAGGCTATTTCTCTCGCTTTCATTTAACACCTCATAAATAAAAATTTTATCAAAAGTGAAGGATTTTACTCCTTCACTCTCTGTTGTTTCTTATAATCAGCAATCTTATAAGCTGCATAATGGAAACTAATGCTGCAGCCACATAAGTCAAAGCAGCAGCTCTTAAAACTTTTGTCGCAGGTTCAATATCATCTCTCGTAAAAAGGACATTTGACTGAAGCAAGGCTATAGCTCTGTTGCTGGCATCAAATTCCACAGGCAAAGTAATTATTTGAAAAAGCACAGCTGCACTGAAAAGAATTATCCCTATGTTTATCAAGTGCAAACCGGGAGCACCCATGAAAAATCCTAATATCACTAAAGGCCATGCCAAATTTGCCCCTAAATTCGCCACAGGAACGAGGCTATTTCTCAGTGTTAATGGCACATATCCTCTTGCATGCTGTATAGCATGACCAGCTTCATGGGCAGCTACTCCTATTGCAGCTATAGATTCACTCCCATAAACAGATTCAGAAAGTCTTAAAACTTTTGCTCTTGGATCATAATGGTCAGTCAAATCGCCCGGTATCCTTTCAATTCTAACATCATAAAGCCCCATACTATCCAATATCTTTCTCGCTACTTCCTCTGCTGTATATCCATATCTATTTCTGACGCGAGCATATTTGCTAAAAGTGATCTGCACCTGCGCTTGTGCATACATAGCAAATATTAAAGCAGGTATTAAAAGTATTATTGTAGTATCCCAAAACATAGTATTCACCCTCCATTTAACAATTTTTTTATAGTCTCTTCAATTTTTGAGACATCTACCCGAGTGTTAAAACAGGGCCCATTAGGTCTCTCATTAATTATACCATAAACAGGAATTTTCTTCACCTCCTGCATGCCACTTGTCAAATCTCTTTCACACGCGATTGCTATTATCACTTTGGGCTTTATATCTTTGATAACTTTTCTCGCAAGAGTTCCTCCTGTCGCAACCGCCACATTTACTCCATATTTTTCTTTAAAATTTACCAAATCATTGATTTGACATTTTCCACACCTTTTGCAGTTGTCAATATTGTAAGTCACTTTAAATTTACAGCCACTGTACTGTATGCAATGAGGAGCTAATATTAATACATCTTGTGGGTTGTATTTTTTTATACTTTTATTGAACAAAAAATTTTTTATTTCGATATAAGACTGCTCAACTCTTTCAATTTTTAAATTAAAAATCCTCGCTATAAGTATTACTACTGGGTAGAAAATATCCAAAAGATTAGCAATCAAAGAATTCAAAAATTTGCTCGGTTTATTGCTAAACACAATATAAATAGTGGCACCAACAGCAATAACAATTAAAGCCATCAAAAAAAGTGCGCCAAAGACCAAAACCAAAAGTAAATATCTATAAAACTCTACTCTACCTTTTCCAATAATGTAAGCAAGACTTAACGCTATTACTCCTAAAACTGAAAATACTCCTATCATTATCCCCAAAAAAATCCTTTTCTTTCCCTTCAAAACTAATTCTCCTTTTATTTAAAAATTGTCCCCTCAGGTATATTGTGACCTATTAAATATTCCCTAATACCCATCCGCTTAGAACCTTGTTGCTGGATTTCTGCTATTTTTAAAGCATCTCTGCCACATTTTACAATCAATTCTTCCTTTGATTTTAAAACTGTTCCACTTTGTTCTTTTCCATCATAGGCAACTATTTGTACTTTCCAAATTTTTAACATTGTGTCCCCATAAAAAGTGTAACAGCCTGGCCAAGGCTTCATTCCTCTTATAAAATTTTGTATTTCTTCCGCACTTTTGTTCCAATCTATGTGCCCCATTTTTTTGTCCAACATTGGAGCATATGAAGCTTGGCTTTCATCCTGCTTGACAGGAATTAAAGTACCTTCTTTTAATCTCCTTAAAGTTTCAATCAACACTTCTGCTCCCAATAAAGATAATTTATCGTGAAGTGTCTCTGCATCATCTTCTTCCAGTATAGGGATTGATTTTTTAAGTAGTATATCCCCTGTATCCAATCCCTTATCCATAAGCATTGTTGTAATTCCTGTTTCTTTTTCTCCATTAATTATTGCCCAATTAATAGGGGCAGCACCTCTATATTTAGGCAAAAGTGAAGCGTGAACATTTATACAACCGTATTTTGGAAGTTTTAAAATCTCTTCTGGCAATATTTTGCCATACGCTACTACAACTATCACATCAGGAGATATTTCTTTTAATCTATTTATGAAATCTTGATTATTTTTAATTTTTTCAGGCTGTAAAATCTCTACACCCTCTTTTAGTGCAACCTCTTTAACCGGGGAAAAACCAAGCTTCATTCCTCTTCCTTTTTGCTTATCAGGCTGGGTAACCACAGCTTCAACGTCGTATCCTTCTTCAAAAAGCTTTTGCAAAGAGGGGACGGCAAATTCAGGCGTTCCCATAAATACAATCTTCAATAATCATACCTCCTTGAGTTGTTCTTTCTCTTGGTCTTCCAAAAATCTTATAGCTTTATCTACAAAGAGAATGCCGTTTAAATGGTCTATTTCATGACACACAGCTCTTGCAAACAAGTCTTCTCCTTCTATTTCTTTTTCAACACCATTTCTGTCGAGGTATTTTACTTTTACTTTTTTAGGCCTTTTCACCTCTCCAACCACACCTGGCACACTTAAACACCCTTCAGGCCCTACTTGTTCACCTTCTTCATAGACTATTTCAGGATTTATAAGCTCTAAAAGTCCTTCTCCTACATCTATTACTACTAATCTTCTCAAAATACCCACCTGATTTGCCGCCAATCCCACACCGTCGTTAAGGTACATAGTTTGAGCCATATCATCTAGTATAGTTAAGACATGAGAATTTATCTCAGTAACAGGTTTTGCCTTTTTTCTTAAGACTTCGTCGCCAATTTTTCTAATACCTCTTATTGCCAAAATAAATACCTCCTTAAGTTTACATAATATTCAAAGGGTCAATATCTACAGAAATCCTTATATTTTTGGGATATTTCATAGTTTGCACTTTTTCGGCTATATCCACTAAAACATTTCTGTCTTCACTTTTTAAAATGACTTGCCATCTGTACCTGTTATTTATCTTTCTAATAGGAGCTGGAGCAGGTCCTAATATTTTATTATAACTCTTATTTTGAAGTTTGTTAACAATCTTTTGACACATCAAATAGACATTTGCCGCTATATTTTTGACTTCTTCTTCCTCTTCTCCTGATATCACTATATTCATTAAATGAGAAAAAGGAGGATATCTAAAAATCTCTCTATATTTTATTTCCTCATTGTAGAATCTCACATAATTTTGATATTTTGATGCAATTATGCTGTAATGGTCCTCTTCATAGGTCTGTATGACAACTCTCCCTGGCTTTTCACCTCTTCCTGCCCTTCCTGCCACTTGGGTGAGCAGCTGAAAAGTCCTTTCACTGGACCTAAAATCAGGGAGGTTTAAAGTTATGTCAGCAAGGATTACTCCCACCAAAGTCACATTTGGTATATCAAACCCTTTTGATATCATCTGTGTCCCGATTAAAATATCTGCCTTACCGCTTCTAAAGTCATAAAAGATTTTTTCATGAGACCCTTTTTTCTTAGTAGTGTCTACATCCATCCTTAACACTCTCGCCTTAGGAAAAAATTTTTTTATATCATTTTCTACCCTCTCAGTACCTATTCCCAAATATCTAATCCTTTTACTTCCACATTTAGGACAGGTATCTCTCATGGCTTCCTGATAACCACAATAATGGCATACCAATCTTTTATCTTCAAAATGATAAGTCAATGAAATGTCACAATTAGGGCATTTAGGAACATATCCGCAATCTCTACAGGAAACAAAAGAAGAATATCCTCTTCTGTTTAAAAAAAGGATGGTCTGTTCTTTCTTTTGGAGGTTTTCTTTTATGTAAGAAAACAGTTTTCTGCTAAATATAGAAGTATTGCCTCGTGCCAATTCGTCACTCATATTTACGACTTCTATATGGGGCATAGAAACATTGATCCTTTTTGTAAGCCTGAGTAACTTATATTCCCCTTTAGTTGCTTTATAATAGGTTTCTAAAGAAGGTGTCGCACTCGCCATTACTAATACTGCATTTTCCAATTCACATCGTTTTTCTGCCACTTCTTTTGCATTGTACTTAGGACGCATGTCTGACTGTTTATACGTAGTTTCATGTTCCTCATCAATTATAATTAGACCGAGATTTTTAAAAGGAGCAAAGACAGCATTTCTTACTCCTACTACTACATCGACTACTCCATTTTTCACTTTTCTCCACTCATCAAACCTTTCTCCGGGTGAAAGACCGCTGTGGATTACAGCAACCTTATTTCCAAAACGGCTCACAAACCTCTCAATAGTCTGAGGTGTCAAAGAAATCTCTGGCACCAAAACTATTGCACTTTTTCCTGACTTTATACATTCATCTATTAACTGAAGATAGACTTCTGTTTTGCCACTTCCCGTTACACCAAACAGCAGATATTTTTCAAAAACATCCTTCTCCATAGATTTTTTAACTTCTGTCACTGCTTTTTCCTGCTCTTCTTTCAACACAAGGGGCTGAGACCTCTCTATATCTTTGACACTATATCTGTGTATTTCTTCTTCATATACTTTTATATACCCTTTCTTTTGTAAGCTTTTTATAATTGCATAATCTATATTTAAAATCTTGACAAGCTCAGAAAGCCTTATAGGACTCCTTTTTTGCAGGTAATGTAGTACTTCATACTGCTTCGGCGCCCTTTTACAAAGTTCATCCGGAATCTCGGAAATATTTATTCTAACGATTTTTACTTTTTTCTCACCCCGTTTTATACCTACAGGCATTATTGTCTGCAATGCCTCAGAAAAGTAGCATTTATAGTAATCTTTCATCCATTTAGCAAGTTCAATCATTTTTTCATCAAATACACTATAATTATCCAAAATTTTATGTATATCCTTTATTTTGTCAACGGGATAAGAAGTTTGCTCTGTAATGCTTATAACGTACCCTTCGATAAATCTATTTTTAAAAGGGACAGATACCCTCATTCCAACTTCCAATTTCATTCCTTCTGGAATCTTATAAGTATAAACTCTGTCGGTATTGGAAGATTTAATATCTACAATAACCTCCGCAAACATGGCGACCTCCGTTTAAAAACAAATTATTTAAACAAAATAAAAAAGCCGGGAGGGCTTAAAACAATTTTGCTATTTCATCTAATATCACATGAGCAGCTTGTGATTTTGACATCAAAGGATATTCTTTGATATTTTGATTTTTGTCTATGATTTTTATTATATTTGTATCTACTCCAAAACCTGCACCTTCTTGTGACACATCGTT
The DNA here is from genome assembly GCF_000763575.1 of Thermoanaerobacter kivui. Lineage (NCBI taxonomy): Bacteria > Bacillati > Bacillota > Clostridia > Thermoanaerobacterales > Thermoanaerobacteraceae > Thermoanaerobacter > Thermoanaerobacter kivui. The sequence goes on from NZ_CP009170.1 coordinate 1,351,865, forward strand.
TGCAACTATTAGATCCATATTTTTTTCTTTCAATTTTTTTGTTGCATATTCTATTAAATTCGTAGTTTCAGCCGCAAAACCCACCGATATTCTATTTTGTTTTCTCTTTCCTACTTCATACATTATATCCGGGTTTTTAACAAGCTGTATTGTCAACTCCTGATCGTCTTTTTTAATTTTTTCCTTTTGTATTTCTTTTGGCCTATAGTCAGAAACAGCCGCTGACCCTATGACAATATCTACCTCTTCAAGGTGCATCATCACAGCATTATACATCTCCATTGCCATCTCTACTGGTATAAAGGTTACATTCTTAGGAGCTTCTATATAAGTAGGACCTGACACTAAAATCACTTCTGCGCCTCTCTCAACTAATGCTTTTGCAATCTCATAACCCATTTTACCTGAAGAATGATTGGTAAGGTATCTCACAGGGTCAAGGGGTTCCCGTGTCGGTCCTGCTGTAACCAAAACCTTTTTCCCTTCAAAATCTCTTTTTATATCTTTATATAATAATTCCAAAATAGCTTTTTCAATGTCTTCAACATCAGCCAATTTCCCAAAGCCATAAGTTCCGCACGCAAGACGCCCTGATGCCGGCTCCACAAAGAAAAATCCATATTCTTTTAGAGTCTTAATATTCTTTTGAGTCATTGGGTTTGTATACATGTTAGTATTCATAGCCGGTGCAATTAATACAGGACTTTTTGTAGCAAGGATAGTCGTGGTAAGCATGTCATCTGCAATTCCATGGGCAATCTTAGCAATAATATTAGCGGTAGCAGGGACAATAGCAAGCACATCAGCCTTTTCCGCCAAAGAAATATGTTCAATCTCCCAATATTTGCGATCAGCAAACATGTCAATGACAACTTTATTGTGGCTTAAAGCCTCAAAAGTAAGAGGATTTACAAAATTTGTAGCAGCTTTTGTCATTATCACATCTACGCTTATGTCTTTTTTCACAAGACGAGATACAAGGTCAGCAGCTTTATAAGCTGCTATACCGCCAGCAACTCCAAGCAGTACGTTTTTTTTATTTTTACTCATCACAACACCCTCTATTTAATCCCGTATTTTTGTGTCCTTTCATAAGTAATAAGACCTCTATTTGCTTCCTCTGTAGCAATAGTGACTGGTTTATCCGAATCTATGTCTACTAATTTTTCGTCTCCTGCTATAATCTGTCACGCTCTTTTAGCTACAAGTGAACACAAAGTATATTTGCTGTCCACTTTTTTCATCAAATCTACAATAGAAGGATACAAAATCATAAAAGTCCCTCCTTAATCTCCAAGTACAAATCTCTATTTCTATCAACTCTGCATTTCTCTGCAATAATTATAGCCTTAATCTTTTCTACTGCTTCTTCCACACTATCGTTTATCACCACATAATTGTACTTTGAAACAAAATTCAACTCTTCATAAGCGCTTTTAAACCTTTTTATTATTTCTTCTTCGGTCTCCGTGCCTCTTTTTTTAATCCTATTTTTTAATTCTTCCATTGAAGGAGGCAATATGAAAATAAACACTCCTTCTGGAAACTTCTCTTTTATTTTTAAAGCTCCTTGAATGTCTATTTCTAACACCACATCGTTTCCTTCTTCTAAATTTTTTAAAACAAACTCCTTAGGAGTACCATAATAATGGTCGTAAACTTTGGCCCATTCTAAAAAAGAATCACTTTCAATCATTTTAAGGAAATCATCTTCTGATTTAAAAAAATAATTTTTCCCTTCTACTTCACCTACTCTCGGCTGACGAGTTGTAGCAGATATACTCAATTTTAAGTTTTTTTCTTTTTCCATTAAGGCTTTACATATAGTACCTTTTCCTGCCCCCGAAGGTCCTGAAAGAACAATAAGCAATCCCTTCTTTTTCGACAACAGAAATTCCCCCTACTCTTCCTCTTCTTGCTCGTCTTCATCCAAAGTGTCAAGTATTTCTTTGTTGGAATTAAGACGATTAGCAACAGTTTCAGGCTGTACAGCAGAAAGTATTATATGATCGCTGTCAGTTATTATAACAGCTCGTGTCCTCCTGCCATATGTAGCATCAATAAGCATTCCCCTGTTTTTTGCTTCTTGAATTATTCTTTTTATTGGTGCAGATTCTGGGCTAACTATTGCCACCAACCTATTTGCAGAAATAATATTGCCAAAACCTATATTTATCAATTTAATAGACATAATTTTTCCTCCCTACTCAATATTTTGAATCTGTTCTCTAATTTTTTCAATCTCATTTTTTAAATCAATGACATTCTTGGAAATCCTATAGTCTAAAGACTTAGAACCTATAGTATTGGCTTCACGATTCATCTCCTGAACTATAAAATCCAATTTTTTGCCCACAGAACCTTCTTCATCTAATGAGTCTTTAAATTGACTAATATGGCTTTTAAGCCTCGTTATCTCCTCAGCGATACAAGACCTATCAGTAATAATGGCGATTTCCATAGCAATTCTATTTGGATCCGCATCTACACCTAACTCTTTTATGCGCTGCTCTAATTTTTTTCGATAATCTTCTACCATAACAGCACTTAAAACTTCTATATCTTTAACTATCCTTTCAATCTTCTCCAATCTATGCAATACATCATTGTATAATTTTATACCTTCTCTGCTCCTCATGTCAATTAGGTTATTAATTGCTTCTTCTAATGGCAGTTTCAATAATTCCCAAATTTCTTCTAAATCTAAATTGCTGCTTTTTATTTTTACAACTTCTGGCAGATACACTAAATCACTTACTTTTATAAATCCTTCTAATTCAAATTTAGACTTTACATCAGTAAAAACTCTAAGATATTCTGACAAAAGACTCTCGTCAATTTCTATAACATTAATGCTTCTTTCATACACTTCAAAGCCAATATTTAATTCTATTCTCCCTCTCACAATCTGCTTTGAAACAAATTCTCTTACTTTTTCTTCAAGCCCACTTAAAAGCTTATTCATCCTGCAATTTATGTCTAAAAATCTGTGGTTTAAAGACTTAATCTCCACAGTTATGTAATAGCCTTTCTCTTTAATCTCACCTCTCCCATAACCTGTCATGCTTTTTATCATCATATCACCTTTTTCTTATTATAGTCAAATTCTTTTGTTATTAAACTACAGATATATCTCTCCAGTAAATACTTCTTCAACACCACCTGACAAATAAATACTATTATCTTCCAACCACTCTACCAAAAGCTGTCCTGCTTTGAAATGGACGTTGACATTTCTTTCTGTCTTTCCTGAAATCGCTGATGCTATCGCAGAAGCACAGGCACCACTTCCACAGGCAAGAGTAAGCCCCACACCTCTTTCCCAAGTCCTTACAGAAATATTTTCTTTATCTTCTACTTTTACAAAATCAACATTTGTACCTTGAGGGAAAAGGAAAGATTTTTCAATTTTAGGACCTAATTCTTTAATCATATTTTCATCTAAGGATTCTACAAAAACAATAGTATGAGGCACTCCTACCCTTAGAGAAGTTAATTTATAAGCTTTCCCATCTATTTTTACTGGCTCATTTATAAATTTTTGCTTGTCACTTTTTACAGGTATTTTATTAGCCACAAAAATAGGACTACCCATGTAAACTTTTACACTTTCTACTTTCCCATTTTCTACAAAAACTTCTGGCATAATCACTCCCGCTAAGGTTTCCACTGCCATTTTCTCTTTTTTTACTATCCCTCTTTCATAAACATATTTTGCAAAACATCTAGAACCATTACCGCACATTTCTGCTTCGCTACCATCTGCATTAAAAATCCTCATCCTAATATCCGCAATTCCTGAAGGCTCAACGACTAAAAGACCATCCGCACCTATACCAAAATGCCTATCACAAAGTTTAATAGCTAATTCACTATAATCTACATTTTCTAGAGCCTCAATTACTATAAAGTCATTTCCCAATCCATGCATTTTAGTAAATTTCACCTATATCACTCCATTTTCTAATCTTCAAGGATATTATAACACAAAAAAGGCTAATTTGGTTAGATATTTTAAGAAAATGTGAGGAAAACAATCATAAAACGATCATAAGGCCAATAGCAGCCAAAACTCCCATAATTCCGCCAAAATAAAAAGGTGCAGTTGCTCCCAATGTATCCCAAAGTATTCCCGCTATAAAAGAAGCCGGTAAAAGGCCAATGCCTGTAAAAGTAGCATGAAGCCCTATAACTGTACCTTTTAAATGAGGTGGAGAAATTTCCGCTACTAAAGCTTTTTCAACACCCTCAGTCAAAGCGATGTACAAACCATAAACAGAAAATAATATCCACATAGCACTTTTAAAGCCAAAAACAGCAAATCCTAAATACACTATTCCATAAAAGAAATAACCCATAATGAGAAGCTTTTTTCTCCCTATCTTATCAGATAATCTTCCCATTGGATATGAAAATATCATGTAAACAATATTATACACCAAGTACAAAAGTATAACATCCGAATCACTAAAGCCCACACTTTTTGCTCTCAAAAGTAAAAACTGATTAGAAGAATTACCTAAGGCAAAAATTAAAATAACTATTAAAAACATTTGAAGACGTCTATCAAGACTTTTCCAAGAAAATGAAAGTTTTTTTGAAAGTTCATGTTTTACTGTGCTTTCCTTAGCAAAAAACAGCACAATAACTCCTAAAAAAGCTGGTATTAGAGAATACATAAAAACTGCTTTATAATCTCCTTTATAAGAAGTCAAAAAATAATACGCTAAAGCAATTCCAATCGTTGCGCCTAAAGTATCCAATGCTCTATGAAGTCCATATGCTCTCCCAATGTTTTCTTTATCTACAGCTTCAGCAATCAAAGCATCTCTTGGAGCTGTTCGTATTCCTTTTCCAAACCTGTCAGCAGTTCTACCCCAAAAAACCCATCCCCATGAAGTAGCAAAATACAAAAACATTTTTCCTATAGTAGAAAAAGAATATCCAGCTATAGCTAAAGGTTTTCTTTTACCTACTTTATCAGATATGTACCCTGAAAAAACCTTAAGTATACTAGCTAGACTTTCTGCAAACCCTTCAATAATCCCTACTATTGCCGGGCTTGCCCCAAGTCGAGAAGTGAGAAAAAGTGGAATCAAAGGATATACCATTTCAGTAGATATATCTGTAAGAAGACTTGTCAACCCCAAAATAATTACATTTAACAATTAAAATGCCTCCCTTCACTCTTTATTATTTTCATAAACCAATGAAGTAAAATATTCAAAGTCTCGACTGGCTTTTTCTAATAATTCCTTAACCTCTTTTTTCATTTCACACTCAAACACATCTCTTTGGGCTACTTTTTCAAACCACTTATATAACTTATTCAACTCATCTTCATTTTCCTCTAATTCTGCAAAAGTAAAATTTTTTCTTGCTATCTCTTTTTCAATCTCTTTAAAAAACTCTTCACATTGTTCCTTTATTTCACTATATTCTTCCCTCCTTTGATGATTAAATTGTTCTATCACATCCTTCTCTATTTCTTCATCAAGAGCCACTACTTCAAAGGCTTTAAAATCTCCTCCAAAACCTTTAATTTCATCCTTTAACTTTTCTATTTCTTTTACAAGCCTTTCCATGTAAGGCACAATACATACAGACTGTTGTAAATACAAAGCGCCAATTTTTTTTATTCTTCTCCATATAGTAACCCTAGCTGTTGACGAATCACTTGGGACCTTATACACAAAAAGTAACCACTTCAACTTTCCACCTCCTCTATCTTTCTTTCTATTGCTTTTCAATTTTCTACTTATGGCAATTAAACTTTAATTCCTATTTTTACATCTTATCTTATTGTAACAAATGTTACAACTAAAATCAACACAATCAATTTTTCACTATTAAACCCTTCGATTTCATGGTATACTTTTTATATACAATAAAATCTGGAGGTTATAACTATGGCTTTGGACGGCATAACTTTACATGCAATAACAAAAGAATTAAAAAAAGAAATTATTGGTGGAAGAATTGATAAAATATATCAACCTGATAAAGAAGAATTAATCTTTATAATACGAAATAAAGGTAAAAACTATAAACTGCTATTGTCTGCTAATGCAAATTATCCAAGAATATATCTTACAGAAGAAAATAAAGAAAATCCTGCTGAGCCTCCAATGTTTTGCATGCTTTTGAGAAAATTTCTTCAAAGCGGCAGGATAATAGATATAAAACAAGTAGAATTTGACAGAATAGTAAAAATCGATATAGAAACAAAAGATGAATTAGAAAATCAAACAATTAAAACTCTAATTATTGAAATAATGGGAAGACACAGCAATATCATATTAATTGACAAAGCTACTCAAACGATAATAGATAGCATAAAAAGAGTATATTCTGATATGAGTAAAGTAAGAGAAGTACTACCTGGAAGGCAATATGTCTGCCCACCACTGCAAGAAAAGTTAAATATAAATAATCTCTTTTTAGCCTCTTTCAAGGAAGTACTTAACAACTACAAATCAAAAAAAATTGAAAAAGCCTTAATAGATATTCTACAAGGATTTAGCCCCACTTTAGCAAGAGAAGTTGCTTTTAGATGTAATGTATCTGACAGATTTGTAGAATCAATAGAAGATGAGCAAATTGAAAATCTATATCAAAACATAAAAAAAATATATGAAGATGTTTTAAGCTTAAATTTAAAACCTTGCATTGCTTTTCAGGAAAATGAAGTAATTGACTTTTCTTGTATTGATTTATCTCAATATATTACAAAAACTTTTTTCCCTACAGTGAACCAAGCTGCTTGTAAATTTTTCAGTGAAAAAGCAAATATAGTAAATTTGCAAGCAAGGTCCTCGGATTTAAGAAAAATCATCAACAACAATTTAGAAAAACTTTATAACAAATTAGATAAACTTCAACAAGAATTAAACGAAGCAAAAAATGCTGACACTTTTAGACTTTACGGCGAACTTATAACAGCAAATATGCACCTTCTAAAAAAAGGAATGGAAAGCTTCAAAACCATGAACTATTACACTGGCGAAGAAATTGAAATACCCATTGACAAAAAATATTCCCCTTCAGAAAATGCCCAAAGATACTTTAAAAAATACAGCAAGTTAAAAAATGCCAATAAAATAATAGAAAAACAAATATCAGATACTCTTGAGGAAATAACTTATTTAGAAGGTCAACTAGTGAACTTGGAAAATTGTACATTACCATCAGAAATAGAGGAAATAAAAAATGAACTGTCTGAACAAGGGTATATACATAAGCAGCAAAAGAAAAAAATATCACAGCAAACTCTTTCTCAACCATTGCATGTAGTATCTTCAGACGGTTTCGACATATATATAGGGAAAAACAACACTCAAAACGATTATCTAACGTTAAAATTCGCAAATCCTAACGATATATGGCTTCACACAAAAGACATACCAGGGTCCCACGTCATAATAAAGACAAATAACAAATCTGTGCCTGAAACAACTCTTATTGAAGCTGCAAAATTAGCCGCCAAATATAGCAAAGCGAAAAATTCTTCAAATGTACCTGTTGATTATACCTTAAAAAAATACGTAAAAAAACCTTCTGGCTCAAAACCAGGTTTTGTAATATATACAAGCCAAAAGACCCTTTATGTAAATCCAGAGTAAGATGCTTTTTAGGCATCTTACTTCTTATTTTAAAGGCACACTAAATATAGGAATATATTTTCTTCTATTTTCTTGTATAACACTCTCATACAAAAAAATTGTATCTACTAAAATAGCCTCTTTCTCTTGTTTTTCAAAAAGATTATTTACTTCTTCTATGTCAATGCTTAAACGTATGTCTCTGGCAATAGTAATGTGGGAAGTAAATTTTCTTTCATCTTTTGCAAATCCTATTTTATATAATTCATTATCTATCTTGTAATGCAATTTATTTAAAAATTCATTTTCTTCTGTTCCTACCCATAGAACTCTCATCTCCTTATCGCCTCTAAAAAAACCCACTTCTGAAAGTCGTATGTAAAAAGGACTGATGCCTTTTACTGCAACTTTTACCGTCTCTTCTATTTTAGAGATGTCCTCTAATTCTATTTCCCCTAAGAATTTTAATGTGATATGGAAATTATCTTTATAAGTCCATCTCCCCTTTACAGTATAGTTTTTTAATGTTTCCTGAAATCTCACTATCTGCTCTATAGCTTTTTCGCCTATATCAATTCCAATAAAAGCTCTCACAGTTATCCTCCTTGTTCACTTGTTATTGTTATTATCTCCCTGGTAATAATTCTTTCTATTAATAAACTCCTCTTTTAAAATTCCCATTACATATTCATTTATGTACTTACCATGCTTATATGTTACCTCTCTCAATAACCCTTCTTTTTTAAAACCACATTTTTCATAACTCTTTATTGCCCTTTCATTAAAATCATAGACCCTTAACTCTACTCGATGTAAATTTAATTCATTAAAAATAAAATCCAGTAGTAAATTTAAAGCTTCCGTCCCATAGCCTTTATTTCTGTGTTTTTCCTCTCCAATCATTATCGCAATCTCACAGTTTCTATTTTTCCAGTCCACATTATTATACGAAACATTTCCTATATATTCACCTGTGCTCCTAAGTATTATAGCGAATTCTCCATTTTCTTTTGGATCTTTTTTTGTTTTCCACCTTTCTGCAACAGTTTCTACTGTAACAGGATATGGTATACCCGGCATCGTTAAATTTCTACTATCATCACTATTCCGAAACTCTACAAATTTTTCAAAATATTTGCTCTCAAATGGAACAAGTTCAATTCTATTACTTTTTAACATGACCAAAGCCCTCCAAAGAAATTTTTAATTTATTATAGCATAAAAAAACAGAAAAGAGATAGTCCATTTTAAAAACAGACTACCTCTTTTTAAATAATGTATAAAATTTTACCGGCAGCGACCTACTCTCCCGCGAAAGCAGTACCATCGGCGCTGGAGGGCTTAACTAGCACCCCAGTCGGTCTTGCGACCGTCTGGGGGCCCCTTGTGGACCGTGTTCGGAATGGGAACGGGTGTTTCCCCTCCGCTATCGCCACCGGAAATCTAGACCCTCAAAACTGCACAAAGCCAAAGGTCAAGTCCTCGACTGATTAGTACCGGTCAGCTAAGAGTGTTTCCACTCTTACACCCCCGGCCTATCTACCTCGTGGTCTTCGAGGTGTCTTACCCCTTACGGGTGGGAAACCTTATCTTGAGGCGGGCTTCACGCTTAGATGCTTTCAGCGTTTATCCCCTCCGAACTTGGCTACCCAGCTGTGCACCTGGCGGTGCAACTGGTACACCATCGGTTCGTCCACCCCGGTCCTCTCGTACTAGGGGCAGTGCCTCTCAAGTTTCCTTCGCCCGCGACGGATAGGGACCGAACTGTCTCACGACGTTCTGAACCCAGCTCGCGTACCGCTTTAATGGGCGAACAGCCCAACCCTTGGGACCTACTTCAGCCCCAGGATGCGATGAGCCGACATCGAGGTGCCAAACCTCCCCGTCGATGTGGACTCTTGGGGGAGATCAGCCTGTTATCCCCGGGGTAGCTTTTATCCGTTGAGCGACGGCGTTCCCACTCACTGCCGCCGGATCACTAAGCCCGACTTTCGTCCCTGCTCGAGATGTCTCTCTCGCAGTCAGGCTACCTTCTGCCTTTGCACTCTCTCGCGCGATTCCCGTCCGCGCTGAGGTAACCTTTGGGCGCCTCCGTTACTCTTTAGGAGGCGACCGCCCCAGTCAAACTGCCCACCTGCCAGTGTCCCTACACCGGTTTACGGTGCTAGGTTAGAATTTCGGTAATCTCAGGGTGGTATCCCAACGCCGACTCCAGTGATGCTGGCGCACCACCTTCCCTGTCTCCCACCTATCCTGTACAGAAATTACCAAAATCCAGTGGCAAGCTGCAGTAAAGCTCCACGGGGTCTTTCTGTCCAATCGCGGGTAACTCGCATCTTCACGAGTACTACAATTTCACCGGGCCCCTCATCAAGACAGCGCCCAAGTCGTTACGCCTTTCGTGCGGGTCGGAACTTACCCGACAAGGAATTTCGCTACCTTAGGACCGTTATAGTTACGGCCGCCGTTCACTGGGGCTTCGGTTCAGTGCTTTCACACTTCCCCTTAACCTTCCAGCACCGGGCAGGCGTCAGCTCCTATACTTCGTCTTTCGACTTAGCAGAAACCTGTGTTTTTGGTAAACAGTCGCTTGGGCCTCTTCTCTGCGGCCTTTCGGCACTCCTTCTCCCGAAGTTACGGAGTCTTTTTGCCGAGTTCCTTAATGAGGGTTCTCCCGCTCGTCTGTGGATTCTCTCCTCGCCTACCTGTGTCGGTTTGCAGTACGGGCACCTCAGACCTCGATAGCGGCTTTTCTTGGCAGCTGCTTCGGTGGCTTCGCTTATCAAGCTCCCCTTCTCAGACCCCTGCCAGTACGCGGATTTGCCTACGTACCCTTCGGTGTCTGATTGGACGTGCTCTACCAACCGCACGCTCCACCTATCTCGCTGCGTCCCCGCTTCTCTTAACGGCCCTCGGTGGTACCGGATTCTCTACCGGTTCCCCATCGCCTACGCTTTAAGCCTCGGCTTAGGCCCCGACTTACCCTGGGCGGATTACCCTTCCCCAGGAAACCTTAGGCTTCCGACGGTAAGGTT